>JBBQSA010000001.1:0-128556 GCA_038214295.1 Gammaproteobacteria bacterium
TGTCGCGGGCGAGGCACCCGCCACTGGCCGCTCGGGTGCAGCGCCCAAATGGGAACATCCCTCAATTCCGCCGCAGCGGCAGCGTGGGCGGGGTCCCTTTCGCCGCACACCGTGCCGCACGGTAGGCGAAAGGGATCCCCGCCCGGGCTGCCGCGGGCCATGGAGTGCGGCGTGCGGCGTGCGGCGGCACGATTGCACTCCGGTAAAGCCGTCGCTTCCACCAGATTAGCGGCTTGTTGCCACCAGCGCGCACGGCGCAGGATGCCGGGCAATGAAGCCGCGACTGATTGCTGCCTGGCCCCTGGAACGCTACCAGCTGTGGCTTGCCTACGCCGACGGCACCGAAGGCGCCGTGGACCTGGAGGACCAGCTGGCTCCCTGGTCGCTCGAGCCCCTGCGTGACCTGCGGGAATTCCGCCGCGTGGCCCTGGATCGCAGCCAGGACCTCCTCGTGTGGCCGAGCGGTATCACGCTTGCAAGTTCCGCGCTGTACCGGGAACTGCGGTTACGCCGGCGGCGAAAGCGCATCGGGTTTATATAGGCGCTAGAAGGTCACGACGCTCCGGATGGACTCGCCCGAGTGCATCAGGTCGAACGCGCGGTTGATGTCCTTCAGCGGCATCGTGTGGGTGATCATCTCGTCGATGCGGATCTTGCCGTCCATGTACCAGTCGACGATCTTCGGCACGTCGCGACGCCCCTTTGCGCCGCCGAAAGCCGAACCGCGCCACACCCGGCCGGTCACCAGCTGGAACGGGCGTGTGCTGATTTCGGCGCCCGCGGGCGCCACGCCGATGATGATGCTTTCACCCCAACCCTTGTGGCAGCACTCGAGCGCCTGGCGCATGACCTCAACGTTGCCGATGCACTCGAAACTGTAGTCCACGCCGCCCCCGGTGAGCCGGATGATCTCCTGAACAACGTTGTCGCAGTCGTTGGGATTGATGAAGTGAGTCATGCCGAAGGACTCGGCCAGCGCGCGCTTCGCCGCGTTGCTATCCACGCCGATGATCTTGTCGGCGCCAACGAGCCGCGCACCCTGCAGCACATTGAGCCCGATGCCGCCCAGGCCAAATACGGCCACGTTGGCGCCCGGCTCCACCTGCGCGGTGTTGATGACCGCACCGATACCCGTGGTGACGCCACACCCGATGTAGCAGACCTTGTCGAAGGGCGCGTCCTCCCGGATCTTCGCCAGGGCAATCTCCGGCAGGACCGTGTAGTTCGAAAACGTGGAGGTGCCCATGTAGTGAAGCACCTCCCTGCCGCCGACGCGGAAGCGGCTGGTACCATCCGGCATGACACCCCGGCCCTGGGTTTCCCGGATCGCCTGGCAGAGGTTGGTCTTGCCCGACAGGCAGAACTTGCACTGGCGGCACTCGGGCGTGTACAGCGGGATGACGTGGTCGCCCTTCTTCAGCGACGTGACGCCCGGGCCGAGATCCACGACCAGGCCGGCACCCTCGTGGCCCAGGATGCAGGGAAAAAGGCCCTCGGGGTCCTTGCCGGACAGCGTGAACTCGTCGGTATGGCAGACGCCCGTGGCGCGGATCTCTACCAGCACCTCGCCCGCCCGCGGGCCATCAACCTCCACCGTGTCCACGACCAGCGGCTGGCCGGCACTCAGGGCGATGGCGGCTTGGGACTTCATGGCAACAGCTCCGGAATCTGGGATTCCGGAGAGTGTAAATCAGGGAGCGGAGCCGGGAACCGCGAGCGCCGTGAAATCGCTGAATCTTCCCGTGCTACTCCAGGGCTGCCAGACACGCACGTCGCCGCTGGCCATGTCCGTACGAATGGCGATGCTGGAAGCCCGGCCGAGCCTGGCCAGCTGGCTGCCGGTCAGTGGCAGGTAGACGTTTTTGGCCGTGGCAACGGGTGTCGAATAGGGCCGCTGGCTGACGCCCGGAACGCTGTCCACGCCGGCGCCGGCGTCGAGCTCCATCGGCTCCCCATCCACGAGCAGCACGACTTTCGCCAGCCCTCCGGGCTCGGCTGCCGCGCCAATCACGCCCCGGTCGATGGTGCTCCACAGGCCGAGCCACAGCCACCAGCTGCGCTTGCCGAGTTGGTTGACCAGTAGAGGCGCGGCCTGGATGTAGTCCCGGGCGTTGGCTGCCCGCGCCGGGTCGTCGCTGAAGAAAGTGACCGGCTCATCGACGCGGGCTATCGTCGCGCTGGTCCCCTCGTCCAGGTACTCCGCAGCGCGCCGGTTGGGGGCGCCGGTACCACAGGATGCCAGGAGGAGGCCGACGACCATGGCCAGCGCGGACCAGCGTCGTCCCTGCCCCACCCAAACTTGTCTGCTTGCCCTGGCTTTCATGTCAGAAGTCCGCGTTGTAGCCCAGGTAGGTGTAGTAGCCCGTCGAGTTGTTGGACTCACCACCATTTTCATGGCGGCCGAATTCGCCGCCCGCCTCAAGCTCGACGCGGAAGTGGCGCGACATCCGGTAAAGCACCCGCATGCCTGGCCGGACGAGCAGCTCGGTGGCGTTGTCCGTGGTGATTTCCCGGCGTGACAGCAGCACACGCGGGTTCAGCCGCAGGTCCTGGGTCACGGGGAAGCGGGTGTCAAGAAACAGTGCCGTCGACTTCGACGGGCCGCCATCGGAGTAGCGGAGCCCGAGGATCGAGACGTCCCCTTCGCGAAACAGGCTGGTGCCAATGAGGCTCAGGTAGGAATACACGAGCGTCCCTGAACCCGGGGTGTCGCGTACGCCGCCGGAATCCGGCGTCGCATCGTACTGGGAGGCCGTGACATCGGCGCTGACCTGGAAGCGCTCAGACAGTGGCCGGGCCACGCCGAGCGCGACGCTCTGCATGGCCCCGGAACGGTCCAGCGCCAGCTGGCGGATCTCGCCTTCCGTGTAGCTCAGCAGCAGGTCCTGGATGCTCGTTGCGGACTGGCCGACCAGGGCGTTCTCCGTCGTCAGGTAGGGACTGTTACGCCAGTCGAACCGGCCGTTGATCGTCGTCCGGTCGGCAAACGTCCAGTTGCCCAGCACGACCACGCTGTTCAGCTCCTTGTAGCCGAAGTCGTAGTCGACGGTGGTGATCAGTGACTTGTTGCCCCCGAAGTACCGGAACTCGGCGCCCACGGCCTCGCGGTCATTCACGCCGTCCACGTCCTGGATATTGACGAAGACGTTCAGGTCAAACAGGTCGAGCAGGTTCAGCACGTCAACGCTGGCACCGTAGAAGGTCCTGCTCGTGTCGATCGACTGGTCGTAGCTGTAGACGGGGAAGCCCCCGAGCACGTTCAGCCGGTAGGACGGCGCCAGTTGCCAGGAAACGATGGCCCCGTCGAAGCGCCCAAGGACGCCCTGGTTGCGCAGCGTCTGGCGACCGATGCGCGTGGACAGGCCCAGGTCCCGGTCGCTCAGGTCGGCGTACAGATTGTAGATACGGGACTCGCTGCCGGGAGAGGGCTCGCCGCTGGACAAGTCGTAGATGTACCCGACGGTCGCCCGCGAGCCGAAGTCGAAGCGCTCGCCGGTGTGCCGGACGACCAGCTCCGCATCGGAGTACAGGGCGGACTGATCCACCTTGCCGGCCTCTCCGCCAAAGTCGATGGAGTCGAGCCGGTAGAACTGCGAGATTCCACCGTAGACGTCCCAGGCGCTGTCGCGTGCGCCGGTGTTCCCGCCCCGGATGCTCTCGCGCGGCTTGTCGCGAGCAGTCGTCAGCGCCGCCAGCCGCTGGCCAACGCGGGTGGCGCCCTCGGTGCCCGGGTAGTCAATTAGGTAACGGCGATACTGGGCGACCGCCTCCGCGGGCTCCCCGTTGCGCTCCCGCGCCAGGCCGAGCAACTCACGGGCTTCCGCGGACTCGGCCCGCGGCGGCCCCGCCAGCAGCCGCGTCGCCAGCTGGATGGCCCGCGAATAGTCCTGGTCGATGATGGCAGCACGCGCCTGTGCGAGCGCCTCCGTCACCTGCGCGTCCCCGACGATTGGCGACGCCTGCCCCGCAGCCACTGGACCAGGCTGCGCCGGCGCGCCGGCCACGCTGTCCGCCCGTGCAGACAGGCGTTCCGACTCACCGACCCTCGTCACCCAGGCATCCGGGTAACGGGGACGGAGGACGGCAAGGGCGGCGTCCGCTGCGGCCTCGGTCGCAAAGAAGCCAAGCCGCAGGCGGTGCCAAACCTGCTCGTCCACGTCGATGTCAGCCACGTACACCACGTCGCTGTGCTGGGCCAGGGCGGCGGTCTCGGCCCCAAGGTCGATGGGCTTGGTGGACGAACGCAGATTAAGCACATAGTCGGGCGGCGGTGGCGACTTTTCCGCCCTTGGCTGCATCGCCTGGCGCGCGCGTTCCTCGGCGCGGGCCCTCTGCTCCGGCGTGAGCGCCGGTGCGGCGCCTGCGAATGGCGGTCGTTTGCTGCCCTCGTCCGGGGCAACCATCGGCGTGGACCCCGGGGAAGTCTCGACATGCACCCTGAGGCCCCGGAGGTCGCCAGCTTGGTCGACCGTGACGAGGACCGGCCGGTTGAACCGCAGGCGCAGGGTCGCATCGGACCCCACGCGCGCGCTGTATTCGATCTCGTCCAGGGCGGCCAGTTCGCGGCCCGGTGGGCGCGTCGCGTCGCTCACGGCATCCGCTGACCCGGGGCATCCGTCCAGTCGCGCCAGGGTGATTTCGGTGACGGACCGGGCGCTGAGCGTCGACTGGCCCAGGAGGCGGGCCGGACACGCAAAGCGAATCTCGATATTGGCGGCATCGCCAGACTTGGAGATCAATGCCGAGACGATGGCGCCGGGTGCCGCAACGGCGATACTGGTTGCGAAAGCCAACAGGGCTGCGCCACCAAGTGGGCTGTACTTGCCCATGCGATCAGTTGGCCGGGGACCAGGCGCGGGTGCTGTGGCACACGTCGCAGTCGCTGCTCGTCGGAATATGCCTGGGGGACTTGCCGGTCGCGACCTGCCCGTTGTGGCAGCTGAAGCACGTTCCGATTACCGTCGTGTGATCAACGCGCCGGACGTAGTTCCAGCTCGTTTCCCGGTGGCAGGCATCGCACTCGTCGGTGGTGCGGATGTGGTTGAGCGGTGGCGCGGTTGCCCTGACGAGGCCCGCCCTCGAGTGGCAGGCGACGCAGGTCCGCGGCGTGCCCTGGAAGATCCCGCCCACGTGGCAGGACGCACAGTCGACGGTCCGGTGCGACCCCTCCAGCGGCCAGCCCGTCGTGAAGTGATCAAACGAGGTGTCGAAGGCCGACTGGGCGCTTGCCACGGTGGGCAGCACGGCGCCAAGAACCAGCACAGCCGCCAGTGCCAGGGCCAGAGTCGCACGGCAGATGATTCCCCTCGCGGTCACGGCGTCCTCCTCCTGGCACCCGAGAAGCTGCGGGTATTGTGGCAGCGGGCACAGTCGGTGCCGAACTGGCCGCTGTGAATGTCATCGCGGCGATGACAACTGCCGCAGTCCTTCGCCATTGCCCGCCCCTCCCCGGGCGGCCGGACGTGGCAGGCAACACAACGAAGGTCCGCGTGGGCACCGGTGAGGCGGAATTCCGTCTGTGTGTTGTGGTCAAAGGTCCAGATGCGCCAGTCATTCGGAGTGTGGCACTCCGCGCACTTCTCGCCAAGAGCCCCCTTGTGCACGTCATCCGGCCGGTGGCAGTCGATGCAGGCCGACTTGGTGCCCTTGAACTTCTTGTCCACGTGGCAGGACTCGCAGGCCGTCGTGGCATGCAGGCCGGACAGCGGGAAGCCGGTCAGGTCATGGTCGAAGCGGACGTCAGCGAGCCAACTGACCTCGCCGTGACAGGCGGCGCAGTCGGTTCCGAGGGACTCCTTGTGGGGGTCGTTCGCGCGATGGCACGCCACGCACGTCATCTCGAGTTTCTCGGTCTTCGCGGCCCCCTTGTGACAAGCCACGCAACTGAGGTCCGCGTGCGCACCCTTCAGGGGAAACTTCGTCTCCTTCGCGTGGTCGAATTTCACCTCGTCCCAGGCCTTGGTGGTGTGGCAGTTCTTGCACTCGGGCCCGTTCCGGCCGTGGTGCGTGTCGTCACTGCGGTGGCAATCGACGCACGCCTTGCCCGCCGTCTTCTTGAAGTCGTTGCCAGTGTGACAGGCCTGGCAGGCCAACCCGCCATGGCCCGCAGTCAGTGCGAAGCCTGTCTTCCTGAGGTGATCGAACTTCTGCTCTTTCCACGCCTTGGTCTCGTGACAGCCCTCGCACGCCGTGCCGCGCTGGCCCTGGTGCGCGTCATCGATACGGTGACAGGCGACGCAGGCCTTCGGCGTCTCCTTGTAGCGCTGGCCCGCATGGCACAGGCCGCAATCGACCTTCGTGTGAGCGCCAGTCAGGGGGTAGCGATTGTCCGTAGCCTTGGCATGATCGAACTTCGTTTCCTTCCAGGACGCCACGTTGTGACAGGAGGCACAGTCCTCTCCCAGCGCCTTCTTGTGGACGTCCTGCTCCGTGTGGCAGCCGATGCAGGTCACGGGCGCATCGCGGTGCTTGACCTTCGGCGCGTGGCAGTCGGCGCACGAGACCTTCTTGTGAGCCCCCTCGAGGGCGAAGTCGGTCAACGCGTGGTTGAAGGTCTGGGGAGTCAGGCGGACGATGTCCGCGCCGCGGCCTTCGTGGTCAGTGTGGCAGTTACGGCACTGGCCGGTCCTGGCAGGCTCGGATCGCCAGTGGAAGCCCGTCTTCTTGTCGATGTCGGCGGCCACCTTGCCGTGGCAGTCGAGACAGCGCTTGCGCTGGTCGTCCCGCGCAAAGGGAACATGGCACTTCCTGCAGTCCTTTTCGATGTCCGCGTGACCGGCGATCACCGGGCCCGGCATCACGAGGCTCTCCCAGTCGGCGGCGCCAGCGGTCAGCGGGAAGCTGCCGGTGACCAGCAGGATGATCAGGGCGGCCAGGCGGGAACTGTTTAACCGCGCCATGCTCGCATCCGACTCAGTACAGGTGCACCGCGAAGACGTGGAACAATCCCGAGAAGATCATCATCAGGAAGAACGGCACGTGCACCACGTGCCACAGCGAGAAGAGCCGCTCGAAGGCATTGAAGCGGGCAACGTGGCGCACCTGGCGGAGATGCTCACGCAGGTACCGGCGTATGGCCACCTCGAGGCGGTCGGCGTGCTGGTCAACGATCGGTGACGTCATCGACTTGGTCATGAGTTCGCGACGGGCCCGGGACAGAAGCCGCCTGTATACGAGACGGCTCTGCCAGGCAACGGCCACGTGCCTGACGATGCTGTCCGCGAAGGTGGCCGACGGTGCGAGCACCCGGCGGTCGAGAGCAACGAGTTCCTCCCGGATTGGCTGGATCAACGCGCTCGCCCGCCCCCCGGCGAGGGATTTTTCGAGTTCTCCCGACATCTCCTGGAGCGTGACCTTGCTCCCGTAGAGTCCGTGGTGGATGCCGGCGTACAGGTAGCGCCCCAGGACGCCGCTCCCGGCCACCAGAAGGGTGCAGTAGAGCGCGACGTTTGAATTGAGGTCGCCGAGCTCGAAGTTGCAGTGATAGAGGATGAGCACGGGGCCAATGATGCCCAGCATCATGTGAATGCGAAACCAGTGCCTTGTTTCGCCAAAGCGTGCCAGCCAGCGAACCCGCTTTCTCACAGAGTAGAGGAGGAGGATCAGCATCAGGGAGCCACCGAGAATGCCGAGGGCATAGCCCAGACCGTACTCAGCGTGAATATTGCGCTGGTCGCGGCCAAGCCACCCCACGTAGATCGCCAGCGCCGCGATCAGGTAGCCGAGCAGCGCCCCGTAGCGAGCATAGAAGGAGCGCAGCATCTCCAGCGGCCGCTCGCCCGTGCCCGTCGCCGCGACGCGCGCGGCTGCCGATACTCCGCTCACCCGTAGTCTCCCCGTTGCCCAGTTGCACGCCGCCGTTTGCACATTGGCTCGCAGTTGTGCATCTTAAGCACAACTCGATGCCATTTCACCCGGCAGCGTCGGTTTATGTCAAATCGCCAGAAGGCGCCGCAACCCGGGCATAACCTTAACGGTCGCCTCTGGTTGTCACTGTGAACGGGCGCACAACCGTCCATCGTCAGGACCGGGAGAATGCCTCGGGGTTTTCAATGCGCCAGCCGGCAACCGGCCGGCGTGCACCAGGTCCAAATGAACGATTCGATAGCGATCCTGGCCTACTTCGTGCCCGCGGCAGTGATCGTCGCGACGTGGAGCTACGTCCAGGCACGCCTCCATCGACGGAGTGCCGCGATTCTCGCATCCGCACGCGCCTCCGGCATGATCGAGCCTCCAGCCATTCACCCGGTCATCGACCCGAATATCTGCATCGGCTGCAAGTCGTGCATCAATGCCTGCCCGGAGATGCCGGGCCACCAGGTACTCGGCATGATCCGGGGCAAGGCCGAACTGATTTCACCGAGCGACTGCATCGGCCACGGCGCCTGCCGCACGGCCTGCCCGGTCGGCGCGATCACACTTGTGTTCGGCACCGAGCGCCGTGGCATGGACATCCCCGAAGTCGGCCCGGACTTCCAGACCAACGTGCCTGGCATCTACATCGCCGGCGAACTGGGCGGAATGGGCCTGATCCGCAACGCCATAGAGCAGGGCCGGCAGGCAATTGACTACATTTCCCGAAATCGCGGGCCACAGCAGGGCTCCGTTGTGGACGTCCTTATTGTCGGGGTGGGGCCAGCCGGCTTCTCAGCCGCCCTCGCGGCCATGGAGAAGAAGCTCAGCTTCATCGCGGTCGAACAGGATTCATTCGGCGGGATGGTGGCCCATTACCCGCGGGGCAAGCTGGTCATGGCCGGGACCGCACAGCTGCCCCTGGTTGGCAAGGTGAACTTCGGCAACACGAGCAAGGAGGAGCTCCTTGCCTACTGGCAGAAGGTGCAGCGGGATACCCGCCTGCCCATCAGTTTCAACGAGCGGGTGGAAACCGTAACGCCGGAGGGGAATTCCTTCCTTGTGAAAACCACTGCCCGCGAGATCAGGGCCCGCAACGTACTGCTCGCCATCGGCCGCCGGGGCACGCCACGCCAACTCGGGGTGCCGGGGGAAGACCTGACGAAGGTCACGTACAAGCTCATCGAGCCCGAACAGTACAGCAACCGCCAGGTGCTGGTCGTCGGCGGCGGTGACAGCGCCCTGGAGGCTGCCACGGCCATCAGCCAGGTTCCGGGCTCCACGGTCGCCCTCTCCTACCGGTCCGAGGCATTCAGTCGCGTGAAGCCGGCAAACCGCGAGCGCCTGCAGGCGGCCGCCGAAGCCGGCAAGGTGAAAATAATGCTGAAGTCCGAGGTTGTCGGCATCGAGCAGGACAAGGTGGTACTGCGGCTGCAGGAGAGCGAAATCGCGATCGAGAACGATGCCGTGATCATCAGCGCCGGGGGCGTGCTGCCCACGGCCTTTCTCAACTCGATCGGCGTCAAAGTCGAGACCAAGTACGGGTCCGCCTGATGAATCGTTTCTATCAGGTTGCCGCTGCCTGCACGCTTGCCTTCGCCGGCTCGGTTCATGCCCAGACGCTGGAACAAGCGCGCGCGGCCGTGCGCGTGCGGGACTTCAGCACCGCGGCACATATCTACACAGTGCTTGCCGATCAGGGCGACATGCAGGCCAGGTACCAGCTCGCCATGCTCTACGGTGCCGGAACCGGCGTGCCGAAAGATGCCACCCGCTCGGCCGCATTGATGCTGGACGTGGCAACGAGCGGCGACGCCTGGGCACAGTACAACTACGCCCAGATGCTGGAGAACGGCTCGGGCGTGACCAAGGATCCCGCGGCGGCGCGCACCTGGTATGAGCGCGCGGCGGCGGCCGGCAATTCCCGAGCGGCTCTTCGGGTGAAGAACCTCAAGGCCGAGGCCACCGCCCCGAGGCCGGCGGATCCGGAAGCCTTGCGCCGGGCCGCGCAGCGGGGCGACGTGGCGGCGGTGCGCGCCCTGCTCACCGCATCTGCCGACGTCAATGCGGCGGACGTGCACGGTCGCACCGCTCTGATGGAAGCGGTAAACGGGCTGCGTACGAACACCGTTGCCGTCCTGCTGGCCGCCGGCGCCGCCCCCGAC
The DNA here is from genome assembly GCA_038214295.1 of Gammaproteobacteria bacterium. Taxonomy (GTDB): domain Bacteria; phylum Pseudomonadota; class Gammaproteobacteria; order Steroidobacterales; genus SHZI01. The sequence goes on from JBBQSA010000001.1 coordinate 10,017, forward strand.
AAGGTCGATGACACGGGCAGCAGCGCCCTGCACATGGCTGCACAGACCAGCGACCTCGACGCGCTGGGCAGCCTGATCAAGTCCGGCGCAACGCTCGACAAGCCCGATGGGCACGGAAATCCTCCGCTGATAATCGCCGCCGCGGCCGGCCATGTCGAGGCGGTGAAGGCACTGCTGGATGGCGGTGCGCAAGTGAACCAGGCCGACAGCAGGCAGTGGACCGCCCTCACCGCCGCCCGCGAGCGCAATCACCCGGACGTCGCCCGGCTCCTCGCCAGCCGTGGTGCAAAGGACGGCCTGCCGACGTTCGCGCCAACTGCACCCACCGTCGCCAGCGCAGCAAATTCGGCAGCCGTCCTGCCAGGGGCAACACCACTGATCTACGCCGCCTGGCGGGGCAACGCTGAGCTGGTGGAGAAGATCATCGCCTCCGGGACTGACCTCGACGCCCGCGATGGCGAAGGCGCGACCGCCCTCAACCGGGCCGCTGAGCGCGGTCATCGGCAGGTCGTGGCGCTGCTTCTGCAGAAAGGCGCAAACCCCAATACTGTCGCGGCAGACCGGACCAGTCCGCTCATGAATGCGGCGGCCCGGGGATATGCGGATATTGCCGACCTCCTGATCCAGCGTGGCGCCCGCCCCGGGGACCGGGACCGCAACGGGCAGAACGCGCTGTTGCTCGCCGTGGCCGGCGGCCACGAGGCTGTCGTCAGTGAATTGCTGCTCGCTGGCGCGCGGGCCGATGAGGCTGGGCCCGGCGGCGTCACACCGCTGATCAGGGCATCGGGGCTCGGGTCACCGGCGATACTGCGCACCCTGCTCGACGCCGGCGCCGATCCGAACGCCCGGGACGAAAAGGGGCGTTCCGCCGCCTGGACAGCCGCCCAGGCGGGCCAGTCAAGGTTCCTCGAACCGCTCGCCGCCTATGGCGCCGCTCTCGGGACGGGCGACAGCAGCAGCGAGACGCCACTCATCGCCGCCGCCCGGCGCGGGGACCAGGCCACGGTGGCGGAACTGCTCCGTCTCGGCGTGACCACTGATACCCGCAGCCGCGACGGCAACACTGCCCTTATCGCCGCATCCACGGCCGGCCACTCCAACGTGGTGCGCAAGCTGCTGGCGGCCAAGGCCGATGCCAACCTGCGCAATGACGCCGGCAACACCGCGTTGATGGTCGCGGCGACCCAGGGCCGTGACGACACCGTCAAGGTGCTACTGGCAGCGGGCGCCAACCCGAAGCTGGTTAACGTCGATCACCGGACGGCGCGGGACCTCGCTATGATGGCGAACGAGTCCAGGATCGTCGAGTTACTCCCGCGATGACCACGTCGGCTGGACAAACCGGCCAGGAGACGCTGATGACAAGGTGGACTGTTGCTGCCCTGGCGCTGGTCGTCCTGGCCCTCAGCGGCTGCTCGCAGCCGCCGTCTCCCCAGCCCGTCCGCGCCCAGCCTGAGCGCGGTATCCCGGACCACACCCCGTTTGCCGGTATCAGCTGCCTCAATTGCCACGACCAGGACCGGCCTGCGCCGATCATTGATGCGACAACTGGCGCCCCGCTGATCCACGGCGGTGGTGCGGACTGCGGCCAGTGCCATACCGCCGGAGGGGCTACCTGGCGAATATTCACCACGTTCACCCACTCACCCACGCCGGCCTCGTGCCTCGACTGCCACTCGACGGCCCGGCCCGCCGCCCTCGTCAACCAGATGCTCCACTCCTACGCTGGCGTGGGGGATTGCGTCGACTGTCACACAGTCGGTGCGGGCGTTACCTGGACCGGCGGCACCTACGCTCACGAGCCCAATCCCGCCAGCTGCGCCGAATGTCATTCGGCACAGCGCCCGACCACCATCGTCAACGGCTTCTCGCACGATGCCGGCGGCAGCGGGGACTGTTCGGGCTGCCACCACAGCCCGGGAATCCGCTGGAGCGACGGCTTCTTCTCGCACTCGCCAGCACCAGCGAAGTGCATTGACTGCCACGCCGGCACCCGGCCAAACGGCCCGGTGGGGACGCCGCCCTTCAATCACGCCGTCGCAGGCACGGGCGACTGCAAGAGCTGTCACCTGGTCTTCAGCGCCACGAAGACCGACTGGACCGGCGGCAGTTTCAGTCACAGTCCCGCCCCCACGAATTGCATCGACTGCCATCTCGGCATCCGTCCGGTCGGGCCTGTCGGCACGCCGGCCTTTGATCACGCCAATGGCGGCACCGGTGACTGCGTCAGCTGCCACCTGCCCAAGAGCACGACCCAGACGGACTGGTCCGGCGGCACCTTCTCCCACAGCCCGGCACCCGCGTCCTGCAAGGACTGCCACACCGGGGACCGCCCCACCGGCCCCGTTGGATCACCACCCTTCGACCACGCGATCGCGGGCCTTGGTGATTGCAAGGCCTGTCATGCCGTGAAGAGCGCCACCCAAGTCGACTGGCGGGGCGGCTCGTTCTCGCACAACCCGGCGCCTGCAACCTGTATCGACTGTCACCTCGGGCGGCGCCCGGCGACAGTCACCAGCAGCGGCTTCGACCACTCCAAGGGCGGACTGGGCGAATGCGCCGCCTGCCACCAGAACCCCGGGGTCACCTGGACCGGTGCCGTGGCCGGTTTCGATCACGCCACGCTCGCGCCAGCGACCCGCTGCGACAGCTGCCATGCGGCCAAGCGCCCCGCGGCGGCCATCAACGTCCCCTGGCCCGGCTTCCCGACAAAGCCGAACAAGTTCGTCCATTCGCTGCTGGCGACGACCGACTGCAAGACCTGCCACCTGGATCCGGGCGGCGTCTGGTCCGGCGGCCTCTACTCGCACAGCCCGAATCCGGGGCAGTGCACCGTCTGCCACCTGAACCAGCGCCCGGTGGGGCCGGCGGGGTCGCCCGTCTTTGATCACGCGCTCGGCGGCTCGGGCGACTGCGTGACCTGCCATGCCAACAGGAGCCCGTCCAAGACCGACTGGACGGGTGGAACGTTCACGCACACCAGCACAATCACGGCCTGCGCCACCTGCCACGAGTACCGGCGGCCGGCCGATACGCTCCACCGGACCAAGGCCGCCGGCGACTGCATCAGCTGCCACGCGCCGAAGAGCCCGAGCAAGACCGACTGGACGGGCGGCAACTTCACCCACGTACCGAAACCGACGACCTGCGCAAGCTGCCATATCTCCGACAAGCCGTCGGCGGCGGTCCGCACGGCCGGCACATCGACGGATGGCAAGACCTACCAGAACGACTACCTGCACAGCCAGGTCTCCGGCGACTGCGTTGCCTGCCACAAGGTCCGGAGCGTGACCCAGACGGACTGGTCCGGCGGCAATTACAGTCACAGTCCCGTACCGGCGAACTGCACGACCTGCCACACCGTCACCAAGCCGGCCGCCGGGGCCTCGGCCTTCAACCATTCGATGCCAGGGCTTGCCGACTGCAAGAGCTGTCACGCCTTCCCCGGCCAGAAGTGGACCGGCGCCTCCGCCGTACCGTCAACCGTCGTTCTCACCCCGCCGAGCGGCAAGACCTGGCCCAATATCACGGCGCCTCACCCGGTCATCGATGCCGCAAAGTCGGGGCTGACCTGCGCGACCTGTCACGGAACCAACACGGGCGCCAAGATCATCGGGTACGATCACGCCTTCCCGGTCGTCGGCAGCAAGTGCGTCTACTGCCACTACACCGGGCAAACGGAGACCTCGGCTCCGGTCAAGACGAAGAACCACGAGAGCACGAGCAACACCAAGGACTGCACCACTTCCGGCTGTCACAGGCCGAAGTCGTATCCGGCGTGGAAGGCCACCACCAAGACCTTTAGCGGTGGTGAGTGGGGCTCTCCCTGAGGAAGTGACAGAGCGAATGTGAGCAACACACTCAAGAGCGCCGCGCTGGCAGCCCTGAGAGCCGCCGTACGCCCGGTTTTCAGCATTCTTCTGCGCAGCGGAGTGACCTGGCGGGAAGCAAGCGAAGTGTGCAAGTCCGCCCTGGTCGAGGTTGCCACTGACGAATTCGGCCTGCACGGCCGGCCCACCAACATGTCCCGGGTGGCCATCATGACCGGCTTGAGCCGCCGCGAAGTCCGGCGACTGCGCGGTCAGCTCGAGGCAGGGCCGCAGCCTGATACCGAGCGCATGAACGGGGCGACGCGCGTGCTGACCGGCTGGTATCTCGACGCGGATTTCCTGGCGTCCTCCGGGCAGCCCCGTGACCTTCTCTACGAGGGCAATGGCTCAGCGACCGCAGCGCCCGGTTTTACCGACCTCTGCAAGCGCTATGGCGGGGACCTGGCCCCCGTCACCATGCGCCGTGAACTGGTGCGCGTCGGGGCGGTCACCGAGCTGCCGTCGGGCGAGTTGCGCGTCCAGAAGCGCTACTACATGCCGTTGCAGATGGACCCCGAGGCGGTACTGCGCGGTGGGTCAATGCTCGCGGATCTCGGGACCACCGTGAGCTTCAACCTCCGCAAGCCGGAGAGCGAGCCTTCCCGCTTTGCGGGCCGGGCCATCAACACCCGCGTCCACAACACCGATGTTCGCCGCTTCGAGGCCTTCATCGAGCTGGAAGGCCAGGCCTTCCTTGAGCGCGTGGACGAGTGGCTGTCCCGGCAGGAAGTGCCGCCCGCCGATGATGCCGGCAAGCGCAGCCTCAACCGGCTCGGGGTCGGGGTCTATGGCATCCGGGACGACTCCGGGCAGTAGGCCCGGCCAGCAGCGCCGGACCAGTAGCGCCGGGGCGCTGTCGCTCGCGTGCGATACTCCGGACCATGGTCACGGCGTCCGGCGAACTCACTGATGGCGTAACGGTTATCCGGGGGCCCGCGGATCCGGACGACCTCGCCCTGCCAACCGCAGCGAGTCTCCTGGCGGAAATCACGCACCTCCCGACCGGGACGGGCAGCGGCTTGTCCGAGTTCGTGACCCTGCTGCCAGGTGCGAACTGGGCCGGGGTCGGCGTGAACACCCCGCCTGCCCTGATCCGGGTGCTGTCTGGCCGGATCCGCTTGTCGTGGGGCCGCGATCCCGGCCACAGCGCGACCGCGCACGATGGTGACACGGCAATGCTGCCAGCAGGCATCGCCTTCGCGGTACGGAACGAGAGCCCGGGCGAGGGCGCCAGCTTCATCCTCGTCCGCGGCGAGTGATCAGCGCCGTGTTCGGAGCACTGGGTCCAGCGGGTCTCGCCATGGCCACCGGCGTCATCGTCGTCGGGGCCGTACTGCAGGCTGCCACGGGCATGGGCACCGGCATCCTCATCGTGCCATTGCTGGCACTCATCGACCTGGACCTGATCCCGGCTCCGGCTGTCATGGCCAGCATGGCGCTGTCACTGCCGATGGCCTGGAGCGGGCGCCGGCACATTGCCTACGGCGAACTCAAACCGATCATCCCCGGGCTGCTGGCGGGCTGCACGATCGGCGCCGTGACCCTCGCCTCGATCCCGCCGTCGCGGGTGGGCATCGCGTTCGCCGTCGTGATACTGCTCACCGTGGCGGTCACCGCGAGCGGCGTGCGCATTCCCTTCAACCGCCGCAGCCTGGCGTCGGTTGGCCTGATCGCGGGCATCATGGGCGCCTCCAGCGGCGTCGGCGCGCCACCGATCGCCCTCCTGTACCAGCACCGGGAAGGACCGCAGCTGCGACCAACACTCGCCTTCGTCTATGCCGCGTCGTCGGTGGTGATCCTTGCGTTCCTGGCTGCGGTCGGCCGGTTCGGCCTGCACCAGGCAATCCTTGCCCTCTTGCTGGTGCCAGGCTACGTGCTGGGCTACCTGATTGCGGCGCCGCTAACGAGGCTTCTCGACCGGGGCTACTCCCGGCTGACCGTGCTGCTGCTCTCGACCGTCAGCGCGGCGGTACTGCTGGTCAGGAGCCTGTAAGGCGCAGTGGCAGCGTCCGCAGCCGCTCTCCGGTGGCGGCGTACACCGCATTGGCCACGGCCGGGGCGATCGGCGGCACGCCCGGTTCGCCGACGCCACTCGGTGCAGCGCGGCTCGGCACGATGTGCACGTCGATGTCCGGGGCATCCGCGAGACGCAGCAGCCGGTAATCGTGGAAGTTGCTCTCCTGCACGGCGCCGTCCTCGATGGTGATTTCCCCGTAGAGCGCGGCCGACAGCCCGAAGAGTATGCCGCCCTCCATCTGCTGGCGGACGATGTCGGGGTTGATGGCCGTCCCGCAGTCCACCGCGCAGGTGACCCGGTGCACCCGGATAGACCGGTCGGCAGCGACCGAGACCTGGGCCACCTGGGCGACGACGGTGCCAAAGGCCTCGTGGATCGCGAGCCCGCGGTAGCGGCCGTCGGCAGGCGTGCTCCGCCACCCGCTCTTGTCGAGGACCAACGCCAGCACGGCCAGGTGCCGCGGCGAGTCCGCCAGTTGCCGCGCGCGGAACTCCGCGGGATCCTGGCCGGCCTTGCTCGCCAGCTCGTCAATGAAACTCTCGATCACGAAGCCCGTGTAGGAGTGCGCGACTGAGCGCCAGATCGACGTGGGCACCCCGGGATTCCACTCGGCAAGATCGATGCGCACGTTCGGAATCGCGTAGGCCATGCTGCCGGCGCCATCCCGGGCCGCGAAGGAGCCCATGAGCCGGTCGAAGACGGGCACCGTCACCGCGGAGACGCCGCGCACCACCGCTTTCGGCACCCACTCCGGCGCAAATAGGGCTGTCGTCAGCGGGAAGATCAGGCGGTTCAGGCTGGCCGCGACCAGCCGGTGCTCCCAGGCGACCGGCCGCCCCGCTTCATCCACCGCGCCTCGTAGCCGGTGCAAGGTCGCCTCGCGGAACTGGCCGTGGCGCATGTCGTCCTCCCGCGTCCAGACCAGCTTGACCGGGCCCGGTACACGGCGGGCGATTTCGGCGGCTTCCGTGAGGTAGTCCATGATCGCGCGGCGCCCGAAGCCGCCGCCGCACCAGGTCGCGTGGACGGTAACGGCGGCGCGCGGCAGGCCGGTGACGTCGCAGATCAGCTGGCGGGCTATGTCTGGCGACTGGGTCGGCACCCAGGCCTCGCAGCGGCCGTCCCGGATCCAGACCGTGGCATTCATCGGCTCCATCGTCGCGTGCGCGAGGTAAGGAACCCAGTACTCGGCCTCCACCACGCTGGCCGCGCTGTCGAGGGTCGCCGCCGCGGAACCATCGTCCCGGACCCGGTGTCCGGACTGCGCATCCAGCTGCCGGCCCTGCTCCGTGCGGATCGACGCACTGCTGACGCCCGCCAGCGGGCCAGGCTCCCAGTCCGCGTCGATGACCTTGGCCGCCTGCCGTGCCGTCCAGAAGTTGTCGGCCACCACGACGATGCCGCTATGGATCGCGAAGATATCCGTCACGCCGGCGACCTGCCGTGCCGCGCTGGCAACGTAAGTGCGCAGCGCAGCCTGCAGGCGCGGTGGCCGGCGTATCACCGCCACCTTCAGTCCGGGCAGCTGCGTATCGATGCCGTAGGCCACGCCCCCCCGGACCTTGGCCGGGATATCCGGACGCGCCACCGCTCCCCCGATCCAGCGGTACTGCTCCGGCTGGCGCAGTTCCACCTGCGCGGGAACCGCAACCTTCGCTGCCTCGACAGCCAGTTCGCCGTAGCCGAGCTCCCGGCCGCTGGCGTCGACGACTGTGCCGGCGCCACTGGTCGCCAGCGTGCCCGCGTCTACCTGCCAGCGCTGAGCCGCCGCAGCCAGCAGCATCTGGCGCGCGCGGGCGCCGGTCTCGCGGATGGGCAGCCACCGGTCGACCATGCTCCGGCTTTCGCCGGTCAGCTGAACGGGGTCCTGGAACAGGGGGTGGACCGGGGCGATCTGCGCCGTGATCCGCTCCGGCGGCACGTCCAGCTCCTCGGCCAGCAGCGTGACGTAACCCGTCATCACGCCCTGACCCAGTTCGATCTTGTCGACCTGGAGGACGACGGCGCCGTCCGGCCGGACCTGCAACCAGGCATTGGGCTTGAGGCCCGGCGCGTCCGCGGACAAGGGAGCATCGCGGGGATCCGGCCGCGACCAGTACAGCACGAGGCCGGCCCCGGCGAGGCCGACCGTGCCAAGGAGAACCTGGCGGCGGGAGACGCTCAGGGTTCCGGTCCTACCAGGGGATCACCTTGCCGTCGACGTTGACCGGCAGGCCCTTGTCCTGGATCGTCAGTTCGGCGACGAGCTTGTACAGCCCGGCGGCGCTCTCGGCAGGTTTCAGCGCCTTGCCGGAGTAGCCCGAGTCTTCCAGCATGTCGGTCTCGACCATGCCCGGCGCGACCAGCGCGACGATGATGCCGCGGCCCTGCAGGTCGTTGCGCATCGCGCGCATCCCCATGTTCAGCGCTGCCTTGCTCATCTGGTAGTAATAGAAGCGCGACATCCTGCCCATTAGCGTCAACGAGCCGAGTCCGCTGGTCATGCCGATGATCTTCTTCTGCTGGCTGGCCTCGACGTTCGCCACGAGCGCTTCCGACAATTGCAACGGACCGAGCACATTGGTCTCCATGACCTCATCGAACAGTTTCTGGTCGAAGTTGCCGAACTGCTGGTTCTCGAGAGGCGTCCCGAGCCACCCGGCGTTATTGAACAGGACGTCGATGGGCACACCGCGGTACCTGGCGGCAATCCGCTTGATCTGGCGGGGCTGCGTAACGTCCAGTTCCTCGATCAGGATCTTCGGGTTGGCGGCCGCCAGCGCCTTGAGTTCTGCGGCCTTCCGGGGCGTACGGCAGGTGGCGATGACGTTCCAGCCCTTTGACGCGTACTCCTCGGTGAGTGCCAGGCCAACCCCGCGATTCGAGCCGGTGATCAGGATCGTGGGACTGCCGGGATCACGCACACCGGCGGCAGACGCCGGCACCGTGACGGCGATGAGGGGTAGAACGATAGCTGCAAGCCAGCGGGCGCGTATGTTCATGAGGGTATGTTCCGGGGCAGGGATCGGGGTCCGGGAAGTCTAGTCGAAATGGCTGCCGGCGCCAGAATCAGGGCCAGCATCAGTTAATGGGTGACTGATACGGAGACACGGGCCACGTGTATTCCACCGTGCGGGACGGCAGCGGGAATCGTGGCTGACGAACCGAGGTCGGTTGCGCGTTCTTCACTTTCTGCGCGAGGAGGCTGGCAGGGGCCTCACCCTTCTCGACCCAGCGCTCCAGCGCCGTCAGATAGTCAATCTCCGCCGCGCCGGGCCCGCTGCCGCAGTGGAGCATGCCGGGCACCATGAAGAGCCGCGCGAACTCGTCGACCTTGCCCGCGCCCATACGCTGCGTGAGTTCGCGCCAGTAATCGAGCGTGTGGGCAGGCATCAGGCTCTGGTCTGCCCAGCCGTGATAGATAAGCAGGCGGCCGCCCAGATCACGGTAGCGCTCCAGGCGGGGCCGGAAACCGGACACCGCGTCAGTCGCCGCGAACTGCGCGGGGCCGGCGTCGAAGTCCACCGTCCGGTGCGTCGTCGTGCCTGCCTGGGGCAGCGGCGGGTCGGGGTCATAGGCGAGGTACTGCAACCAGTTCTGCACGATGGCCTGGAAATACGCCGGCTTTCCCCCGGCAGCCAGCAGGGAACTTGCCCAGGTGAACTCGCTGCCGACCGGGGCTCCCCCGGAGGACCAGGCCTTGCCCGCACTGGTGCGGGGCCCGGCGTAGATGCGCTTGGCGGCCTCGATCTGGGCGTTGGTCAGGCAGGCGCCGCGCGCTTGCTTGCCAGCCACGTCACCGGGCACGTCACCGGGCACGTCACCGGGCGCGGTGCACCGCAGGCTGTCCGGTCGGAACTTGCAGGCTTCCGGCTCGCCGATGACGCCATCCACCTGGCCATCCACCTGGCCATCCACCTGGCCATCCAGAGCATCACAAGCGTCGAGGGCCGCCTTGCCAAGCAACTCGAACTCCGCGCGCCGGAGCACGGGTTCGCCCCGGGTGTCCGTATTGGCGGCGACCGCCCAGGCCATCTGGGGCACGGACAGGGACTGGTTGAAAGGGGCGCCGGCGATAATGCCGTCGAAGTCCTCCGGGTAGCGCTCGGCGGCGACCAGCGCCTGCCGTCCACCCGTCGAGCAACCACGGAAGTAGGAATATCCGGGGCCGTCGCCGTAGTAGTTGGCAACGATCTGCTTGGCGGCGAGCGTGGTGACATGGGTGGCCCGATGGCCGAAGTCGAGTTCCAGGGCTGGGCTGTTCCAGGCCCAGCGGGCGTCGGCGGTGTCACCCGTCCGGTGCCCCATGTCGGTGGTGACCGCGGCATACCCCCGCGCCAGCGCATCTTCCATGCCCTCGATCTCGAGGATGCCGCAGAGATTCGAGCACCCCGTGACTAGCAGCTTGCCGTTCCAGCCCTTCACCGGCATGCGCACCTCGAAACCCACCTGGGGCTCGATCACGCCGTTTACCCGGCAGAGTTCGGGCTGGTCCCCGGCCGCTGGCAGCACCCCGGCTTCCGCTAAGCGGACGCCGGCACCGACAGCCTCGCCGAGGTCCAGGGCCTTCAATGCTCCACAGGCGAAGCGGTCAGCCAGGAGTGATTCCCGGGCGGCTTCGTCGGCACCGACGGCAAGCCCGGGCAGGAGCAGAGCCAGCCCGGAGAATATTGCCGCGAACGTGCCGAAACGCTTCATGGGCAAGAACACGCCTGCTGCTGATCAGTCTCCGAAACTGCCGGAGCGCGCTCGCAGGGTCAAGTGCTGTCGGCCGTAAGCGCGGCCGCTGGCATCAGCGACTGGAAGACCCGCGCGACGAGTAGCCGCCGGGCCGGCCGCCACCACCACGCCGCTGGTTGTGGCCGTTGGACGTGCCGTTGCGCGGACCGCCTTCGCCACGCTGGCCACCGGGTCGCTGGCCGCCGGTGCGCTGGTTGGCAGCCCGGGGATCCACATAGCGGGGCTCCGGCGCCGCCGGCCGGCCCTGGCGGACCGGCGGGTCGGAGATTGCCGGCAGCTGGGCCCGCTGGATGGGCCGCCCGAGCAGGCGCTCGATGTCCTTCAGCAGGCCGCGCTCCTCGCCGGCGACCAGGGACAGCGCGACCCCGGAGGCGCCGGCACGGCCGGTGCGTCCGATGCGGTGCACGTAGTCCTCGGGCACGTTCGGCAGCTCGAAGTTGACGACGCAGGGGAGCTGGTTGATGTCGAGACCCCGCGCGGCGACTTCTGTCGCCACCAGCGCGGTGATCTTCCCGGCCTTGAAGTCGGCCAGCGCCTTGGTGCGCGCCGACTGGCTCTTGTTGCCATGGATCGCGGAGGCGTTGATGCCGTCGTCCTCCAGCTGCTTGGTCAAGCGGTTGGCGCCGTGCTTGGTGCGGGTGAACACCAGCACCTGACCCCAGTCGCTGTTCCGGATCAGGTGGGACAGCAGTCGGCGCTTGTCGTCCTTGCGAACCTCGAAAGCGTGCTGGGTAACAAGCTCGATGGGCGCGTTCCGGCGGGCCACCTCAATGGTCACCGGGTTGTGCAGCAGGCCACCAGCCAGCTCCCGGATGTCGTCGGAGTAGGTCGCCGAGAACATCAGGTTCTGCCGTTTCGGGGGCAGGAGCTTCAGGATCCGGCGGATGTCGCGGATGAAGCCCATGTCGAGCATCCGGTCGGCCTCGTCGAGCACGAGGATCTCGATGCGACTGAGGTCGATGGTGCGCTGCTGGACGTGATCGAGCAGCCGGCCGGGCGTCGCGACCACGATGTCAGTACCACGGCGCAGGCTGTCGGCCTGCGGGTTGAACCCGACCCCGCCAAACACGCAGGTGACCGCGATCGGCACGTACTTGCCGTAGGTCTTGACGCTTTCTGCCACCTGCGCAGCGAGTTCCCGGGTCGGGACGAGCACGAGCACGCGGGGCGTGCGCAACCGCTCGACCCCCGGGGCGGTCAGCAGCTGCAGGATTGGCAGGGTGAAGCCGGCGGTCTTGCCGGTACCCGTCTGCGCGCCAGCCAGCAGGTCACGGCGCGCCAGGATTTCGGGGATGGCGCGTGCCTGGACAGGCGTGGGCGTCTCGTAGCCGCTTTCGGTTACGGCGCGCAGGAGTTCGGGTTTCAACCCGAGAGATTGAAATGACATGTAGTAGGTTTTCCTCTCCAGCCTGCAGAGACCCGTTCCAATCCTTGGAGCGGGCTATTCCTCTGGTCCGGTAGAGGCAGGATATTTGGTGGCCTTCTGGAAGATCCAGGACTGTTGGTCGAAAGGCTCTGATGAACGAGCTGACCGGACGAAAGCTTGTGTAGCGCGGCGCACAATACACGAATGAAAGCCTGAAGCAAAGCGAGGGAGTAGCGGCTCAATGAAGCAGAAGATCACGTGCCAGGTGCGGATCCTGGTGGGACGCGGCATTGGCATGGGGCCGGGGAAGGCCGCGTTGCTCCGGGCCATACGCGAAACGCGCTCTATCAGTGCAGCCGGCAAGCAGTTCGGGATGTCCTACCGGCGCGCCTGGCTGCTGGTTGAGGAAATGAACGGCCTCTTCCAGGGGCCGCTCGTGGCGGCGAGGCGGGGCGGGAGAGGTGGTGGCGGGGCCGAGGTTACCGCGCTGGGCGAGCGGGTCGTCGCTGCCTACGAGGAGCTCGACCGACTGGTCGCGCGCTCGCCGCAGGCGCGGGCTATCTCACGGCTGCTGGCCAGAAGCACCCGTACTGGTAAATGAACCTCATCGACGGTGTCTTGACCTTGCCAAGTCATGCCGCTAGCGTTATGTCCGCCACGATATAACGCTACCCGAAAAGGACATCCCTCGTGACACCCGAACTGCTTGCGGCGCTGACGGCCTCCGTCTTTGTCGTCGCCGTGCTGTACTCCTCCGTCGGCCATGCCGGGGCCTCGGGCTACATCGCGGTCATGACCCTCTTCAGCCTGGCACCGGCGGAAATCAAGCCCATCGCCCTGGCGCTCAACATCCTGGTCGCCTCGATCGGGACCTGGCAGTTCTGGCGGGCCGGGCATTTCTCGTGGCCGCTCTTCTGGCCCTTCGCACTGCTGTCGGCGCCCATGGCCTTCCTGGGGGGCTACCTCAACCTGCCCAGCCACGTGTTCAAGGTCATCGTCGGCATTGTCCTGCTGTTTTCCGCGTTCCAGTTCTTCATCCGGCCACCGGAAGAGCGCGCTCCGTCCCTGCCCGCGAAGCCTGTCGCCCTGGGCGTCGGCGCTGGACTCGGGCTGCTATCGGGTCTCACGGGAACCGGTGGCGGCATCTTCCTGACCCCGCTGCTCCTCTTCATGCACTGGGCGAGGACGCGCTCCGCAGCCGCGGTCTCCGCGCTGATCATCCTGCTCAACTCGGTGTCGGGCCTGGCGGGCAACATCGCCGCCACGCGCTCGTTCCCGGCCTTCGCGCTCGCGCTGGCCGCGGCTGCGGTGACCGGCGGGACCATCGGTTCCTACCTGGGCAGCCGGCGCCTGGCGCCGGTTGCCATCAAGCGACTCCTGGCCGTCGTGCTGACGATCGCAGGCTTCAAGCTGATACTGGCCTGAGCACGCTCCGGGGCCATCGCCAGATTGCCCGGAAAGGCCTTCGAAAACGGAAGGCCGGCGAGGACGATCCGGAAAACTCTGCCCCGCGGCTTCTGCATTCGCGACTATTGCGCCAAGATGCCTGCCTATGCTCGCCGTCTGGATAGCTGCCGCCTTCGTTCTTGGCCTGCTGGCCCGCCAGCTCAGGTTGCCACCGCTCATCGGCTTTCTCGTGGCCGGCTTCCTCCTCAACGCCAGCGGCGTGGAGCGAGTGGCGGCCCTTCCGGAGGTCGCGCACCTGGGGGTCCTGCTGCTGCTGTTCTCCGTGGGACTCAAGCTCCGGATCCAGAACCTGATCCGGGCCGAGGTCTGGGGAGTCACCCTGCTGCAGTTCGGGGTGGCCGCACTCGTGGTCTTCCTGATTATGCGAGCCGGATCGGGTTACGGCCCGATACTGGTCGTCGCCAGTGCACTGGCCTTCTCCAGCACCGTGCTGGCGGCCAAGGTGCTGGAGGAGCGCCGGGAGATCCGCGCTTTCCACGGCCGCGTGGCCATCGGCATCCTCATCGTGCAGGACATCATTGCAGTCGCGATGCTGGGCATCACCGACGACAAGGCGCTGACCTGGACGGCCGCGCTCGCGCTGCTGCTGCCGCTCACCCAGCCCATTATCCGGAAGCTGCTGGACCTGGCCGGTCACGACGAGTTGCTGGTCCTGCTGGGCTGCGCTCTTGCCCTGGGCCTGGGTGGTTATGGTTTCGAGGCCATCGGACTGTCCGGGGAACTCGGCGCACTGCTGATCGGCATGTTGCTGGCCAATCATCCCAGGGCGGTCGAACTCAGCGACTCTCTCTGGGGCGTCAAGGAATTCTTCCTCATCGGCTTCTTCCTCAGCATCGGGCTGACCGGCCTGCCAACCTGGCACACGCTCTGGCTCGCGGCGCTGCCCATAGCCCTGATACCGCTCAAGTTCCTCCTCTACTTTGGCTTGCTCCTGGTCTTTGGACTGTCTGCCCGGACCGGGTTTCTGGCGGGCCTGACGCTGGCCACCTTCAGCGAGTTCGGCCTGATCGTGATGGCCGCCGGCGTCAGCCGCGGACTGATCCCCGCCGAGTGGCTGGTGGCCATGGCCATCACCGTCGCCATATCGTTCGCGATCGCGGCGCCACTCAGCCGCTACGCGCACGACATCTTTGCACTGCTGGAGGGCTTTCTGCGCTACTTCGAGCGCGATCGCCGGCATCCCGACGACGAGCCGATCTCCCTCGGCCGCGCCGAAGTCGTCGTGGTGGGCATGGGCCGCGTGGGCACTGGTGCCTACAACCATTCGCGGGAAATCGGGCGCAAGGTGGTCGGGCTCGACAGTGATCTTGGCAAGGTGGAGCGGCACCTGGCTGCTGGCCGCCGGGTGGTCTACGCGGATGCGGAAGACCCGCTTCTCTGGCACCGGCTGCACCTCGAGAATGTGCGCGCCATCATGCTGGCGCTGCCGGACACGGAGGCAAAGATCCAGGCCAGCGAACAGCTGCGCCGGCGGGGCTACAAGGGGCTCATCAGCGCGACGTATGTCTGGCCCGAAGAGCGCGCCCCGATCCTCGCGGCTGGCGCCGATGTCACCTACAACTACTTCTCGGAGGCGGGTGTCGGCCTCGCGACGGACACCTTCGAGAAACTTGCGCCTGAGGGCGATTCGCGGCTCAATAAGCGGCCAAAACCAGCGACGCCAGCGAAACCGATCGTCCCATGACCATAGCCCTGACCGCCGTTCGCGTCGAGACCGATATCCTCCCCGCCTACCGTGGCACGCCGGTAGCGGAATTGCTGGGCTTCCAGAACCTCGGCCATGGTGCCTACAAGGGGGTCGGCAGCGCCGGCCGGACCTATCCACATCCCGGGATCCTGATCGCCACCTGCCTTGAGCAGGCCGCCCCGCTGCGCGTGCCGGAGGGCTTCGCCATCTCGCTGCATACCGCGGGCGCCAGCCTCAAGCGGGATCCCTTTAAGGTCTCCTGGGCTATCGGCGTGGCCGGCGTGTCGGCTATCGCCATCGTGGGACACGACGACTGCCGGCTGGTTGGACTCCGCAATCACCGCGAGCAATTTGTCGTCCAGATGATCGAAGCCGCCGGCTGGGAGCGGCCGGCGGCCGAACAGCACTTCGACCACTGGAGCGACCTCTTCGAAGTGGACGACCCGGCCGCTTTCGTCGCGGCAGAGGCTGCGCGGCTACAGAGCCGTTATCCCCGGATCCTGGTCGCACCTCTGCTGTATCAGTCCGCCACCGGCCAGTTGCAACAAGTCATAGTGGAGTAGCCATGCGCCGGATCCTGCTGACTGTTCTCCTGGGAATACTCGCGGGATGCGGAACGCCTCCGCCCGACGTGAAACTGCTCATTCCCGTCAATTCGAAATGTACGACCTGCGACGACTTCATCCGCTGCGATGCCGGTTCGTCGAACGCGGCCGTGTACGATCCGGGCTTCGATCTCTACAGACTGGAACCCAAGGGCATCGCGGCCCAACTTGCCACGGTCTTGGAGTTCCTGATCCAGCTGTTCCATACCCGCACCGAGGACTTCAGGCCGCTGACGGTCTACACGCAGCGCGTGGGCCCGACGGGGGGCCTCCAGCGCACGGTGGCGGGCAACGCGGAGGCGCGCACGGACCTGGTGGCGCGCCGCATCCATCTCCCGGAGAGCTGGATCGACCAGGCCTCCGGGGACTGGCACGGCGCCGATGACGCTGTTCGCGGCGTCTGCCGGGTGCTGAAGCCCGTGGAGGGCCGCGAACTTCTCAAGCTGTTTGCAGATTCGAGCACAAAGGGAAAGCAGGAATGAAGGTAGCAGCAGCCGTTCGGCCCCTCACCCTGTCCGAGTTCCGCACTGCCCCTCTCCGGGCGCTGGGAATCAGCCTCGTGCTGCTGTTGCGCTACGCCATGGCCCTGTTCTTCCTCGGCTCCTGCCTCAACAAGGTAACCAAAGGCTGGCTGTGGTCAGATTATGGAAAGCAGATATTCGAGGCACGGCTCGCAGAACTCGATCCCGCGTCGTTCGGCGCGCTCTTCCTCAGCAAGTTCGCGATTCCCTTCTATATTCCGGTTGCCTGGGTCTTCGTCGCCACGACCATTGTGGTGACGCTGACGTTCACCCTGGGCCTGGCCGCCCGGGCCGGCGGCGTCGCGGCATTCTGGCTGATGACCATGATCGGGATCGGGGGCTACTATGACGCGTCGCTGCTGCCTCTCTGGGTGGTCGCGGCACTGATGATCGTTTTTCCAACCGGCCGCTGGTTTGGCCTCGATGGCCGCTACCATGCCCGTTACCCAGCGAGTCCCTGGTTCCGCTAGCGACAGGGATTTCGCGGAGATTGCGCCATGAACAGAATTGCCCTGCCTCTGATCCTCCTTGCGACCCTCGCGGGCGGCTGCACCACGAGCATCACCGGCCGTCAGCAGTTGATGCTGGTTTCGGAAAAGCAGGCGATAGCGGCTTCCCGGCAGGAGTACCTGCAGACGATGGGGAAACTCAACTCCGAGGGGAAGCTGGTCACCGACCCGAAGATCATCAACCGGGTGGATACGATCACCGGCCGGCTCATCGCCCAGGCCATTCTGCTGCGGCCTGAAACCAAGGCTTGGGAATGGAGCGTGCAGGTCATCGATGACCCCAAGACGGTGAATGCCTGGTGCATGGCCGGTGGACGCATGGCGATCTACACCGGCCTCATCAACAAGGTAGGGCCGACGGATGACGAACTCGCTCAGGTGATGGGCCATGAGATCAGTCACGCGCTGGCCAATCACACGGCCGAGCGGATGTCGGTGGCTATGGCGAGCCAGTTGGGTGCCATGGCGGTTGGCATCGCATCAGACTCGGCCTCCGGCATGGCCGCCGCGCAGGCCGCGGCTGCCCTGGCCATCACGCTGCCGAACAGCCGGGCCTCGGAGACAGAAGCGGACCGGATCGGCATCGAACTGGCGGCCAAGGCAGGCTACGACCCGCGAGCAGCGGCCACCCTCTGGCAGAAGATGGCAAAGGCCGGCGGCAACGGTCCGCCCCAGTTCCTCAGCACTCACCCGGCGCCCGGTAACCGGCAGGCCACGCTGGCGGCGCTGGCGCCGCAGATGATGCAGTACTACGAGAAGGCGGGCCCGCGGCCGACGTACCGGCTCACCCAGGCGTCGTACCCGCCTCCGGCAAAGACCTCGGGCACGCCTGCTCTGCGGTAAGGGCGCGCTGGAGCAGCCGCTAGCGCGCCTTGGCGCGCACCTTGTAGTTGCCGCGCTGCTGGTCGAACTCCAGCTCCAGCATCCCCTGCTTGGCGGCGTCCTCGAGCAGTTCCGAGAAGCTGCGGTACCCGTAGACGTTCTCGTTGAACCCGGGATAGACCCGGCGAACCGTCTGCTTGACGAGCGACCCCCAGAGCGGGTCGTACTCCTGGGACAGGGACTCCACCGTTGATGCCACCTTGTCGAGAGCATCCGCCTGCTCGGTGTTCTTGGACGGCTTGGCCCGGGTGCGGGGGCGCTTCGATACCGTGATCAGGTCATCGTAGAAGATGAACTCGTCGCAGTTTGAGGCCAGGAGGTCCGACGTGGAATTACGGACTCCGCAGCCAATCACGCGCTTGTCGTTCTCCTTCAGCTTGGACGCCAGCGGCGAGAAGTCGCTGTCGCCAGTCAGCAGGACGAAAGTGTCGATGTGGGACTTGGAATAGCACATGTCCAGAGCGTCGACGACCATCCGGATGTCGGCGCTGTTCTTCCCGCTGACTTTGGTCTGCGGGATATCGATCATCTCGAATCCCTGCATGTGGAACTCCTGCATGAACTGGCGATAGCGGGTCCAGTCACAATAGGCGCGCTTGGCCACGATGCGGCCTTTTTCCAGCAGGCGCTTCAGGACGAGTTCGATGTCGAACCGGCCGCCCTTCATGTCCTGGACGCCGAGCGCCAGGTTCTCGAAGTCGACGAAGACCGCGATTGCGACTTCGCTGTTTCTGACCAGGTCGGTAGCCATGGGAACTCCGTATCTCTCTGTAGTTGAGGCCGGGATGCTTTCGCAGGAATCCCGGAGCTATCACCTCATTGTATTCCGGCCGCTGGCATTCCGGAGTCGTTTTGCTAGGCTCAAGGCTGCGAAACCCTGCCTCCACCCCTCCGAGGTCCGAATTCGATGGCCAATGGTCCCGGCAACAGGACACCGATACCCGGCACGCGCTACGGTCAATTCACGGCGCGGCCCATGACCGGGTCCTTCGGCGCCCTCGTCAGCGGCGTCCAGATCGCGGACGCGCTGACCGAAGAGGCCTTGTTCTCTGACCTGCGGGCGGCCTGGATCCGTTACCAGGTGCTGTTCTTCCGCGACCAGAGCCTTACGCCCGAACAGCACCTCGCGCTCGGCAAGCGCTTCGGGGATATCCAGGAGCAGGGGTACGTGGGCAGCCTCGAGGGTCATCCCGGGGTCTGGGTGCAGGAGTATCCGGCCCTGTACAGCGGGCCCGTCAACGATATCAACTGGCATGCCGACAGCTCGTTCAGGGCCACGCCCACGCGAGGCTCACTGCTTTACGCGCTGGACGTGCCCGAGGGTGCCGGCGACACCGTGTGGGCGGACATGTGCGCCGCCTACGAGGAACTGTCGCCGGACTGGCAGCGCTTCGTGGAGCCACTCACGGCGATCCACGACAACGTGGCGCGCAACTTCCAGCGCATCTTCGACTCCATGGGCGGCGAGGCGCTGGACAAGATGCGCAAGTTCCTCAAGCCCACCGGGCATCCGCTGGTCTGCACGCACCCGGAGAGTGGCCGCCGCTTCCTCTTCGTTTCCGAACTCATGACGCGGGAAATCACCGGCATGAGCGACCGGGAGAGCCGTGCGGTGCTCGATTTCCTGTTTGCTCACCAGACCCGCCCCGAGTTCCAGTGCCGGTGGCACTGGGAGCCGCGATCACTGGCGCTTTGGGACAACTACTCCACTATTCACCGGGGCATCTTTGATTTCGGGCAGAGTCACCGGCTTATGCACAGGGTGTCCTTCCACGACCACTGGCGGCCTGCCTGAAAGTGCGCACGCTCGCGCTGCTGGCGATCTGCCTGCTCGCCGGGCCTCCCGGGCATGCGGCCGGTCCCGGCAAGCGCGCGCCGGCGGCCACCCCCGACCCGGCGGGCTGGACACAGGTCGGTGGCGACCCGGGCGGTTCCCGCTATTCACCCCTGGACCAGATCGATCACCGGAACGTGTGGCGACTGGAGCGTGCCTGGACCTGGCGGCACGGGGACTTCGCCCGCTTTCCCGAGCGCCGCCCACTTTCCGGGTTTCACGCCACACCCATCCTGCTCCCGGAGGACGCTGGCGGCAGCCTGGTGCTCTGCACGCCCTTCAATCGCCTGGTTGCCCTGGACCCGGTTTCCGGCAAGGAGCGGTGGAGCTTCGATCCGCAGATCAGGGTGAGCAAGGCGCCCGGGCCGCTGAACTGCCTCGGGGTGACCTACTGGCGCGATACGGCGGCACCTGACGCCCGGCACTGTGCCCACCGCATCCTGGCAGGCACCAGCGACCGCCGCCTGGTTGCGGTCGATGCGGCCGACGGCAAGCCCTGCGCGGACTTTGGCACGAATGGCCAGGTGGACGTGAACCCGCTGTTCGCCGCTGGCCGGCCGGCGCCGGCCGACCCGTGGGACGTGCAGTTCCAGGCGCCCCCGGTGATCGTGAACGGCGTGCTGGTCATCGGCCATAGCAGCAACACGCAGAACCGGTACGGCGGCGCGCTACGGGCCTTCGACGCGCGCACCGGCGCGTACCGCTGGAGCTTCGACCCGGTTCCGCGCGGCAAGGACGACCCGCAGTCCGCCGACTGGACCCCGGAAAGCATGGCCGCGACTGGCGGCGGCAGTGCCTCGAGCCTGTTGTCCGTGGACGAGAAGCGCGACCTCGTGTTCGTGCCCACCTCCGGCGCCTCGCCCGGCTGGTTCGGCGGCTCCCGTCCCGGCGACAACCGCTACGCCAGTTCCATCGCGGCTCTCCGCGGCAGCACAGGCCAGGTCGTCTGGAGCTTCCAGACCGTGCACCACGACGTGTGGGACCGGACCCCGTCGCAACCCTTGCTGGTCGACGTGCCCAGGGACGGCAGGCGGGTACCGGCCGTGGTCGTACTCACCGGGCAAGCGCTGGTCTTTGTACTCGACAGGGCCACCGGGAAGCCGCTGTTCCAAGTGGAGGAGCGCCCGGTGCCGACGGACGGCGTCGCCGGGGAGAGCCTGGCGCCAACCCAGCCATTTCCGGTCAAGCCGCCGCCGCTGATGAAGACCAACCTGTCGCCCGACGACGCCTGGGGCCTTAGCTTCTGGGATCAGAAACGTTGCAGCGATCTCATCGCGGGCGCCCGTCACGGGGACATCTTCACTCCGCCGAGCGACAAGGGCTGGATCATGTTCCCGGGCACGGCCGGTGGCCTGAACCGGGGCAGTAGCGCCTGGGATCCGGAGCGCAGCCTGCTCGTCACCAACCTGGCGCAGGTAGGCCGCTACCTCAAGCTCGTGCCCCGGGACCGTGTGCTCCAGGACCGCGCACCAGCAGCCGACGGCTTCGAACCGGCGCGGGGCGCGCCCGAAATGATCGAGGGCACACCCTGGGCCATCGAGCAGCAGCTTCTGCTGGGCCCGACCGGGATGCCCTGCACACGTCCGCCCTGGGCCACGCTGGTCGGTGTCGACCTGGCCGCCGGCGAGATCCGCTGGAGCGTGCCACTCGGCACCAGCGACAAGCTGGCCCGTATCGCGGTGCCGCCACTGAATTGGGGTGCGCCGATTGCAGGCGGGCCAATCGTCACCGCGGGAGGCCTCGTGTTCATCGGTTCGACGGGAGATGCGCGCCTGCGGGCTTTCGACACCGAGACCGGGGCCCAGCTCTGGTCCACCCCGCTGCCCACGTCAGCCAATGCCAACCCGATGACCTATGAGCGCGACGGCCGCCAGTTTGTAGTCATCGCGGCAGGCGGCCATATGTTGCTCAACGCCACTGCCATTGATGACTATCTGGTGGCTTACGGGCTTCCAAAGAAGTACCTCGATGCGGTCCGGTAGCGCCATTCAAGGCCTGTTCAGCCTGCGGACGGCAAGCTAAGTCCCGTGAGCCGGACTTTCGGCTATGGATTCCCCACAACACGCGTGCCATCATCGGCGCGCTTTGTTTCTCGCAAGCCAACCTGACTGCAGGAGATCCCTAATCATGAAGTCGCGACTTATCGCAGCGGTTGCGCTGCTGGCTATCGGCCCGCTGACCGCCTCGGCCGAGGATGGTGCCGGCCATTGCAACTACGTGCAGAAGAATATGTTCGCAGGCCCCTTCAAGGTGTGTGATTCGCCGGCGAGCGCCGAGAAGTGCGCGGAACTCGGCAAGACCGACGAGAACAGCGCTCCCAGCCATGGCGCCGGTGACTGCGCGACCGAAGGCAAGGTTGGCGTGTGTGACATGGGCGACGCTGGCAAGCGCGTCTACTACGAAGGTGACCCGGGCGGCCTGGAAATCGGTTGCGGTTTCCAGGGTGGCGAGTGGAAGGCCGGCTGACGCCGACCTGCACCACCAACACCCAAAGACGCCAAGAGGGGCCGGCTCCGGAAGGAGCCGGCCCTTTTTTTTCGTGACCGGCGCCACGCTTCCCTGCAGTCACCGGGCGTCGGTATTGAATCCGCGCCCGGAACCACCGCGAAGAGTCCCCTTGAACCCGTGAGCGGTTCACAACCCTGGCGCTGCACTGCTCTGGCGCCGTTTGGAAACTCAATCCGAGGAGAACTCACAATATGACTGCTCTATCCCAACCTACCGGTCTTCGTCGCCTGCGCGCCGTCACTGGCCTCTTCGCCCTCTCAATGGTCAGCCTGGCCATTGCACCAACGGCGCGTGCCGGCGACATCGTTGAGACGGCCGCGGCCGCCGGCTCGTTCAACACGCTCATCGCGGCCGTCAAGGCTGCGGGCCTCGTGGAAGCGCTGAAGGGTCCAGGGCCCCTCACGGTGTTCGCCCCCACCGACGCCGCCTTCGCCAAGCTCCCGGCCGGCACGCTGGATGACCTCCTGAAGCCCGCGAACAAGGAAAAGCTGAAGGGCATCCTGCTCTACCACGTAGTCTCCGGGAAGGTCATGTCATCGGACCTCAAGGGCACCGTGACGCCGGCCACCCTGGAGGGCTCCAAGCTGACGATCGTCGCTTCAGCCTCCGGCGTGACGGTGAATGGGGCCAAGGTGACGACGGCTGACGTGGCTGCCAGCAACGGCGTGATCCACGTGATCGATACCGTGGTCCTTCCCCCGGCCAAGAAGTAGGCCGGGCATACGGGCCTCGCTGCGTGCTGCGGCGGCCGGGAAACATCATTCCCGGCCGCCGTTCCTCCAAGGAGGCAGCTGCGCGCTGCGCGACCGCACATGATCGAGCCTGTTGTATGATGACAGTCGTAGTGACCGAATCCGCCACGCAACACCGGTCCATCCGGCGGCGGGGTCAGGTTCCGGTCGGTTCCGGCGGCAACGGGTTTTCCCCGGCGTTTCCTGATCCTCCCGGAGGCTTGCCCGGTACTGCCCCAGCTACTGTCACGAGAACTGTCAGAGGCGCCGCCAGTGCGACGACCCGATTGACCACCGCCCAGTCGATACTTGAGCGCATCGCAGCCGGCGATACGGCAGCGGTCAGCGAGTGCCTGGATCGCTATGGCGACCTGGTGTGGTCGCTTGCCCGCCGTTACCTGCGCAACGCGGCCGACGCGGAAGACGCCGTCCAGGACATCTTCATCGATATCTGGGGCAGTGCGGGCCGCTACGACCGCAATATCGCCAGCGAAGTGGCCTTCATTTCGACAATCGCGCGGCGCCGCCTGATCGACAAGATTCGCGCTGCCGGGCGCCGCCCGGCCATGGACTCCATGGATGACGATGAGGGGCCTCCCATTGATCCGGGTGTTCCAGCCACCGTCGAGGACGACACGGAAGTCACCATCGTCGAGCGCGTGCTCGCGAAGATGGATCCCGAGCACCAGAAGGTGCTGGCCATGTCGCTCTACGAGGGCTATAGCCACAGCGAAATTGCCGAGCGCCTGTCGCTGCCGCTGGGCACCGTGAAGACGCGGGTACGCAGGGGCCTGATCCATATCCGGGCCCAGCTGAACATCCCGGCGCCAGGTAACTCCGCCGGGGAGCTGCTCGGATGAGCGCGGGCAACCTTCATGAAATGGCGCGGCTGGACGAACTTCTGGCCGACGAGGCCGCTGCCGCCCTCGACACCAGCGACGCCTCCGAGATCCGGCAGCTGCTCGCGCGCCATGCCGGCGTCGACCGGAACAGCCTCATCCAGGTGGCGGCTCTCGCCCAGGTTGCCTTCCTGCGCCGGGACCCGCGTTCCCTGCGGACGGCTGCCGGCACGATGCCCCCCGGACTGAGGGAGCGCCTGGCCAGCCAGGGAAAAGCCGTCGCGGTCAGCAATCGTGGCCCGGCGATAGTCAGAAGCACTGCCCCGGCCCGGGCAACGGTGCCGGGAAGAAGTCGCGGCGCATTCGGGATCCTCGGCGGGACGCTGGGCTGGGCCCTGGCAGCCGGCTTGGCGGTTGCCCTCGTGCTGGTCCGGAACGAAGCCCTGGTCACGGCCCCGGCAACAGAGCGCGCCGCGACCACCAGGGCGGATCTGCTCGCTGGCGCCCCGGACGTGGTCACCCTGCCCTGGGCCGCGCCGTCGGCCGCTGGCTACGAGGGGGTGACCGGAGACGTGGTGTGGAGCCCGTCCCGCCAGCAGGGCTACCTCCGGCTGGCGAACATGCCGGTCAATGACCCGGCACGCCTCCAGTACCAGCTGTGGATCGTGGATCCGTCGCGGGACACGCACCCCGTGGACGGCGGCGTGTTCAACGTCAGCGCCACCGGCGAGGTCGTCATCCCGATCCACGCCAGGCTGCCGATCCGGTCGCCCAGGGCCTTCGCCATCACGGCGGAACAGCCGGGCGGCGTAGTGGTGTCGGCCGGCCCGCTGCTGGTCGTCGCTTCGACCTGAACTCCCCGCGCGGGCCGGCCGTTCGCGGTCAGCTCTTCTCGAACTGGTGGCGGATTGCCTCGCCCATCCACTTCATGAAGTTCGGGTGCTGGACAAGGCCCTTCGGGTTGAACTCGTAGGCGAGGCCCTTCAGGTCGCTGCGAAGCTTGGCCTGCACCGTCCGGGCGCCGATGAGATTGGTGACCACCAGCACACGCTGGCCCTTCTTCGTGGCCGCTTCCACGACTTCCCGCAACTTCTTCACGTTGGCTTCCCGGATCTCGGGCGGGGCATCGTCCTGGAGGGTCATGCCACGCACATCCGCGAAACCACCATCCGTCTTGATGATCTTCGCCAGGCCGGCGAGCACGCGCAGCTCCTCAGCGTTGTCCTCGGCTGAGGACGGCCCATGGCCCGCGATGATGACGACTTCCTTCTTCGGGTCCTTACTGATCTCCAGCGCGTGATCAAGCAGGGCCTCAGCAACCAGCGGATCGTCGCCAGGGGGCGGCACGAACAGGAGCTGCGCGGCGGTCTTCACCCTCGGCACGCTGGCGAACTCGGGCTTGGCCTGCTTGCCGAAGATGTACAGCCACTGGCGGTACAATTCGTTGGTGGCTGACGAGGTGATTGGCACCACGGCAATTTTCTTGGCGCCGGCCGCCGTAAGCTCGTCGAGGGCCACCTGGATGTGCTGGGACATCATCATGGCCATGCCGACACCCATGGCGGTCGGGAAGATATTGCCAATGGGCTGAACCTGCTCCCGGAAGATCTTGTCGCCCTGCTCGCGGAACCCGTGCATCAGTATCAGTACGCCCTGATCACCCTTGACGTCAGCCGGGCTGATGTACCAGGCGTACTCCGGCCCCATCATGTCCATCGACAGGGTGATCTCCGCGTCGCTGTAGTTCTTGTAGAGCGCCACCCGCTCGCGCAACTCCTTGGTCATGGCCTCGTCCATCTTGTGCTTCATGCCATAGAGGCTGCGGCCCTCCGCGTCACGCCCCGTGTCCATCTCGTGACTGGAGTGGTCCATCTGGCTCATGTCGTGGCCCGAGTTGTCCGGGGCGTCGTTCTTATCCGCCGCAGGGGCGGCAGTGGCCAGCAGGCACAGGGCAGCGGCCAGCATGGCGAGGGTGGCGGGCCGGCTGGAGCGCGGCAGGTATTTCGTTACAGACATTGTTATTAACTCCCCAATCAGTATCCGGTAAATAAAGTATGCAAGGCAGGCTCAATGCTAGTCTGGATCCCGGCCGACAAGTACCTGTCGGCGGAAAAACCGCCAGATCTCCTCGGCGGCGGGCACGTCGTGGCTGGTTGGACCAAGAATTCGCGGCATAGTTTTCACAGGATGGGGGATCGTGTGGCCCCCGCCATGAATCGTGATCAGGTCAACTTCAGGGCGGTCACCGGCCGACCACACCATGCGGCTCGCCACCGTGCCGTCCGCCGGGTCCGTGTCCGGGTAGCGGTGCTCGAACGGCGGCTCGGAGAAGCCCGCGAGGCCGCTGAAGTACTCGGCGGTCGCCAGGGCCGACTGCACGGTGCCCCGGCGATTGAACGGACCGAGCGACCAGATCTCGCCACCCCCGTAGGGGCTGATCGGGTCGGCGTCGCCGTCCAGCAGCAGGACTGGCACGCCCCGGCCGCTGGGCTGGCAGAGGGAGTTGCCGGGCGCCGGCAGGCTCGCCGCGATGGCCGCCACGCCGGCCACGAAATCCGGCGCCTCCAGGGCCAGTCGCAGTGCCATGTGACCCCCGTTGGACAGGCCGGTGGCGAATACCTGGCCGGTGGCGACCCGCCGGCCGTTCAGGGCCGGATCCCCATCGAGACGGGCCACGACCGCCCGCAGGAAGCCCACGTCGTCCAGGCCGCGCTGCCTCGCTGCGAATTCGCCGGTCGCGCGGCAGTCATTCCACTGCCCCTCCCAGGCGCCGGGGTAGACGACCAGGGCGCCGTCGCGGTCCGCCAGCTCCTCGAAAGCCCAGGCCGTGTCGCTCCGCATCCGGGCTGGGGAGCTGCCGGCGCCATGCAGGACGAGGACGACGGGAGCGGGGTCGGTCAGGCGCTCGGGGACGTACACGAGAAACGAGCGGGAGAGGCCGCCGAAATCGAAGCGGCGCTCCTCCACCTTGCCGGTCAGCGAAGGCTGGGGATACACAGGGGTGCGCAGACCCCATGCCCACAGCAGGAACGCCCCGGCCAGCACGAGGACCACCAGCGCCGCCAATGTCCTGACGAGCCATAGCCGCATCGGGAAACGGTACCATTCCCGCAGGCCTCCTGCGGACACCCCATGAAGAATGCCACCAAGCCTGCCCGGGCGCGGCGCCGCCCCACGCTACCGATCCTTGCTGTCATCACCCTCATAGCATCCTGTGCGACAGCGCCACCGCCGCTTCGCCCAGGCTTCGATGCTGCTGAACTTGATGGCACGGTCCGCCCCCAGGACGACTTCTGGACGCATGTGAATGGCAAATGGCTGGCCAGCACCCGGATCCCGCCGGACCAGTCGGGCTACGGGAGTTTCCAGATCGTTGCCGAGCGCACGGAAGCGCAGCTGCGCGCACTCATCGAGGCGGCGGCGCAAGTTCCGGCGCGCGGTGGAGCCGCCAGCAGCGACGAGCAGAAGATCGGCGCGCTCTACGCGAGCTTCATGGACGAGCCGCGGGTAGAGGCGCTCGGAGTCGGGCCACTGGCGCCGGACCTGGCCGCCATCGACGCCCTGCGCACCCACGATGAAGTGATTGGCTACTTCGGCACGGCCATGGCAGCGGGCGTCCAGACGCCGGTCCAGTGGTTCGTGGATGCCGATGCCACGGACCCGTCCCGCAACCTGGCCTACTTCTGGCAGGACGGCCTCGGGCTGCCGAACCGGGATTACTACCTGGATGACCGCCCGGAACTGCGGGCGGCCCTGTCCGCTTACCAGGCCCACATCGAAAGACTCTACGGCCTGGCCGGCTGGGCAGACGGCGCCGCCGCGTCCCGCACCGTCCTCGCGCTGGAGAAACGCATTGCCGAGCGACACTGGTCTGCCGTGCAGAACCGCGACGACGAGAAGATCTATCGCAACCAGGTCGACTTGCCGGCGGCCGTTGGCCGCTTTCAGGGCTTCGACTGGCCCCGGTTCCTCTCGGCAGCAGCGCTCGACCCGCCAGGCAAGTTCGTCGTCGCGCAGACGGACTACTTCGAGGCGCTGGGGCCTCTGGTGCGTTCCGTGCCAGTAGCAGACTGGCAGACCTGGCTGCGCTTCAAGACACTGAAACACTACGCGCCGTTCCTGACGGCCGCCATCGCCGGCGAGGATTTTGCCTTCGAGGGCGGAACCCTGAAAGGCATCCAGGTTAACAAGGCACGCTGGAAGCGCGGCGTGCAGCTGGCGAGCAGCGAGCTCGGTGACCTGGTCGGCAAGGCCTACGTGGCGCGCTACTTCCCGCCCTCATCGAAGGTCCGCATGGATCGCATGATCGCCGACCTCACGGAGGCCTTCCGGCAGTCCATCAACAACCTGGACTGGATGAGCCCCGCCACGCGGCAAGCGGCACAGGAGAAGCTCGCGAAGTTCCGCAGCAAGATCGGCTACCCCGAGCACTGGAAGGATTACACGGGCGTGGACGTGCGCGCCGACGATCTCGTCGGCAATCTCCGCCAGACCGTGGCATTTGCCCACGCCTACGCCGCTGCCCGGATCCGGAAGCCGGTGGATCCGACCGAGTGGCTGATGACACCCCAGACCGTCAACGCCTACTACCAGCCGACGGCCAACGAGATCGCGTTCCCGGCCGCCATCCTGCAGCCGCCTTTCTTCGACCCTGCCGCCGACGACGCGCAAAACTACGGTGCTATCGGTGCGATCATCGGCCACGAGATCAGCCACGGCTTCGATGACCAGGGCCGCAAGTACGACGGCGACGGCCGGCTGCGGGACTGGTGGACCGGAGCAGATGCCGACCAGTACGCGGCCCGGACGCAAAAGCTCGTGACCCGCTACGACGGCTTCAGGCCGCTGCCGAACTTCAGCGTGAACGGGCAGCTGACGCTCGGCGAGAACATCGCGGATCTGGCCGGGCTGACGATGGCCTACCGGGCCTGGCAGCTGTCTCTCAAGGGGCGGGAGGCGCCGGTGATCGGCGGCTTCACCGGTGCGCAGCGGCTGTTTATAGGCTATGCGCTGGCGTTCCGGGGCATGGATCGCCCGGAGCGTCGCCAGTCACTGCTACTCAGCGACCCGCACTCGCCGGATGAGTACCGGGTACGCGGCGTGTTGCCCAACGTCGCGGCTTTCTACACCGCGTTCGGGGTCGACCCCGGGGACAAGATGTACCTGCCCCCCGCCGACCGCGTCACCCTCTGGTGAGAAAAGGGGATGTCCCCTTTTCTCACCAGCCCTTGAGGTAGTCGGCCCACTTCGAGTCCACGAGCGGAAAGCTGTCCGGCGCGCCCTTCACGAGGAGATCCCGGTTCAGGGGCGCCCAGCTCTTGGGGCCGCCCTCCGCTTCCAGCTGGCGCGTGGCGTCGATGATCATCTTGCTCGACAACGCCCAGTGGGGACGGCTCGGGTCCGGCATCATCATCTGGGTCTGGGGAATCATCAGGCTGGCGGACGGCTGCCAGCGCGCGCCCAGCGCGTGCAGTATCTGGCTGGGCTCCAGGATGTTGATGTCCTTGTCCACCACGATCACAACCTTGTTCAGGCCAATGTTCGCCGCCAGGTACTGGCCTGCCGCCATACCCTCTCCCGGCAGCTTCTTGTCGATGCTGATCACGATCACCCCGTTCGCGCCGCGCGGCGAATACAGCCCAGTGAGATTCGGAATCAGCTTCCGGTACATGAAGAAGTTGGACGCGATCTGCGGCGACCGCGGCATGTCGCAGGTCAACCCGGTGAAGGAATTGAGAATCCAGGGCTTCTCCCGGTGCGTGATGCACTGGATGTTCATGAAGAAGTTGTTGGGCTTCATGGGGCCCTGGTACCCGTACATCTCGCCGTAGGGCCCCTCGTCCAGGCCCTCGTCCAGCGGCACCTCGCCCTCGATGATCATCTCCGCGTGGGCGGGCACGAGGATGTGGCTGGTCTCGCACTTCACCACTTCCAGCGCCTGGCCCCGCAGGCCACCGGCGAACTCCAGCTCGTCCTCCTGGAAGCCCGCCATCTTCGTGCTGCTGGCACAGAAGGTGAAGGGATCGGCACCCACGGCGATGGCCACCTTGGCCACCCTGTCGCCGCGCTTCCGCATCGCCGTGAGGATCCGCCAGCCGTGCTGGCTCGGCTCCGGATTCACGCTGATCCGTTTGCCGTCCCTGACCTGGCACCGGTAGGTGCCGGTGTTCTTGCCGAATTCCGGATCGTCCATGATCACCGAGGTGATGTTGATATAGCGGCCGGCGTCCGCAGGATTGTTCTTCAGCCACGCGAACTTCTCGATGTCCACGGCGTCGCCCTTGAGGACGACCTGCTTGCAGGGTGCCGCGACCGCGGCAATCTCCACCGGCGGGATCCGCTGCCAGCCGCCCGAGGGGTTGAGGCGCTTCTCCATCTCCTTCAGCACGGCGTGGTACATCTGCTGGTAATCCGCCGTGATCTCCGGCACCCCGAACAGCACCGCCTCGTCCGGCCAGCGGCCGTAGGGGTTGGCGAGCAGCGGCCCGTCCATCCACTGGCCGTTGATCCTGATGCGGTCCACCATGAAGGCGGGCGCCTGTTCGATCCCGAACTTTTCGATCAGCCGGTAGGCAAAGGCGGTGACCTCGTACTGGTCCTGGTCCATGGCCGCCACATGCAGTACCCGGCCCCGCCCCTCCAGGGCCTGGATGTAGTCGCGGATCGAGTCGAAGGTCGGTTTCATGCAATGAATCTCCAGCGGCCATGACCAGCAGGTGCAGGCGCCGCCTGTCGATGGCCGGCACCCACGGTGCTAGCATGCGCCCGCGGCCTTCTTAAGCACCAGACAAGCGGGTTCCACTGACCATGAAATGGCTGAAGCGCATTCTTGGGGGCCTGCTGGGCCTCCTCGTCCTCACCTGGCTCGCCCTCGTGGCCTACGCCTACTGGCCCACCGGTATCGAGGAGGTCCCGGCCGTCAATCTCGCTGGTCCGGCCGACCGGTTCGTCCTGGTGGATGGCGTCAACATCCGCTACCAGACCTGGGGCGAGCCCGGGCCGGGCAAGCCCACGGCCCTGCTCATTCATGGCTTTGCAAATTCGCTACAGAGTTTCCGGCGCCTGGCGCCGCTGCTGGCCAACCGTTACTACGTTGTGGCCTACGACATGCCGGGCTTCGGCCTGTCGGACAAGCCGGCCCCCTTCGACTACCGGAACGCCCACCAGGCGGAGATCGCCTGCGACCTTATCAAGGCGCTGGACCTGCAGAGAGTCGTGGTCGGCGGCCACTCGCTCGGCGGGGCTATCGCGTTGCGCGTGGCACTCCAGTCCCCGGAGGTAGTCGGTCTCGTCGTGATGAACCCGGGAATCATTACCAGCGGTGTCCCCGCGATCGCCAAGTACCTGTTTTTCCCGTTACCGCGTATCCAGGCCAAGCTGTTCGGTGACCCGGAGTTCCGCAGCAACTTCCTGCGCCGGTCCTTCGTCGACCCGTCCATCGTTACCGACGACGTGGTCCGCGACCTGAGCCGTACGTCCCGCACCCAGGGCTACCTGTCGGGCATGACCAACCTGATGGGCCAGTACAACGACCCGGACGAGGTACCCATGCTTCCCCGGCTGACCGTGCCGTCGCTGATCGTCTGGGGCCAGCAGGACAGGGGCAAGCCCAGGGGCGAGTTCGAGGAGCTGCGGGCAAAGCTGCCGTTCAACACCGCGGTGCTCGTGCCGACGTCGGGACACTACGTACAGGAAGAGGCGCCGACTGAAACCGCCGCCGCCATGGACGCCTTCGTGGACCGGGTGCTGCCGCCCCAGTCGGGCAGCGCGCTTATTCCCGGCGCGATGTTGTAACCCGGCCGGACTGCCCGGGACCGCGCCGCCCATGACCACCATTGGCACGCCGCTCACCCCGAATGCCACCCGCCTCCTGCTGCTCGGTTCCGGGGAGCTTGGCAAGGAAGTGGCTATCGAAGCCCAGCGCCTCGGCATCGAGGTGATCGCCGTGGACCGCTACGCCAACGCCACGGCCATGCAGGTGGCCCACCGCTCCCACGTCGTCAGCATGCTCGACGCCGCGGCCCTGCGCGCCATCATCGAGCGGGAGCAGCCTCACTTTGTCGTACCGGAGATCGAGGCCATTGCCACCGCGGAGCTGGTAGCGCTCGAAGCAGAGGGCTTCACCGTGATCCCGACGGCGCGGGCCGCGCAGCTCACCATGGACCGCGAAGGCATCCGCCGCCTGGCCGCCGAGACGCTGGGCCTCGCGACGTCGCCGTACCGCTTCGCCAGCACGCTGGACGAGTACCGGGCGGCGGTGGACGCCATCGGCACGCCTTGCGTGGTCAAGCCGGCAATGTCGAGTTCGGGGAAAGGCCAGAGCACGGTCCGGCAGCCAGAGGACGTCCAGGAAGCCTGGGACTACGCCCAGGCCGGCGGCCGGGCGGGCGCCGGCCGGGTCATCATCGAGGGCTTCATAGACTTCGATTACGAGATCACCCTGCTCACGGTCCGGCATGCAGGGGGCACCAGCTATTGCGCGCCCATCGGCCACCTGCAGATCGACGGCGACTACCGGGAATCCTGGCAGCCCCACGCCATGAGCGGGCTCGCGCTGACGGAAGCACGGCGCATCGCCGCGGCCGTGACCGGTGAGCTCGGCGGCCGGGGCCTCTTCGGCGTGGAGCTGTTTGTGAAAGGCGACCGGGTCTGGTTCAGCGAGGTCTCACCACGACCCCACGACACGGGCCTCGTCACCCTGATATCCCAGGAACTCTCCGAGTTCGCCCTGCACCTGCGCGCGATACTCGGCCTGCCGATCCCGCATATTCTCCAGTACGGCCCATCCGCCTCCTGCGCGCTGCTGATCGAGGGCGATACCGCCAATCTGCAGTTTCACCATGTGGAGGCCGCGCTCGCGGAGCCTGACACGGGGCTGCGCCTGTTCGGGAAGCCGGAAGTACGCGGCAAGCGGCGCATGGGGGTGACGCTCGCCCGAGCCGCCACGCTGGACGAGGCGCGGGCCAAGGCGCGCCGCGCCGCCGCGGCAATCAGCTGAAAAGGGGACATCCCCTTTTCGTTCAGGCCGGCTGGGCGCCGCCGGTGTCGAGGAGGGCGTCCACCTCGTCCAGCTGCAGCTCGAAGATCCGTGCGTAGACGCCACCCTTCGCCAGCAACTGCGCGTGACGGCCCTGCTCCACGACGCGGCCCTGCTCCAGGACCAGGATGCGGTCCGCGTTCTGGACCGTCGACAGGCGATGTGCGATCGTCAGCGTCGTGCGGCCAGCCTGCAGCTCGCGGATCGCCGCGTTCACTTCGCGCTCCGTCTCCACATCGAGGTTGGACGTCGCCTCGTCGAGTACGAGGATCGGGGCGTTCTTGAGCAGGGCCCGGGCAATGGCCAGCCGCTGGCGCTGGCCGCCGGAGATCTTCGAGCCCATCTCGCCGACCGGCGTGTCGTAGCCGTCGGGCAGGCTGTCGATCCAGGTCTTCAGGTTGGCCCGCCGGGCAGCCTGGTCGATCTCGGCCTGGCTCGCGTCCGGCTTGCCCATGCGGATGTTGTCGCCAATCGTGGTGTTGAACACGTAGTTCCGCTGGGAGACCACGGCCACGAGGTTCCGCAGGTCATCGAGGGGCAGATCGCCGATGGGCGTGCCGCCGATGCGGATGTCACCACCGGTCGCGTCCCAGAAGCGCAGCAGCAGGTTCACGATGGTGGACTTGCCGGCGCCGCTCGTACCCACCAGCGCCACGTGCTCGCCCGGCGCCAGGTCAAAGCTGATGCCACGGAGAATCTCGTTGCCGGGCTGGTAGCTGAACTGCACGTTGTCGAAGGACAGCGCGGGCTTGAGCGGGGCGGGCAGCGGGCCGCTGGACCGGTCCCGCACCGCCGGCTCCTGGTCCATCAACTCGAACAGGCGATCGGCGCAGACGATGGACACCCGGTAATCGTTGATCACGTTGTTCAGCCCGATCACGGCGCCGAAACTGGTAACGGTGATGGCGAAAACGGCCGGCAGGTCCCGCAGCACCTCGATGGCGCCCGACTGCACGAGATCCTGGCCCACCATAAGCATCGCGACGGCGGCAGCAGCCACGATGAATTCGGTGACGCCGCGCTGGAAGGCATCAGCGCGGGTGAGTTTTTCCTGGCCACGGCCGAGTTCCTCGCCCATGCGCCAGGCCGCGTCACGGCGGCGCTGGCCGGCGCCGAAGGCGAGCGTATCCCGCAGGCCCTGGAAGCTGTCGGTCAGGAACGCGTTCACTTCACCCTGGGTGCGGCGCCAGTCCGCATCTCCCGAGCCACCGATGACGGCAATCATCGTGGGCAGGACGACGATCATGAAGAGCATAAACGGCAGCAGCGTCCAGGCAAAGGCCGGGTGGATCGCGTAGAGCCAGCCGAGCAGCGAGGCCGGGACGATCAGCGCGCAGATGGCCGGTGCGATCGTGTGGGCATAGAAGGGCTCCACGCGCTCACAGTCGTTGATCACGCGGGAAATAGCGTCGCCCGTCCGCAGCGCTCCCATACCGGCGGGCGCCAGCGGCTCGAGCCGTTTGTAGAAGTCGTTGCGGAGCATGGCGAGGAGCCGGAACGCGACGTAGTGGCCGGTGAACTGCTCGATGTAGTGGGCGAGTCCCAGGCCGAAGGCGCCCAGCACCAGCCAGCCCGTGATCGACCAGAGTTCGGCACTGGTCGGGTTGGCGACGAACTTGCCAACCGAGGCCGCGGCCACCGCGATCAGGATCGTGGCACCCCACAACTTGCCGGTCCGGGCGGTAATCGAAATCACCATGGTGCCGTTCAGCGGCTTCATGAAGCCCAGGAGCCGGAACATCGTCGACCAATGGGACTTCTGCTGCGTGCTCATGCCACACCTCCGGCCACGGCGTGGCCGCTTTCCATCGTGCGCGTGGTACCCACCATCTGCGCGTAAGTGCCGTTCCGGGCAATCAGCTCGTCGTGGCTGCCCTGCTCGATGACCCGACCGTGGGCCATGACGACGATCCGGTCAGCCGTCTGCACGGTCTTGAGCCGGTGCGCGATCAGCAACACCGTGCGGTTGGCCGTCAGGCGAGCCAGGGCCTCGTGAATGACTGACTCGGTTTCCAGATCGATCTGGGACGTGGGCTCGTCGAGGACGATGATCGGAGCGTTCTTCAGCAGCGCCCGGGCAATGGCCACGCGCTGCACCTGGCCGCCGGACAGCGACAGGCCCCGCTCGCCCACCAGGGTCTGGAGCCCAGACGGACTCTTCTCGATGAAGTCCCAGATGTTGGCGGCCCTGGCCGCTTCGATCAGCTCCTCGTCTGTTGCATCGGGCTTCGCGAGGCGCAGGTTGTCGGCGATCGTGCCGTAGAACAGGTACGGATCCTGGGGTACCAGCGCGATCTGCTGGCGGACCCAGTCGAGCGTCACGTTTTCGACGGGATGGCCGTCAAGCTCGATGGTGCCCGTCGACGGCGCGAGGGTCCGCAGGACCAGGTTAGCCACCGTGGTCTTGCCGGAGCCGCTGTGGCCGATCAGGGCGACCGTCTCGCCGGGACGCACATCCAGTGAGAAGCGGTCCACGGCCGGCTTGTCCGTGCCCGGGTAGCTGAACACGACGTCACGGAAGCGGATGGCACCACTGCCCCTGGCGACGGGCGCCACGGCGGTCGACGCCTCGGCCACCGTCGGCTTTTCGCCAAGGAAGGCAATGATCTTGTTGGCAAACTCTCGGCCGATGGCGCCAGCGAAGAAGAACTCGCCGATGAGGCTCAGTGGCTTCGAGAACTCGGCGCTGGCGAGAATCAACGCCACGACCTGCCCCGCCGTGAGGAACCCGGCGTCCATGCGCAGCAGTGCGACGATGGTCAGGACGAGCGTGGTGCCGAGCGCAAAACCGAAATCGACGAGCAGGATCATCACCTGGTTGACGAACAGCAGGCGCATCGTGATGACCCGCTGCTCCTCGTTGGCGGCATACATCTCGGCACCGCGCTTGGCCCCGAGGTTGAACATCTTGAGCGTGGTCATGCCCTGCAGGGCATCCAGGAAGGCGGCACTCTGCTGGTTGTTCACATCGGCGTACTTCTCGCTGACGCTGCGGAACTGCTTCGACAGGATGCCGAGGAACAGCGGGGTCAGGGGAATGGCCGCCAGGAGCGACAGGCCCACGACCCAGTCCACCACACCGATGTAGATACAGAGCGCGACCGGCGTCGCCATGCCCACCACGAACTGGATGAAGTACACGCCGTAGAACAGCTCGATCCAGTCCATGCCGTCCACGGCGATATTGACGAGCTCGCCGGTGCGCTTTTTGTCCAGCACCGCGGGCCCCAGCCGCAGCGCGTGCTGGTAGACCATGTCCCGGATGGACAGCTTGGTCTGGGAAGAGGCCCGGTACTGGGCAAAGCGGAAGAACCAGCCGGCGGCAAGTTTCGCGGCCAGCAATCCGACGAGCACGGGGAGGTACTGCTCGATGACCGCCTCGCCCTTCAGCAGGCCGTCGATGCCAAGGCCGAGCACTGTGTACAGAGCCAGGCTGAGCAGGACGCCAAGAATGCCGGCGACAATGCCGGCAATCAGCCACTGGCTGGTGGACTTGACGATCAGGCGCTTGTCGATGCCGAGCATGATGATTTCCTTGGTACTGCGCTGCCGGGAGCAGGGGCTCCCGGGTAATGATCTGGATATTTGGAAGTTACTATAGACCTTCAAGTCACATTCAAGGTCAATCGGAGCGGCGACCCCCATGCCCAGCCCCAACAAACGCAGCTACACCATTGGCACCCTGGCCGGACGGGCCCGCGTCGCCCCTTCCGTCCTTCGCTACTACGAGAAGGAAGGATTACTGGTACCAGCCGGCCGGACCGCGGCGGGCTACCGCCTGTACGGGCCCGAGGCAGAAAAGACCCTGCTGTTTATCAACCGGGCAAAACGGCTCGGTTTCTCCCTGGAGGACATCCGGCAATTCCTGGCGGCGGGCCGGGCCGAGGCGGGCGAGGTCACCGGCGGGAGGGGCGGCCGGCAAGCCAGCAACGTGGCACAGATTGCCGAGGACCGCTTCCTGGAAATCGAGCGGCGCCTGACCGAACTGCTGGTGCTTCGGCACGAGCTGGAGGTGTTCCTCCGGGAGATGTCGGAGCAACTGCCCGCCGCCGACAGCGCCCGCCAGCTCTACCGGCGGCTGGTGGATCACGTCTGCGGCCACAGCAGTACGCCCCAGGACGAAGCCGCCTCCTTGAACTCGCTCATGCAGCGCATGGGCTGCAACCTCGCCTCACTGGAACAGGGCGATGCGCTCGACGTGCTCCGGGGCCGGCACATCCATGTCTGGCGCGAGACGGACGGCTACAGCGTGCTCGTGCCGGGTGACGATCCGCGCATCGGCGCCGCGCTCCACGCGATCGCCGCGTCAGAAGCCGGCTGCGAGGCCCATGCCGAGCCGCAGGTGGAGGAAACGGCCGAAGGGCACGTGTTCTCGGCCCACGGGGACAACGCCTTCCTGTTTGCGCAGTTCTTCCTGGCGCTGGAGCACCGCCCCTCAGCTTGAGGAGGCAGACTCCAGTCGCAGCAGTGCGCGCTTGCGTGCGAGTCCACCGGCGTATCCGGTGAGAGAGCCGTCACGGCCGAGCACCCGGTGGCACGGGACGATGATCGACACCGGGTTCCGGCCAAGCGCGGCGCCGGCGCCCCGGGCCGCCGCCGGGGAACCGGCCCGGGCGGCGATGGCTCCGTAGGTGCTGGTGGTGCCCGGCCGGATCTTCAGCAAGGCGCGCCAGACGCGCCGCTGAAAGCCGGTGCCCTGCAGGTCCAGGGACACCGTGAAGGGCGAGCGGGGATCCTGCCAGTAGTGCTCGAGTTCCCGCTGCACCTGGCGCAGCACCGGGTGCCGGGAATTTTCCGGCGCTGACAGCCGTCCGGGGTGATGGGCCTGGCCGTCGAACCACAGCCCTGCAAGGCCTCGGTCCGTGGCCACCGCAGTCAGCGGCCCCAAGGGTGAATCGAGACGAGCCTGCGCCACGATGCCGGCAATGTGCATGATCATTTCTCCAGTGACTGCCACAGGCGCATGACGGCGTAGGACCGCCACGGCCGCCAGGTTTCCGCCAGCGCCCGCGCCTGGGCCGCATTCCGCGTGCCGAGCGCTTTCAACACGCCGCTGTCGCTCGCTGGAAACGCATCGGGCCAGGCAAGGGCCCGCATGGCGATGAGTTCGGCCGTCCAGTCGCCGATACCGGGTAGGCCGCGCAGGAATTCCAGCGTTGGCGCCAGCGGCGCGCCCCGGTCAAGGACGACGCGCCCGTCCGCCACGGCCGCGGCAACCACCTGCAGGGCACGAACCCGCTGGCGCACGATGCCGAGACGGCCGATGGCATCGGGCCGGGCGGCCGCAATCGTCCCCCCGTCAGGGAAGAGCCGGTGCAGATCCGGAAAGGGTGTCTGGATCACCGCGCCGAAACGTTCCACGAGGCGGATTGTCAGCGTGCGCGCGGCGGCCACCGTCACCTGCTGGCCCAGGATGACGCGCACCGCCGTTTCGAAACCGTCCAGGGAACCGGGAACCCGGATGCCGGGGGGCGACGCGCGTCCACTCTGGACAGGCACCGTCGACAGAGCCGGATCGATCAGGGCCGGATCCGCGTCCAGGTCCAACGCCTGGCGGACCCGCTGCAGCAGCGGGCCCAGCGCCGGCAGCAGCGCGGGACTCACCTGCACTGCGACTTCGTGGCGTTCCGGTACGAAGGTCATGGACAACCAGCCGGCCAGCGGCCGGCCCCGATGCACGAGCGCCACCGTGCGCCGGATTGTCAGCCCGTTCACCACCTCGACGCCGGGCAGCGCCCGCGCGGCCAGGAAGCGGAGCTGGCCCGCAATGTCGCACGGTGGCCGGTAGGCGAGACGCAGCGTCGTCCGGTCGCCGGCAGCCGCGCCCCCACCCCGCCGGCGCAGTGCCGTGGGGCTGAGCCGGTAACTCGCCAGGAACGCGGCGTTGAAGCGCCGCAGGCTGGCGAAGCCGCTGGCCAGTGCCACCCGGGTGACCGGCAGAGCGGTGTCGGTGAGCAACTGTTTCGCGAGCAGCAGGCGGCGCGTTGTGAGGAAGTCCAGCGGCGAGACGCCGTGGGCTTCATGGAAGATGCGGCGCAGGTGCCGGTCCGTCACGCCGAGCCGGCGGGCGACATCCGGCAGGTACAGGTCCTCGCCGTCGCTGGCCCGCTGTTCAATGAGGCGCGCCGCCTGGCTCGCCAGCACCCCCGGAGAGTCCACCAGTGACAGGCCCGGCGCGAGTTCCGGCCGGCACCGGAGACACGGGCGGAAACCCGCCTGCTCGGCCGCGGCGGCGTTGCTGAAGAAGCGGCAGTTTGCCCGTTTCGGAGTGCGCACCCGGCACACCGGCCTGCAGTAGATACGCGTCGACGTAACGCCGACGAAGACCCGGCCGTCGAAGCGGGCGTCGTGGGCCAGGAAGGCACTGTAGAAGCACCCGGCATCCGTCGTATTTGCGGCCTCGTCCATGGGGCAATTATGCGCGGCGGGCAGGCCCGGACTAGCCGTTTTCGGACCCGTGGTCGCCGTGCTAGCCTCACCGTCCTGCCGGAGAGGTCCGATGACCCCGTTCACGACCACCTGCGAAGTGCGCTGGGCGGACCTGGATCCGAATGATCATGCCCGGCACACGGCGTTCCTCGACTGGGCAACCCATGCCCGGCTGGCGGCCTTTGCCTCCGAGGGCTTGATCGGCGGCACCTTCCGCGAACTGGGCGTATCCCCGGTGATCTTCCGGGAGGAAGCCGATTACCTGCGGGAGGTCAGCGGCGGAGACACGGTGACCGTGTCCTTCGAGTTCACCGGGGGATCCCCGGACTGGAAGCACTGGCGCATCCGGCACCGGCTCTGGCGCCGGGACGGGGTGCCCTGTGCAACGGTGGTGGTCCGGGGCGCCTGGCTCGACACGCAAAACCGCCGCATCGTGGCGCCACCGGAGGCCATCGCCCGGGCCTGCGCAGCCTTGCCCCGCTCGGCTGAGTTCGAGGCACTGGCGGGCCGCCAGGCCTGAAATTCGTGGCCCGCCCTGGCCCGACTTGAGCCGACCGGGGCCGACACGGGCCACCCTTGACCTTGAAGAGGACTTCAAGGTGCACCATGCCTCCAGAGGATCCAGATTTGCCGGGTTCCCGAGGAGTTTGACCTGATGAATGGCACCGTCTCGCCTGCCATCCGCCTGAAGATCCAGGGGATGGACTGCGGCAGTTGCGCACTCACCATCGAGCAGGCCGTGGGTACCGTGCCCGGCATCGACACCGTCCGCGTCGACTTCACGACAGAGACGCTCGAAGCCACGGGCTCCGCCAGCCGTGAGCAGATCGAGTCCCGGGTGAAGGACCTGGGGTACCGGGTTGCGGAGAGCGGTGCGGCGCCTCAGGCACCACGTCCCGAACTGCGGGGGCTGAAAGGCTTCCTGCTCTTCCTCGCCGGCGAACGGCGCACGCAGATCGCCCTTGGCGGCTCCCTGTTGCTGATCGCAGCCGCCCTGCTCGCGCCAGCTTTCGGGGGCGCGGTCCTCGAGGCCGCCCTGCTAGCCACGGTGGTCGTGGTGGGTGCGCCGATCCTGGTGAAGGGACTGCGCTCCCTGTTCATCGCCCGCCACGTGACCATCGACCTGCTCATGGGCATCGCCACCGTGGGTGCCGTGGCGATCGGTGAGACTGGCGAGGCAGCGGCCGTCGTGCTGCTGTTCACCCTCGGGGAAGCGCTGGAGGCCTACAGTGCCGAGCGTTCCCGGGACGCGTTGCGCAGCCTGCTGTCGCTGCAGCCTGATGAGGCCACCGTGCTCGAAGCCCATGCGGAGAGCCACGATGCGCCGGTAGCGCATGAGCACGGCGCGGCCTGTTCCCACGACGATCACGGGCACGATAACGAGCACAAAAACGGGCACGCGCCCGCACCGGCTGCCCTGCACTTCCACCAGCTGCGGCGCCCGACGGCCTCCGTGCCGGTGGGCGCGCATGTCCTGGTGCGTCCGGGTGAGCGCATTCCCCTCGACGGCCGCATCCTGGAGGGTGCGTCCAGCATCAACCAGGCCGCGGTGACGGGCGAGAGCATTCCCGTCGACCGGGGTGTGGGCGACGAGGTCCTCGCGGGCACGGTCAACGGGCCGGGTGCCCTCACGGTCGAAGTACTGCGGCCGGCCGGCCTCTCCACGGTGACGCGTATCGCACACATGGTCGAGCGCGCCCTGGCGGAGCGCACGCCGGCGGAGCGCTTCATCGACCGCTTTGCCCGCTGGTACACGCCGATGGTGGTGCTGTTCGCCGCCCTGCTGGTCGCCGTGCCGGTGGTGGTCTTCGGACAGCCCTTCCTCGACCTCGCGGATGGCACCCACGGCTGGCTGTACCGCGGCCTTGCCATGCTGATCATTGCCTGCCCCTGCGCGCTGATCATCAGTATCCCGGTCACGGTCGTCAGTGCCCTGGCGCGCCTGGCGCAGCTGGGCGTGCTCGTGAAGGGCGGCGGCCAGCTCGACCGGCTCGCCAGCATCAGGATCATTGCCTTCGACAAGACAGGCACGCTGACGGCAGGCAAGCCGGCTGTCACGGCGATCCGGGGCAAGGACTGCCTGCACCCGGTCGCCGCGAACGACGACTGCGTCACCTGCGAGGACGTCGTGGCCGTGGCCGCCTCGGTCGAAACCGCCTCGGAGCATCCGCTGGCCCAGGCCGTCGTGGCCTCGGCCCAGAGCCGGGGCGTCGCGGATCGCCTTCCCCGCGCCGCGAACGTCACCGCTCACCTGGGCCGTGGCGTCTCCGGCGACCTCAAGGGCGAGCGCATCGCGGTGGGCACGCATGCCCTCTTTGCCCACAAGCAGGACTGTGCTGACGAGATGTGCGCGGAAGCCGCCGGTCTCGAGGCCACCGGCAAGACCGTGATGCTGGTCGGGCGCGGCACGAACATGGTCGGCTATATCGGCCTGGAGGACGAGCCTCGGCCGGACAGCCAGGCGGCACTCAGGGAACTGCACGCCATGGACCCCCGGCTGAAGACAGTGATGCTGACCGGGGACAACCACAAGGTGGCCGAGTCGATCGCGAAGCAGATCGGCGGCATCGACATCGTGCGCGCCGGCCTCCTGCCGGAGCACAAGCAGAGCGTCATCCGCGAACTGCAGGCCGACGGCCCGGTGGCCATGGTGGGCGACGGCATCAACGACGCACCGGCACTGGCGCAGGCGAACGTCGGGATCGCGATGGGTGGCGGCGGCACTGCCCAGGCCATGGAAACGGCAGACGTGGTGCTGATGCAGGACAACCTGCATGCCATTGCCACCGCGCTGCGCATCGCCCGGCTCACGCGCCGGGTCGTCAAGCAGAACATCGCACTCAGCCTTGGTCTCAAGCTGATCGTGCTGGCCCTGGCCATTCCCGGCCTCGCGAGCCTGTGGCTGGCCGTGCTGGCCGACGTGGGCGCCACGCTGGTGGTCACCCTGAACGGCATGCGGATGCTTCGCGCGCGCTAGGCCGAGCCTATACTCCCCGGGTCCGTGTTCCACTCCGGGGGGAGCTTTCACATGGCAACTCGATTCCTGGCCGCGCTCGGCGGCCTTGTCGCGGCGCTCCACTTCCAGGGCGCCCTGGCTGCCCCGGACCCAGGACTCTTTGCGGCCCCGCCCGAAACAGCGGATGTGGCTCTTTCACCGGGCGGCCGGTACGTGGCCGCCAAGACCTACATCAATGGCCAGTACATGCTGGTCGTCTACGACATCGACAACATCGGCAAGGTGAAGCCGGTTGCGGCCTCGCCCAAAGACATGCGGGTGAACTGGTTGCGCTGGAAGAGCGACGAGCGCCTGCTCGTCAGCCTGTCCTTCGCCGACCGGCGCTTTGGCATTGCCAGCATTGAAACTCGGCTCTTTGCCTTGAATCCGGACGGCTCGAAGTTGAAGTTCCTGGTGCCGCCCCGCCGACTCGGCAAGACCGACGAGTCCTTCGAAATGCCCGTGCAGATCGCCGACCGGGTGGTGGACTACTTGCCGGACGACCCGCAGCACATTCTCATGCAGTTCAACCCGGAAAACCCCAGCCTGCCGCGCATTTACAAGGTGGACGTCTACTCGGCCCAGCGCAGCGTCGTGGAAGGCGGCGAGCCCAACGTCGTGGAATGGACCACCGACCAGCAGGGTCGGCCACGGCTAGGCTACGCGCTGGACGACCAGAAGATGCTGGAGCAGTTCATCTACCGGGCACCTGACGCAAAGAAGTGGGAGGTGCTGATGACCAGCCCGCTGGGCGAGCGTGACGGCTTCTGGCCCGAACTCTTCGACCGGGACAATCCGGACATCGCCTGGGTGAGGTCCAATCACGAGGGCGAAACGACAGGCCTGTACCGCTACCAGTTCAGCACCCGAAGCTACATCGAGAAGCTGTTCCTCCATCCCGACGTGGATATCGGGTCTGTCATCACGGACCCCTCGGGACAACGGGTTGTCGGTGTCAGCTACGTGGTCGCCGACGGCAAGGTGAAGTGGTTTGACGCCAAGGTCGAAGCGATCTTCGAAGACATCCGGCTGCGAACGCCCACGAAGGGCGGATACATCGCGAGTGCGAGTAACGACTACCGACGCGTCCTCTATTTCGGCGAATCGCCGGACCTGCCGGGCCGCTACTATCTCTACGACACTCCGACCCGCGAATTGCGCTACTTCGCGTACCAGTACCCGGGCCTGGACAAGGTACTCCTGGGCCAGATGCGGGCGACCAGCTACAGGGCCCGGGATGGCCTGGAAATTCCAGCCTACGTGACCCTGCCACCCGGCGTCGGGGCCAAGCCCGACAAACCGCTGCCCGCGATCGTCATGCCCCATGGCGGCCCCGGGGCCCGGGATTACTCGTCCTTTGACCCCTTGGTCCAGCTGTTCGCCAGCCGCGGGTATGCCGTACTGCAGATGAATTTCCGGGGCTCGGTCGGCTATGGCAAGGAGTTCCGCAGCGCGGGCGAAAAGGAATGGGGCCAGGCCATGCAGGACGACGTGACCGACGGCACCCGCTGGCTGGCGGCCGAAGGCATTGC
Organism: Gammaproteobacteria bacterium; assembly: GCA_038214295.1. Taxonomy (GTDB): domain Bacteria; phylum Pseudomonadota; class Gammaproteobacteria; order Steroidobacterales; genus SHZI01. The sequence continues at coordinate 53,564 of JBBQSA010000001.1, forward strand.
CGACCCCAAGCGCACCTGCATCGTCGGCTGGTCCTACGGCGGCTATGCGGCGCTGATGGGCGGCGTGAAAGAGCCGGACCTGTATGCCTGTGTCGCGAGTATCGCCGGCGTGAGCGACTTGCGGGACCTGATCAGCTCCAAACGCCAGTACCTCAACGGCCGGATCGGGACGAGGAACATTGGTGACTTCTGGAGTGACCGGAAGTCCCTCGAGGCGAACTCACCGGTGAACGGCGCGGAGCGCATCCGGGTGCCTGTATTCCTGGCCCACGGCACCAAGGACCGGGTGGTCCAGCCGCAGCAGTCGAAGGACATGGCGAGTGCACTTAAGCGGGCCGGCAAGGATTTCCAGTACCTGGAACTGGAGGACGCTGATCACTCGGTTGAAAGTGGCCCGGAGCGGCTAAAGCTTTTCACGGCTCTGGAGGCCTTCGTCACACGGATCCTCGGGGATCCGGGACGTTGACGAACAGGAACCAGACCCCGACGAGCAGGGTCAGCGCCGCGCCGCCCAGCATGGGTGAACTTGGCGCTACTGAATAGAAAACCCCGCAGAGGATCGGTCCGAAGATCATCCCCACGGTGGGCGCCGCGGACAGCAGCCCGGCAACGGCCCCCTGCTCCTCCCGCCTGACGCTCAGGCTGCCGGCCGCGTTCAGGCCCGGCGCGGTGAACCCGAAGCTGAGGCCAAACAGCGCGTAGCCCACGTACAGGGAGGCAACGCCCGGCCCGAAAGCGAGCAGCAGCAACGCCACCGTCATCACGCCGAAGCCCGTCTTCAGCATCGTGCCCGGCGCGGCCTTCCAGCGCTGCAGCACTACTGCCTGGACGAACACGGTGACGAAGGCCATGGAGAGCATCGCGAGCATCATCGTGCGCTGGGCCGCTGCCGTGTCCGTGACGCCGAAGCGGTCGGCAATGTACGCGGCGGTCACGGTCTGCACCCCCGTGAAGACCCCGAACACCACGACCCAGCCCACCAGGTAGGGGAGGATCCGTGGATCGGTGATGCGGAGTTTCAGGTCGGCGCCCACGCTGGCGCGGCGCGGTGGTTCCGGTAGCGCCACGAAGGCCCAGGCCCCGGCAGCTACCGCGAGGGCGGCGGCAGCGTACATCGGGAACAGCGGGCTGATCACCGACAGCGCGCCGGCAAAGGCGGGACCCACGATCGTGCCGAGGCCGCCGGACATCGCCACCAGCGCCATGCCGGCCGAGCGGTCCTTCTCTTCCGTCGTGTCGGCGATGTAGGCCGTCGCCGCCGGGTTGATGCCGCCCACGACCAGGCCGTAGGCGAGGCGCAGCACGACGAGCAGCGCAAACAGCGAGCCCGCCGTCACCACACCCATGAGTCCCAGTTGCACCCCGAGGGCGAGCAGCGCGTAGCCGACGGCGTAGCCGCCGAGACCGATGAGATAGACCGTCCGACGACCCAGCCGCTGGCTCGCGCGCCCCCAGCGGGGCGCCGAGAACGCCAGCATCAGGTTGGACGCGGCGATGATGAAGCCGAGCTGCCACTCGACGAGCCCGAGTTGGCGGGCCAGCGGCGTGAAAATCACGAACAGGAGCGACTGGCCCATGCCGTAGGTAATGAGTCCGACGAGCAGGATCAGCCGATCCCGCGGAAACGCACTGGCCACCGATGACTCCTGACGACTCTGGACGACGGGCCAAGGCTGGCCGCGTCGGGCGCTAGGATATGCGAATTCGGGGGCCCCGGCCGCTACTCCGGCAGGGAAGCCGTCAGCGCCCCGCGGCGCCTGGTGTAAGGCACTACTTCAAGGTGCCTCTCGGCCAGGTGACAGGTCTTCAGCTTTCTCCAGAAGTCCGCCGTCAGCAGGTCGGAATGGTGACGGAGGAACTCCTCCCTTAGTTCCCCGCGCAGGCCAAGGAACTCCAGAAACTGCTCGGGAAACACGTCCGTGGCCCCGACAAAAAACCAGGGCTCGGAACTCATCTCCTCTTCGTCGTCCCGGGCCGTCGGCAGGTCGCGGAAGGTGCACTCGGTGACAAGGCAGAGCTCGTCATAGTCGTAGAACACGACCCGCCCGTGACGGGACACGCCGAAGTTCTTCAACAGCAGGTCCCCGGGAAAGACGTTACTGAGGGCGAGATCCCGGATCGCCTGGCCATAGTCCCGGATCGCGCGGCGGGCCGCGTCCGGGCTGGCCTCACGCAGGAACACATCGAGAGGCTTCATGCGCCGCTCCATGTAGCAGTGCTCGATGATCAGGTCATCTCCGTCGATGCGGCAGGTCGAGGCCGCCTGCGTCAGCAACTCCTCGAGCAGTTCCGGCGAGAAGCGCGCCTTCGGGAAACGCAGCTGACGAAACTCCTGCGCGTCCACCAGCCGCCCGACCCGGTCGTGCTGGAAGACGAACTGGTACTTCCCGATCACCTCGTCTCGGGACGCCGTCTTCGGCTCCGCAAAGCGGTCACGGATCACCTTGAAGACGAGCTCCGACGAGTACAGCGTGAAGACGATCATCACCATACCGCGGATACCCTCCGCGTGCACGAAGGAATCAGTGGAGCGCGCCAGGTGGCGGAACAGGCTCCGGTAACGTTCCGTCTTGCCCTGCTTGGCACGGCCAAGAACCGTGTAGATCTCGTCCACCGGCTTGCCCGGCATGATCGAGCTCAGGTACCGGATGGCGGGCTCGACCGCCGGCAGGTCGGCGTGGAAGTAGGAGCGGGAGAAGCCGAAGAGCGGCCGCACCTCGTACTCGGACATCATCACCGCGTCAGCGACGATGCCGCCGTCCGGGTGCGCGAAGGCGATGATCAGCGGCAGCATCCAGCCGTCGCCCGTCACCCGGCCAACGAGAAAACCCCGGGTGGCCCGGTAGAAGACCGGCTGCAGCACCTCGAGACGCAGGTTGTCGGCTCCAAGCTGGCGGGCGTAAATCACCGCCGTGATTTCCTCCGCAATGAAGCGCCCGGAGGCCGCCTGGTCCGCGTAGTGGCGTGCCCAGGGCACGCCGGCGAGCAGGTGCTCCACGGCGGGCAACAACTCCATCCCCGGAGCCGAGGCGCGCATTGGCAGGTCGCCGGGGGACGGCGACCGCGGAGTATCGCCCTCCTCGTCGGCGACGGTCGCAAACTCCACGTCCCGGTTCACGCCGACGGTCTTGAATACCTTGCGGGTAAGCGAGTTGAAGAAGGTGGCGTCGAACTTCCGGTCCGGACAGCTGGCGATCAGGCTGGCGAACTCTGCCTTGATCTCCCGCCAGGTGGACTCCTCGGCGATGTGCCGCCCCAGGCGGCCGACCAGGTCCGCCAGGCACTTCTCCACGCGGCGGTCGTACAGCTCGATGCGCTCGACCGCATCCCGCTGGCCGAGCTGCCACTCCCGCTCCACGAAGCGGCGCTCCGCGCGGCGGGTGATGGCCCGGAAAGTGTGGTTGTAGTCGTCGAAAGCCGCGAAGATCTCGGCCGCGGCCCGGCGGGCGAGTTCCTGCACCATGGCCGCCGGGCTACCGCCGTCCATGGTGCAGGCTCCAGTTCATCGGCCTAGTGGCCGCCGGCGCCATGGAACTGCTCGGCTTCGGTACTGCCCTTCATGGCGGTGGTGGAGGTCTCGCCGGAGATCACGGTCTGCACGGCATCGAAGTACCCGGTGCCCACGAAGGCCTGGTGCTTCGCCGCCCGGAAGCCGTGCTTCTCGTTCGCAAACTCCCGCTCCTGCAGCTCCGAATAGGCGTGCATGCCGGTCTGCTTGTAGGCGCGCGCCAGCTCGAACATGGACAGGTTGAGCGCGTGCCAGCCGGCCAGCGTGATGAACTGGTAGCGGTACCCCATGGCCGCAAGGGCTTCCCGGAACTCCTGGAGCTTTTCGGCGGACAGGTTGGCCTTCCAGTTGAAGGAGGGCGAGCAGTTGTAGGACAACAGCTTGCCGGGAAACTTCGCGTGGATCCCCTTGGCAAAGCGCTCGGCCTGGGCGAGATCGGGCTTGGAGGTCTCACACCACAGGAGGTCGGCATAGGGCGCGTAGGACAGGCCGCGGTCGATGGCCTGGTCGAGACCGGCGCGAACCTCGAAGAACCCGTCGCTGGTCCTGCCGCCCGATAGGAACTTGTGGTCCCGCTCGTCGTAGTCGGCCTGGAGCAGGTTGGCCGCGTCGGCGTCCGTGCGGGCGATCAGCACCGTCGGGACGCCCATCACGTCGGCCGCCAGGCGGGCCGCTACGAGCTTGTTGATGGCGTCCTGGGTGGGAACGAGCACCTTGCCGCCCATGTGGCCGCACTTCTTGGCGGAGGACAGCTGGTCCTCGAAGTGCACGCCGGCGGCGCCGGCGCGGATCATGGCCTTCATCAGCTCGAAGGCGTTCAGGTTGCCGCCGAAGCCGGCCTCGGCGTCGGCAATGATCGGGGCGAGCCAGTCGATGCTCGCGTCGCCGTCCATGTGGTGGATCTGGTCGGTGCGCAGGAGCGCGTTGTTGATGCGCTCCACCATCTTGGGCACGGAGTCCACGGCATACAGGCTCTGGTCCGGGTACATCTCGCCGCTGCTGTTGCCGTCGCCGGCGACCTGCCAGCCTGAGCAGTAGATGGCCTTCAGGCCGGCCTGCACTTCCTCGACCGCCTGGTTGCCCGTCAATGCGCCGAGGGCCGAGACCACGGTCTCCGAGTGCAGCAGGCGCCACAGCTTCTCCGCTCCGAGCCGGGCCAGGCTGTGCTCGATGTGCACGGAGCCCCGCAGGCGGGCCACGTCCTTGGCAGAGTACGGGCGCGTAATACCCTTCCACCGGGGACTTTCGCTCCATTCTTTCTGGAGTTTCTGGGCGCTGTTTGCTGTGGTCATGACAGTACTTCCGTTTGGGTGCTGGTGATGGTCAGTCCAGCCGTTCGTAGGCTGGCAGGGTCAGGAATTCGTCGAAGTCGGGCTTGCGAATCATGGCGCCGAACAGGGCGGCGGCCGCTTCGAAGTTGCCCGTCGCAAAGCGCTGGGCGCCGATCTCACCGGCGATCACCTGCAGTTCTTCAGCGAGGGCGGCGTCGAAACGCGACGCGGTGATCGGGCGTCCGTCGGAAGTGCGGGCGGTGTGCCGCACCCACTGCCAGATCTGGGCCCGGGAGATCTCGGCCGTCGCCGCGTCTTCCATGAGGTGGTAGAGGGGCACGCACCCGAGGCCCCCGAGCCAGGCCTCCACGTACTGGATACCGACACGGATGTTGTGCCGCAGGCCCTCGTCGGTGATGGCACCATCTGGCACCTGCAGCAGGTCGGCAGCCGACACCGAGGCATCGGGTCGAAGGACAGCCAGCTGGTTGGGGCCGGTCATCACGGAGTCAAATGCTTCCAGCGCAATCGCGGCCAGGCCGGGGTGGGCAATCCAGGTGCCGTCGTGGCCGGCACGGGCCTCCCGGAGCTTGTCGGCCCGGACGCGCCCCATGGCCGCCTCGTTGGCAGCCGGGTCGTTCTTGATCGGGATCTGGGCGGCCATTCCGCCCATGGCATGGGCTCCGCGCCGGTGGCAGGTCTGGATCAGCAGGTCCACGTAGGACTTGAGAAAGTGCCGGTCCATCGTGATCAGGCCACGGTCCGGGAGCACGAAGTCCGCCCGGTTCCTGAACTTCTTGATGAAACTGAAGATGTAATCCCAGCGCCCGCAATTCAGGCCCGCTGAGTGCTCGCGCAGCTCGTACAGGATCTCGTCCATCTCGAAGGCCGCGAGGATGGTCTCGATGAGGACAGTTGCCTTGATGGTCCCGCGGGCCATGCCCAGCCAGTCCTGGGCCGCGTTGAACACGTCGTTCCAAAGCCGGGCCTCGAGATGGCTTTCCATCTTGGGCAGGTAAAAGTACGGCCCGGTTTCGTGCAGGGCCAGCGACTCGTGGTTGTTCGCCACGAAGACGGCAAAGTCGAACAGCGATCCCGACGTGATCTCGCCGTCCACCTGCACGTGCTTCTCCGGCAGGTGCCAGCCACGGGGCCGAACGATCAGCGTCGCGATCTTCTCGTTCAGCCGGTAGTGCTTGCCGCTGGCAGGGTCGTCGAAACTGATGGTGCGATCCACTGCGTCCTTCAGGTTCTGCTGGCCGTGGACGATGTTCTCCCAGGTGGGAGCGCAGGAGTCCTCGAAGTCCGCCATGAAGGTGCGGGCCTGCGAATTGAGCGCGTTGATCATCATCTTGCGCTCGACGGGCCCGGTGATCTCCACGCGCCTGTCCTGCAGGTCATGTGGCACGGGCGCCACCCGCCAGTCGCCGGCACGAACCGGGGCCGTGTCGGGGAGAAATCCGGGCAATTGGCCCGCATCGAGCTCCGCCTGGCGCTGGTGCCGGCGCGCGAGCAGCTCGAGCCGACGGCGATTGAACTTACTGTGCAGGTGAGCCACAAGAGCGAGGGCCCGCTCGTTAAGAACAGTCCCGGCTCCCGGGACCGCGGGACCGTGGAGGGTGGCGGGCTGTCCGGCGCTGGCCGGTGCCCCCGCAGGATGGGTTGCACTTGTCACGTTTCGACTCTACGATAATTTTTAGAGAAATTTCACAGAAAAAATTTCACATTGTAAATTTCACATCGGGAAACCAGAGCTCCATGTCAGGACTCCTCCGCAAGAGCCACTTCCTGGGCGCCAAGATCCGCAATCTGCGGAAGCGCAACGGCCTGACCCTCCAGGACGTCTCAACCCGCTGCATCCAGCTGGACGCGGACGTGGCCCCCTCGGTTTCCTACCTCAGCATGATCGAGACAGGCCAGCGGATTCCGTCAACCGCCGTTCTGAACCTTCTCGCCTCATTATTCCAGAAGGATCCCCGGTGGTTCCTCGACGGGAATCCCGAAATCGAGCCGCCCCCGCCGGGCAAGGCCACCGGCGGCATCACGCGGTTCCCGCTGGAGCCGGGCTTCCTGTTCTCCCGGGAGCTACTGGAGGCGGCCATTCCGGAGCTGCTGGCCCAGACCGGCACGACGGGCCGCCAGTTCGCCCACCTCCTCATCCGCTCCTACCAGGAAATGTCCCGGAACGACTTTCCGGATCTCGAACGCTCGGCCGAGGAAGTGGGCAGCCGCCGCTTTCCCCTGACGGTCGATGACCTCATCGGCCTCTGCAATCGTCACGGCGTGGAGATCCAGTGGTTCGACCGCAAGCCCCTGCTTGCCCGGGACAACGACCGGCGGGTGCGCAGCATGGTCCGCTCGTTCTTCGAGTCACCCTCCACGATCTACATGAATCGCCGGCTGCAGAAGGATCCGGCCCGCCTGAAGTTCGACCTGGCGTCGCACCTGGCGCACAAGGTCCTGCACGGCGGTGACGGCCTCAAGTCGGCCCACGCGACGGGCGGCGAGATGGGTGGCAGCCCGGCGGGAGCCGAGCAGAACACCGGGGGCATGAATGCCCAGGATGTATTGTTTGCCTGGAGAGACTTCGAGTGCAGTTTCTTCGCGGGTGCCCTGCTCTGTCCGAAGCGTCCCTTCCGGCGCTTCCTGACGCGCGAGAACTACCGGGTGGCGGCCGGGAGCAAGCTGGAGCTGACTCCGGCCGTGATCATGCGGCGAATGACGGCTGTGTCGCCCTACCGGTACTGGCATTTTTTCGACGCGTATCCGCCTGGCTTCCTGCGGGCCGTGTACCGGGGCAATGGCATCCCGCTTCCCTGGGGTAACCTGGCGATGGTCTCTGACCCCTGCCCCCGGTGGGCGGTGTTCCGCATGATCGAGCAGGCGCGCACGTCACAGCCGGCCTCCCAGATCTCGGTGCTGATCGACGGCGAGCGCTCGCTGCTCTACTGCTGCCACTCGGTCCGCACGAAGGACATGGCCGGCAATCCCCATGTGCTGTCCGTGGGCGTGGATCTAGTACCCGCGCTGGAGTCCCAGGGCATCGATGCCACCGAGGTGGTCGCAAGCGTCGGCCAGGCCTGCCGCCGGCACGGGGGACAGGCCCCGGTTCCCGCGCAAGCGACGCAGGCTATCCGGTCCGTCGGACGTGTGCTCAACATCGAGTGGATCAGCGAGGCCCTGGAATCGCCGGCAAGCGTGATCTGCCCGCGCAGCAGTGCCTGCCCGCGCACACCCCGCTGCAACACCACCACGCCCACATCCCGGGCCGCCGAGATCGATGATGTGCGGCAGGAGATCCTGGACGAGATGTAGCCCGCCACTGGCGAGGCACCGCGACGGACTCCGCAGGGCTCAGACGAGCGCTGGAATCAGTCCGCTGGGGTTCTTCATGCGGCACCTTTGCCGGGGCGCAGTTTAAGGAGAAAGCGCGCCTCGGCCGTCGTCACCGGGGTGACCGACAAACGGTTGCCCCGGCGGAGAACCAGCATGTCGGCAAGCCCCGGGTACAGCCGCAACTCGTCGAGGAACAGCGGCCTGGCGAGTCGCTGCCGGAAACGCACATCCACGGCCAGCCAGGCCGGCGCATCAAGCCGGCTTTTCGGGTCGAAGTACTCCGACTCCGGATCAAACTGCGTGGGATCCGGGTAGGCTGGCCCGATGACATCCATCGTGCCGACGATCCCGGGTTCACTACAGCTGGAGTGGTAGAAGAACGCGATATCGCCCCTGGCAAACTGGTCCCGGAACATGTTCCTTACCTGGTAATTGCGCACCCCTCCCCAACTGGTCCGCCGGTCCCTGCGCAGGTCATCGATGCCGTAGACGGACGGCTCCGACTTCATAAGCCAGTAATTCATGGCGGTCACCTGCAGCACTGACGACGGACCGGGGCAGGCGGGCGCCAATTGAGGCCGCTCGCCCGAAGCGGCATGATGGCGCGGGAAAACCGCGGAGGAGAAGTCATGCTCGGCCGGCTGCAGGATTTCGTGCTTCGCATTTCCAGAACCTGGTGGTTGTACCTGGGTGTGTTCGCCCTGTTCGTCGGCTCTCTCGGGTCACTCATGCAGATCGGGGCCCGGTTTCCCGCTGTCTCCGGCGGCGCCATGCCCTTCGACCTGCAGAATGACCTTCAGTCAGGCCAGGTCTATGCACAGCTGGCAGGCTATACCGACCAGGCCAAGACTCTTTATTACGCCTTCACGCTGATCGACTACGCCTTTCCCTTCTTCGCCGGGCTGTTCATCACCGCAACGGTCGCGTTTTGCCTGCGCCACAGCCTGCCCAGGCTCTACGCCTTGCTTGTGCAGCGAAGACTGCTGCTGTTGCTGCTGCTCGCCACGGCCTTCGACTGGCTGGAAAACGTCACCGCCCTGAGCGCGATCGTCCTCTACCCGTCGACGTTCGGCTGGCTCCCGCCGCTGCTCGTCGTCGCCAAAAAATGCAAACTCGCCTTCAGCCTGATCAGCAACGGCGTGATGTTCATCAGTGTGCTGACCGCCGCCGGCTTCTGGCTCGCGCGATGGCGCCGACCCTAGGCGGCCGTGGCAGTAGCCCGCTCGACAGTCCGGTTCTTCAGGCCAAAACCCGCCAGCACCAGGATCGCCGTCAGGATGCCGAGAACCAGCAGCGCAAGCTGGTAGCCGGGCGTCCCGCCGCCCCGCGAGGCCGCCACGCCGCCAATGACGGCCGCGCCTGACAGCTGGCCCACGGCGAGGAACACGGTGAGCAGTCCCTGGGCAGTGCCGCGGTCTGCCGGCAAGGCCTCGTTCAGCACGATATAGCGGAGCGGCGCGCCGAGCAGGGCCGAAAATCCGAAGCCGCCGATGATCCCGCCGACTACGAACAGGGTGATGGTGAGGTCTGCGAGTGCGTAGATCAGCGCACCGATGGCCACGCAAGCGAGGCCGAGCTGGACGATTGCCCGCGAACCCAGGACGTTCAGCAACCTGCCCATCAGTGGCGCGCCGATGGTTGTGGCAAGAACCGACGGCAACAGCAGGAGGCTGGCGTTGTAGTCCGTGACGCCCAGGGCGGCCACCGCCAGTGCCGGAAAGAAAGCGGAGCCGGCCTCGAGGGTTCCCGTACCAATGGCGATCGCCGCGGTCAACCGCATCTGGAGAGAGCCCAGCAGACGCGGCGGAACGATCGGGTCGGCCGCTGAACGCTCAACCCGCCAGAAGACCGGCAACAGCACGACGGCGAGAAAGGCGAAGGGGGCCACTGGCAGCGATGTAACGCTGGCAGCGAGGTTACTGCTGTCCATCTCGGTAAACACCACGGCGACGCTGCCGAGCACGACCGAGAGCAGCAGCGCCCCCACGGCGTCGAATGGCTTCGGGGCAGCACTACCGGCTCCCGGTAGCAGGCGCAGCGCCTGCCAGATCAGCGGCAGGACGATGGGTATGTTAATGAGGAACAACCAGTGCCAGGACCAGCGCAGGAAGATACCGCCAAGGATGGGGCCAATCAGGAAGGCGATGCCGAACACGGCTCCCAGCAAGCCCAGCGTCGGTCCCCGCTTTTCGGGCGGAAAGGTATCGCCAATGACGGCGCTTGCGACCGGGAAGATGCCGCCGGCGCCGAGGCCCTGGATCGCCCGGCCAATGAGCAGCACCGAGAAACTCGGTGCCAGGACGAGGACCAGGGAGCCCAGCCCGAACAGGGACAGGTTGAGCACATATATGGCCCGGCGCCCGAACCGGTCCGACAGCTTGGCCATGAGCGGCGTGCCCATGAGCTGGAAGAGCACGTAGATATTGAATACCCAGGCCAGTGCCCGTGCGTCGACACCGAAATCGGCCTGGATAGCCGGAAGTGCCGGGCCAATGATCGCGAGGTCGAGAGCGCCGACGAGGACGCCAACGAAGAGGATCAGCAGCAGCGGCCTCAGGTTCGTGTTATTCACGGTAGGCACCCCGGGAGCAACGCATTTTGCGGCGCAAGTGTACTGCAGGCCTCGAACGTCCGGGTTGATGTCCTGGCCGGGGCCGACATCCGCCATGGCCAGCCCATCAGGTTTCCAGCATGCGGAGGACGGATCGCCGCAACTCGCGTTTGACGGCTGCCGTATTGCCCCGCTGCATGGCCTGGCCGGCCGCCGCTTCGACCATGCCCCTGATGAGCGCCACGACGAGGCTGGCATCGCGGCGCTTGCCCCTGAGTGCCTCCGCGACCGCGGTCGTGATTACCGCGGCGGGCGCCTCGTGCAGTTCCATGAGTTGCTTCCGCAGTTCCGGTGCATCCGTGCGAATCTCAGCCATGAAGGCAAGATTCCCGTGCGCGGGACTGGTGGCGATGTCGATTTGCATATCCAGCCAGGCGCCGATCCGCTCGAGTGGGTCGCCATGGCTGTCCTGCAGCCTGTGCATCTCGGTGACGTAGGCGCCCATGTCGCGCTGTACACAGGCAAACAGGATGAAATCCTTGTTTCGGTAGTAGCGGTACAGGGAATTCCGGGCAAGCCCGACGGCCTGGGCAATGTCGTCCATGTCGGTCTGGCGGTAGCCGCGCTCGAGGAAGAGATTGTTCGCCGCATCCAGGATCCGGGCCGTCTGGACCCGGACGTGTTCCTCGATACTGGAAGCCTCAATCCTTGGCATGATCGGCCTTGGCATGATCGGCCCGGGTCGCGATGAACATTTGCTGAACGCTTTTCGGGAACGGGCCTTCATCATGCAAGCATGGCGACGTTTCGTCAATGTTTGTCGGTAAGATCCCTGCCCCACGGTTTCCTCCCCACATAGTCGTCAGCGAGACGCACGGGCGGCGTGTCTTTTGGTGTATCCTTTCGGCGCTCGCGTACTACACGCGGGCATCGCAGAGGGACGGGATCCGGCGGCGGTGCGAAATTCTTCCGGGCGGGGTGTCCGGAAGCATGCGTTCCGCCAACCGGCTGGGCGTTTCGAGAGGCCGCTTGAGTCTGGCCGATTTATAAATTGTGAATACAGGAGGACGACCGATGAGCACGATGATTCGTCAGGCATGGCTTGCCCTGCCAATGGCGCTGGTAATGATCGCCGGCTGCGGTGGCAAGCCTGCCGAGAAGGCTGCTGATTCCGCCACCGCCGCCATGGACAGCGCGTCCCAGGCTGCTGACGCTGCGGGTGATGCCGCTGGCGCCGCTGCCGATGCCGCTAGCGCTGCTGCTGATGCGACTGGCACGGCTGCTGAAGGTGCGGCTGACGCCGCTTCCGACGCCGCTGCCGGTGCCGCTGATGCCGCTGCTGGCGCTGCTGCCGATGCCACCAGCTCTGCTGGCGCCGCCGTCGAAAGCGCGGGCGATGCCATGCAGAATGCCGGCGAGGCGATGAAGAAGGACTGATTGACCCGCAAGAGTCAGTCGACGAAGACAGGGGCCGCAATTGCGGCCCCTGTTGTTTTGCGGGGCCAGTTTCGGTCGAACCAGTCCCACTAAAACCAGTCCCACCCAACCCAATTTCTCTCGTCCCCGCTTCCCGGGCGGATGACTGCCAGCCCTGACGGGCACTGTCCCGGGGCGCCCCTGCTATAGTCCTGCGCATGCGTTGGCTGCGCTATCTGGCCCTCGGGTCTGGCGGTCTACTCGCGGTTTGCGCCGTCGGGTTTCTGGTTGCAGCCTGGGTCTACCGGGACATCCCGGCGGAAGTCCTGGAGGCGAAGTACACGACCCCAGCCTCCCGCTTTCTCAACGTGGACGGTGTACGCATCCACTACCGGGACGAAGGGACCGGGCCGCCTCTGGTCCTGATCCACGCCAATTTCGGCAACCTGCTCAGCTGGGACGGCTGGGTCGACACGCTGAAGGACCGGCACCGGATACTCCGCTTCGACATGACGGGCCACGGCCTCACAGGACCGGACCCGTCCGGGGACTACAGCCTCCAGCGCACGGTGCAACTGACGGAGCGGTTCGTGGATGCGCTCGGCCTCACGCGCTTTGCCATCGGCGGCACTTCAATTGGCGGCACCGTCGCCCTGCATTACGCGGCTGCCCATCCCGAGCGCGTGGACCGGCTCATCCTGCTCAGCCCAGGCGCGCTCGAGGGGCGCGCGGTGCAGCAGGCCGGGGGCTCCCTGCCATGGATCGCCAATATTCTCGAGTACATCACGCCGAGAGCCCTGGCCCGGTTCATGCTGACCAGCCGCTATGGCGATCCTGCGAAGGTTGACGACAAGCTCATCGACCGCTGGTACGAGATGTGGCTGCGCGAGGGGCAGCGCGCCGCGATCCTGGCCCGCCTCCGCACCTACTCGAGCGCAGACCTCGATAAGGTCACTGCCGCCGTGCGTGTGCCCACTCTGATTCTCTGGGGGGAGAAGAATCCCCAGGTGCCGGTCGCGCAGGCGGATGAGCTCCGCAGGATGCTGGTCAATGCACCGGAGGTGAAGGTCATCACCTATCCCGGCGTCGGCCACATGGCCGCCGACGAGGCCGGGCCGCTGATCGCGCAGGATGTCGGCGCGTACCTCGATTCCGGGAGGTGATGTTCATGCGCCCCTTACCGGGACTGACGCGTGCCATTGGCCTGATCACCGGGGTTGCCCTGACGCTGGCTGTCACCTTTGGCAGCACCCGGTCGCTCGCCCAGTCGGGTCCCACGCCAGCCCCGGCGGCGAGCAGTCCGACGCCCTGGAATACCGGCACCGCACCACCACCCGGCCGCGAGCAGCGGAGCGACAGCACGCTCGCCATCCGGATCTACGACGGCGATATCCGGGCACCGCAGGACCGGCCCGCTCCACGCAAGGGTGACGAGCCCGCCTACGCGGTGGACGTCAGTGCGGTGATGACTCATTGCGCCAATGGTCAGATGCTGATCACGGCGCTGGTGATTGGTGGCGAACTCACGCCGCTCGACGCCCGCTGCCCGGAAACGCCGGCCAGGACGCCGGCCAGTACCCCGGCGCAACCAGCGCCGCAGTGCGATCCCAACCGCTGGACCTGTGCAGCGGCGCCGGACAAGTGACGCCGGCGCCCGGTCGCCGGTATGGTGCCAGCTTGCTATCCTGAGGTTTCACACAACCCGCGCACGCTTTCTGCGCCCTTGATGTTGGAGATTGCCCATGCGTCGCCTCGTACTTTCCGGACTCCTCGCCTGCCTTGTCACCGGCTTCTCCGCCGTTACCTGGAGCGCCACGACGCCCGCGGATGCCATCAAGTACCGCAAAGCCGTCATGAGCGGCATGTCCGCGCACGTGGCTGCGTTCATGCTGATCAACTTCGGCAAGGTCGAGCACCAGGAATACCTCAAGTCCCACGCGAACGCGCTTGCCGACCTGGGCACCCAGGCCAAGGTGCTGTTTCCCGCCGGCAGCGACAAGGGCGATACGGATGCACTGCCGCTGATCTGGAAGGAGCAGGAGCAGTTCAACAAGCTGGCAGCGGACCTGGAGACGTCATCGGCCAGGCTGCGGGACGCGGTTGCCGCCAACGACAAGGCCGGCACTATGACCGCGTTCAAGTCACTGGGCGAGGCCTGCAAGGGCTGTCACGACCGTTACCGCAAGAAGGTCGACTGAGTTGCCGGCGCCAGGACCGGGAGGCCCAGGCGCCTCCCGGTCCGGAACCCGCCGTGCGCGTGGACCGGGACTGCTACTGGCCCTCGTGCTGGGCATGTCGCCTGGCATGGCACGGGCCGCGGATAACCCGGCCACGGTGGAGCGCGGACGCTACCTGGTTCACGCGGGTGGCTGCCTGACCTGTCATACCGCCGACAGGCCGGGTGCAGTACCTCTCGCGGGCGGGCGCGCCATCAAGACGGCGTTCGGTACGTTCTACACGCCGAATCTCACGCCGGATGCCGGCACCGGCCTCGCCAACTGGACCGATGCGGACCTGTCGCGTGCGCTGAGGGAAGGCGTGGCGCCTGACGGCAGTTACTACTACCCGGTCTTCCCCTACCCGGCCTACACGGGAATCGCGGACGCGGACATCGCTGCCATTGGCGCCTACCTGCGCAGCCTGAAGCCGGTCCGCCTGGCCCCAAAGGCGCACGAACTGCCCTGGTACCTGTCGTCCCGACTGGTGATGCTGGGCTGGAATTTCCTTAACTTCACCCCAGGCCGCTTCTGGCCGGACCCGGCCGGCGGCGCGGACTGGAATCGGGGCGCGTACCTGGTCCGGCACTTGGGCCATTGCGGCGAATGCCACACGCCCCGGAACGCCCTTGGCGGCCTCGATCACAGCCGGGAACTAGCCGGCAATCCCGAGGGGCCGGACGGCGAGAAGATCCCGGCCATCACACCGGATCCGAAGACCGGAATTGGCGCCTGGTCGGCCGATGAAATCGTTCTTTTCCTCGAGATCGGGGTGATGCCGGACGGCGACTTTGCCGGCTCGGCCATGAGCGACGTCATCGACGACAACACGGCGCGACTCACGCCGGGGGACCGGCTGGCCATCGCTACCTACCTCAGGACAGCGGCAAGGACAGCGGCAAGGGCAGCGGCAAGCCCGGCGGGTAACGGCCGGTAAGCGCCGGAGCGCGAGACTTGCCATAATCAGGCCCGGTGGCCGCGTGAGCGCCGTCACACTCTGGGACTGCACCCGCTGATACATTGAGCGCGCCGGTTTCGACAAGAACAAGAACAGCCTGATGGCAAGCCCGCTGACTACCCGTCTCGTGCCGATTTCCTGTGCGCAACTGCAGGTCGGCATGTATGTGGCGGAACTCGACAGGCCCTGGCTCCAGACCACCTTCCACACCCACGGATTCCTGATCAACCAGGCCGAGCAGATCGATGAACTGCGCCGGGTCTGCGCGTACGTCTATGTCGATCCCGTGCTGTCCGAGCACGGCGATGGCGAGATGTTCTCCACGGGCCTGACCGCCCGGATCGAGTCGCTGCCCGGGGGTGAGCCACTGACACCGCTGGCGCGGCAGCGGGCGGAGTTGCATGAACTCGGCCATGCATTCGCCGTGGCCGTGCAGGCGCTTCGTCGCTCCGAAGAGCTGGTGCTGGCTCCCCTGCGCCGTGCGGTCGACCCCATCGTCGTCAGCCTAGCCGCGGATCGGGACACGATTCCCTGGCTGCTCGCGACCGAGGTGAAGATGGGCTTCCTGCACCGGCGTGCGCTTGGCTGCGCCGTGCTGATGGCGCTGGCGGGCCGGCATATCGGCTTCGAACGGCCGGTCCTGACCGAGCTCGCCCTGGCCGGCCTGCTGCTGGACATCGGCAAGCTGTCGGTGCCGGTGACGATCCTCGCCAAGACCCAGCCACTGAACGACCACGAGCGGGACTTCGTCGAGCGGCATGTGCGCCGGGGCCTGTACATGGTCCAGTCGGCTGCGTCCATTTCGCCAACGGTGGAGGAATCTGTCCTCGGTCACCATGAACGGCTGGACGGTAGCGGCTATCCGCGCGGCTTGCGCGGGACATCCATACCGCTGTCGGCGCGCCTGGCCGGCCTCGTGGATACGTACGACGCCATGCTGCTCGACCGGCGCTACGCGCCGGCGCTGGCCGCGCACAACGCCATGCGCCTGGTCAACGGCATGTGCGGCAGGAAGTTCGACACGGACATCGTGCGGCACTTCCTGCGAGTCCTGGGACTGCACCCGACAGGTTCCTGGGTGCAGATCGCGGACGGGCGGCTTGGCATCGTGCGGCAGCAGGCCGACGATGAGCCCATGAGGCCGCACATCGCCCTCCTGAGCGACAGCGCCGGCCGCCGGCTCCCCGCCGGCCCCAGCCTGTGGCAGCCAATCCGGCGCAGCGACATCGTGCGCGTGCTGCAGTCCGGCTCCGTGCGCGTCGCGCGTGACCAACTCTCCGAGGCCCTGGACGCGGCAGCCAACCTCGCTGCCTGATTCCGTCCCGGGCCGGCGGAATCCGGCGTCCTGCTAGACTGGAATTTCCCTTAAGTCCGGGATCTCCCTGTCATGACCACTATCGAACTCTACAGTTTTGAAGCCTGCCCCTATGCACAGCGCACGCGCATGACGCTGCTGGAAAAAGGCCTGGACTTCGTCCTTACCGAGATCGACCTCTTCAACCGGCCGGCCTGGTTCAGCGATATATCCCCCTACGGAAAGGTGCCGGTACTGCGCCACGGTGGCGCCACAATCCACGAGTCGGCCATCATCAACCAGTATCTCGACGAGGTCTTCCCCGAGCCCCCGCTGTTGCCCGCGAGCGCGGCCCAGCGGGCCCAGGCCCGGATCTGGATGGACTATTGCGAGACCCGCTTTCTCGTCGCCACGCACAAGCTGATGTCCGAGGCAGGGGACGCCGCCAAGCGAGCGGCCAACGCGGAGAAGCTTGCCGAGGTCCTGCGCTTCATCGAGCAGGAAGGGCTGGCGAAACCGGGAAGCGGACCCTATTTCTTCGGTGAGCACATTTCGCTGGCCGACATCCAGTTCGCGCCCTTCTTCGAGCGCTTTGGCACCTACGAGAAGATCGGCGGAGCGAGCTGGCCCGCCGACTGTCCCCGCCTGCGGAGATGGTTCGAGGCCCTGCAGGAACGGGCCAGTTACCGGGCCACCGCCAAGCCGCTGGCCTACCACCTGGAGGCGCGGCGGCAGATGCAGGCGCGCTTCGCGGAATCGAGGCGCACGACGGTGGCCGGCAGTGGCCCGCAGGCCGCCCCTGTGCGCACGCACTGAGTGCGCGTGTGACCGCCGGCGAGGTACCCGCCGTCGCGGCCGTCGCCAGGCTGCTGCGGGACTGCCGCCGGATCGTGGCGCTCACCGGCGCCGGTTGCAGCACGGCTTCCGGTATCCCCGACTACCGGGACGCGGACGGCAGCTGGAAGCATGCGCCGCCCGTCCTTTTTCCGGACTTCGTCAACAGACCAGAAGTTCGCCACCGCTACTGGGCGCGCAGCACACTCGGGTGGCCGCGCTTCGTCGCGGCCCGGCCCAATGCCGCCCACCTCGCGCTGGCGGAACTCGAAGCCCGTGGACTGCTGGGTACCGTCATCACGCAGAATGTGGATGGCCTGCATCAGCGGGCCGGCAGCCGCCAGGTCATCGACTTGCACGGCCGCCTCGACACGGTGCGCTGCCTGGGTTGCGAGGCGCGCCTGTCCCGCGCCACCTGGCAGACTGAGCTGACTGAAAAAAACCCGCACTGGGCCGCCAGGGCCGCCAGCCTGGCGCCGGATGGCGATGCGGAGCCCGTCACGGCTGACTATGCCGGCTTCCACGTTCCGCCCTGCCAGCTCTGCGGCGGCGTGCTGAAGCCGGATGTCGTGTTCTACGGGGAGGCGGTGCCGGCAGCGGTGAGCAGCGCGGCCCAGACCGCCATGGCTGAGGCGGATGGCATTCTCGTCGTCGGCTCGTCCCTGATGGTGTACTCCGGGTTCAGGCTGGTGCGGGATGCCGCGGCGGCCGGCAAGTGGGTCGCGGCGATCAATCTGGGCCGCACGCGGGCCGATGAACTCCTGGCGGCCCACTGGCGCGAGGACTGCACCCGGGCCCTCCCAACGCTGCTCACCGTCCTGGGGGGTTGCGCGCCGCAGCGTTCTGCCCCTTGACTTGATCGGGCGGCAGCGGTACATCATGTTGCCTGTTGCTTTATTCTCAGCCCACGCAATAAAAACAATGGGTTGAAGAATCCCAAAGGTCATATTAGCGGCCAGAGGTCCAGCTTGGACTGTGCCGCTCAACAATAGGGGGGAGCCACTTGGCTTCGACTTCGCTTCGGCCAGCTGCCGAGAGTGTCAGCCGGCTCATTGGCCTTGGCTACGACGCCGCGCTGGCCCCGGCGGCCTGGCGGGCCTTCGCCACGGAGGCAGCCAGCGCCTTCGACGCCGACCTGGCCATGATCGAATACCGGGACGAGGCGGTCCCCGAGCGCTCGTTCCTGGTCACCGGCGGTATCGAGAATCCGTTTGAAGAACTCATGAACACCACCCGGTCCACCCGGAGCGATGACAGCTACCTGACTGCTATCGAGGACCAGCCCGCCGGCACCTTCCGGCTGGGCAGCGAAGTGGTTCAGCCGGAGGCCATGTACCGGACGGATACCTACTCCCGAATCGCCATGCCGTGGCAGCTCGAGTATTTCCTGTTCGGCACAATCATTGCCGGCAACGGCGTCACCGCGATTATTTCCCTCGGCAGAAGGGCGGGTGCCGAGCCCTTCGTGCCGGGCGACAAGAAGATCATCGGCGGGCCACTGGTCGCCCATCTCCGGCGCAGCTTCAGCCTGCACCGCGCATTCGAAGAGGCGCGCGCCACCAACGCGATCCTGGTTGCGGCCATGGACAACGCACCCTACGGCCTCGTCGTATTCGACGCCCGCAGAAAACCCATGATCGTCAATCGCAGGGCGTCCGCGATCTTCGGCACGGATGACGGCCTGACGATGCTGGGCGGCACGGTGCGGGCCTCCGACGTTCTTGCCCAGTCCCAGCTGGAGTGGGCACTGGCCGCCGCTCTCGAAACTGCCAGTGGCCACTTCGTGGCCCCGCCGCCGCCCGTGCAGGTGGCCCGGAAGCTCAGCCCTCACTGCTACCGGCTGATGTATTCGCCGATCAGCGTGCGCAGTGACCACACGGACTTTCCGCCCGGGTCGGCGGTGGTCCTGATCATTCAGGAGGAACGCCGCGCGGCCGGGCAGAGTGTCCCCGCTGCGCTGCGCGCCACCTACGGCCTCACCCGCGCGGAAGTCCGCCTCTGCGAGGCGCTGCTCCAGGGCCAGACGCTGGTGGAAGCGGCCGAAACCGTCCACACCAGCCGGAACACGGCCAAGACCCATCTCACCCGGATCTTCGACACGACCGGCGTCCGGACCCAGGTGGCGCTACTCCGACTCCTGACGCTCGGCACCAGGGCCTGAGTTACCAATCCTTAACCACCAGGCCATGACCGGGTCAGGGAGGAGCGACTAGGATTGAGTCGTCCTCTCAGCGAGCCTACCCCGCTCCCCCCGGTTCGGGCCCGCTGCAGAGGATGGAAGTTGGGTACTCCTCGGGGCCGGTCGGCGCAAGCTTCCCGGCCCTTTTCCTTTCCAGGCCGTTTCCCTTATGGCCGGGTGCCTTCTATCATCTGCCCCATGCGCATCCTGGTCATTGAAGACGACGCCGGCGTCGCGAGCTTCATCATTGGTGGGCTTCGGGAAGCCGGCCATACGGTCGATCACGCGACCGACGGCAAGGATGGCCTCTTCCTGGCCACTACCGGCAACTACGACGCGCTGATCGTGGACCGGATGCTTCCGGGCGTCGACGGCCTGACGATCGTCCGCACGCTGCGCGCATCGGAGAACATGACCCCCACCCTGATCCTGAGCGCCCTTGGCGAGGTGGACGACAAGGTCAAGGGGCTGCGGGCGGGCGCCGACGACTACATCGGCAAGCCCTTTGCCTTTGCCGAGCTCATGGCCCGGCTGGAGGCAATTACCCGCCGCCCCGTCCGGGAAGGCAGTGACGAGATCACCGAGATGCAGGTAGCCAATCTGCATATCAACCTGCTGAGCCGCGACGTTCGGCGCGGCGACCAGAACATCGACCTGCAGCCCCGGGAATTCCGTTTGCTCGAGTACCTGATGCGCAACCGCGACCAGGTGGTCACACGCACGATGCTGCTGGAGAACGTCTGGGATTATCACTTCGACCCCCAGACCAACGTCATCGACGTCCACATCAGCCGCCTGCGCCGGAAGGTCGACAAGGGCTTCGACCCGCCTCTGATCCACACCGTCCGAGGGGCGGGGTACAAGCTGAGTGAATCCGCTTAGGCTGATCCGGACTTCCACGTTCCAGCTGGCCTGGTGGTACATGGGAGTTTTCGGGGCCTCGGCGCTGGTCCTGATCGGGGTCGTCTGGTGGACCACCGTCGGCTACCTGGAGCAGCAGACCAACGCCACGATCGAGGCAGAAGTCACCGGGCTGGTCGAGCAGTACCGCCAGCGCGGTACCCGCGGGCTCGAGGCACTGATCCGGGAACGCATGGCGATGAGCACCGGTGTACCCACGGTGTACCTGTTCGCGGACCGGAACCGCCAGCCGCTTGCCGGCAATCTCGGGGCGTGGCCGGCCGGCGAGGCCGATGCGGGCGGCTGGTACAACTTCTCGCGGGTGGGTGAGGACGGCCGGCGCATCGGCGTGCGGGGCCAGGTCTTCGTTCTGAGCGACGGCCGGCACCTGCTGGTGGCCCAGGACCAGAGCCGCCTGGAGGCGACCCGCTCCCTGATCAACGAGGCCTTCCTGTGGGCGCTTGGCGGCGGCCTGGTGCTCGCCCTGCTCGGCGGCTTCCTGATGAGCTACAGCGTGATGCGCCGGATCGACGCCATCAACCGCGCCAGCCGCGAGATCATGACGGGACGCCTGCAGAGCCGCATGCCCGTCCGGGGCATCCACGACGAGTTCGACCAGCTGGCGGAGAACCTGAATGCAATGCTGGACCGGATCGACTCACTGATCGAGGGCGTCAAGTCCGTGGCGGACAACATCGCCCACGATCTCCGCACGCCGCTGACACGCCTGCGCGGGCGGCTGGAAAACCTGAGCGGACGGCCCGGCCTCGACGACGACCTCCGCGGCGAGCTGGCCGCAGCCATGACGGAGGCGGACCACCTGCTGACCACCTTCCGGGCCCTGCTCCGGATCGCGCGCATCGAGTCCGGCACGCACGACCGGGAGTGGGCCGCCGTGGAGCTCCGGCCGCTCCTCGAGGATGCCTGGGAGCTCTACCAGGCCGTCGGCGAGGAGAAGGGCATCACGGTCCGGCTTGGCAACGCCTCCGGCGAGCTGCGGGGCGACCGGGACCTGCTCTTCCAGGCCGTGTCCAACCTGCTGGACAACGCCATCAAGTACAGCCCTGCCGGCTCCGAAGTCACCATCGACGCCTGTGAGACCGACGACCTGGCCAGCATCTCGATAGCGGACAGGGGTCCCGGCGTGCCTGCCGAGGAACGGGACAAGGTGCTGGACCGCTTCTACCGCACCGCCAGCGTCACGGGCATTCCGGGTAGCGGGCTCGGTCTGTCGCTGGTCAGTGCCATTGCGCGCCACCACGGCGGCCAGCTGATCCTTGAGGACAACGCGCCGGGCCTGCGGGCCACCCTGCGCCTGCCCCGCGCCGGCGGGCAGGGCCCGGCACCGGTGCCCGAACTGGCCCTCGCCGGCGCGGGGCAGTAGGCTCCGGGCCTGGTACAACGAGAGGAGCTCGCTATGGACAGGTTTCTATTGAGGGCGCTGATTGCCGCCCTGGGGCTGTGGGCCGCCGATGCGCTGATCGACGGGATCAGCTTCGACAGCGGCGTCTGGCTGCTCATCGCCGCCGTGGTGCTCGGCCTGATCAACGCCGTCGTCCGGCCACTGGCGGTCATCCTGACGCTACCCATCAGCGTGATCACGCTCGGGCTGTTCCTGCTCGTCGTGAACGCGGGCATGCTGGCGCTCGCCAGCTGGCTGCTGCCGGGCATGCACGTTGCGGGCTTCTGGCCTGCGTTCTGGGCAGGCATCGTCGTCAGCTTGGTCAGCAGCATCGGCGCCTGGTTCTTCGGACCAAAGGGCCGCATCGAGGTGGACATACGGCGCGGCTAGCGCGGGGGTCCGGCCGGGAGAGGTGAGCATGACAACCGGATGCCGTACCACTCTCCTGGCGGCCTTGTGGGCCACGCTGGGAATCTCGGCCATGGCCGTGGCGGATATCCCGGTGCCGGCCAGCATCAGCCCGGAAGCCCAGGCCTACCTGCGCAGCCTGCGGCCCCGGCCGCCGGGATCCGCCAACTACTCCGACCCGGCCGTCATGGAGCGCCTGCGGAACGGTCTCGGCAAGATGTTCCTCGCCAGCGCTCGCCGGATTCGCGACGACTACACACTGGAGTCCGTGGATGCGGGCGGCGTGCCCGCGGTCTGGGTGCGTACGCCCGAGCCAGTCCGCAAGGGCAAGGTACTGCTCTATATCCACGGGGGCGGCTTCATCCTGGGCTCGGCGTACACGGATCTCAGCCTGCCGCTGCGCATAGGCCCGGCGGCAGGTCTCCCCGTGCTCTCGGTCGACTACCGGCTGGCGCCGGAACAGCCCTACCCGGCTGCCGTCAACGATGTCCTCGCCGCCTACCGCTGGCTGCTGAAGCAGGGCTTCAGGGCCCGGGACGTCGGCGTACTTGGCGATTCAGCCGGCGGCGACCTGGCACTCGCGCTCGTCCTTGCGACACGCAGTGCCGGATTGCCAGCGCCCGGGGCGCTGGTCACGCTGTCGCCGGTGACTGACCTCACGGGCTCGGGCGATACGCGGGAGATGCTCAAGAGCGCCGACCCGATCCTCTCCGGTGATGCGCCGGCGCGCTGGGCCGCCTACCTGGGGGGCCACGACCCCAAGGACCCGCTGATCTCGCCAGTGTTCGCCGAGTTGCGCGGCCTGCCGCCGCTGCTGATCCAGGTGGGCACCCGGGAGGTGCTGCTCAGCGACTCCGTGCGCCTCGCGCGCCGGGCGCGCGAGGCCGGCGTCGATGTCACGCTCGACGTCTGGGAAGGGATGTGGCACGTGTGGCAGGGCAACCCGGACGTCCCCGAGGCACGCGCGGCAGCGGATGAGGTGGCCGCCTTTTTCCGCCGTCACCTGCTACGCGGGCGACGCTAGCGCAGCCCGGCTCCGCAGGCTCAGGCCTTGCTGGCCTCGATGTAACGCAGGCTCCACGGGAGCTGCCAGCCGGCGGCGCCGGACCGGAGACCGAGGTCCCGCTGCAGGGTCCGGCAAAGGGCCGTCGCCGCGCCGACCCGGTCGAGGCCGAAGAGATCCACGCAGAATTCCGCGACATGGCCCAGGTCACGAAACAGCCATTGATAGTTGATGTCGGTAACCACGATGTCCCGGAAGCCCGCCGCTGCCAACGCCTCGCTGTCACGCGCGGTGATGAACAGGCCATCGTGGCCCAGGCTGTTGTAACGATCCACGAAACCATTGAGGAATTCAGCCACCGGAGTACCCTCGGCAACATCCGCCAGCACAACCCGGCCACCCGGGCGCAAGACCCGGAACCAGTCTGCATAGACGGGCTCGCGGTCACTCTGGTGGTGCAGGCCGGCGATGCTGCACACGGCGTCACAGGCGTGCGCCGGCAGCGGAATTTTCTGCGACGGGGCCAGCAGGGCTGAATCGCCGGGCAGCAGCCGACGGTGGCAGGCCGAATGGAAGTGCGGGGACTCATCGACTGCCACGTAGCGGACGTCCAAGGGCAGCAGGGGCCGCAGGTAGGCGCCACCTGAGGGCACATCCACGATGCATTCGCCCGCCGCCGGCCGCAGCTGGCCCAGCATGGCGGCAAACTCCTCGCGGCGCACATCGGGGCTGCGGGCCATCGACCGCTCGTAGCGATCACCGCGTAGCGCGAACGCTTCGCCGTAGGCTGTACGCATCAGAACTCCCCCTCGCTGCGCATGATGAGGGCGCGTAACGCTTTTGTCACCCCGTCATCGATGGTCGCCCGCTCCAGGAATCGTCGGTAGATGCGCACGAGGCTCCGCATCTCTAGCTTCGGCACTAGGTCCAGCGCTTCGGCGAGCGCCGGCCCCGCGGGCATGCTGGCGCAGTGAACGCCGGGCAGGTCCTGCCAGTAGATCAACCTCGTCCGGATGCACTTCTCGCACTGCCCGCAGTCACCCGCCGCCCGCGGATTGGCGTAGCAGACCCGCAAGCGCCGGTGCACAAAGTCCTCGCCGGCCATGGAGGCCAGTTTTTCCGCGCGCCACAGTTCCGCGCCTGCGTGCCGGATCTCAATGCCGCCGCCGCCAAAGCGCCAGTCGAGATCCGGATGACTGCCCCAGGGCACGAGGTTGCTCAGCTGGTACGAGGCAGAGATCAGCCAGCGAGAGGCCTGGCCACCCAGCAGGTGCGCGACCGAAGCGAGGACGGCCCCGTGATAGCGCGCCCAGCGCATCTGGCCGAGCACCGGGTGCTCGCGAACGTTGGTCGCGATCGCAATGAACCGAAGGCCCCGCTCGGCGGCAAGTTCCCGCCAGGAATGCACCAAAGCCTCCCAGGTGCTCCGGTTGTGGAGGCGAATATCGAAGCCGGCGATGAAGACCAGCAGGCCAACCTCCGGGTTGCTGACGAGCGAGTGAAAGGAGTCGATGCCGCCACTGAAGAACAGGGCAGTGCCGCTTGACGCCGGGTGCAGCGGCCCAGGGCCCGGCGAGGCCGAGGGGAGGACCTCCATACGCAGCGGATCGTGGCGCCACCAGGAGGCCATCAGCGCGGTCGCGGACCGGATGTTGTCGGCAAGATCTGCCGGCACCGAGTTCGCGGGGACCGTGAGAGTGCGGCCTTCCAGTGCGCACCAGGGCGCGAGCAGGCAGAGCAGGGATGCCGGCACCGGCGCGAGCTCGACGTCGGTCGATGCAAACCACAGCGGGCTACCCGCGACCTCAGCCAGGATGCCGGGGCCGAAGCCGGGGATCCTGGTGGTTTGCCATGCCGGAAGGGCGCTGTAATTGGCCTCGACGACCGCCATCCCGGTGTGTGGATTGCGCACTTTCCCCGGCCCTTCAGCGCCATCAATCCGCGCGGAGTGACTCGATCGGGTCGAGGCGCGAGGCCCGCACGGCGGGCAGAACGCCGGCTATCAGGCCGATCAGCAGGGCGACGACTACCGAGAGCCCGATGTAGAGCCAGGCCGGGCGGACGGGGAGCGCGGGAACAGCGATTCCCAGGATGCCGATGATCGCAAAGCCGATCAGGATGCCCGCCACGCCGCCAAGGCCCGCGAGTATCAGGGACTCGCCGAGGAAGATGTCCCGAATTTGCCGGCGCCGCGCGCCGATCGCCTGCAGGAGCCCGATTTCGGCCGTCCGCTCGCGGACGGCGATCGTCATGATGGTAAAGATGCCGACGCCGCCAACGAGCAGCGAGATGCCACCCAGGGCGCCCACCGCGAAGGTCACGACGCCAAGCACGGACCCGAGAACGTCCAGCATCTGCTGCTGGGTCGTGATCGTGAAATCCTCCCCGCCGTGCCGGGCTATCAACGCGCGGCGCACGCTCTGCACGACCTCATCGACGGGCGCGCCCTCCTCGTAGAGCACGTCGATCTCGAAGAGCCCCTCCCGGTTGAACAGCTCGAGGCTCTTGGCGACCGGGATGTACACGGCGTCGTCCAGGTCGAAGCCGAACAGCGTCCCCTTGGACTCCATGACCCCGATGACGGTGTACCGCTGGCCACCGACGCGAATGCGCTCGCCCAGAGGATTGGCAACGCCGAACAGCTCCGAGCGCAGCTTGCTGCCTAGGACCGCGAAGGCCCGGGGCGTCGTCGGATCGTCCGCGGGGAGGAACTCGCCGAGGGACACCTTGAACGACAGGGCCGAAGGCATCTCGTCGCCGGTGCCGCTCACCATGGTCATCCGCTCGCGGCCTCCACCCTCGACCGATGCGGAGCCCTGTACCTGCGGCAGGATCGAACGGACGTAGGGCAGCCTCCTCAGCGCCAGCGCATCCTGCAGGCTTAAGGGGCGCACCGAGTTCAGGGCCCCGGTCGGCAGCCCGAGCGTCTGCACCCTGCCGGCGTTGATGCCAATCAGGTTGGTGCCGAACTGGGTGAACTGGCTGACCATGTAGCCCCGCAGACCCTCCCCGATGGAAGTCAGCAGTACGACGGCCGCCACGCCAATCGCGATGCCGAGCGCCGTGAGGCCGCTGCGCAGCCGGTGCGAGGCGGCTGACGTGGCGGTAAAGCGCAGGAGCTCAGGGAGGTTCATCGGCGGGCCAGGGCCGCCACGGGGTCCAGCCGGGCGGCGCGCCGGGCCGGCAGGATTCCGAACAGCACTCCACAAGCCATGGCGAGCGCCACCGAGCCGCCCACCGCCCAGAGCGGCGGCCGGAAGTCGAACTGCGGGTAGACCTGGCTGAGGACCAGCGTGATGCCATAACCCGCGACAACGCCAACCAGTGCGCCAAGAAACGCGAGATACAGCGCTTCCGTAAGAAAGAGGCCCAGGATCTGGCCCCGACGGGCGCCCAGCGCCTTCAGCAGACCGATTTCCTGGGTTCGCTGACTGACGGCAACGAGCATGACGTTCATTATCAGGACGCCGGCCACCATCAGGCTGACGGCGGCGATACCACCGAGGGCACGGGTGAGTGTGCCGAGGATGCCATCGAAGGTTTTCAGCACCGCGTCCTGGGTAATCACCGTCACGTCCTCGTCGCCCCGGTGCCGCGCCTTGAGCGTGTCGATGACAAAGCGTTTCGCTGCCGGCATCACGTCGCGGCTGCGGGCCTGGATGATGATCCGGAACAGGCCTGGCGCGTTGAACAGGCTCTGGGCAAGGGCGACCGGCACCAGCACCAGCTGGTCCGCGTCGACCATCACCGACACCCCCTGGGGAGCCAGCACGCCGATGACCCGGCAGCGGCGGTCACCGATGCGCAGCCAGCGGCCTAACGGTGGTTCGTCCCGGAACAGCTCGCGCCCGACCGTGCTGCCCACGACGCAGACAGCCGCTTCCCGGTCCATGTCGCCGGTGGGGAGGAATTCACCCGTCGCCACTTTCCAGCCCCGGATCTCGCCAAAGGCAGCCGTGGTCCCCATGATTGTCACGTCACGTTCGAGCGCTCCGGACGAAGCCGTCCCCTCGCCGACGATTACTGGCGCCAGCCTCTCGATGGTTGCGCTGCGCTCAAGGGCGCGGGCATCGCCAAGGGTCAGGTCCCGGGGTGTCGCCCCGGCGAGCATCGACGGGCCTGCCCCCGTGGTCTCAGTGCGGCCGGGCAACACGATCAGCAAGTGCGTGCCGAGGGACTGGAACTGTCCGGTCACGTAGAGACGGGCCGCCTCCCCCAGTGCGGTGAGGGTGACGACCGAAGCCACGCCGATGGCGGTGGCGAGCAGCATCATCGCGGTGCGCAGCGGGGAGCGGAACAAGGCGCCCAGGGCCACCCGGTTGCTGTCGACTATCCTCACTGGCGCGAGTCCTGGGCAACCCGGCCATCCTTCATGACCAGGCGGCGATGAGCACGCTGGCCGATCGACGGATCGTGCGTCACGAGGACGAGTGTCAGGCCCTGCTCGTGGAGACTCTCGACAATCTTCACCACTTCACCGCCGGAGACACTGTCCAGGTTGCCGGTGGGCTCGTCCGCCAACAGGATCCGGGGCCGCATCACGACCGCGCGGGCGATGGCCACGCGCTGTCGCTCGCCGCCGGACAGCTGGTTGGGCCGGTGGTCCCGGCGCGTCGTCAGGCCCATGCCGTCGAGAGCCGCGCCGGCCCGCTCGCGGCGCTCGGCGGCGCTGACGCCGGCCAGCATCATCGGCAGCTCCACGTTCTCCAGGGCGCTCAGGCGCGCGATCAGGTGGAAGAACTGGAAGACGAAGCCGATTTCCCGCTGGCGGGTGTCGGCGAGGCGGTCATCGCCGAGCGTGGAGGTCCGCTCGTCAGCCAGCCAGTACTCGCCCGCGGTCGGCCGGTCCAGGAGGCCGAGGATATTCAGGAGCGTGGACTTTCCCGAGCCCGACGGCCCCATGAGCGAGATGTACTCGCCGGCGCCAATGTGCAGGTTCACGCCGTCCAGGGCGCGCACCAGCTGGTCCCCCACCTGGAAGGTGCGGGTGAGTTCCTCGAGGCGGATCAGCGGCTGCGCCGCCGCCTCACTCGCGGACTGCGGCAGCGCCATCGGCCACGCCTTCCCGGTCCACGGACGTCACCACGAGATCACCTTCCTTTAGGCCGGTGCGGATCTCCGTGTATTCCCAGTTCGCCACGCCACGCTCGATGACCCGCGCCTCGAGCCGCCCAGTAGACGTGTTCAGCACGAGCACCCGCTTGCCCTCCAGGATGGCCTGGGACGGGATACGGAGGACATTCTCCCGGTTGTCGAGGATCACCTCGACATCAGCACTGTACCCGGGCAGCAGGTTGTACTTCTCGGGGTTCTCGATCTCCGCCTCGACCTCGACCGTGCGCGCCTGCTTCTCCGTGTCCAGTACATACGGTGCCACCCGGCGCACGAAACCCGGGAAGCGCCGCCCGGGGAATGCATCGAGGGATATGGAGGCCCGCATCCCGGCACGCACCGCTGGCGCGTCCACCTCGTCGATGGGCGCCGAGATATACAGGCAGCTGCCGTCCACGAGATCGATGGTCGGGGGCGTGGGTATGCCGACCGGCGATGGCGTGACGAACTCACCCAGCTCGCCATTGATCTCTGCCACGACGCCGGCAAACGGCGCGCGCAGGATGGTCCGCTCGAGCTCGGCCTTCGCAACGTCGATGCGCGCCTGGCTGACCTTTTCCTGGTCGCGGGCAGCGTCGCAGCCCGCGGCCTGGGCATCCGCCTCGCCGACGGCCTTCTCGGCATCGCCCTGGGAAACGATATTGTCCTTCCGCAGCTCGCGAATGCGCACGGCATTCTTTTCGGCCACGGTCGCGGTAACACAGGCCTGGCGGCTGCGGCTCCTGGCCGCCACGGCGTCCCGTTCCGCCTGGGACACCTGGGCCCGCTGATCCTGGTTCCAGAGTTCGAGCAGGATGTCGCCTTTCGCCACCCGATCGCCTTCCTTGAACGGCAGCCGGGCGATCTGGCCGCCCATCGGCGGCGAGAGCCGCGCCCGGTTGCAGGCATCGACGGTGCCCGCCCGGGTGTTGGCGACGGTGGCCAGCACCGCGCCGCGCTGGACTTCGGCCACCGCCACGGCCACGGGCTTCGGCCGGTTGAGGAACCAGAACAGGGCCAGCCCGGCGGCGACGACTATCAACACCAGGAAAACGCGCACACCACGACCACTCACAAACCAGTCACTCCACATGAGGCCCCGCGCGGGGCCGGGAAAGTATAAGTGCCTGCGTGCTACTGTACATGCGTACAGTCCGCAGCCGGCCGGACCAGGATTCCGCAGATGGACAAACTACAGGTGCCTCCGGTTCGCGGTCGCGGCGTCGCCAGCCGACCCGCGGGGCGCTTCGCCCGCACCACGACGCTGCCAGCCTTCGAGGACGATGAAGCGCTGCCGCCCGCGCCCGGCACCCAGCTGCTGCCCGAGCAGATCCGCAGCATTATTTCGCGCAACCAGTCGCCGGACATTCCCTTCTCGCAGTCGGTAAACCCGTACCGGGGCTGCGAGCACGGGTGCGTGTACTGCTATGCGCGGCCGTCCCACGCCTACCTGGACCTGTCGCCGGGCCTGGATTTCGAGCAGCGGATCTTCTTCAAGCCGGATGCGGCGGCGGTACTCCGGCGCGAGCTCACGAAACCGGGCTATGTCTGCCAGCCGATTACCCTCGGCGCCAACACCGATGCCTGGCAGCCGGCCGAGCGGCAGCTCCGCATCTCGCGGCAGATACTGGAGGTGCTGCTCGAGTTCCGGCACCCGGTCAGCATCATCACCAAATCGGCACTGGTGGAACGGGACCTGGACCTGCTGCAGGAACTCGCAGCGCAGGACCTGGTGACGGTGTTGCTCAGCATCACCACCTTCGATGACGAGCTGAAGCGCCGCATGGAGCCACGCGCGGCAGCCCCCCGGCGCCGGGTGGAGACGCTGCGCCGGCTCAGCGCGGCAGGCATACCGTGCGGCGTACTTGCCGCTCCCATGATTCCTGGACTAAACGATCACGAACTCGAACAGATCCTCGAGGCCGCCGCCGACGCAGGGGCGCGCCACGCCGGCTACGTACTGCTCCGCCTGCCCCACGAGGTGGAGCCGATCTTCAGTGAGTGGCTGCACACCCAGTACCCGCTGAAGGCCGCCAAGGTGCTGAGCCTGATCCGCCAGGTCCGCGGCGGGGCCCTCAATGACGCGCAGTTCGGCCGACGCATGCGCGGGTCCGGACCCATCGCGAACCTCCTCGCCCAGCGCTTTGCTGCCGCCTGCCGCCGGCACAGTTTCACGCGGCAGTCGGAGGGCACTTTGGACTCAGCACGCTTTCGCGTACCGGCGGGACCCGGCACGCAGGTGGACTGGCTCGATCCGGC
Organism: Gammaproteobacteria bacterium; assembly: GCA_038214295.1. Taxonomy (GTDB): domain Bacteria; phylum Pseudomonadota; class Gammaproteobacteria; order Steroidobacterales; genus SHZI01. The sequence goes on from JBBQSA010000001.1 coordinate 84,190, forward strand.
CTGAGCATGCGCATCCTGCTCGCCCCGATGGAGGGCCTCCTCGACCACATGCTCCGGGACACGCTAACGCGCCCGGACGGCGGCGGTGTCGATGCCTGCGTTACCGAGTTCATTCGCATCACGAACTCGCTGCTGCCCGCAGAGCGTTTCCATCGCGTCGTTCCAGAGCTGCGCAACCGGTGCCGGACCCCGTCGGGCGTCCCCGTGCGCCTGCAGATCCTTGGATCCGACCCGGTGTGCATGGCGGAGAACGCGGCTCACGCGGTGGCACTCGGGGCGCTCGGCATCGACATCAACTTTGGCTGCCCGGCCCGACTGGTGAACCGGCACGGCGGTGGGGCAGCCCTGCTAAGGGATCCGGCGCTGATGCGCACCATCGTCCGGACCGTGCGTGCGGCGCTACCTGGCGACATACCCGTCACCGCCAAGATGCGTCTTGGCTATGACACGCCGGAGTTTGCACTGGACTGCGCGGGCGCGCTGGTCGATGGCGGTGTCGCCGAGCTGGTCGTGCACGCGCGAACCCGGGCGGACGGCTACCGGCCTCCCGCTTACTGGGAGTGGATCGCGCGCATCCGCGAGCACGTGCGCATACCAGTGGTCGCCAACGGCGAGATCTGGAGCGTGGAGGATGCCCGCCGATGCCGGGCCGTTTCCGGCTGCGACGACCTCATGGTGGGACGCGGAGTGGTGGCAAATCCGGCTCTCGCCCTGATGATCAGCGGGCAGCGCGACACCAGCCTGCCGTGGCCCGAGGTGCACGCCCTGCTGGAGCACTTCTGGCTGGCTGTGGACCGGGAACTCCCGGAGCGCCATCGCCACGGCCGCATCAAGCAATGGCTACTGCACCTGGCGCGAACCTACCCGGAGGCCCGGGAGCACTTCGAACGGATTCGAAGGCTGCTGCGGCCGGAGGATATTCGCCGCGTGCTGTTCGCGGACAGCCTGACTCCGCAGACTTCACTGGCAACCGTAGTCACTCGCGAGCTAGCTTCCCTGCCGTTCATGGCAGCGGCCGCGCAACGATCCGGAAGCGCAACGTGATCTCGTTGCGGACGGAGAGCAGGCCGCCCATCACGCTGAAGGGCGTCAAGCCCAGGTCAGCGTGGGTGACAGTCAACTGGCCCGTGGCGCGCAGTTGGCCAGGCGCCTGCTCTACATGCACCGGCACCACGACGTCGTGGGTACGTCCCTTCACTTCGACCGCGACGGTAACCTGGTAGTCGGGGGCCTTGCCCGTCACGCGACGGCTCGTCAGCCGGATCTCCGGGAAGTTGCCGGCATCCAGGACGCCGTCTCCCAGCATGTTCCTGCGGGTGCCGGCGATGGCGTCGTCCGGCACAACACCCGGGAACTCCGCGCCCTCCTCGGCCCGGGCAGCGGCGTCATCCACCGCGAAGCTCTCCGCCGGCAGCACCAGGCGCAAATGTGGCTCTTCGCCCGTCGTGCCCAGGTAGACATCCCCGCGCAGCCCCTGGCTGCGGATCACATGGTTGTGTCCGAAGCGCGCCATGGGGCCATCCCTGAAGACCAGGGCACGGACCTCCGATTCGCCGGAGATAACGGTGTAGCGGGCATAGCCTGCGGGTGCCTCCCGGCTGACACGGGGAGCCTCCGGTACAGCCGGCGCACTTTCGCGCACTGGCCGGCAGGCGGCCTGGCTCAGCAGCACAGCCGCGACGAGCACCAGGCCGGCGCGGCGGCAAACAAATGGAAGGCGCGGAAGCGGCATGAGCCGGCGTCCCGGAAGAATGTGGAATGCCGAGTATTACCTGAAATAGTCCCTGGGATCGAGGCCGAAGGCGCCGGGCTCCAGGCCACGGAGGATCCATCTTGCCTCCTCCTCACCACCCCCCGCGGGCCTGGCCTTGAGGTCCATCAGCGCGTGGCGGCTGACCGGAGCCTTCGCTGGGTCCAGCAACAGCATCAGTTTCGGCCGCAGGCGCCGTATACGATTCTGCTCGATGACCAGAGCCACTTCGCCGGTGTTCAGCTCGACGAGAGATCCTGTCGGAAACATGCCGACGGCCTGCACGAACTGCTCGACGAGCTCCTGCTGGAATGCAATTCCAGAAAGGCCGTTCAGTTCCCGGACGGCGTCATAGGCGGACTTGGCCGGCGCGTAGGGCCGCTTGGTTGTCATGGCATCGAAGGTGTCGACGAGGCCGGCTATCCGGCCGAACACCGGGATATCTGCTCCGGCAAGCCGCTTGGGATAACCCGATCCGTCGTGCCGCTCGTGGTGATTCTGGATCATGGCAAGCACATCGGCGTTCAGTCCCGGCGTGGCATGGATGAGTTTCAGGCCAAGCGCCACGTGCTTGTTGATGATGGCTCGCTCCACGTCGTCCAGCGGACCTTCCTTCAGCAAGGTCTCCTGGGGAAGCTTCGCGTGGCCGAGATCCAGCAACATACCGCCCAGCGCCAGGTTCTCGAGCCCCGCACGGTCGAAGCCCAGGTGCCGGCCCAGGATGACGGCCCACACGGCGCTGCCTATGGCGCGCTGTGGCCGGCTGACTTCGCGCTTGCGCAGGCACACGAGCCAGGCCATCGCGTCCTGGTTCCGCAGAATGCTGTCGATGAGCGGACCGGCGGCGACCTTGAGACCCGGCACATCGAGTCCGCGCCCCTGCTGGAACTCCTCAAGGGCCTTGTTGAGGACGGCCGTCGCTGTGTCGCAAGCCAGCATGGCCCGGGGCGCCTCGAGCCGGGTCGGGACGGCGTTCCTGTACTGGCGGGTCTGGAAGAAGCCGGCCAGCGTGCCCGTGCGATCCAGCCGGGAAACGGCGTCAAACAGGCGGCTCTGCAGGCTCGGCCGCCTGACGTGCTCCAGCCGGGTCGCCGGCGACGACAGTGTTTCAGCGTAGCGCGTCTCCCGGCGCCGGGCTTCGAGCACCCGCTCCCGGGACACGGAGCCACGGGTTGCATCCACATAGACATGTTTGCAGAAGTCCCTGAGCAGCTTCAGGTCCTTGTCGTCGCGAATCTCGAAACCCTTGAAGAGAAACGGCGTCTCCAGCCAGGGCCGGTCGAGCTGCGCCACGTACATGCCGGACTCGAGGCTGGCAGTCCCGATCTTGAGGCGTTTGAGGAGCACGGACACACCTTTGGGGCCGGCCCGGGGCCGGCAGGAGGATTCACATGATATTCAGCGGCCCGGAGTACTGTGCGGCAGCAGTCACACTTTTGCCACTGCGAGCAGCGTGACGTCCTCGCAAACCCCATACTTGATCCATTGAATCGGTCCACCCGATTTCCAGGCGGGGTACTTCCAGCCAGGTCCGCCCTTCAGCAGCGAGAATCACCATGAACAGTCAATCCCTTCTCCCGCGTCCTCATGCGCCTGTCGCCAGGCGGCCGGGCGCGATGCAGCCCGGCATTGCGCTGTGTGTCCTCGCACTCGCGGCGATGCTGTTCATCCCGCCCGAAGCCCAGGCCGCGCGCCGCTCGCGCACCACCACAACCACTGCACCCACGGCCGCCCCCATCACCACCGCTCCGGCGCCGGTAAGCGACGCGGGCAGCGCCGACAGCGATGGTGACGGCATCATCGACGCTGCGGACAATTGCATCCAGGTGCCCAATACCGGCCAGCTCGACACCAACGCTGACGGATTTGGCAATGCCTGCGACGCTGACCTCGACAACAACGGAATCGTCGACGGGCCCGATGCTGAAATCATGCGCGCGGCGCTCGGCAAAACGCGGTGCCCCGACTGCGACCTCAACGACAACGGCATCGTCAATTCCCAGGATGTCAGCCTACTGAGAGCGCTGTTCGGCCAGGCGCCGGGGCCCTCGGGCCTGGTAACCACAGCCAGCGACTCCTCCACCGTTCCCACTGGCAGCGACACCACCGGCAGCGCCTCTTCCAGCGCCTCTTCCAGCGCCACCACGGGCAGCTACTCCACCAGTTTCGCGCTGACCGAGAGCCCGATTTCGGAAGGGGGCACGTGGAAGCGCGCCAACAACCGCTTTACGAGCGTGCGCACGGCGGGCGGCAATGCCTTTGGCACGAATGGCGTCGCTGACGGCTACGACGACTCTTACGCCCTGCTGGCCGGGTTTGGCCCTGACCAGGAAGCAGAGGCGGTAATCTACCGCTCAGCCGCTCTCGCGGTCGGGACGACCCATGAGGTCGAACTACTCCTGCGCTTCACCGACGACAGCCAGAACGCCAGGGGATACGAGTGCCTGTTCGCTTACGACGGGTCTGTCGCGCAGATGCGCTGGGATGGCGGTGTGGGTGACTTCACCGCCCTGAACAGCACAGGCGACTTTGGCTACGGCAGGCAGTTGCAGACCGGTGATGTGGTCAAGGCCACGATCACCGGGGATACCCTGCGCATGTATATCAACGGCACCTTGATGCTGACCACCGTGGACAGCATGTACGCCACCGGGCAGCCCGGCATCTCCTTCTTCACCCGCCCCGGCGGTGACAGCGCGAACTTCGCCCTTTCGAGCTATAAGGTCACGGCGAAGTAGCCGCACATCCCCGGCCTCAGGCGGAGCACTTCACGCCGGTGCCACCGAGCCCGCAGTAGCCGGCAGGATTCTTTGCCAGGTACTGCTGGTGATAGTCCTCGGCATAGTAGAAGTCACCCGCCTCGACGATCTCCGTGGTGATGGCGCCGTAACCCGCGGCCTTCAGCCGGGTTTCGAACGGGGCCTTCGAGCGGAGCGCGGCAGCGCGCTGCTCCTCGTCAAACCAGTAGATCCCTGAACGGTACTGGGTGCCGGCATCGTTGCCCTGGCGCATGCCCTGGGTCGGGTCGTGGGACTCCCAGAAGACCGTCAGCAGCTGGTCATAGGTGAGCTGCCCCGGGTCGTAGACCACCAGCACCACTTCGTTGTGGCCCGTCTGCCCGGTGCACACCTCTTCATAGGTCGGGTTCGGGGTGATCCCCGCCGCGTAGCCCACGGCGGTGGACCAGACACCGGGCAGCTGCCAGAACTTCCGTTCGGCGCCCCACAAGCAGCCAAGGCCAAACACGGCCTGGCGCAGGTGCGCCGGGAACGGCCCCTTCAGCGAATTCCCGTTGACGAAGTGCCGCTCGGGCACCGGCATGGCGGTGGACCGCCCCTTCAGCGCCGTGTCGGCAGTGGGGATCTCGAGGGACTTCTTGCGAAACAGCATGTTCTTTGCCTCCTCGGGTGGACGAGTTGATGCAGCCATAGTGCCAGCAACTAGAAACCGGCGCCGGCGCAGCAGTTTGCCAGGGCGCCCTCGTCGCCAGGAGCGGTTGCGCAGGCCCGTCCCGCGGCGTTGGCCTTGAGATCACGTTGCTGGAAATTCCCCGGGCCGAACAGGTCGGCGACTTCCTTGCCGTAGCCCGCCGCCCAGGCGGACAGGCGGCCACAGCGGCGCTGGATCGTGCCGCTCGCCAGGCAATGCTGGCGGTCGTTCGACAGGCCCGCGAGCGGGAGCGAGTCGACGGTCTGCTGCATGCAGCTCAGCGCCGGTCCTCGCGGCGGCGCGGCGCAGGAACCGGGCGCGAGCCCGAGCACCACCAGCACAAGCCCGGCGGCGCGCAGCCGCCTACCGTTGACTGGCACGGTACTCCGCCTTCGCGCGCTCGATCGTCGCGTAGATCTCCCGGGAGCGGCCACCGAGCGCCTCGATCAGCTTCTCCGTGACGGGCGCCGTGGCCTGCCGCCACTGGTCGCGCTGCTCGTCAGTCAGGGGGTGGACGACGATGCCGATTTTCTCGCCGAGGGCGAGGTCAGCCTCCGTCTCCCGGCGTATTGCCCGGCGCGTCGCCTCGATGCCGGGAAACGAATCCGAAAGCAGCCGGCGGTCAGCCTCCGGCAACGCATCCCACCAGCGCTTCTGGCTCACGATCACCGAGACGCCGAAACTGTGCGCGGTCAGCGTGAGGTGCGGGGCTTCGCCGGCGATACCCGTCCGGGCGTAGAGGCTGACGGCGTTCTCGCCCGCCGTGATCAGCCCCGTCTGCAGTGAGGACACAATCTCGCCGAAGCCCAGCGGGATCACGTCGGCGCCAATCGCCTCGGCGAACAGGCGGGCATTCAGCGAGGTCGAAACGCGGAAACGGCGCCCGGCTGCATCGGCCGGCAGGATGATGGGTTGCTTGGCGTAGACGTGGTGAAAGCCGATCTCGTACCAGGTGATCAGGTGGAGATCCTTCGCCGCCAGCAGGTCCCGGTAGATGCCGGTCAGGTAATGGTCGTAGACGTAGTCTGCCTCGGCATAGTCGGCGAACAGGTACGGGGCGTAGAGCAGCGACAGTTCGGGCACCAGCGTGGCCACTGCCTGGGCCGAGAGGTTCGCGTACTGGATCCGGCCACGCCGCAGGCTGGAGAGCAGCTGCTCCTCCGACCCCAGCTGGCCATAAATCAGCGGCCGGAACCGGATGTGGCCCGCGGACGCCGCCTCCACCCGGTCGCGGAAATCCAGCCAGGTGGCCTCGCCCGGGGTATTGGGAGTGGTGGTCCCACCGATGGTCACCACGCGTGCACCATCGTCCGGATGACAGGCGGCCAGCAGGCTGGCAAGCATCAGGATGGCCAGGGAGCGCCAGGTCGGACCGCGTATGCGCATCCAATACTCTTTTCGCAACGTAGTATGGGGAGTGAGCCTAGAATACCGCATGCTCGGAACACCCCTTCGCACTCTCCTGCTGTGCCTGGTCAGCCTGTCCGCCATGGCCGCACTGCCCGACAGCGGCGATCTCGAGCAGGTGCTGCTGCGGAACGTCCGTAATGGCTTCGTGGACTACGACGGCATAGTTGCCGATCCGGCCTTTGACCGCTTCGTGACCGGGCTGGCGACCGCCTCTCCGGACGACCTTGCCGACCGGGACACCCGCCTCGCGTTCCTGATCAATGCCTACAACGCGCTCGCCATCCGCGGAATTCTCGATGGGTACTCGCCCTCGTCGATGTTCGGACGCTACAACTACTTCAAGCGACGCACCTACCAGCTGCTGGGCGAGGCGACGACGCTTGAAGGCCTGGAGCACGGCAGGATCCTGCCCCTCGGTGAGCCCCGGGTGCATTTCGCGATCGTCTGCGCGTCCATCTCCTGCCCCCGCCTGGGGAGTCATGCCTACAGCCCCGGCGAACTCGAGGCCCAGCTCGAGGCCGCGGCCCAAGCCTTCGCCAACGACGGGACCCGCAATCGCTTTGACACGCAGCGGAAGATCGCCTTCCTGTCCAGCATCTTCGACTGGTACCAGGCGGACTTCAGCGCCGCCGCGGGCTCGGCCCAGAAATTCCTGGCCCGGTACGTCAGCGACCCGGCGGCCAGGGACCTTCTCGCGCGGGACGGCTTCGAGGTCCGTTTCGTGGACTACGACTGGGAACTGAACGGCGTCTACAAGGGCAAGCCGGACTAACGGCCGGCCGCGCCGTGCGCGGCTGTAAGGAAGCGGGGGCACTCGCGTCCAACCACCACCAGACAGAGCAGGAACTGCCCATGCTGATCAGGAAACCCGCCGCCATCAGACCCTCCGAAATCACGCCAGAAGCGGTCTTCCGGAGCCGACGTTCCTTGCTCCGGTCCGCCGGCTTCCTGGGCGCGAGTGCGCTGCTGTCCCCCGTGCTGGCGGCGGACGAGCCGATTCCTGCCAGTTACAAGCGGCTCACAGGTATCCGCAAGAGCCCCTACAGCACACAAGACGCTCCCAACAAGTTCGAGGAGATCACGGGCTACAACAACTTCTACGAGTTCGGCACCGACAAGGCCGACCCGGCCACAAGATCGGGCGACTTTCGCCCGCAGCCCTGGAAAGTGAAGGTCGACGGCGAAGCCGAGGTCACCGGCTCCTTCGACTACGACACCATCATCAAGCCCCATACCCTGGAGGAGCGCATCTACCGCTTCCGCTGCGTGGAGGCCTGGTCGATGGTGGTGCCCTGGGTGGGCATTCCCCTCGGCGACGTGCTGAAGCGCTACAAGCCCACGTCAAGGGCAAAATACGTGGCCTTCGAAACCGTCGTTCGCCCTGACGAAATGCCGGGCCAGAAATACCCGATCCTGGACTGGCCCTACGTGGAGGGCCTGACCATGGCCGAAGCCATGCACCCCCTCACCCTCCTGGTGGTGGGCGTGTACGGCGTGGAACTCCCCAACCAGAATGGCGCGCCGCTGCGCCTCATGGTGCCCTGGAAGTACGGGTTCAAGAGCATCAAGTCGATTGTCCGGATCAGCTTCACTGAAAAGCGGCCGCCGACGACCTGGAACCTGTCGGGACCCAACGAATACGGCTTCTACGCCAATGTGAACCCGAAGGTGGATCACCCGCGCTGGAGCCAGGCGTCCGAGCGCCGGGTGTCGTCGGGATTCGGCAGCCTGTTTGCCGGCCGCCAGCCCACGCTGCCATTCAACGGCTACGGCGCCGAGGTGGCCTCGCTCTACCAGGGCCTGGATCTCGTCAGGAACTTCTGAACCGGAACGACACGTGACGACCCAACGCCAGATCCGGTTGTTCTGGCGGCCCCTGGCGCACCTTGCCTGCGCAGTGCCACTGGCCGTCCTCCTGCTGCAGCTCGCGGAAGTGGGCGGGCTGCGCCTCGGGCCGAACCCGCAGCTCGAGATCCGCGACGTGCTCGGCATTTGGGGTCTGCGCCTGCTGCTTCTGACGCTGGCGATGACCCCACTCCGCTGGATCACGGGCCTGCCCTGGCCCGTGCAGTTCCGCCGTCTCCTGGGGCTGTGGAGCTTCGCCTACCTCGCGCTCCACTTCGTCACGTACTTCTTCCTGGACCGCTCCCTCGACTTGCCGGTGATCATCGAGGACATCACGAAGCGGCCCTACATCACGGTGGGCCTCACGGCCTTCCTGCTGCTGGTTCCACTGGCGGTAACTTCCACGGCCGGGTGGCGGCGCCGGCTCGGTGCCCGCTGGCTGACCCTGCACAAGCTGGTCTACGTCGCCGCCGCCTTCGGCTGCTGGCACTTCTACTGGCTCGTGAAGAAAGACGTGAGGGAGCCACTGGCGTACTGCGCCGTGCTAGCCGTCCTGCTGGGGTTCCGCGCCTGGAAGTCGCGGACGCGGGCGGCGGTCAGGACGTGATGTTGTAGCCCCGCTCCTCGTGCAGCACGAGATCGAGGCCCTCGTTCTCCTCCTCCGCCGTCACCCGCAGCTCGAGCACGCTCCCGGTCAGCTTCAGCAGCAGCCAGGTCATGCCTCCCGACCACGCGACTGTCGCGACCGTGCCGATCAGCTGGACGCCGAACTGGGTCGCGATGGATCTGCCGTCCGGATGACCGATGCCTCCGAAGGCGGCGGCGCCAAACACGCCGGTGAGGAGCGTACCCAGGATGCCGCCGACGCCGTGCACGGGAAAGACGTCCAGCGAGTCGTCGATGGTCAGCCGGCGCTTGACGAACTGCGTGGCCCAGAAGCAGAAGGTGCCGGCGAGCAGGCCGATCACAAGGGCCCCGGCCGGGCCCACGTAACCTGACGCCGGCGTGATGGTGCCGAGCCCGGCCACCATGCCGGTCACGAGACCGAGCACGCTGGGCTTGCCGAAGCGGATCCACTCCTGGGCCATCCAGGCCACGCAGCCGGCGGCGGCCGCGGTGTGCGTCACCAGGATGGCCATGCCTGCGGTACCGTTGGCGGCGAGTGCGCTGCCCCCGTTGAAACCAAACCAGCCCACCCACAGCATCCCGGCCCCCGTGACGGTCGCGGGCAGGTTGTGGGGCGTCATGGCCTGGCTGGGAAAGCCGCGACGGTTGCCGATGACCAGCGCCGCGACCAGCGCCCCGATACCGGCATTGATATGGACAACGGAGCCGCCCGCGAAATCGAGGAACTTCATTTCTGCCAGCCAGCCACCACCCCAGACCCAGTGGGCGACAGGCAGGTAGACGAATAGCAGCCACAGTGTCGAGAACAGCAGCATGGCGCCAAAGCGCATCCGCTCGGCGAAAGCGCCCACGACGAGGGCGGGGGTGATGATGGCGAAGGTCAGCTGGAACATCGCGAACACGGGCTCGGGCACCGAGCCCGTGACCGCGTCGGCCGTCACGCCGGTGAACAGGGACTTGGCGAAACCGCCGATCCACTGCTGGGCCGCGCCGCCGTCGCCAAAGGCCAGGCTGTAGCCGAAGAGTATCCAGATGATCGAGACCACGGCGGCGATGGCAAAGCACTGCATGAGGACCGACAGCACGTTGCGGCTACGGACCAGTCCGCCGTAGAACAGTGCCAGGCCCGGCAGTGTCATGAACAGCACCAGCGCCGTGGCGGTGAGCAGCCACGCGGTATCCCCGCTATTGATCATCTGGCATCCCCCCGGAAGCCGTGCTTTGCTGTGCCAGACGGCGCAATCAGAGAGCGTTGTCGCCAGTCTCGCCGGTGCGTATCCGCAGCGACTGCTGCAGGTCGGTGACGAAGATCTTGCCGTCGCCAACCTTGCCGGTGCGCGCCGCGTTCGTTATGGCTTCAATCACCCTCTCGACCAGGTCGTCGCTGACGGCGACTTCCACCTTCGATTTGGGCAGGAAGTCGACGACGTACTCGGCACCCCGGTACAGCTCGGTGTGGCCGCGCTGGCGGCCGAACCCTTTCACCTCGGTTACGGTCATGCCATTTACGCCGACTTCCGAGAGCGCATTGCGCACGTCGTCGAGGCGGAAGGGTTTGATGATGGCGGTGATCAGCTTCATGGTGGCTCTCTGTCCAGGGTGGCCTGAGTGGTGATTCTAGCGCTGATGAACCCAGCGCAGGAGGGCGTTCTGCGCTTCCTGGCCCCCGCCGGAGGTGGCCCGGGACTGGTTGAAGATGGCCACCACGACGTAGTTGGCGCCGGACTCGGCGCGGACGAAGCCCGCGATGGCCGTCACGCCGTTGAGCGTGCCGGTCTTGAGGTGCATGTCGCCGCGGGAAGAGTCGTCCTTGAAGCGCTTGCGGGTAGTCCCGTCCAGGCCCGAAAGGGACAGCGAGGCCTCGAACTCCGGCTGGAAGGGGCTGGCATGGGCGGCCAGCAGCATCCGGCCGAGGCTCGCGACGCTGATGCGCGTTTCGCGGGAGAGGCCGGCGCCGTTGCCGATGCGCAGCTCCGGGAAATTGAGGCCCTGGCTGGCCAGGGCCGCGATGGTCGCACGCTCGCCCTTTTCCAGGGTTCCGGGCGCGCCAAACTTCTCCGCGCCGAGGGTCAGGAAGATCTGCCGGGTCATGACGTTGTTGCTGAACTTGTTGACGGACCGGATCACCTCAGCGAGGGGCGGCGAGCGGAACGTAACGAAGGGCGTCTTGCCTGCCGGCACCTGGCCCTGGCGCGCGGTGCCGGTCACGCGACCGCCCTGTTCCTCCCACAGCGCCTTGAAGGCGCCATAGGTAAAAGAGGGACCGTCCAGGATGGTGCGCAACAGCTGGTACTCCGCGCAGTCGCTGGCCAGCGCCCCGGAGAACGTGAGGCGGGGCCGCGTGGCCGCGTCGCCCACCACCATGCTGATGCCGCTCTTGCTCGAATTGCACCCGCCCTTGAACAGGCGCATCTGGTTACGGATCTCGACGTTCGCCAGTGCGGGGTCGGCCAGGATCTCCACCCTGCTCCGGGCCGCATCCGGTCGGAAGATGAAATTGACGGCCTGGTAGTTCACCAGCAGCGCGTCGGGAAGCGCGTTGTAGGCGCGGTAGGTCTGGCCATCGAAGGCCCCCGGGTCGAGCTCCTCCCGGGCAAACCAGGTGTTGTCGAGCACGACGTCGCCATCGACGACGCGCAGGCCCCGGTTGCGGAGATCCCGCTGCAGGAGCCAGAGGCGCTCGGTGATCAGGTAGGGATCGCCATAGCCCTTGAGCAGCAGGTCTCCCTTCAGAGTCCCCCCGTCAAGCCGGCCATCGACGAAGGCCTCGGTACGCCACTGGTAGGTGGGCCCCAGGGCCTCCAGGGCGGCAAACGTGGTGACCAGCTTGATGACGGAGGCGGGATTGCGCGGCACATCGGCATTGAAGAGCAGCAGGGGCTCCCGGGCGCCGGCCTCCTGCACGAAGACGCTGAGGGAACTCTCGGGCAGCTGGCGCTGGACCAGAATCCGGTTGACGAGCGCCGGCAGCCCAGATTGTGGCTCGGCGGAGGCAACGAGGCCCTGCAGGAACAGCAGGACGCCGGCCACAACGCGGCGAGTCAATGCCGTGCGGATCATGCGCAAGAAGGATTCCCGGGTGCGGCCGCGGAGCCCACCCCCGCGACGAAGGTGATTGTGCCGCAACCAGCTCTGTCCGTCAGGGCCATCATTCACGCCCTCGCCGGCCGGACGACTCGCAGGCTCTTCATCCGGTCCGTAAGCGTCGAGGGACGGATGCCCAGGAGTTCCGCGGCGCCGCCCTTGCCGGCGATGCGCCAGTTGGCCACTTCCAGGGCCGCCACAAGGTTGGAACGCTGCTGCTCCCGCATCTGGGTCTCAGTGAGGACAGGCCGGACCGCGGCCGGCGGCGAGCCGGGTGCCGCGGCCGTGGCCGCGATCGGTGCTGCCGCGGCAAGTTGCGCCTCCGGCAGCGACAGGTCGAGGCGCAGGGTCTCGCCGCCGGACAGTATCACTGCACGTTCAATGACGTTCTTGAGCTCACGGATATTCCCCGGCCAGGGATAGCGGCGCAGGGCATCGGCCTGGGATTGCGTGAGCTGCGGGCAGGGCCGGCCAAACTCGCGGCAGACCTGCTCCAGGAAATGCACGGCAAGCTGCACGACATCGTCGCCCCGGCGGCGGAGCGGCGGCACCATGACGGGAAAGACGCTGAGCCGGTAGTAGAGATCCTCGCGAAATTCTCCGTCCTCGACGGCCTTCTCCAGGTCCTTGTTGGTGGCGGCAATGACCCGGACGTCGACAACCCGGGTGGCGTCATCCCCGACCCGCTCGAACTCCCGCTCCTGCAACACCCGCAGCAGCTTGCCCTGGAGGGTGAGCGGGATCTCGCCGACCTCATCGAGGAAGATCGTGCCACCGTCGGCCAGCTGGAAGCGGCCTACCCGGTCCCGGTGGGCCCCGGTGAAGGCGCCCCGGACGTGGCCGAAGAACTCGCTCTCGAAGAGTTCATCGGGAATCGATGCGCAGTTGACCTTGACGAGGGGTCCATCGGCACGGCTGCTGCGGGCATGGATCGCGTGGGCAACCAGCTCCTTGCCGGTACCGGTTTCGCCGACGATCAGCACGCTGGCCGGGGTACCCGCCACGGCTTCGATGCGCGCAAGCATCGCCGCCAGCGCCGGGCTGCCGCCGACGATCCGGCCGAGATTCATCGAGACCCGCACTTCCTCCCGCAGGTAGTCCCGTTCGCGCTCGAGCTCTTCCTTCAGGCGCGCGATCTCCCCATAGGCCTCCTTCAGGCGGGCCTCGGCGCGATTCCGCTCCGTGACGTCCTTGCTGGCCACCAGCGTGCGCACCGCGGCCTGCCGGCTGTCGCGCTCTGTCCGGGAGGACAGCAACACGTCCCGCACTTCCCCGCCTTTCGTGACCATCTGCCGGGGCACGTTGCGGAAGTCGCCCTCGCTGATAACTTCCCTGATGCGCCCGACCAGCGGCTGGCGGGACGCGTCTGTCATGAAATCCAGGATCGAGCGGCCCATCACCTCGTCCCGGGTGTAGCCGAGCCGTTCGAGCCAGTGGTCACTGACCGCGATCAGCCGGCCCTCCGGGTCAATTGTGTGCAGCATGGTGGGGGTCGACTGGTAGAGATCGAGGTAACGCCGCTCAAGGCGCGCCCGGTCCGACAATTCCGTGAACACCGACAGGGAATGGAGAAAGACGCCGGCGTCGTCGTATTCGGCGGTACTGGTGACCAGGAGTTCCAGCGTGGCGCCACCCGCGGTCACGAACTCCACGGGAACGTTGTCGAGGCGGCCGCTGCGGCGGAACAGGGGCCGGTGCTCCTCCCGGATGCGCCGGGCGCTCTCCGGCGTCGCCACATCCTCCGGGCTGCGGCCCCGCAGGGCCTCCCGGCTGTAGCCGGTGAGAGCGGCCCAGGTGTCGCTGACCTCGATGAAACAACCGTCCCGGTCCAGCAGGACCGCGAGGACCGGGACCCGCCGCAGGAGGGAAAAGTAATTGTCCGGGGCGTCCACGCGCTTAAAGGTACACGGAAATCCGTGAAGTACACCAACGATTTTTCGTGACTACCGGAATTCCGTGAGGCCGAGTGCTGTTAAGTTGTTGATCCATATACACGTACGATCTGGCACGACTCCTGCAATGGCCCAAGCCATCAAGTGCTTCGCCGGGTATCGCGATTCCCCCACGCGGGCCTCGGCCTCCGCTCCCCCCGGAAAGCCTTGACGCACGGCAGGACCCAGCCTCCCCCATGGGCCCTGTGCGAAGGAACCCGGGGGCAGACGCGATCCGCGTCGCCTCCCGGGTTCCTTCTTTTTTTCCGGGCTTGAAAGCCCCCTCCCCCGCAACCACATTAGTGCCCATGGCCAACACCGTCCTTCCCACCGGGCTCGCCACGTTCAACCTGGACGTTATTGAGGCCTCGCGCCAGATGCCGGTCGTGGTCGACTTCTGGGCCAGCTGGTGCGGGCCTTGCAAGTCGCTCGCCCCGATCCTGGAAGCGGTGGCCGGCGCCCTCGCGGGCCAGGCCAGTGTCCGCAAGGTCGACACCGACGCCGAACAACAGCTGGCCAGCCAGTACCAGATCCGCAGCATTCCCACGGTAATCCTGTTCCGGGACGGGAAACCCGCCAGCCAGTTCGTGGGCGTGCAGCCCGAGAAGACCATCCTCGACTGGGTGCGGCCCTTCCTCGCGGCCGCGGTCGCGCCCGCGACGGCGCCCGCCGGAGATTCGCCGGAGTCGCTGGCCGAACAGGCGCTGACCAGGGGCGACAGCGCAGCGGCGCGCCAGCACCTGGACGCCGTGCCTGCCGACCGCACAGATTCCGACCCGGTGCGAGCACTCCGTACCCGGCTGTTCTTTGCTGACGAACTCGCGGCGATCGGCAGCGGCACCGCGGACCTGGACGCGCTCTACCGGGAAGGCCTGACGGCCGCCACGCAGGGCGCCAACGCCCGGGCCATCGACGCGTTCCTGACCCTAATCACAAGGAGCCGGGCGTATCGGGATGACGCGGGCCGCCTCGCCCTGCTGCGACTGTTCGAGGCCCTCGGGCCAGTGGACACGCTGGTCGAGGAGTCCCGGCGCAAACTGTCCCGGGTCCTGCACTGAGCAACTCAGGACCCTTTCCGGCTGCCGAACCAGCGGTCGCGCAACGAGACGTAGCGGTTGCGCAGGGCCTCACGGCCCTCCGGCGTCACGCTCTGCCGCGCCCTGGCGAGCCACAGCCGCGCCCAGGCAAACTCGACGGCCAGTATCGCGAGCCCGAGCAGGATGGCGGCGATCCCGGGTCCCGGGGTGATCAGCATGATGAGCCCGCCCAGCAGCATCGTCCCGCCAATCACCCCGATAACGATGCGTCGGGCCAGCTTGTAGCTGACGGCGCCGAGCCTGCGGATCACCGGACGAGGTTCTTTCGCAGGAAGGCCGTGGTCAGGCGCCAGGCGTCTTCGGCCGCGGCGGGTTCGTAGGCGGTACCGGACGGGTTAGCGAAGGCGTGGTCGGCGCCTTCGTACATGTGGATGTCGACGTTCTTCCCGAGCCGCCGCATCGTTGCCTCGAACGCGGTCACCGTGGGCGCCGGCACCACCCGGTCCTTCGAGCCGAAGAGTCCCAGGATCGGCATCTGCAGGCGGGCCAGTTCGGCCTCGTCGGCTTTCAGCGTGCCGTAGTAGATGACCGCGGCATCGATCTTGTCCGGCAGGATCAGCGCCGTGCGCAGCGACCAGCGGCCACCCAGGCACCAGCCGAGCGTGCCGATCCGCGGCGCCTTCTCGACCCTGCGAAGGTACTCGTAGGCCCCGCGCAGCCGGGCCTCGGCGGGCCCGGGGTCCGCGGCAAGCGCCTGGCTGAGCTTCATCGCGGCGGGCGGCGTCGTGGCGAGCTGCCCCGCGTAAAGGTCCACCGCGAGGACCACGTAACCCTCTGCGGCCAGGCGCCGCGCCTCGTCGCGCACGTTGTCGTTCAGCCCCCACCACTCGTGGATCACGATCAGGCCCGGCAGGCGGCCCTTTGCCCGGGCCGGCCGCGCGAGGTAGCCCGCCATCGGCAGTCCGTCCGGTTCGCCGTAGCTGATGTTCCGTCCGCTGACCTCGGCAGCAGGCGGCGTGGTAGCAGCGG
Organism: Gammaproteobacteria bacterium; assembly: GCA_038214295.1. Lineage (GTDB taxonomy): Bacteria > Pseudomonadota > Gammaproteobacteria > Steroidobacterales > SHZI01. The sequence continues at coordinate 100,332 of JBBQSA010000001.1, forward strand.
GCGTGGCCACGGGCGTGTCGTGCGCGTGGGCCTCCGCTGTGCGTGCGAGCGTCTCCCGGTCGTCCGGGCCAAGCTTGGACGTGGACGGACCGGCGCAGGCGGCAATCAGGCAGGCGAGGATCGGGGGCAGGACCCGGTGTGAGCGGACGAGGACCCGGCGTAAGCGCATGACCATATCTCCCTCTGCGTACTTCCCTGGTGTTCTAGCACAGGGGCGCCCGCGGGGTTGCCGTTCTAGCGAAAGCGGTCCTGCAGCGAAGCCAGCGTCTTGCTGCCCGGACAGACCTTGGCGAACGGCAGGGACGCAAGGGGCCCGGGCGGCGTGTTGGCCAGCTCGTGCATGTCCGGCTTCGTCTCGTCGATATAAAGCAGGCCCGTGACGATTTCACCGGCGCGTTGGTGGTTCTGGATGAACTCGAAGGCCGCGACCCGGTCGGTGGGATCATAGGCGCCGTCGGCCTTGCGCAGCACGATGCGGCTGCCGTCGTGCATCAGCACGGGCATCGCCTGGCCGGCCTCGTACTCCGCCCGGATCTCCTTCGCGGGCGGCACAAAGTCGGCGTAGATCGCGGTCATCGAGTGCTTGCGGGTGAACTCGTAGCTCTTGGTCGAGCCCTCGTGGTCGTTGAAAGTCACACAGGGCGAGATCACATCGATCACGGCGAATCCCCGGTGCGTCAGGCCCGCCTTCAGCAGCGGCACCAGCTGTGCACGGTCACCCGAGAAGCTGCGGGCGATGAACGTGGCACCCGTGGCCAGCAGCGTCAGCGCCGGATCGATGGGCGGCTGCTGGTTGGTTTCGCCCTTCTTGGCCCTAGAGCCCACGTCGGCCGAGGCGGAGAACTGGCCCTTCGTGAGGCCGTAAACGCCATTGTTCTCGATCAGGTACAGCATGTTCAGGTTGCGGCGCGCCGCGTGCAGGAACTGGCCGAGCCCGATGGACAGGGTGTCGCCGTCGCCGGAGACGCCGATGTAATGCAGGTCCTGGTTGGCGGCGTTCGCGCCGGTCGCCACCGACGGCATGCGCCCGTGCACGGTGTTGAAGCCGTGGGAAGAACTGGCGAAATAGGCCGGCGTCTTCGAGGAACAGCCGATGCCCGACAGCTTGGCCATGCGGTGTGGCGGAATCGACAGCTCGAAGGCCGCCTGCATGATCGCCCCGGTGATCGAGTCGTGGCCGCAGCCCGCGCAGAGGGTGGACATAGCCCCCTCGTAGTCCCGGACGGTGATGCCCAGCTCGTTGCGGGGTAGCTTGGGATGGGCAACCTTCGGCTTGGCTATGAAACTCATGCGGCCTTCCCTCTGGCGAGATCCTGGCTGACGCCGTCCACGACGGACTGCGCGAGGATCGGCAGACCGTCGTAGTGGAGCACGGGCACCAGCTTGTTGGGGTCCACGCGGGTTTCCAGCATCAGCAGGCTGCGCAGCTGCGCGTCCCGGTTCTGCTCAACCACGTAGATGCGATCGTGGCTGTCCAGGTAATCCTGGACCTCCTTGCCGAACGGGAAGGCCTTGACCCGCAGGTAGTCCAGGTGGACGCCGCTCTCCGCGAGCAGCGCCCGCGCTTCCTTGACCGCGTTGTCGCAGGACCCGACGGTGAGAAAGCCGCTACGGCACTTGTCGGCCACGTGGACTTCCGCCGGCGGCACCAGTTGCTTCGCCGTATCGAACTTGCGGCGCAGGCGATCGACAACGGCCTGGTACTCGGCGGCATCCTCGGTGTAGGCGCCGTACATGTTGTGCCCGGAGCCGCGGGTGAAGTACGCGCCCTTCGGGTGCATGCCCGGCAGGGTGCGGGCAGCGATGCCGTCCCCGTCCACATCCAGGTAGCGGTTGAACTTGGGCAGGGCCTCGATCTGCTCGACGGTCAGCACCTTGCCGCGATCCGGCTGGTAGCTGTCGTCCCACTTGAGGTCCCGACACATCCAATCGTTCATGCCGATGTCGAGGTCAGTCAGCACGATCACCGGCGTCTGCAGCCGCTCGGCCAGGTCGAAGGCCTGGACCGCGTGGTAGAAGGCCTCCTCCGGGTTGGCAGGAAACAGCAGCACGTGCCGCGTGTCGCCGTGGGAGGCGTAGGCGCAGGCCAGGATATCGGCCTGCTGGGTACGGGTCGGCATGCCGGTGGAGGGCCCGCAGCGCTGCACGTCGAAGAGCACCGCGGGAATCTCGGTGAAGTAGCCGTAGCCCAGGAACTCGTTCATCAGGGAGATGCCCGGGCCGCTGGTGGGCGTGAAGGAGCGGGCGCCGTTCCAGCTGGCACCCAGCACCATGCCGATCGCGCCCAGCTCGTCTTCGGCCTGGATGATGCAGTAGTTGGCCTTGCCCGTTTCCGGGTCCTTCCGGTACTTCTCGCAGAAGCGCTTGAAGGCGTCCATCAGCGACGTGGACGGCGTGATCGGGTACCAGGCCCCCACGGTGGCGCCGGCAAACAGGCAGCCGAGCGCCGCCGTAGTGTTGCCGTCGATCATGATGTGATCGCGGGTCTGGTCCAGGTTACGGGCCCGGAACGGCAGCGGGCAGGAGAAGTTTTCCTTCGCGTAGGCGTAACCGAGATCGATGGCCTTCTGGTTGGCGTCGAGCAGGCTCGCCTTGGCGGCGAACTGCTCGTTGAGCAACGCCTTGATCACGCTCATGTCGAGGTCCAGCAGGGCGGCCAGCACGCCCACATACATGATGTTCTTCATCAGGATGCGGGCACGGGCCTTGTCGAAGCTCTCGTTGCAGATCCGGGACAGCGGCACGCCGAGGACCTGGATATCGGTGCGATTGAACAGCTGGCTGCGAGGCCAGGTGGAGTCGTAGACCAGGTAGCCGCCGGGCGCGACCTCGGCGTGATCCTTGCGATAGGTCTCGGCGTTCATCGCCACCATGAGGTCCACGCGACCGGAGCGGGCCAGGTGCCCCTCGGCGCTCACCCGGATCTCGTACCAGGTGGGCAAGCCCTGGATGTTGGATGGGAAGTAATTCTTTCCACACACGGGAATGCCCATGCGGAACAGCGCCTTCATCAACATCGAGTTGGCGCTGGCGGAGCCCGTGCCATTGACGTTGCCGATCTTCAGCGTGAAGTCGTTGTCCTGGGGGCGCTTGGTCGGAATGCTCATCGGTGCAGACGTCTGGTTGGCGGGAAGTGGAGGGAGCAGCGGGCGGGAGGTCAGGTGCCGTACTGGCGCTTGCCGGGCGAAGGCGCGCGGGCTTCGTCGCTGGCCATTGGGCGCAGGAGCGTGAACTTCTGCATGTCCCAGGCCGCTGTCGGGCAGCGCTCCGCACACAGGCCGCAGTGCACGCAGAGGTCCTCGTCCTTCACCATGACGCGCGCCGTCTGCGGCAGTGGCCCCGAGACAAACAGGTCCTGGGTCACGTTCAGGGCCGGGGCGGTCAGCCGGCCCCGCAACTCTTCCTCGGTGCCAACCGGGGTGATCGTCAGGCAGTCCACGGGGCAGATGTCGATGCAGGCATCGCACTCGATGCACAGCTTGTCGGTGAACACGGTCTGCACGTCGCAATTGAGGCAGCGCTCAACCTCTTTCACCGCCTGCTCGGCGGTGAAACCGAGTTCCACCTCGATGTTGAGCTTCTCGAAGCGCTCCTTGAGGCCCACGTGGGGCATCAGGCGGCGCTCCGCACTGTCGTAGTTGTTGCTGTAGGCCCACTCGTGCATGCCCATCTTGGACGTGTGGAGGTTCATGCCATCGGGCAGGCGGTCGGCGACGGGCTCGCCCTGGCAATGCTTGTGGACCGAGATCGCGGCCTGGTGGCCGTGCTCCACGGCCCAGATGATGTTCTTCGGGCCAAAGGCGGAGTCTCCGCCGAAAAACACGCCAGGCAGCGTGGACTCGAAAGTCTTCTCGTCGACCTTCGGCACGTCCCACTTGTCGAACTCGATGCCGAGGTCCCGCTCGACCCAGGGGAAGGCGTTCTCCTGGCCGATGGCAAGCACGATGTCGTCGGCCGGCAGGATCTCCTCGCCCAGGATACGCTCGGCGGTGATTCGTCCCCGCGCGTCGAGGTCGTACTCCATGATCTCGAACAGCATGCCGCGCAGCTTGCCGCCCTCGGTGACGAAAGCCTTGGGTGAGCGGTTGATGACGATCTCGACGTTCTCTTCCTCGGCGTCGTCCAGCTCCCAGGCCGAGGCCTTGAAGAACTGGCGGGGCTTGCGGGCCATCACCTTGACGCTCTTCGCGCCGAGGCGCAGCGAGGTCCGGCAGCAATCCATAGCGGTGTTGCCGACGCCGATGATCAACACCTTCTCGCCGATCGACTTGATGTGCTCGAAGGCCACCGATTCGAGCCAGTCGATGCCGATGTGCACGCGCGCCGCGTCGTCGTAACGGCCCGGCAGCTTCAGTTCCTTGCCTTTCGGCGCGCCGGTGCCGACGAAGACGGCGTCAAAGCCCTCGGCGAGCAGCTGCTGCATGCTCTGGATGCGGTGATTGAGCTTGAGCTGGGCGCCCATGCCGACGATGTCGTCGATCTCCCGGTCGAGCACCTCCGCCGGCAGGCGGAAGGACGGGATGTTCGAGCGCATCAGGCCGCCGGGCACCTGCTGGGCCTCGAAGATCACCACCTCGTAGCCGAGCGGCAGCAGGTCGTTGGCCACGGTCAGCGAGGCGGGACCGGCACCGATGCAGGCGACGCGCTTGCCGTTCGTCTTCTCCGGCGCCTTGGGCAGCCGGTCGCTGTAGTCGTCGGCGAGATCGGCGGCCACGCGCTTCAGGCGGCAGATGGCGACGGGCTTGTCCTCGACGCGACCCCGGCGGCAGGCCGGCTCGCAGGGCCGGTCGCAGACGCGCCCGAGGATGCCCGGGAAGACGTTCGACTCGCGATTCAGCAGGAAGGCTTCGGTGAACTGGCCCTGGGCGATGAGCCGGATGTACCCGGGCACGTCCGTATGGGCGGGGCATGCCCACTGGCAATCCACGACCTTGTGGAAGTAGTCGGGATTCTTCGTGTTGGTTGGCTGCATGCGGGTCGGGATTATACATAGCAGTTCGTCGCGGCAAATCGCTTGTTGACGCGGGCCCGTGGTTAAGTGAAACAATGCGGCGAGATGAGCACCGCACCCCCCGACAGCCCGCCGCCCGAGCGCTACGCCGCCCTCGCCCTCCAGCTCGCCACCGCCTGCGTCAACGACTGCCCGGACCGGGACGCCGCCCGCCGGCGCATGAGCGAGAACCTCGCCCGGGTCGGGGCCTCGGTGGCCGCCAGCAAGGGCTTCATCCGCCAGTTCAGCGGCATCGATGTCCGACTGGTGGTGCTGCCCGAGTATTTCCTGACGGGCTTCCCCCTGGGCGAGTCCGTGCCCGTGTGGCGGGACAAGGCCGCACTGGCGATTGACGGCCCGGAGTACCAGGCCCTGGCCGACATCGCCGCCCGGACCGACGTCTACCTGGCCGGCAACGCCTACGAGGTGGACCCGCACTTCCCGGAGCTGTATTTCCAGACCTGCTTCATCATCGCCCCGAGCCGGGAAACGGTGCTGCGTTACCGCCGGATGATTTCCCTGTCGGCGCCGACGCCCTACGACGTCTGGGACCGGTACCTGGAGATCTACGGCCTGGACGGCGTATTCCCCGTGGCCGACACGCCCATCGGCCGGCTTGCTGCTATTGCGTCGGAGGAAATCCAGTACCCGGAGATTGCCCGGATGACGGCCATGCGCGGGGCGGAGATATTCGTGCACCCGTCCAGCGAGGTCGGCAGCCCGTCGGTGTCTCCCAAGGAGCTGGGCCGCCGGGCCCGGGCTGCGGAAAACATCGCCTACGTGGTTTCGGCCAATTCGGCGGCACTGACCGGCATCGCCATACCCGCCGAGTCCACGACGGGCATGTCCAAGGTCGTGGACTACTACGGCCAGATCCTGGCCGAGGCCGCCCCGGGCGGCGAGTCCATGGTGGCCTACGCCACGATCGACCTGGGTGCGCTACGCGCCTGCCGGCGGAAAACCGGCTTGTCCAACGTGCTCTCGCGCCAGCCCTACCAGGCCTACGCAGCCAGCTACCGGGACACGATGTTCCACGCGCCGAATGCCCTGCTGAAGGACGGGGTGGCGCGGGTGCCGGAACGGCGGGAATTCACTGAGTGGCAAAAGGCCGATATCGAGCGCCTGGCCAAGGCCGGCAGGCTATAAAAGTTAAAGGCCCCGCAAGCGGGGCCTTTTCGCATCAGTCAGCAGCGACCGCTCAGGCGCCGCGGCGCCGCGCGAATCCGAGCAGGCCAAGGCCCGAACCGAACAGCCACAGGGCGGCCGGCACCGGCACGACAGTGTTGCCACCGAAGTAGGCGCTGGTCTGCCCGTTTACCGCGGTCATGCCGGCCACGTGGGCCGCAAAGAAATACGTGCCCTGGGCACCACCGGGTCCGGCCACCGCGTAGTCCGAGACCACGTCGCCGGAGATGCCGGTAATCCGGAGCAGTAACGGGTTCTGGCGATTACTGCCCGTACCGTCTTCGCTGATCTGGTAGGCACCGAAGCCATCGAGATTTCCGGAATTCGTTGACCAGCCGGCGGGATCAACGATGTTCGCGGCGGTGAGGGTCTGGGTCGAATTGAAACCAAAATTCTGGATGCCGAAATTGGCTCCGGCGGAGACAGTGAGCGATGCCAGCGGCGTCACCAGGATCTCGATGTCGCCGGGGTTGCTGATGCTGTCGGAAATCTTCACCGTCAGGTAGTTGACGCCGTCCGGCCAGGAACCCTCCGTGTTGCTTTGGTTCAGGTAGTAGGAGACGGACGCGGCGTTGGCAATACCGCCACCGAATAGCGCGAGTCCTGCCACCACGAGGCGGGCAATCGGAAACCTGGTCGGCATTGGAAACTCCCCCGGGGATTTATTTTTCTTGTTCTGGATCAAGCTTCACGACTTGATCCGCGCGACTGAAAAATTAAACGAGGCGTCTGTCGTGCGCAAGCTTCGCCCGCCGGATTTTTCTGGCTTTTGTCAAATCGCTAGTAACGACGAAGAGTTCGGCCGCGTCGCCGGCGGCAGGGGCCGGGATGCTACTCACCGCAAGATTGGGAAATTGCGCGAGCTGCCTAGGCCGACGGCAGGACGCCCAGCTGCAGTAGCGCGCAGTGGTCCGCATTGCGCAGCAGCTTCGGCACCTTCACCTGGTTGGCATTCAGGCCCTCCGCCGCGTCCCGCTGCAGGCTCAGCAGTCGCTCGAAGGTGCCCGGCCGGACAAGCCGCAGCTCCACGGGATCGAGCCGGCCGTTGCTGCGGCCAAGGGTGGCGTAGGCGAGGTTCTCATCCGCCAGCAGTTCATCCAGCCGGCGAGCGAGCGTGGGCATATCGGGCGCCGGGCTTCCTCCGGCCAGTTCCGCGTAAGCGACGTAGCGGTAGGGCACGCTGCCGATGTCAGGCCAGACGGTGAAGTCGGTCAGCACGGACTCGCCGCCCAGCTGCTCGCGAGCCAGTCGCGCGAACGCGGATCGCAGGTGCTGCTCGGTGGTCTTCTCGCCCACCAGGTCCAGCACGTTGCCGCGCCGGTAGTCGAACTCGAACACCGGCGTGCTGCCGGCGAAATCCACGATGCGCACCACGTCGCCCAGGCGATAGCGGTACAGCCCCGCGTGGTTCGTGATCACCACTTCGTAAGACTGGCCGCGCTCGAGATCGCCAATGCCCACCGCGCGGGGCGCCGGCGCGTCCAGCTCGCTGACGGGGAGGAACTCGAAGTAGAGGGCGCCGAGCGCGAGTGCGTAATGCTCCGGCGCATCGCCCCACTGGTTGATGCCCACCATGCCCTCGGTGGCGCCGAAGCAGGTCGTGTACAGGGCGGGCCCGGGTCCGGCCAGCGTGCGAAGCCGCGGCACGCTGACCGCGAACGCGCCGCTGACTACCGAACTCAGCACCCGGAGCTCCGGCCACAGGCGCGTCATGCGCCCGGCCGGGTCCTGGGCCAACTCCTGCTCGACAGCCAGCGCCCGCGCGGGATCCGGCGGCAGCAGCGTGGTAAGAGTCGCACGGGTTTCAGCGGGCAGCGCGAGGTCGGCGGCCAGGCCACCCGTCCGGATGTCCCGCACCAGGTCGGCACCGCGCCGCTCGATGAGCCCCATCCAGCTCACGATGTGGCTGCAGTAGATCGCCTCGATGCAGCCCAGGTCCGCGGCACGCAGCGCAAAGAGCGCGTGCAGGTACAGGGCCGTCGGGTAGTCCTGCACGGTCAGCACTTCCGCGGGAAAAACCCAGAACGGCGGCGCCAGGGCCAGGATCCGGCGGATGCCGGCGCCGCTCGGGTTGCCCACCGGGATGCCGGCCGGCGTCTGGCGACCCGTGCGGCTGGCCACCATCAGGGTCGCGGTGGGCCGGCGGAAACCGAGGCCGGGCACGCAGGCATCCCGGGCGGCCGGGGTCAGCAAGGCAATGAAGGAGAGCGCCGCGTTCTGCTGGCGGCGCGTGACCGGGAACAGCTTGGGGTCGCCCGTGGTGCCGGAAGTGCTGACGAACATCCGCGGGGCGCCCGGGAACAGGATGTCCGTGGCTCCGTTCGCAATGCGCCCGAAGTCCTTCTCAAACGCGGCGTAGTCCGCCACGGGCAGCGCCCGTGCATAGGCCGCCATCACGTCGGGTGACCGGGCAAGACCGGCGAAGTCGTGTCGCCGGCCGATCTCGCTGGCGGCGGCGCTGCGCAGCATGCCGCGCAGCGTGTGCTCGTTGATTGCCGGCCCGTCCGCCAGCTGTCGCCGGAAGCGCCGGAGCGCGCGGCGGCAGGCGAACTCCCACAGCGGCAGCAGCAGCGGGTAGCCGGGCAGTGACCGGTTGGTCCGGGGAACTGCCACCGCCCTGGGCGTCAGTTCGTGGGGATCGACCAGAACCGGGTCCGGTCCGGGTCGAAGGCGTGGTAGACCTTGCCGATCGCCCGGGGGTCATCGAGCGCCTGCACAACGAGGGCGGCCAGGTCCGCCCGGCGGATCCAGCTCATGGACCCGGTGTCCTCCGTCAGGTAGGCCTTGCCCTGCGCTTCCTTGGGCAATAGCCCGCCGGGCCGGATGATCGTGTAGTCGAGGCCGCTGGTCCTCAGGTAGTCCTCGGCCTTGTTCTTCTCGGGGATCACCTTGCGCAGGAAGTAGCGGGCGACGGCGGGCGCCGCCTGCAGCGAATCACCGGCTCCGATCATCGTGACCAGCACGAAGCGCTTCACGCCGGCAAGGCGGGCCGCATCCACGGCGTTCCGGTTACCGTCGAAATCCGGACGGGGACCGTCGACGCTGGTGGCACCGAGCGTGGAGACGACCGCACGAAAGGGGCCGCCGGTGAGGGCCGCCACCAGGTCCGGCGCGTTCATGGCATCGCCCCTGACAATCCCGGCACCGAGGGCCTCTGCTGCGCTCGCGTCCGACGCGGGCCGGACCAGCACCGTCACGTCGTCACCCCGCTTCCTGAGCAGCCGCACGACCTCGAGCCCAGTGGCCCGCGTGCCGCCGATGACCAGGACGGCGCCGTTGCCGGGCGTCGTCGCGGCCGGCGCCAAGCCGGCGTTCGGGCGCTCCCCCTCGATGCCGGAGAACAGCAGCCAGGCTACGAGGACGACCAGGATGCCGAGGAAGATCGTCAGCTTCGGGTACTTCATGCGGTGCTTTCGGAGGACTGGGCGTGCCGGATACGACGAAGCATAGCGCGAGCTAAGATGGACCCGGAAAGGAGCCGACCTTGTCACCTCGCCGCTTCAAAATCCTGCTCCTCCTCGCCGCTGTGCTGGCTGCCATTGCCATGGGGAAGTACTTCGTTGCCGGCTCTCCACGGGATGCGGCACCGGGCACGCTCGAATCCGGCACCCTCCTGTCGCCAGCGCGGCCTCTCCCCGCCTTCGCCCTCGTCGACCAGAACGGTGCCGCTGCCGGCCCGGAGTCCTTCAAGGGTCACTGGACCCTGGTCTACTTCGGCTTCACCCATTGCCCGGAGGCCTGCCCTGCCACCCTCGCCCTGCTCGCCCAGCTTAAACGCGAACTGGCGGGCACCCTGCCGCCGGCGCAGCTTCCGTCCGTCCTGCTGGTCAGCGTGGATCCCGAACGCGACAGCCCCGCGGTACTGAAGTCCTACCTGGCGAGTTTCGACCCGGAGTTCAGGGGGTTCACGGGCACGCCCGAGGCCCTGCGTGATTTTGCCGCAGGGCTGGGGATGCTGTTCTGGAAAGTCCCAAACAACAGGGACTATCTCATGGAGCACGGCACGGCCATCCTGCTCGTGGACCAGGATGGCCAGCTGGCGGCCCTTTTCTCGGCACCGCACGTGCTGGACGCGCTGGTCCGGGACTATCGCCGGAGCGTCGGAGCGTCGGAAAGTACTCTTGTTAATTCGCAGGTTATTAGTTAAGTTTCCATTGCTATATCGGCTGTGGGGGCGGGCACTAGACCCGGGCCGCCGATTGAAGCGTGCGACAGCAACAGCAAACAACAACGCTGCGCCGACAACATCCCGGGCAATCACTGCGGTTCCAGTTCCCGGGTTCAACACTTTGAGGAGACTCTCGTAATGAAACGTATGGCAGTGTTGGGATTGCTGGCCCTGGTCAGCTGGGCCGCCCAGGCGGATGACGCCGTGCCGGGCTGGCGCGCCGGAGTCGCGGCCAGTTTCGGCCAATTCAGCGGCAGCGACGTGCCGGCTGCCGAGCTTGGCAACAAGTTCATTTCCGACAACACAATCGGCTACAAGGCCTACGGCCAGTACCGGTTCAACCAGTGGTTCGGGCTGGAGGGTGCGTACCACTTCTCCGGCAACTATGAGGACCGCTCAAGTAGCGACGCGTTCGCTCCCCCGGGCAAGCTGGAACTGAGTTTCAGCGGGTTCTCCGGGCAGGCGTTGCTCTACATCCCGACCACGTTCGATGACTTCGATGCCTACGTGAAGGCCGGCATCTACGACTTCAGCGACGAGCTCGTGGTCAACGGGAGCACCAATTCGAATTCCTCCGAGCGCGGGCTGGTCGGCGGCGCGGGCGTGATCTTCCGCCTGAGCGAGCTCCTGGGCTTCCGTCTCGAGTACGAGCGCTTCGATGCCAGCGTGGGCGACCTGTCGGCCGTCAATCTCGGCGTCGAATTCTCCTTCTAGTGGCATGCCGGTTGGATGTTTCCAACGTTCCAAATTCGTTGAGGGTAATCTCGTGAGAAAAGCAACATTCACTGTCATCGCGCTGGCACTGCTCGCCCTGTCGGGCCCCGCGAGCGCTGTAAGCGTGCGCCTGGACGCCCAAAACCAGATCAGCAGCGGCGGCACGCTGAGCACGCTGAAGTGGAAGGCCTGCAGCCCGACCGGCGCTACCAACCCCTGCCTCAGCACGACCAATGCCTGGACGCTGGCAAACGCCACGCCCTCCAATGCCGTGTGGGACTGGAATCCCGTGACCGGCGTCCTCTCCATGACCGGTACGTTCCAGACCACGTCCTTTGTGTCCAGCAACGCCAACGGCTCGCCGGTGATCAGTGACAAGGTCACCAACCTGGTGATCACCACCGGCGTGGGTGGGACGGCCACCGCCGCCAGCTACCAGTGCGTCGAGGGCACCTTCCTGTCATCGGTAGGCGCGAACGGCTGCCTGAACACCTCCACGGGAAACGACTTCAACAACGAGAGTTCCGCCCTCTACAACGTGGGTGGCAATGCCAACTGCGTGCAGCGCACGGTGGGCGGCGATGACAGCAGCACGGGCAACGTTCGTGGCCTGGTAAGCGCCGGGGCCACGGGCCCGTGCGAAGCCGTCGATGGCGCCTTCGACCTCTTCACCGTCGTGACGGACAATACCGCCACCGGCGGGCAGCTGGTCATCTCGAATGGCATCGCCCAGAACCTGCCGAGCAGCAACTACCTGACGTTCACGGCGGCGCCCGATGCCGTCGACGATGGCCCCTTCAACGCGCCACAGGACGTCGAGATTACGCTCGATGTGCTGGCTAACGACGTGAACTTCACGGACCCGGTCACCGTCACTGTTACGACGAACCCCACCAAGGGCACCGCCGTAGTGACTGGCTCGCCGGGCAACCGGTCGGCCATCCGGATCCTCTACACCGCGAACTCGAACGCCACGGGGCCGGACAGCTTCGTCTACACCGTGCTCAATTCCGACAACACCACGTCGGACACCGCCACGGTCACGCTGAACACACTGGCCTTCGGCGCCAATGACGACACCGCCTCCACCACCCGCAACAGCGGTGCGATCACGATCAACGTGGGCGCCAACGACGTCGGCCTGACGAACCCGGTGACGGTCGTGATTTCGAGCGCACCCAGCCAGGGTGGTTCGGCAACTCCAGGCGCTAGCGGCCCGGCGGCGAATGCCTCTGTGAGCTATACCCCCGCCACGACGGCGGCCGGTTCGGCGACCTACACCGAGACCTTCACCTACGACATTACTGATGCCAATGACCTGACCAGCACCGGCACGGTGACAGTCACCGTGAACAACTCGATCCCGGTGGCGGGCATGGGCAGCATCACGATCTCCACGGCGGGCTCGGCCCCCGGCAGCGCTACGGGCACGTTCAACGCGGGGACCCTTGCCGGCAATAATCTCGGCAATGCCCCGAGCGTCGTCACGGCCACAAACGGGACGAAGGGCAACACCAGCGTTGCCGGCAGCGTGGTGAGCTACACCCCGTCCGGGACCTTCTTCAAGGGCACAGACTCCTTCAGCTACACGATCACTGACTCGGATCCGGGGTCGCCCGAGACCGCGACGAACACGGTCAACGTCACTATCAACGACGTCTCACCGACGATCACGGGCGGCAGCATCAGCACCGCCGCCAGCACCGCCTCGGTGCCCCGGGCGCTGACGTTCACGCCTGGCAATGGCTCACTCGCTCAGCACACCCTCCTGGTGAGCACCCAGGCCACGAACGGCAGCTGCGCCCTCACTGGCACCAGCCTCACCTACACGCCGACGGGCGCCTACACGGGCCCTGACAGCTGCGTCGTCACGCTCACCGACGAAGAAGGCGCCGGCCAGAGTGCTAACGCCACCTTCACGATCACGGTGAACGCGGCGGGCGGCGGCGGCGGCGGCGGCGGCGGACTGCTGCCCGGTGGCGGTGGCGCCGTCGATCCCTGGAGCCTGGCGCTCCTCGGCAGCCTGCCCCTGCTGCTGCGCCTGCGGGCGCGGCGGCGGGCGTCGGCCGCCCTTTCCGCCAGCGATACGACCATCAACCAGTAACAGCCAGTCACCAGGGGTAGTGGGGATGAGCACAGTCAGCAAGCGTCTCGGACGCCAGTCCATCGTGTCCGCGACGGCAATCACCGCGGGCCTGGTCGCCGGCCTCGGACTCCCTGCCCTGGGCCAGGCTCAGGAACTCAGCGAGATCGTCGTCACGGCGCGCCGCGTCGAGGAGAAGCTGAAGGAGGTGCCGCTGTCGATTACAGCCTTCGACTCCAAGACCATCGAGGCCGCCGGCATCACGAATCTGCAGGACGTCGCCAACCTCACCCCCGGACTCTCGTTTTTCAATGCCTTTGGCGAAAACCTGCCGGTACCGGTCATCCGCGGCATCGTTCCGCAGGACATCTTCGGCGAGAACGCGACCGCCATTTTTGTTGACGGCATCTTCATCTCCGGCCGGGAGGGGCTCAATTTCAGCCAGCTGGACATGGAACGGGTCGAGGTCCTGAAGGGTCCGCAAAGTGCCCAGTACGGCCGGAATGCATTCGCCGGCGCGATCAACTACGTGATGAAGGCACCCTCTGACGTCTTCGAGGCCCGCACCGATGGCGAGCTGGGTAATCGCGGCAAGCGCAAGGTCTTCGGCGTCGTCAGCGGCCCACTCCTCGGCGAGCAACTCACCGGCCGGATCTCGGGTGTCTACGACGAATGGGACGGCTCCTACGACAACAGTCTCGCCGGCGGTAACGACATCGGCGGGTATCGCTACCGGAGCCTGCAGGGCAAGCTCCGCTGGCGACCGATTGAAAGCCTGGACATCACCCTTGGCGCCTATTATTCCAACGACCGGGTCGACGATCCCGCCGCCGCCAGCCTGCCGGCGAACTGCGAGGACCAGGTGGAGCAGACGTCGGCCAACGCGAGTGAAGGGCCCTTTCCCCGCTTGCAGAATTTCTGCGGCCGGGTGCCCCGTCTCGCGGGCCTGCCGGATGCCCTGGACGCCAGCCAGTTTCCGAATATCGTCTCGCTACCGAACTCTGTCACCGACCACTCCATGCCCAAGGTCGCGGAAGCCACGGGCGAGGACAGAAACCTGATTCGTTCCAGCCTGAACATCTCCTGGGACGTGGACTTCGGCACCTTCAGCTTCCTCACCGGCTATTCGGACACGAAGCAGAGTTCCAACTCCGACTTCGGCCGGAGCACGGGGAACTCCATCCCGCTGGCCTATTGCAACGACTTCACCTACTCCGGCGTCGCCCAGTGCCAGACACCGGCCAACTGGTCCCGGGCACCCATGGGCTTCGTCAACATCGAGAACGGCGACACCACCGAAGAGTGGAGCCAGGAAATCCGCTTCACGAGTCCGCAGGACCAGCGCCTGCGCTACGCCGCGGGCTTCTACTACTACAACGTCGAGCAGAAGTCTTACCCGGGCAACCCCGTCGCAACCACCCAGCTGCCGGACTCGATATTCAACATCGGCCTCGGCCCCGTCGCCTACCCGACGGCACTGGCAATCGGCTCCTACATCTTTGCCACGTCGCTCACACCCGACGGCGGGATCGACCCCCTGAAACGTCCCGTGGACCAAATCAGCACGGAATCGTGGTCGATATTCGGATCGACGAACTTCGATATCACCGACCAATGGCAGGTGGGTGCGGAAATGCGCCTTTCCCAGGAGCGTAAAGACGGTTCCGGCTATCTTTACGCCCTGTGCGACAACGGCACGGATCCACTTACGGGTGACCCCATCGGCGCCGACCAGTTCCCCTATAACTTCCCGGACGTGGTCGCCTGCGGCGACGATTACTACGACCTGCGGCTGACCGCGCCTGGTGTGCAGGCGGACCGCTCGGTGCGCTTCGAGAGTGTTACGGGCCGGGTGGACCTCAAGTACATCTTCGACAGCGGCTGGATGACCTACGGATCCGTCGCCCGGGGCAAGAAGCCCGGTGGCCTCCAGTTCATCAGTACGACGTTGCTGGACGGCAACGATGTCCTTTTCGTCAATGACTTCGGACAGGAAGAGATCACGTCCTACGAGCTCGGCGCAAAGGGCTACTCGGCCGACAAGCGCGTCGGGGTGGATGTGGCCGCCTACTACAGCGACTGGCGGAACATCGTGCTTCGACAGCTGCAGAGTTTTGCACCCGACGGCCGGGAGCTCGAGCAGCCGGTGGGGCTCAACGTGAATTCCGGGGACGCCGAGGTCTGGGGCTGGGAATTCACGTCGGACGTCGCGTTCACCGATAACCTGACGGGGCGTCTTACAGTCGGCTACACGGACTCTGTCCTGAAGAACGCGCTCCAGGACACCTATGGGCTCTTCCCGAGCTTCTATACCCGGGAGCCCAGCTGCGCACCGGGGGTGATCCAGGCCCTGCCGGACCTGACTCCATTGACTGACGACAACGAGGCCCAGATCGACAAGGCGGCCGCCTGCCGGAAGCTGAGCGGGGATGTCTCCGGCAATGTCCAGCAGCGCCAGCCACCGTGGACGGCCAGCACTTCCTTGACCTACAAGCGCGCGCTGGTGGGTAACTGGGACTGGTTCACCCGGGCCGACGCCAACTACCTGGGCAAGATCTACGTCGGCAATGACAACCAGAACTACCTGCCGTCGCGTACCAACGTGAACCTGCGGCTTGGTGCCGAGTCACCCCGCTACTCGGTTGAGTTCTGGGTGCGCAACCTGTTCAGCAACAACAACCCCATCGCGGCGTTCCGCGATATCTACTGGACGAACGATTCGGATGTGCAGGGCCTCGAGAACCCGGCCACGATCCGCGAAGCGTCGAACTTCGATGACTTCCCGCCGTTCCGGTTGTCGGTGACCTACCCGAGCCTGCGCACCTTCGGCCTGATCGGCAAGATCCGCTTCGGCGGCGCCCAGCTCTAGCCCGGCCAGTCCACCTGCCGCCGGACCGTGCCGTAGAGCATGTCCCGGAAGAACTCTCCGGCGAGCAGGGACTCGGGATAGGCCGGCGCGGGCGGCGCCAGGGCGTCGATTTCGGCAAGCAGTTCCGGGCCCAGGGCCACGTCGGCGCCGCCGAGGTTTTGCCGGAGCTGCTCGACGGTACGGGCCCCGATTACGGGGATCACCTGGCCTGAGCCCTGCCGAAGGAGCCAGGCCAGCGCCAGCGCCGCTGGCGCGCAGCCCGCCCGGGACGCGATCTTCTCGAGGCCAGTCGCGATTTCCTGGTTGCGCGGCGTCAGCGTCCGCGCCCCCATCGGTCCCGCCAGCCGGCCACCTCCGGCCCCTGACCCGTACTTCCCCGTGAGCAGTCCGCCCGCCAGCGGGCTCCAGGCGGTCACCGCCATGTCCAGCGCGGCGGCCATGGGGAGGAAATCAGCCTCGATGCTCCGCTCCACCAGGTTGTAGTGCAGCTGCAGGGCGCAGAACGGCGTCAGGCCCCGCTCGGCCGCGAGCACGCTGGCGGCCGCCGCGACCCAGGCCGGCACGTTGGAGATGCCCACGTGCAGCACCTTGCCGGCCCGCACCTGGTCGTCCAGCGCCCGCATCAATGCACCCAGGTCCGTGTGGCGGTCCCAGCCGTGCACCCAGTAGAGGTCCAGGTAGTCGGTACCGAGACGCTTCAGGCTGTCCTCCAGGGACTGCACCAGGTTCTTGCGGTGACTGCCGCCGGCGTTCGGGTCGGCGGGATTGGTGCTGAGGGTGTACTTGCTCGCGATGACCAGCTGCTGGCGTTCGGGCTTGATCAGCGGACAGAGGATGCGCTCGCTGGTGCCCCGGTTGTAGATGTTGGCCGTGTCGATGAAATTGCCGCCCGCCTCGCGAAAGGCCTCGAAGACCGGGCGGGCGCCGGCCTCGGGAACACCGATGCCGAATTCCTCGCCGAAGGTCATCGTGCCGAGGCAGAGCTCCGACACCCGCAGCCCGCTATTACCCAGCAACCGGTAGCGCATGTCTATGCTCCCCCCTAGCGTCCGCCGCAGTCCAGCCGCTGGCCGGCGACGGCGTCCGTGACCCTGCCGCCTTCCCAGGCCACCACGCCGTTGACGAGCGTCATGACGATGGAGGACCGGAAAGTGTCGCCCTCGAAAGGCGACCAGCCGCACTTCGACAGCACGTCTTCCCGGCGCACAGTGGTCGGCTGCATATGGTCGATCAGCACCAGGTCTGCAAAATAGCCCTCCCGGATGTAACCCCGGTCCCGGATCGCGAACAGGTCCGCCACCCGGTGGCTGGTCTTCTCGACGATCAGTTCCAGCGGCAGCGTGCCGGCGTGGACGTGCTCCAGCAGCATCAGCAGCGCGTGCTGGACCAGCGGCAGGCCCGACGGTGCCTTGAAGTACTTCTCCTGCTTCTCGGCCAGGGTGTGCGGCGCGTGGTCGGTGGCAATCACCGCCAGACGCCCGTCCCTGAGGCCTTCGATCAGGGCCAGGCGGTCCGCGGCCGTCTTGATGGCCGGGTTGCACTTGATGAGGGCGCCGCGGCTTGCGTAGGCGCTGTCGTCGAAGTGGAGCATGTGCACGCAGACCTCGGCGGTGATGCGCTTGCCGTTCAGGGGCCCCGGCTCGAAGAGCGCCAGTTCCTTCGCTGTCGACAGGTGCAGCACGTGCAGGCGGGTGCCGTGGCGTTTCGCCAGGGTCGTGGCGAGCACCGTCGACTTGTAGCATGACTCTTCCGAGCGGATCAGCGGGTGGGCCGAAAAGGGCACGTCCTCGCCGTACTCCTGCCGGAAGCGCTCCTCGTTGGCCTTGATGGTGGGCGTGTCCTCGCAGTGGGTTGCGATCAGCGTGGGGCACTCGGCAAAGATCCGGCCCAGGGTGTCCGGGTTGTCGACCAGCATGTTGCCGGTGGATGCCCCCATGAAGACCTTCACCCCGCAGCAGTCGCCCGGCTGCAGCGCCCGGATCTCGTCCAGGTTGTCGTTGGCCGCGCCGAAATAGAAGGAGAAATTGGCCTTCGAGCGCCCGCGGGCCAGCCGGTACTTGTCCATCAGCACGGCCCGGCTGGTGACGTTCGGGATCGTGTTCGGCATGTCCATGAAGCTCGTGATCCCGCCCGCCACGGCGGCGGCGGACTCGGTCGCCAGGGTTCCCTTGTGAGTGAGCCCCGGCTCCCGGAAGTGCACCTGGTCGTCGATGAAGCCCGGCAGCAGGTACTTACCCCGGGCATCGATGATCCGGTCGACCCGGCCAGCCGGGATCTGCCGCGCCACCTTGTCGATCCGGCCGCGGCGGATGAGCACGTCGCCAGCCACTACCCGCCCCTCGTTGCAGATGAGCGCGTTGGTGATCAGGAGGGTCTCGTCGGTCATCGGTCGGGCCCGGTCAGGTGGGTGGGCGGAGGGCAAACTGGTCGGTGGCGATGATCAGCTCATGCACGATGCCCGGTTCGAACGCCGAGTGGCCCGCGTCCGGCACGATGCGCAGCTCCGCCTCGGGCCAGGCCCGGTGCAGGTCCCAGGCGCTGCGCAGGGGGCAGACCACATCATAGCGACCCTGTACGATGACGGCCGGAATGGAACGGATCCGGTCCACGTCCCTGAGGATCTGGTCCGGCACTGCCATGAAGGCCTGGTTGACGAAGTAGTGGGCCTCGATACGCGCGAAGGCCAGGGCAAACCGGTCGGCTCCGAAGCGCTCGACCGTCGCAGCGGAGGGCAGCAGGTGGCTTGTACTGCCCTCCCAGACAGACCAGCGGCGGGCTGCCTCCAGCGCCATTTGGGGATCGGGGCCGGTCAGGCGCCGGTGATAGGCGCCGAGCATGTCGTGGCGCTCCGCCGCCGGGATGAAATCCCGGTAGGCCTCCCAGGCGTCGGGGTACAGGTCGCCCGCGCCCTGCTGGTAGAACCAGGCGATCTCCGCCGGACGCAGCAGGAAGATGCCGCGGAGCACGAGCGCTGTCACCCGCTCCGGGTGCGTCTCGGCGTAGAGCAGCGACAGCGTGCTGCCCCAGGAGCCACCGAAGACCAGCCAGCGCTCGATCCCGAGACGCTCCCGGAGCCTCTCCACGTCGGCGATGAGATCCCAGGTGGTGTTCTCGCGCAGTTCGGCGTGAGGCCGGCTGCGACCGCAACCGCGCTGGTCCAGCAGGATGATCCGGTAGCGGGCGGGATCGAAGAAGCGGCGCGGCGTGACGTCGCCGCCGCCGCCCGGGCCGCCGTGCAGGAAAACCGCCGGCAGGCCCTGCGGATTGCCGCATTGCTCGTAGTAGACCTCGTGCAGCCCCGATAAGGCCAGGTGGCCTGCGTCGTAGGGCTCCAGGGCGGGATACAGGGTCCGGCGCGGCATCGCCACATTCTGGCATTTTCGGCGCCAGTTGTTCGATCCGGCGGGCATCGCCAGCTAGAATCCGGCACCACTTCCGGGAACCTGCCATGTCCTTTCAGCAACTTCGCACCCCGCTCCTCTCTGCCCTCCTCGCAACGCTTCTGGCCATTTTCCTGCTGCCGGCGACGCTCGCCGCCGCCGCGCCGGGCGAAGTGGACATCCCCTACACCCTGCGCCGGCTGGACAACGGCCTGACCATCGTCGTCCACGAGGACCACAAGGCGCCGATCGTTGCGGTCAATGTCTGGTACCACGTGGGCTCGAAGAACGAGGTGCCGGGACGCACCGGCTTCGCCCACCTGTTCGAGCACCTGATGTTCCAAGGTTCCGAGAACCTCAAGGGCGAATACCTGAACACGCTCCAGGAGCTGGGCGCGACCGATCTCAACGGCACGACCTTCTTCGACCGGACCAACTACTTCCAGACCGTGCCGAAGAACGCCCTCGACACCGCCTTGTGGCTCGAATCGGACCGCATGGGGCACTTCCGGAACGCGATCACCCAGCCGATCCTCGACGAGCAGCGCGGGGTAGTGCAGAACGAGAAGCGCCAGGGCGACAACCAGCCCTACGGCAAGGTCTTCGAGGAAATCCTGAAGCAGGTGTTCCCGCCCAGTCATCCCTACTCGTGGGAGACCATCGGCTCGATGGAGGACCTGAACGCCGCCAGCCTCGACGACGTCCGCCACTGGTTCGACACCTACTACGGGCCCAACAACGCCGTTATCGTCATCGCCGGCGACGTGGATACCGAAGACGCTTTTGCCAGGGCGCGCAAGTATTTCGGCGACATCCCGCCGGGACCGCCCATCGCGCGCTTCGAGGAGTGGATCCCCACCCACGACAAGCTGCGCCGCTGGACCATGCAGGACCGCGTCGCCCAGCCCCGCCTCTACCTCGCCTGGCCCGGACCCCGCTGGGGCACGGCGGATGCCGACCAGCTGGAGCTGGCCGCGGAGATCCTGGCGGGCGACAAGAATTCCCGTCTCTACCAGCGCCTGGTCTACAAGGACCAGATCGCCTCCGACGTGGAGTTCGGCACTCTCTCGCTCGAGATCGCCGGGCTGACCTACCTGCAGGTGTCCGCCCAGCCGGGCGTCTCCCTGGAGCGCCTCGAGACCGCAGTCAACGAGGAGTTCGAGCGCTTCAAGGCGAGCGGCCCGACCGCGAAGGAGCTGGAGCGGGTCAAGACGGAGCGCCGGGCCGGCTTCGTGCGCGGGCTGGAAAAGGTCGGGGGCTTCTCCGGCAAATCGGGCGTGCTGGCCGAGAGCACGGTCTATGGAGGGTCGCCGGACGCCTGGAAGCTCAGTTACGAGCTGACGCAGGCGGCCACCCGCGCCGACCTGCAGGCCGTCGTCAGCAAGTGGGTCACCCCGGCGCCGTTCGTGCTGACCGTGGAACCCGCGGAAAAGCTGGCCGCTGACCCAGCGGGTGCCGACCGGAGCCAGATGCCCCTGCCGGTTGGCGATGTTCCCGTCTCGTTCCCGCCGTTCCAGCGGGCCACGCTGAACAATGGCCTGAAGCTCATCGTGGTCGAACGCCCCGAGCTGCCCGTGGTGGGCGTGCGCCTGGTGCTGGACGCGGGCTATGCCGCGGACCAGTCGGCACGGCCCGGCACGGCCAGCCTCACCATGGCCATGCTCGACGAAGGCACGAAGACCCGGGACACCCTCGAGATCAGCGAGCAACTTGCCCTGCTCGGCGCCAGCCTGGGCGCCAGCTCCACGCTGGACACCTCCTCGGTCAGCCTGTCGGCGCTGGCGGACAAGCTGGAGCCGTCCCTCGAGATCTTTGCCGACGTGATCCTGAACCCGGAGTTCCCCGACAAGGAGCTCGTCCGCCTGCGCAAGGTCTTCCTGGCCGCGTTGAGCCAGGAAAAGACCCAGCCCACGTCGATGGCGCTGCGGGTCGTGCCGAAACTGCTCTACGGCCCCGGCCATGCCTACGCCCAGCCGTTGACCGGCACGGGCACCGAGGCCACGCTCGCCGCGCTGACCCGGGAGGACCTCGCCCGCTTTCACGCCACCTGGTTCCGCCCGAACCACGCCACGCTGATCGCGGTGGGTCCCGTCACCGTGGCATCTCTGAAGCCCCAGCTCGAGCGCCTGCTGCGGGACTGGCAGCCGGGCGAGATACCGGCCAAGCAGATCGCCACGGTTGCGCCGGCGCCCAGCAAGACGCTCTACCTGCTGGACAAGCCCGGCGCCGACCAGTCGGTGATCTTCGCCGGCCAGCTGATCCCGCCCCGGGCGACGCCGGACGATGCCGCCATCGAACTGATGAACGACGTGCTCGGCGGTCAGTTCACCTCGCGGCTCAACATGAACCTGCGGGAAGCGAAGCACTGGTCCTACGGCGCCCGCTCTTTCGCCTACGACGCCCGGGGCCAGCGCCCCCTGCTCGCCTACGCGCCCGTGCAGTCCGACAAGACCGCGGAGTCCATCGCCGAGATCCGCCGGGAGTTCGCCGAGATCACGGGCCAGCGGCCCGCGACCGCGGAGGAAGTCGCGCTGGTGAAGCGCACCAACACACTGTCGCTGCCCGGCCAGTGGGAAACCGGCGGCGCGGTCCTGGGCTCGATCAGCCAGATCGTGGAGTTCGGCCTGCCCGACGACTACTGGAACAACTACGCCGCGACGATCCGCGGCGTGACCCCGGAGCAAGTCAACGCCGCCGCGCGGGACTACCTGCGCCCGGCGGACCTGGTGCTGGTCGTGGTGGGCGACCGGAAAGTGATCGAGCCGGGCCTTGCGGCTCTCGGCTTCGACAAGATCCAGCTGGTGAATGCCGACGGCGAATTGCTGTAGCGGGTGACAAACCCGGCCGCAGCGCCGCTGAACCGGGGGCCGCTCGCCATCGCCGCGGTCTGCGTGCTCGTGTACTTCTTCACGAACGGCATGTCGCTGTTCGTGCCGCAGAACCTGTTCCCCCGGTTCATGGAAACCTTCGGGGCAACGGCGGCGGAGGTCAGCCGGACCACGGCGCTCACCTTCGGCATCTCGGGCCTGCTGGCGCCCTTCGTCGGCGCGGCCATCGACCGCTTCGGCGTCGTGCGGGTCATCCGTACCGGGCTCGTTGTGCTCGGCCTGACGTTCATCGCCTACCCGGCGGCCCGGTCGCTCGCGGACCTTTACCTCCTGCACGTGGCCATTGCCGTCGGCCTGATCCTGTCGGGGCTCATGCCCAACGTGGTCCTGCTCTCGCGCTGGTTCCGTGCACGGAGCGGCACGGCCGTGGGCGTGCTGGTGGCCGGCTCGAGCCTGGCTGGCGCAACGCTGCCGCTCGCCATCTCCCCGCTGGTCAACGACCCGGCCTGGGGCTGGCGGGCCGGTATGGCCGTGCTCGCGGCCGCCTTCTGGCTGCTGGCAGTGCTGCCCGCCTTCCTGGTACTGCGGGAGGCCCCGGTGGCAACAGCAATGGCAGTTCCGGAGACCGGGAGCGTGAGCAAGGGGACCCGTGGCGGCACGACCTTCGCCGCCGCGCTGCGCACGCGGACCCTGTGGTGCCTGGCCATCGGCTCTGCCTGCCTGTGGTTCGCGATCCAGGCCACGACGAGCCAGATCACCATCTACTTCGAGCAGGAGGCCGGCCTGGCACCCCAGCGGGCCACGGCGCTCTTTTCCACGATCCTCGCCTCCAGCGTGGCGGGGAAGTTCCTGTTCGGTGCGGTCAGCGACCGCTTCCGGAAGCAGCAAATCATGGTGGTGACCAGCCTGACCCTGCTGGCCGGCTGCCTCCTGCTGTTCGCCGCGGGGGACAATGGCCTGGAGCTGACCCGGGATCCCGGCCGTCTCACGGCCTTCGCGGTCGTCTTCGGCCTGGGCTTCGGCGGCAGCTTCACGCTGATCCAGCTGGTGGCGGTGGAGAGCTTCGGCCAGCTGGCCTTGGGCCGCATCCTCGGCGTCGTGACCTTCGTGGATACCATGGGCGGCGCGGCCGGCACGCTGCTGGCTGGCCAGATCCGCACTGCCACTGGAGACTACTTCGTGACCTTCGCCCTGGTCGCGGTGGTGGCGCTGATCGCGGTTGCCAACGTGCTGCTGATCCGCCCGGTGGTCCGGATTACGAACGCTTAATCATCTTTGCCTGACGGCGCGTTGCATGGACAATACCCACGCGTCGCGAAATCATTCGCCGTCGCATCGCGACCCGCACCAAGAGAGCCGACAATGATCGCAGCAGAGGGCCTCGTGAAGACCTTTGGCAGCCGGACGGCTGTCGACGGCATCTCTTTCCGGGTCCAGCCGGGTGAGGTGCTGGGCTTCCTTGGGCCGAACGGCGCCGGCAAGACCACCACCATGCGCATGCTGGCCGGCTTCGTGGCCCCGACCGCCGGCCGCGCCGAGATCTGCGGCTTCTCGATCGAGGAGCAGCCCGTGGCCGCCAAGCAGCGCCTCGGCTATCTGCCCGAGGGCGCCCCCAGCTACGGAGAGATGACGCCCCGGGACTTCCTGCGGTTCATCGGTGAGCTGCGGGGCCTCAGCGGCGGGCAATTCCGGCAGCGCCTCGAGAACGTGGTCGAGCGCCTGCAGCTGGGCGGCGTGCTGGACCAGCCGATCGAGACCCTGTCCAAGGGCTTCCGCCGCCGCGTCGGGCTCGCCCAGGCCATCCTGCACGACCCGCCCGTACTGATCCTCGACGAACCCACGGACGGCCTCGACCCCAATCAGAAGCACGAGGTGCGGGAACTGATCCGCACGATGGCGCCCGGCAAGGTGATCGTCATCTCGACGCACATCCTCGAAGAGGTGGACGCGGTCTGCACCCGAGCGATCATCATCGCCGACGGCCGCATCCTGGCCGACGAGCAGCCCGACGCGCTGATCCGGCGGTCCTGCTATCACAATGCCGTGACGGTCCGGCTGGAACGCAGCGCCGACCTGGCCTCCGTGGCCGCGGACCTGCGCAATCTCGCGGGCGTCAACAGCGTCGAGGTGGACGCGGCCGGCCATGCCGTGACCGCGTTCCCCCGGGACGGCGCCGCCCTGCTTGGCGCCGTCGACGACCTGGCCACCCGGCGTCACTGGCCGGTGGACCAGCTCCAGTTGGAGGCCGGGCGGCTCGACGAGGTGTTCCGGAGCATCACCACGGCAGCGGGGACCGGCCGATGAGCCCGGTCCGCAGTATCGGCAGGCGGGAACTGCGCAGCTACTTCGCGACCCCACTGGCCTACGTGTTCATCGTGATCTTCCTGGCCCTGGCGGGGCTCTTCACGTTCTACCTGGGCGGTTTCTACGAGCGGGGCCAGGCCGACCTGGCGCCGTTCTTCAACTTCCACCCCTGGCTCTACCTGTTCCTGGTGCCCGCGATCTCCATGCGGCTCTGGTCGGAGGAGCGCAAGAGCGGCAGCGTGGAACTGCTGATGACCCTTCCGGTGACGCTCTGGCAGGCCGTACTCGGCAAGTTCCTGGCGGCATGGCTGTTCATCGCGATTGCCGTCGCGCTGACATTCCCGATCTGGATCACGGTCAATTACCTGGGGTCGCCGGACAACGGCGTTATCGTCGCCAACTACCTCGGCAGTCTCCTCATGGCCGGCGGCTTTCTCGCCATCGGCTCGTGCATCTCGGCGGCCAATCGCAACCAGGTGGTGGCCTTCATCCTCACGGTCGTGATCTGCTTCCTGTTCATGCTGGCGGGCTTCCCGCTGGTGCTCGACTTCTTCTCAGGCTGGCTGCCGGGGCCGCTGCTGGACGCGGTGGCCAGCCTGTCCTTCCTGACGCACTACGCGGCCATCAGCAAGGGCGTACTGGACGTGCGGGACGTCCTGTATTTCCTGCTGGTCATCGGCGTCTGGCTGGCGGCCACCACCATCGTGCTGGACCTGAAGAAGGCGGACTAGGATGAGCCAGGGAAGCAAGAACCTCTTCGACCGGGCCGGCCTCGCCACCCTCGCCGTGATATTCCTGGTCGGCGTGACGCTGCTTAGCCTCCTGCCGGGCCTGCGCGTCGATCTCACCGGCAACCGCCTGTACACACTCTCCGACGGCACCCGGAAGATCATCGGCAGCATCCCGGAGCCCGTGAATGTCTACCTGTTCTTCTCGGACAAGGCGACCGCCGACGTGCCCCAGCTCCGCACCTACGCGGGCCGGGTCCGGGAAATGCTGGAGGAGTTCGCGAGCCGCTCCGGCGGCAAGCTGCGGCTGACGGTCATCGATCCCCTGCCCTTCTCCGAGGAGGAGGACCGGGCCTCCGGCTTCGGGCTGCGGCCGATCAACCTGCCCAACAACGCCGACCCGGTCTACTTCGGGATCGCGGCCACGAACAGCGTGGGGGACCAGCAGATCATCCCGTTCCTCGACCCGGCCAAGGAATCCTTCCTGGAGTACGACCTGGCGAAGCTCGTGTACACGCTCGCCAACCCGAAGAAGGCCATCGTCGGGCTGCTGTCGAGCTTGCCGATGACCGCCGGTTTCGATCCCATGACCCAGCAGATCCGCGAGCCCTGGGTCATCTCCGACCAGCTCCGGCAACTGTTCGACCTGCGCGTTCTGCAGCCCGGAATGGCGAAGATCGACGACGAGATCAAGGTGCTCATGCTCGTGCACCCGAAGAACCTGCCGGACCAGACGCTCTACGCCATTGACCAGTTCATCCTGCGGGGCGGCCGTGCCCTGCTCTTCGTGGATCCCTACGCGGAAATCGACCAGGGCGAGCCGATGGACCCCACGGGTGGTGGTGGCAGCAGCAAGGCCTCCGATCTCGGCAAGCTGCTCAGGGCCTGGGGCGTCAGCATCGACACCGAAAACTTCGTCGGCGACGACCGCTACGCGCTCACCGTCGGCGGTATGAACGCCCAGCCCGTGCGGCACCTCGGCATCATCGGCGTGAACCAGGAAGGCATGTCCCAGGACGACGTGATCACCAGTGGCCTGAACCTGGTAAACCTGGCCTTTGCCGGCCACATCACCCGGGCAAAGGACGCGGCCGCGGAGGTCACGCCGCTCATCCGGTCCAGTGACAAGGCGGCACTGATCCCGACCGCGCGGCTCGCCCTGGCGTCGGACCCGAACCTGCTGCGCGCGGATTTCAAGCCCACCGGCGAGCGCTACACCCTCGCGGCCCGCATCGGCGGCAAGCTGCCGAGTGCCTTTCCGGCTGATGGCCCGCTGGGCGGAAAGGCTGGACACCTCGCCGTCGCCACGGAACCGGTCAACGTCGTGCTGGTGGCCGACGCGGACCTGCTGGCAGACCGGCTCTGGGTGCAGACCCAGGACTTCCTTGGCCAGCGCCTCAGTACGGCCTTCGCCAACAACGCCGACCTCGTCGTCAATGCGCTCGACAACCTGCTCGGCAGCGGTGACCTCATCGGCATCCGCAGCCGGGCCACCTTTCAGCGGCCGTTCACCCGGGTGCAGGACCTGCGGCGCGACGCGGAGACGCGCTTCCGGGCCGCCGAGCAGAACGTGCAGAAGGAACTCGAGGCGACGGAGGCCCGGCTCGGTGAGCTGCAGGCCAGCCGGCCCGACCAGGGCACCGACATTCTCTCGCCCCAGCAGGAGAGCGAGGTCCAGCGCTTCCAGGCCCGCCGACTCGGACTCCGCAAGGAGTTGCGGCAGGTGCAGCGCGACCTGGACCGGGACATCGAGCGGCTCGGTACCGTACTGAAGGCGATCAACGTCGCCCTGGTGCCGCTGATCATCTCGGTAGTCAGCATCTTCCTGGTGATCTTCCGCCGCCGGTCACGGTCCGCGGGAGCCGCCCGGTGAACCGGCGCAGCTTCTCGCTGCTGCTGACGGCTCTCGCTGTGCTCGCGGTGCTCGCGGGCATCGGGCTCTATGGCGGCCGCCAGGGCAGCCGGGATGCGGGACTCCTCCAGCCGGGGCTGAAGGTCCAGCTGAACGATATCCAGCGCATCGTCATCACCGGCAAGGGCAATGACACTATCGCTACGCTGGAGCGGGGCGCCAGCGCCTGGACCGTGGCCGGACGCCACAACTACCCGGCGGACGTCGCCCGCATCCGCAAGAACCTGCTGGCGCTGGCGGAGGCGCGGATCGTGGAGGAGAAGACCTCGAACCCGGACTTCTACGACCGGCTGGGCGTGCAGGACCCGGCCTCGGCAACGGCCAGCGGCGTGCAGCTCACGCTGAGTGGCGGGAAGGCGCCCATCAGCGTGATCGTGGGCCAGCCCCAACCGGGCACGCCGGACCTGACCTACGTGCGCCGGGCCGGCGAAGCGCAGAGCTGGCTCGTAGCCGCGCAGTTCGACCTGGGGAAGACCAGCGGCGAGTGGCTCGACCGGGCAGTCACCGACATCCCGGCCACGCGCATCCAATCCGTCACGATCACCCAGCCCGGTCTCGAGACCCTGCGCATCACCCGGGCTGCAGACCAGAAGCCGGATGGAATCACCGAGTTCCAGGTGGCGGACCTGCCCGCTGGCCGCCAGCTGAGCTACCCGGGCATCGCCAATGGCGTTGCGGCCGTGCTCGCCGACCTGCAGCTAGAGGACGTGCAGACCCGCGAGGTCCTCGGCGCCAACCCGGGCAAACCGGTGCTCGCCCGCTTCGTGACGACGGACGGCCTGGTGCTGGAGGCCAGTGCCTGGCGGCTGCCGGACGGCACCCGGATAACCTTCAGCGCCTCGGGAGAGGGTGCCGCGGAGAAGGAAGCCGCGGCCCTCAACGCGCGGCTTGGCGGCTGGGTCTACACCCTGCCGGGCTACAAGACGGAACAGCTGACGCGGCGCCTCCAGGAACTGCTGGCGCCGGCCTGAAACCGGCCCCGGCGTGCGGGCCGACGGGTCCGTCAGGCCAGCTTGGTTGTCATGCCAGCGCGGAGCGGGCCGCGTCGACGTCCGCGTGCGCGG
>JBBQSA010000002.1:0-112382 GCA_038214295.1 Gammaproteobacteria bacterium
TCCGGATCAGCCGGGCTTGCGAAACCTCAGCACGAACCGGTCCGAGTGATCCTTGATGCTCTTGTCGAAGACGAGGACGTCCTTCGGGTCGGCGGGATTGGCGAGCAGGTCGGTCGCCGCGTCCAGCGTGAAGCCGGCCGCGGTGGCTTCGTCAACCACCACCTGACGTTCGATGCGGTGCAGGTCCTTCGCAACGCTGGTGCCGGCGCCGGGGAGTGCGTCGTGGTCCACCACGGCGAAGATGCCGCCGGGCTTCAGTGCCCGGAAGATCGCGGCGTTCATGCGCGCGCGGTCGGTGCCGACCCAGACGCTGTCGTGATAGAACATGACGCTGAAGACCGCATCCAGCTGGCCCGCGGGCAGGCCCGGGTCCTCCAGCTCGGCCACGATCTCCATCAGGTTGGTGACGCCCGTATCCCGGATGCGCCTCGCAATGGGCGGATCGCCCTTGAAGCGGGCCAGCAGCTGGACGGAATTCTGGGCATACACCCGGCCGCCCTCGCCCACGATCTCCGCCAGCACGCCGGCCACGTAACCGCGGCTTGCCATGAGGTCGGCCACCTGCTGTCCCGGCTTGACGTCGAAGAAGGCCATCAGCGGGCCCATTTTCCGCAGTTCGTCCCGCTCCCGCTCATCGGCGGGCCGGCGGGGACTCGCGAGCGCCGTGGTGATGTAGTCGGGAACCCGGATCTCGCGGCCGCTGATCACGAGCCCGCTCACTTCCCGGGCTTCGGCTTCGCCGCCGGTGCGGGCCTCGCGCCGCTGTCGGCAACGGCCTTCGTGTAGAGGCCCTCGGCCCACTGGATGAACTTCGGGTGCTCGGCAAGGCCCTTCTCCGCGAAGGTGTACTTGAGACCCCGGAGGTCCGTCTTGATGTGGGTCTGCACGCCGTAACTGGCCGCCGAGATCGCCACCACGATAACGTCCTTGCCGCTCTTCGTTGCCTGCTGGATCCAGGCCCGCATCTTGCGGACATTGGATTCCCGCACCGGCACAATCGCGTCGTCCTGGATGTTGATGAGGCGCACGTCGGCGAAAACGTTTTTCGCCTTGATGCGGTCCACGTGGGGCTCAAGAATCTTCAGGTCGGGCCCGTTGTCCTCCATGTCCTCCGGGCCGTGGCCCACGATCAGCAGCAGGGAGTTCTTCGGGTTCTTCGCCACCTCCATGGCATGGTCGTAGAGGATATCGGTGATCAGCGGACTGTCGTCGAAATGCCCCGTCCAGATGAACTGGACGCCCGGGGCCTTCACCTTGGGCACGTCCATGTAGCTGGCTTCCGGGTACAGGCCGAAGATGTACTGCCAGTGCCGGGTCAGCGTGTTGTAGCGGGTGGTCGTGCCCTCATCGAGCAGCACGATCTTCTTCGCACCGTGGGCCACAAGGTCATCGACGGCGGACTGCAGGTGGGCCGAGTTCATCATCGACATGCCGAAGCCGATAGCCGTCGGCTGGCGTTTTGCCATAGGCTCCCAGGCCTTCTTGAGCAGGCGATCGCTGTTCTCTCCCACGCCGTGGGAGAGCACCAGCAACCCGACCGGACCCTTTACCTTGGAATCGCTCACGTACCACTCGTAGTCCGGGCCCATGGCATGCATGTTCATGTCCATTTCCCGGTCAGTCATGCCCCGGTAGAGCGCCACCTTCTTGCGCATGGCCGTGCGCATCTCGTCGTTCATCTCGTGGGTGTTCTGGTAGGACTCGAGGCGCTTGCCCTCCCCGTCCATGGGGGGCACGGACGCCATCACGGCGGGAACGGCCAACAGGAGGCCGGCGGCCGCGACGAGCGCGCCCTGGCTGATGCTTCGCTTCATGGTTATTACCTCAGGCAGCTGACTTGGTGGGCGGAAGACCGGTGCCGAGACGGCCATCGACGATGTGCACGACCCGGTCGGCGCAATCGAGCATGTCGGGATCGTGGGTCACCATCACCGCGGCGACCTTGCGCTGGTGGCACTGGGCCGCCAGCAGCTCGATGATCTGGCGCCCGCGGCCGTGATCGAGCATCGAAGTGGGTTCATCCGCGAGCAGCACGGTGGGGTCGGACATCAGCGCACGGGCAATGCCGACGCGTTGCCGCTCGCCACCGGACAGCTGGCCCGGGCGCCGGTCGCTCCGCTGCTCCATGCCCACGTCGCGCAGCAGGCTTATCGCCTTCTCCCGGTCGGCCTTGCCCGGGCTGCGGCCCCGCAGGTGCACCGTGAGCAGCAGCTGGTCGAGGGCCGTCAGGGACGGCACCAGGTTCGACTGCTGGAAAATGAAGCCGATCCGCTCGCGGCGCACGGTGGTCAGCTGCTCGGGCTTGAGTCCCGTGATATCGATGCCGCCGAGGACGATCCGGCCGCTGGTCGGCGCGCGCAGGCCGCCCACCACCGCGAGCAGGCTGGACTTGCCCGAGCCGGAGGGCCCGACGACAGCGAGGAGTTCGCCCGGCTGCACTTCGAGGGAGACGTGGTCCAGCGCAGTTATCTGCTGGTCCCCGTCGCCGAGGGTCAACGAGACGTCGGTGATCCGGAGGCTCATCGGTCTCTCCCCAGCGCAATGATCGGGTCCACGGCAGTAATGAGGCGGATCGACACCGCGCTGCCGATCAGGCCCGCCACGAGGAGCAGCGCCGCCGAGCCCAGCGCGGTTGTCAATTGCAGATCGAAGGGGAAGCCCGCATCGGCGCTCGCCTTGAAGATCGCGCCCGTGACGATGGCGAGCATGCCCCCGACGACGATGCCACCCAGCATCAGCAGCAGGGACTGGCCGAGCGAGTCCCTGAGCAGGTAGCTGTTCGACGCACCCAGCGCCTTGACGAGGCCGATCTCGGCCGTGCGCTGGATCGTCCAGATCAGGAAGAAGGCGCCAATCAGCACGATGGAGGTAACCACGAGGAAGGCCTGGATCGCCTGCACGGTGAAGACCTCGACCTGGTAGGCCGGCGATGTCTGGAAGGAGCCCTCGAGGGTCAGCGTGACCGTGCCAAGCTCGTCGTCGATGGCCTTGATAGCCTCCGGCGTGACGCTCTTGTCCAGCTCGAGGGCCACGGCGCTCGCGTACTGGTAGACGACGTCCGGCAGTTTCTCGCCGGGCGGTGCGCCACCGGGCGGCCCGTAGGTCGCCTCCTGCCACTTGCGCAGGGGCGCATAGACGATCGGCGCGTGCTCGTAGTTGCGCTCGTCCCCGGTGACGCCGATGACAGTAAGCTCGGTGAGCACGCGGTCCAGCGTGATCTTGTCACCCAGCTTCACACCGCGCTGGGCCAGGAGCTTCGAGATGATGACGCCGTCCTCGGTCTTGCCGAGCGGAACGCCCTCCACGACCGGCGGCTCGAGGAAGGAACCCGGCCGCACGCCCCACAACACGAACTCCAGTGGCTCGTCGTTCTGTCCGCGGCCGTTGAAGGTGGTGTGACCCATGGGCTCGGACTTCAGCACGCCGGGCTTGCCCGCCCAGCCGTCCCACATAGCCTGGTCTATAAGGCTGCCGCGGAAGGTCGGCGTGTCGTCGTACTGGAAGGAGAAATGCGTGACCGGCAGGGCCTTGAGTCCCGACACGTTGTTACTGATGAGACCCGCCGACAGCCCGGACAGGAAGGTCATCAGGTAGGCGACGAGCGCCACGACGAATCCCATCAGGAGGAACCGGCCTTTGGCGAAGCTGAGGTCGCGTATCGCAATGAACATGGCTGTCCGGACTCTTATCGACGTTTTACCGTCAGTGTGTCGCTATCTTGCAAGTGACACCCCGGCGGTGTCAAATACCCCTGACCCCACTCAAGCCGCCTCCGGAGCAGACAGGAGCTTCCAGCCATGCAACGTCCCTCACTAGCGCTACTCGGCCACTGCACCGTTGCCTTGGCCTGCGCGCCGGCAATATCCCAGGCCAGCCACACGGCGGCCACGAGCCTCGGCACCAGTTCCGGCGGCGCGATCAACACGGAGTCGGCCGTCCCCCTGCAGCAGGGCTCCTGGGCCATCGGCTACCGCTACGAGCGGCAGGTGTCCGACCGGCTGACCGATGACCAGTTGCTCGCCATCAAGGAGGCGGACCTGGACGCCGACGTGCACAGCGTCGACGCCGTCATCTCGAACACGCTCCTCGCCGCGTACGGTCTGACACCGGATCTCACCATCGGCCTCGCCCTGCCCTACATCGAGCGGCAGGACGTGCGCGCGCCCGAGTTCAACGGCACCGAAGTGGAGCTGCTCCGGGACGGCGACAGCAAGGGGCTCGGGGACGTGAAGGTCTATGGCCTCTGGCGCTTCTACCAGGACGCCGCCACGACCCGGAGTGTGGCGCTGATCGTTGGCGCCGGTATTCCGACCGGCAAGGACGACGAGAAGACTCGTGAAGGCGAGCGCTTCGAGGCTGAGTTCCAGCCGGGATCCGGCTCCTGGGATCCTTTCGCGGGCGTGGCCTACACCCAGGGCTTCGGGCGCCTCGGCTTCGACGCGAGCCTCGGCTACACGCTTGTCAATGAGGGCGCCCAGAACACTGACCTCGGGGACTACCTCTCCTACAACGCGAGCGTCGCCTGGGCCCTGAAGCCGGACGCCAGTGTGCGCTGGAACCTTGTGCTGGAACTGAACGGTTTGCACCGGGACAAGCAGCAATCTGCCGGCGAAACCAACAGCAACTCGGGTGGCGACTGGCTGAACCTGGCGCCCGGGATCACGGTGGCCGGTCAGCACTGGGGCGCCTACGCAAACCTCGGCTTCCCCCTCGTCAACGAGCCCAACGGTGACCAGGACAAGCAGGACTACCGCTTCCTGATCGGCGTGCGCTACCTGCGCTGAGGCCGGCAGGACGCTGGTGAGGAGTTGTCCGTGAAACGTCGAGGGCTTGCCGGAAGACTGGCCGTACTGCTGGCAGCCGGCGTGGTCCCGCTGCTGGCCATTGGCGCGGCCACCGCCGGCAGTGCACCCCTCGAGCCCGAGGGCAACACGGTATCCGCCACCTTCGGTCCCGACGGCCGCCTGTGGCGCGTGGTGCCCCACCGGGCCAGCCTGGAGGTTGCCTGGTCGACTGATCACGGCGTGACGTTCAGCACGCCCGCCGTCATCGACGCCCGCCGGCAGCGGCTGCGCGTCGACCCGGAAGGCCGGCCGTCGATCGTGGTTGCAGGCAAGGGTAACGTGTACGTGGCCTGGACCGCAGACGCCCGCAAGCCGTCCCGGGCCTTCGTCAGTGTCTCGGAAGACAAGGGCCAGACCTTTTCGGCGCCCATCCCCGTGACCGGCGCCGGCGACGGCATGCAGATCCGCGGCCTGCTCAGTCTCGACGGGCAGGCTGAACCCCGCCTCTACTATCTGGACCCGGCGGGTGCCGGGGATCATGGCGCCGGCGGCGGCCTCATGGCGGCCCGCATCGGCAGCGGTTCCGCACCCTCCGCGATCGCCACGCGGCTGGTCACCGGCACCTGCGAGTGCTGCCGGCTGGCGGCGGCCCGGGATCCCGGGGGGAACCTCGCCGTCCTCAGCCGCATGGTGTATTCCGGCGGCATCCGCGATTTCGGGCTGATCCGCGCGACCACGCCCGGACGCGGCGCGGTCACGCGGGTGACCGACGACGACTGGCGGATCGACGCCTGCCCCGAGCACGGCGGCTCGCTGTCGATCGGCGACGAGGGCCGGCACCATCTCGTGTGGTTCACCCAGGGTACGCGCCGGCAGGGCCTCTTCTACGCCTCGTCCGATGATGCGGGCAGGAGCTGGAGCGCGGCGCTCGCCATTGGCAACCCGGAGGCACTGGCCGGCCACGGCGACGTGATTGTTCGCGGCCGGGACGTCGTCCTCGCCTGGCAGGAGTTCGATGGCAACCAGGCATCCGTCCTCGCGATGACCTCGGCGGACCGGGGGCAGAGCTGGTCCGCCCCCCGGCGGCTCGCTGCCGCCCGCGGGGCCGCCGACTACCCGTTCCTGCTGGCCGACGGCACGGGCATCTACGTCTCCTGGTACGCGGCCGAAGGCGGCTACCGGCTGCTGCCCGTGACGGGACCCGCGAAACCGGCGGCCCCGGTGGCCGCCGCGCTGCGCCCTTTCGACAGCGGCAGCTTCCAGGCGCTGGTGGCAGCCCATGCCGGCAAGGCCTTCGGCGTGGTGCTGTGGTCCCTGGACTGCGCACCCTGCCTGCGCGAGTTCGAGGTGTTGAGGGATTTGAGGAAAGCGGGTCGGCAACTGCCCCTGGTCCTCGTGGGTACCGACAGCCCGGACCGCGGCGACGAGGCCGCTCAACTGTTGCGGCGACTGGGACTGGACACGCTGGAGACCTGGACTTTCGGCGGCGCCGATGCGCAACGCCTGCGCTACGAGATCGATCCGCGCTGGTACGGCGAGATGCCCCGCACCTACTTCTACGCCGCGGACGGCAGCCGGAACGCCCACAGCGGCGGGCTGAGCCGCGAGGATCTCCGCGTCTGGCTGGACTCGCTCGCCCCCTAGCAGGCCGCCTTGCGAACACCGGGCAGCAGGCCGGTGCTGCTCCTCAAAGCCCCGCCGCGAGCTCCGATCCCTGCCGGATCGCCCGCTTGGCGTCCAGCTCTGTGGCCACGTCGGCGCCGCCGATCACGTGGGCCTTGATGCCGGCCGCGGTGAGGGGGGCCAGCAGTTCCCGCAGCGGCTCCTGCCCGGTGCACAGCACGACGTTGTCCACCGCCAGCACCTCCGGCTGGCCGTCGATGCGGATGTGCAGGCCAGCGTCGTCGATGCGTTCGTAGGTCACGCCGGCAAGCATCTGCACGCGCTTCATCTTGAGCGCTGCCCGGTGGATCCAGCCGGTGGTCTTGCCGAGCCCGGCGCCGAGCTTGCCCGGCTTCCGCTGCAGCAGCCAGACCTGGCGCGCGGGCAAAGTGACCTCGGCTTGCACGCCTGCCACGCCGCCACGGGCCACGGCGGGATCGGTGACCCCCCACTCTGCCAGCCAGGCAGCGAGGTCGAGCGTCGGCGACTCACCGTCCTGAACGAGGAACTCGGCCACGTCGAAGCCGATGCCGCCGGCGCCCACGATGGCCACCCGCTGCCCCACGGGCTTGTGGCGCAGGAGCACCTCCACATAGGAGCGGACCATCGGGTGATCCTGGCCGGCGATGCCGGGACTCCGGGGCGTGACGCCGGTGGCGACCACCACCTCGTCGTAGCGTTCCCGGGCCAGCTCCGCCGCCGTCACGCGGGTGCCGAGCCGCAGACCGATGTCGAGAACGTTGAGGCGCGCCCTGAAATAGCGCAGCGTCTCGTGGAACTCCTCCTTGCCCGGGATGCGCTTCGCCATGTTGAACTGGCCGCCGATTTCCGTGGCGGACTCGAACAGGGTCACCGTGTGACCGCGCTCCGCCAGTACGGTGGCGGCAGCAAGACCCGCGGGGCCGGCGCCGACCACGGCGATGCGCTTCGGCACTGCCGCCCGGGCGTAGTTCAGCTCCGTCTCGTAGCAGGCCCGGGGATTCACAAGGCAGCTCGCCACCTTGTTCTCGAAGGCGTGATCCAGGCAGGCCTGGTTGCAGGCGATGCAGGTGTTGATCTCCGTGGCCCGGCCCGCGGCCGCCTTGTTGACAAACTCCGGGTCGGCGAGCAGCGGCCGCGCCATCGACACCATGTCGGCGGCGCCATCGGCGAGGATCTTCTCGGCAACCTCCGGCGTGTTGATCCGGTTCGTCGTGCACAGCGGGATCGCCACTTCGCCCTTCAGCTTGCGGGTCACCC
The DNA here is from genome assembly GCA_038214295.1 of Gammaproteobacteria bacterium. GTDB lineage: Bacteria > Pseudomonadota > Gammaproteobacteria > Steroidobacterales > SHZI01. The sequence continues at coordinate 7,686 of JBBQSA010000002.1, forward strand.
AGGCAAAGGCCGCGCGCGGCACCGAGGTGGCAATCGTGGGCACCCGGGCCTCGTGCCAGCCGATGCCGGTATTGATCAGCGTCGCGCCGGCCCGCTCGATCGCCTTCGCAAGCAGCACGATCTCGTCCCAGGTCTGGCCGTCGGGAATCAGGTCCAGCATCGACAGCCGGTAGATGATGATGAAGTCGCGGCCGACCGCCTCCCGGGTCCGCGCGACGATCTCCACCGGCAGCTGCATGCGGTTGGCGAAGCTGCCGCCCCACTTGTCGGTGCGCTGGTTGGTGTGGGTCACGAGGAACTGGTTGATGAAGTAGCCCTCGGAGCCCATGACCTCGACGCCGTCGTAGCCCGCCTCGCGGGCCAGCGTCGCGCAGCGGACGAAGGCCCGGATCTGCCGCTCGACGCCGGCAGTCGAGAGCTCCCGTGGCCGGAAGGGGGTGATCGGTGACTGGATGCGGGAGGCACCCACCGTCAGTGGGTGATAGCCGTAGCGCCCGGCATGGAGGATTTGCAGGGCAATCTTGCCGCCGCCGGTGTGCACGGCTGCCGTGATCGGCCGGTGGTTCCGGGCCGCGCCGTGGGTCGCCAGCCGGGAAGCAAACGGCAGCAGCCAGCCCTCGATGTTCGGCGCGAAGCCGCCCGTCACGATCAGGCCGACGCCGCCCCGCGCACGCTCCGCAAAGTAGGCGGCGAGGCGCGGGAAATTGCTCGCGCGGTCCTCGAGCCCCGTGTGCATCGAGCCCATCAGCACCCGGTTGCGCAGCGTCGTGAAGCCGAGGTCCAGGGGCGCGAGCAGGTGCGGATAGCTGGCGGGAGTCATGTCAGGAGTCCACCTTGCGCGACTTGAAGGGGTGATCGGCCTTGTCCCGGTTGCGCCGGATCGCGATGCGCTGGTTGGCGCCACCGATGACGCGTCGCTGCCAGCGGCGCTCCGCGGCGAGCGCATCGACCTCGCTGGCGTTCCAGCTGGTCTGGAGGAGAAATTTTGCCGCGGCTACGGCGTCGGGGGAGCGCGTGCTGATTTCAGCAGCCAGGGCCTGGGCGTGCTCGAGGGGCGCCTCGCTCACGTGGGTCACGAGACCGAGGCCGTGGGCCTCCGCGCCCTGGATGATCCGGCCCGTCATGGCCAGTTCCTTCGCCACGTCGATGGGCACCAGTTCGCGCAGCAGTGTCGAGCCGCCCATGTCCGGCACGAGGCCCCACCTGGCCTCCATGACAGACAGGCTGGCGTCCGGCGTCGCGATGCGCAGGTCCGCCCCGAGCGCGAGCTGCAACCCCGCGCCGAAGCAGTGGCCGTGGATGGCCGCGATGACCGGCGCGGGCACGTCGCGCCAGGCCATGCTCCAGTCCTGGAAGCGGTTGCGCCGCGGGGACAACAGGGCGGCGAGGCCGAGCAGCGCAACAGCCGGATTGCCGAACACGGACTGCACATCAAGCCCCGCGCAGAACGAAGGCCCGTCCCCGTGCAGGATCACAGCCCGTACCTCCCGGTCGCGGCGCAGCCGGCGGGCGGCGGCGCGCACGGCGTCGAGCATTGGCAGGTCCATGCCGTTGTGCTTGCCGGGCCGGGTGAGGCAGACGAACGCCACGGCATTCTCGACGGTCACCCGGACACGATTACTCATGGGACGACACTAGGCCCGCGGCACGGGGTCTGTCCAGCGTCTTGCGGGGCGGTCAGGCGAGACGCTGGCCGTGCTCGCGGGTGGCGTGAAAGCCGATCTGCGGCCAGCGCTCCAGGGTGAGCTTCAGGTTGTACTTGTTGCTGGAGAGGAAGACCGGGTTGCCGTCCACGTCCTTCGCGAGCGACATGGCCTCGTCCTTCTCGAACTTCTTGCGGGTGGCCTCGTCCGGGTAGGTGAGCCAGCGGGCGGTGTAGATGTCCACGTTGTCGTACAGCGCGTCCACGTTGTACTCGGCGGACAGCCGGTGGGCCACGATCTCGAACTGCAGCCGCCCCACGGCGCCGAGCAGCGTCTGCGCGCCCTGGCGCGCCGTCAGCACCTGGATGGCTCCCTCCTCGCCCAGTTCCTGCAGGCCCTTCTGCAGCTGCTTGCTCTTCATCGGGTCCCGGGGGCGCGCCGACCGGAACAGCTCCGGCGCGAAGTAGGGTATGCCCCTGAAGACGAGCTCCTCGCCATCGGACAGGGTGTCGCCGATCTGCAGCTGGCCGTGGTTGTAGATGCCGATGATATCGCCGGCCACCGCGCCCTCGCTGGCGACCCGCTCGTTGGCCATGAAGGTGAGCGCATTGCCGAGCTTCATCTCCCGGCCGCTCCGCAGGTGCCGCGCCTTCATGCCCGGCACGTAGCGGCCCGAGCAGATCCGGAAGAAGGCGATCCGGTCCCGGTGCTTGGGGTCCATGTTCGCCTGGATCTTGAAGACAAAGCCGCTGAAGGCCGCCTCTGTCGGCGTGACGACGCGTGCGCCGCCGTCACGGGGCTGCGGCGGTGGCGCCCAGTCCACCAGCGCCTGCAGGACTTCCTGCACGCCGAAGTTGTTGATGCCGGAACCGAAGAACACGGGAGACTGGCGCCCGGCGAGGAACTGCGCCTGGTCGAAGGGCGTACTCGCGTCGCGGATCAGACCCACGTCCGCCCGCAGGCTGCCGAGCTCGTCCGGGTACAACGCGTCGAGCTGCGGATTATCGAGGCCACGGATCTCCTCGACGCTGGTGCGCTTCTCCTCACCGGCCGTGAAGCGCAGCAGGCGATCCTGCAGCAGGTGGTACACCCCGCGGAAGGTCTTGCCCATGCCGATGGGCCAGGTGATCGGCGCGCACTCGATCTTCAGGGCGCCCTCGATCTCCTCCAGCAGGGAAAGCGGCGCTCGGACCTCCCGGTCCATCTTGTTGACGAAGGTGATGATCGGCGTGTTGCGCAGCCGGCAGACCTCCAGCAGCTTCAGCGTCTGCACCTCCACGCCCTTGGCCGCGTCGATGACCATGACCGCCGCGTCCACCGCCGTCAGCACCCGGTAGGTGTCCTCGGAAAAATCCTCGTGGCCCGGCGTGTCCAGCAGGTTGATGGTGTGACCCGAGTACTCGAACTGCATGACCGAACTGGTGACGGAGATGCCGCGCTGCTTCTCCACCTCCATCCAGTCCGAGGTGGCGTGGCGGGAACTGCGCCGCGCCTTCACCGTGCCGGCCAGCTGGATCGCGCCGCCGAACAGCAGCAGCTTCTCGGTCAGCGTGGTCTTGCCGGCGTCCGGGTGCGAGATGATCGCGAACGTGCGCCGCCGCGCGACCTCCTTCGCGAGGTCGGAAGAGACGGTAGGGCTGGAGACGGGCTGGGCCATAAGGCCGCGAAGGATACACCGGACCACCGGTGCAGCGGCCTCCCGCCGGGGGGCCGCGGGCTACGGAGTCATGTTACAGCGGCTTCCGGAACCGCAGCACCACCTGGTCGGTCCGCCCCTGCACGGACGGATCGAAGGCGGACTTGGTCCGGTCGTCCGTCGGGTTGCCGAGGACGTCGCTCTCCCCGTCCAGCACGAAGCCGGCAGCGGTGATGTCCCGCTTCAGCAGCGCGGGGTCGATACGGTGCAGCGTGTTGGCGATCTCCGGCGGCGAACCCGCCACCGCCGCGTGATCGACGATGCCGAGGATTCCACCGGGCTTCAGGCTGCCAAAAACCTCGGCCAGCATCTGCGGCCCGTCGATGCGCGACCATCCGGCCTTCTCGTCGACGTAGTAGACGTCGTGGTAGACGTTGGTCATCAGCACGGCATCAAAATGGGCCGCCGGCAGCGTGAGCTCGTTGTTCTCCGCCAGCAGGCGCTCGACGTTCGGCAGCCGCCCTCCCGCGTAACGTCCCGCCAGGTCCGCGCTGGCGAAACGGATGTAGGGGGTGTTGTTGTGGGCGACCACGTGGCCCGCCTGCCCGACGACATAGGAAAGAAGTTCGGTGTAGTAACCCCCGCCCGAATAAAGGTCGAGCACAGTCATGCCTGGCGCGATACGGAAGAACTGGAGCACGGCGGCGCTCTGCCGGGGCTTGTCCCGCATCCTGTCGGCGGCGGGCCTGGCCGGGTTGGCGAGCGCGGCGAGCACGGCCTTCTCGACCGGACCGGCAACCGCCGGCCGAGTGCCGGGCGGCTTCACCGCGTCCTCGGAGCGCAGTTCCGGACCGGTCTGGGTCGCGGCCTGGGTGGCGCTCCCGGCCATGGCGGCGGACCGGGCCGGGTCCAGCCGTGGGCCACCGGAGCAGCCGCCAAAGACCAGGGCCAGCAGGACCAGGGCGGAAAGCATCCGGCCCGGGAAAAAATCGCCGGGCCGAACTGAAGCAGCATTCGGACGCGCCATGGACCTACTCCCGTCAGAAGTGAAAGCTGAAACTTTCCCGCTCGAGATGCCGTTGCCAGACCACGTCGTGCGGCGGACTCAGCCAGAGCTGCCAGGTCTGCTGCTGGTGCCGGTACGGTGCCGCGACGGCTCGAAAGACTGCCGGCGTCAGCACGGCCAGGCAGTGCCCGGCGGGGTTCCTGACCGACTCGTAGCGTAACAGCCCGACGGCCGCGGCACGCGCCTGCCGGGCCAGCTCCTGGGTGGCCCGGTAGTCGTTCGGGTCGGTCCACAGGCGCCGGTCGGCCGCGAGCGGCGGCCGGGTGAGGTCCAGTGCCCGAGGGCTGGCGCCGTGAAATTCAAACAGGGTGAGTTGCAGCGACGCGCGGCGGGTGGCGAGTCCCGCGCTGTCCAGCCAGAAGCGCAGCCGCCAGTAGCCGGCTTCCGCACAGGCCGTTTGCCGGTCTTCCGCGCCGTAGAAGACGCCCGAATCGTCAGGCTGGCGAAAGCGCGAGCCCGGCGCCGGGGGCCGGTAGCGGAACGGGGTGACGAGCAGCCAGTGCAGCCCGGCAAGGTCAGCGGGAAGTGCCGGCTTGGACTCTTCCAATACGGTCTCGAGCAGTGCCTGGTCCGCCAGGACGCCGCCCACCAGCGACAGGCTCGCCACCTGGTGCTGGGCCTCGACGGCACGCCAGCCGCTGCCCTGCCAGGCAACCGCCTCAGACGCGAGCGCGGAAGGCGTCCACGTAGTCGCAGGCATGCACCAGGCCCTCCACGCTGCGGATCGTCTCCAGGGGTGTCCGGCCGCCGAAGGCCTGGTTGGCCGAACCGAGCCAGGCGCGGGCCAGCTCGTCGTCGCCGCCCACCATCGCGGACAGGGAACGGTAGAGTCGGACCAGATGGCTGGCCAGCTCCCAGGACTTCGAGCCCTCGGTCAGCAGGAACTTGCTGTTGAGCAGCCGGGACGCGGTGGGCTGGCTGATGCCGATGACGGCGGTGAGCTCGGTGGACCTGAGCTTGAGGCGCCGGGCCGTCTCGGCCACGGCCCCGGTCAGCACCCGGGCCCGGTCCGGGTCGGCTCGCCGGACAGCGGGTCGGCCGGCGGGCCGGGAAGGCTTGGGACGCGCTTTGAGCATTAATCAATTCTATGGAATAAAAATGCCCCTTGGAACCCAATCAGACTGAAGTCTTTCGGTCTTATGACAAATGCATCCCGCCGCTCGGCAAGCGCTTATATTGCCCCTGCACCGCCCCTCCGGATCCACGCCATGCACGCCAAGTCCACCCCCGTATCTCCTCCTCCAGACCTGGGCCACTACCTGCAGGGCGCCCCGGCGGCCGGGCAGTCGGGCCGCCACGGCCCGGTTTACGACCCCGCGACCGGTGAAGCCCGCGGCCGGGTTGCCTTCGCCACCCGCCTGGAAACCGAACAGGCCATCGAGGCCGCCGCCGCCGCTGCGCCCGCGTGGGCCGCCACCCCGCCGCTCCAGAGGGCCCGGATTCTTTTCCGCTTCAAGGAACTCATCGAGCAGCACCGGGATGAACTCGCCGCGCTGATCACCGCCGAGCACGGCAAGGTGCTGCCCGATGCGCGGGGCGAGGTGACGCGCGGGCTCGAGGTCGTCGAGTTCGCCTGCGGGATTCCGCACCTGCTCAAGGGCGAGTTCAGCGACAGTGTGGGCTCCGGTGTCGACAGCTGGTCACTGCACCAGCCTGTGGGTGTCTGCGCCGGCATCACGCCGTTCAATTTCCCGGCCATGGTGCCGCTGTGGATGTTCCCGGTAGCCCTCGCCTGCGGCAACACCTTCGTACTGAAGCCCTCTGAAAAGGACCCCTCCTGCCCGCTGCGGCTCGCGGCGCTCCTCACCGAGGCGGGACTGCCAGCGGGCGTGTTCAACGTGATCAACGGCGACCGGGAGGCGGTGGACACGCTGCTCACCCACCCGCTGGTCGGCGCGGTCAGCTTCGTGGGTTCCACGGCCGTGGCCGAGCACGTGTACCGGACCGCGGCAGCGCACGGCAAGCGCGTGCAGGCGCTGGGTGGCGCCAAGAACCACCTCGTCGTAATGCCGGATGCAGACGTGGAGCAGGCGGCGAACGCGCTGATGGGCGCCGCCTACGGCTCCGCCGGCGAGCGCTGCATGGCCATCTCGGTGGCGGTGGCGGTCGGCGCCGCAGGCGAGCGGCTGGTGCAGGCATTGCAACCGAAGCTCGCGGCGCTCCGCATCGGGCCGGGGACGGAACCCGGCGTGGACATGGGCCCGCTCGTCACGGCCGAACACCGGGAACGCGTGCGGGGCTACATTGACAGCGGCGTAGCCGCCGGCGCCGCGCTCGTCGTCGACGGTCGCAACCGGGAGATCCCCGGCGGCGGCTTCTTTCTCGGGCCCTCCCTGTTCGACCACGTCTCGCCTGCCATGCAGATCTACCGCGAAGAGATTTTCGGACCGGTACTCGTGGTGGTTCGCGCCGCGTCCCTCGACGCAGCGCTGCAGATCGTGAACGGCCACGAGTTCGGCAATGGCGCCGCAATCTTTACCCGGGACGGCCGGGCCGCGCGGGAGTTCGCACGGGGCGTGCAGACGGGCATGGTGGGCATCAACGTCCCCATCCCGGTGCCCATGGCCTTCCACAGCTTTGGCGGCTGGAAGCGCTCGCTCTTCGGCGACCTGCACGTGCACGGGCCTGACGGGGTGCGCTTCTACACGCGGCTGAAAACGGTGACCGCGCGCTGGCCGGCCGACGAGTCGCCGCCGGTCGCCGACTACCGCATGCCGACGATGAAGTAACCCGGCAGCCCTTACGGCGCCTCGTAGAGCCAGACGCCGTCGGCAGTCGTGCGCCGCCGGGCCCGGCCCCGGCTCATCAGGCAGTTCAGGTGCGCCAGGGACTCGCCGGTGGCGAAGCCGAGCAGGTCACTGCCCACGCTGCGGGGAAACAGGGTGCTGAAGAGGTCCACGGCCCGGCGCGGCTCCGCGACAAGCGCCTGCTCCACCCGGGAAAGCGCCGCCTCGTGCCAGGCAACCAGTTCCTCCAGCCGGGCATGCGCGCCGACGAAGGGCTCATTGTGGGCGGGCAGCACAAGGACGTCGGCGGGAATCTCCCGCTGCAGCCGGGTACAGGATTCGAGCCAGTCGCTGAGCGGGTCCGCCTCGGGTTCCGTCGGGAACACGGAAACATTCGACGAGATGCGCGGCAGGATCTGGTCGCCGGAAATGAACAGGTTGAGCTCGGGACACCAGAGGCAGAGGTGCTCCGGGGAGTGACCGTTGCCGCCGAGGACCCGCCACTCGCGGCCGCCGATGCGCAGGACTTCGCCGCTGGTCAGCCGCTGGAACGAATCCGGCATCGGCGAGACCAGCCGGCCGAAACTGCCGAAGCGCTGGCGGTAAGTGGCGAGCGCCGCGTTGTCCCAGCCCGCGGCCCGGTAGAACGCCACACCCTCTTCCGGCGCCTCGCGCCCCGTGTCCGCCAGCAGCATCCGGCACACCACGTACTCCAGCCGTGACATCCACAGCGGGCAACCGAAGCGCTCCGTGAGCCAGCCCGCCAGCCCCACGTGGTCCGGGTGCATGTGGGTGCAGAGCACACTGGTTACCGGCTTGCCCCGGAGCGGCGCACTCGCAAGTATTGAGTCCCAGTGGCCGCGGGTCTCGTCGGTGGCGACGCCCGTGTCCACGATGATCCAGCCGTCACCATCCTCCAGCAGCCAGAGATTGATCCAGCGGAGTGCGAAGGGCAGCGGCATGCGCAGCCAGAGCACGCCCGGCGCAATCTCGGTGGTCGCGCCCGCCGCGGGCGGCTCGCCACAGGGGTAGTGAAGTTTCACGGCCGGCTGGCTGGCGGCGCGGCCATAAAGTCCAGCTTGCCGATCCCGACACCGAGATGGCGGAGGATCAGGTAGGCCGTCGTCGTGTGAAAGTAGAGATTCGGCAGGATGAAGTGCTGCAGGTAGTTGCTGCGCGTGAAGGTCCTCTCCTCCTTCCCCATCGGCACCCGGATCTCCTGCTCCGGATGCGCGTCCAGCGGCGCGGTTGGCAGTTCCCCGATCAGGCCGCGGGCCCGTGCAATCCGGGCACGCAGTTCCTCGAAGCTCTGCTCGTTGTCCGGAAACCCCGGTATAGCCACGCCGGCGAGGCGGGAAAGTCCCCGGGCCGGGATCTCGGTGGCGAACTGCACCTGGCGGCTCATGGGCAGCATGTCCGGGGCAAGGCGCCAGTTCAGGAAGACCGTGTCGGCGATTCCCCTCGCTTTGCCGGAAGCGGCCGCCTTCTGCAGCACCCCGTCGAGCCCGGAAAACATCTGGTCCGTGGCGGTTCTGGCTACCGTAGACAGGGTCAGGGTCATGGCGTTGTTCCTCGCATTGGGGCCGGGGCCGGGCAGCGGGAGAATACGCGGCCCCTGAGCCCGGCCCAAACTTGAGGCACAATACGCCCCCACCCGCGAGACCTCCCCAACCATGCCCGCTCCCGACGCGCCTGCCCCGGCGGAAGCCATTACCTTCGCCGCCCTCGACCTTCCGGAACCCCTGATGAAGGCGCTGGCGGACGTGGGTTACGAGTCCCCGTCGCCCATCCAGGCGGCCACGATCCCGCCGCTGCTGGCGGGCCGGGACGTGGTAGGCCAGGCCCAGACGGGCACGGGGAAGACGGCCGCTTTTGCCCTGCCGATCCTCGCCCGGCTCGACCTGAAGAAGTTCGGCCCCCAGGCCCTGGTTCTCGCCCCCACGCGGGAGTTGGCGATCCAGGTTGCCGAGGCCTTTCACAAGTACGCGCGGCACCTGCCCGGTTTTCACGTGCTGCCGATCTACGGCGGCCAGGCCTACGGACCCCAGCTGGGCGGGCTGCGCCGCGGCGCCCACGTGGTCGTCGGCACGCCCGGCCGCGTGATCGACCACCTCAATCGCGGCTCGCTTGACCTCGGCAGCCTCAGCACGCTGGTGCTGGACGAGGGCGACGAGATGCTGCGCATGGGCTTCATCGACGACGTGGAACTCGTGCTCGAGAAGTCCCCCGCCGGCAGGCAGGTGGTGCTCTTCTCGGCCACGATGCCGCCCGAGATCCGGCGTATCGCCAAGAAGCACCTGAAGGACCCGGCCGAGATCACGATCAAGAACACCACCTCCACCGTCGCCAATACCCGGCAGCGGTTCTGGATGGTGAGTGGCATGCAGAAGCTCGACGCACTCACGCGCATCCTGGAGGTCGAGCCCTTCGACGGCATGATCATCTTCGCCCGGACCAAGGTCGCCACCGAGGAACTGGCGGAGCGCCTCGAGGCCCGGGGGTTCGCGGCCGCCGCCCTCAACGGCGACATGGTCCAGGCGCAGCGGGAACGCACGATCCAGCGGCTGAAGAACGGCGATCTCGACATCATCGTTGCCACCGACGTGGCGGCGCGGGGCCTCGACGTGGACCGCATCAGCCACGTGGTCAACTACGACATCCCCTACGACGTGGAGGCCTACATCCACCGGATCGGACGGACCGGCCGCGCCGGGCGCAAGGGCGAGGCCATCCTGTTCGTGGTGTACCGGGAGCAGGGCATGCTCCGGGCCATCGAGCGCGCCACGCGCCAGCCGATCGAGCCGATGACGCTGCCCTCGACGGCGGACGTCAACGACCAGCGCATCGCGAAGTTCAAGCAACGGATCACCAAGGCCCTGGAAGGCGCCGACCTGGCCACCTTCCGGGGCGTCATCGAGCAGTATGAGCAGGAGCACGGCGTACCGGCGGTGGACATCGCCGCCGCCCTCGCGCGCCTCGCCCAGGGTGACGCCCCGTTGCTCGTGGCAGATGCACCGCGCCAGCCGGCCCGACCCCAGCGGACGGAACGCGCTGACCGGCCGGAAAGGCCCCCGTTTGCCCGCCCTGCTCCTCCCACCCGGGGTTCGCCCTTCCAGCGCGCCCAGCGGCCCGACCGGGCCGGCGGCCCACCGTCCCGCCCGCCGGACTCCGGGTCAGCGCGCTACCGGGTCGCGGTGGGCCATGCCCACGGGGTCAAGCCCGGCAACATCGTCGGCGCCATCGCCAACGAGGCCAGCCTCGACAGCAAGCTCATTGGCCGGGTGGACATCCGGGACGACTACAGCCTGGTGGACCTCCCCGCCAACCTGCCCCCGGCGACCGTCCAGCACCTGCAGTCGGTGTGGGTCGTGGGACAGCAGCTGCGCATCGTGCCCGACGGCCAGCCATTCGATCCGCCACGGAAACCCGGTAAGCTTGCCCTCGGCAGCGAGCGGCCGGCGGCCCCCAAGCCACGACCATTCAAGGCGCGGCCAGGAGCGAAGCCCTTCAAGGCGGGCAAGCGCAAGCCGAAGAAGTGACGACCGATCCGACCCCCGATCCGACCAGGCACCCACCACAGAGGAAACCCATGAACCACCGTTTTGCCCTTGCCGGTTGCACGGCACTGCTGCTCGTCACCACCGGCTGCGAACAGCTCGGCAGCAAGGCGCCGACGCCCGCCGAGACCAATGCCACCTTCGAGGCCTTCGTGAAGGCCGCCGCCCGCAAGCCCACCGCTGAACTGACCCCGGACGAGCTCAAGGAAGCGGTCAACCAGTTCGTCGGGATGGAGGTCGCCGCCGCGGCGGCGACCAAGTCGGGGCTGGAAAAGGACGCGGAGGTCAAGAGCCAGCTCGCCCTGACCCGCATCAACGTGCTCAGCGATAGCCTCCTCAAGAGCTACCTGGAGGCCAACCCGGTCTCCGACGCCGACATCCAGAAGGAATACGACACCCAGGTGGCGGGCCTTCCCCCCGAGTTCAGCGCCCGGCACATTCTCGTGGACGACAAGGACCTCGCGGAAGCCATCATCAAGAAGCTGCAGGCCGGCGGCGACTTCGCGGCGCTCGCCAAGCAGTACTCCAAGGATGGCTCGGCCGGCAACGGCGGCGACCTCGGCTGGTTCAACGCCCAGTCCATGGTGCAGCCGTTCGCCGAGGCGGTGGCCAAGCTGGAAAAGGGCGCCATCACGACTGTGCCCGTGCAGACGCAGTTTGGCTGGCACGTCATCAAGCTCGAGGACACCCGCGCAGCCCAGGTGCCGCCGCTCGACCAGGTCAAGGATCGCGTGAAGCAGCTGGTCCAGCGCAAGAGGGTCGCCGACCATCTGCTGGAACTGCGCAAGGGCTCCACGGTCGACGCGGAGAAGCTCACCGCGGCGCTCAACGACTACGCCACCAAGGCCAAGGAGCCAGTCAAGGAGCCGGCCAAGGCTGACGCGGCCGTCACCGCGCCGCCCGCCGCACCGGCACCGGCACCGGCGCCCGCACCCAGCGAGGCGCCCGCCGCCAACTGATCCGTCCGTCGTGCAAGACCCCCGGGGCAGCGCCCAACGGCGCCGCCCCGGGTTTTTTTAACCGGGTTTTTTAACCGGGTTTTTCACCCGGACCGATCACCAGGGCCGCATCGCAGGACCTGTCAGCCGCGCAGCATGCGGCGAAGCACCCGGTCCTTCACCACGACGTGATGCCACAGGGCGCCCGCCACGTGCAGGGCCAGGACCACCGCGCCGATCCGCCAGCAGGTCTTGTGGATCGCCGCGTAGAACTCATAGGGCGCGTGGGAGCCGTCCACCGCCTGGGGAACGATCCGCGGCACGTGCTCCCAGCCAAAGAAAAAGATCGGGAACTGGCCCTCGTAGGCCGACAGTGCCGCCCACCCGCTCAGCGGGAAGGCAAACAGCAGCGCATAGAGGAAGCCGTGCGTCAGCCGTGCGAGCCCTCTCTGGTAGGCCGCCAGCGCCGCCGGCAGCTCCGGCGTGGGGTTGGCGGACCGCCAGGTCAGCCGGAACGTGACCAGGATGAGGATCAGGAAACCGTTGGTGTGGTGCAGGCGGGAGATGAACAGCAGCTGTGAGAAGTCAGTGCTGTGCGCGGCAACGAGGTCCTTGTAGACCGAATTCATCCAGAAACCGAGCGGCACCTGGACCAGGATCATCGCGAGAATCAGCCAGTGGAAGCTGCGGGAGACGACTCCCCAGGTCGAGACCGTGTTCCGGATCATCCGGGCGTGCCGTCGGCCAGCCGGTCCAGGACCTCGACAAGTGCCTCCGGGGGCTGGGCACCGGACACCGCGTACTGGCCATTGAAGATGAAGAAGGGTACGCCGCTCACACCCGCCTGCCGTGCCTCCTCGATCAGCCCCTGGACGGCAGCTTCGTCGGCGCGTGCCCCGAGACCAGCACGCACGGCGTCCGGATCCATGCCCACCTCGCCCGCAATGCGTGCCAGGACGTCTGGATCACCCAGGTCCTCGGAATCGCTGTGGTGGGCGGCGAACAGTTTCTCCGCCAGCGCGTTCTGGTCGATGGCGGGGTCCTGGGTGGCCCAGTACAGCAGGACGTGGGCCGACAGGGTGTTCGGCGACTTCGCCCCGGGGCGGGTTTCGAAGCGCAGGCCGTCCGCGGCGGCGGTCGCGCGCATCCCGTCCATTATCGTGCGGGCCCGCTCCGCGCCGAAAATGCCCGCGTAGTGGGCCAGGCGGTCCTTGCCCTCCCGCGGCATGTCCGGGCTCAGCTGGTAGGGCAGCCAGGTCACGCTGGCCGCGAGGTCCGGCCGAGCGGCCAGGGCCTTTTCAAGCCGCCGTTTGCCCACATAACACCAGGGGCAGACCAGGTCGGAAACGATCTGAATGCGGATTGGAGCGGCCATGCCGGGCCAGTGTAGGAGCCCCATCGACCGGGATTCAATCCGGATCTTGGGCAATTGCCCGCCTGACGGCTTTCGCCAGCCGCCGCCGACACTTAAACTATGCGGTCGGCAGCGCCTGTCGTGTTGCCGATTACCGACCCCGAGACAGCACCATGAAACGCCACCAGCAGACTGGCGGGCTCCACCTGCCGCCCGCAAAACAGGGTCTCTACGACCCCGCCAACGAGCACGACGCCTGCGGCGTCGGCTTCGTCGTGGATATCAAGGGGCGGAAATCCCACCAGATCCTGGCCCAGGCCATTCAGGTGCTGCGCAACCTGGACCACCGGGGCGCCTGCGGCTGCGAGGTAAACACGGGCGACGGCGCCGGTGTGCTGCTGCAGATGCCGCACAAGTTCCTGCAGAAGGTGACGGAGAAGGACGGCTTTACCCTCCCCGCCCCCGGCGACTACGGCAGCGGCCTGCTGTTCCTGCCACGGAATGCCAGCAAGCGGCGGAAACTGGAGGAGAAGTTCGAGCAGATCGTGCAGTCGGAGGGCGAAACGGTCCTTGGCTGGCGCACCGTGCCCACCAGCAACAAGTCCCTTGGCGAAACCGCCCGGGGCTCGGAGCCCTTCGTCCGCCAGGTGTTCATCGGCCGCGATCCCGCCGCCGAGAGGTCCGTCGACGACCTGGCGTTCGAGCGCAGCCTGTACATCATCCGTAAGCGGGCCTACAGCGAGATCCGCACGTCCACGCTGGACGGCGCGGACTTCTGGTACGTCTGCAGCCTGTCCTGCAAGACCCTGGTCTACAAGGGCATGCTCCTGACCGAGCAGCTGACGGCCTACTTCCCGGATCTCCTCGACCCGGACATGGAGACCTCGCTGGCAATGGTGCACTCCCGGTTCAGCACCAACACCTTCCCGAGCTGGGACCGCTCGCACCCGTACCGCTACCTGGCGCACAACGGCGAGATCAACACCCTCCGCGGCAACATCAACTGGATGCACGCCCGGGAGGCGCTGTTCGAGTCCGAGCTGTTCGGCGAGGACATCGCCAAGATCCCACCGATCGTCAACCCGAACGGCAGCGACTCCGCCATGTTCGACAACGTGCTGGAGCTGCTGGTGCTGGCCGGCCGCTCCCTGCCCCACGCAATCATGATGATGATCCCGGAGCCCTGGTCGAACCACGCGACCATGGACGAAGGCAAGCGCGCCTTCTACCAATACCACTCCAGCCTGATGGAGCCCTGGGACGGCCCGGCGTGCATTGCCTTCACGGACGGCCGGAAGATCGGCGCGGTCCTTGACCGCAACGGCCTGCGGCCCTCGCGTTACTACGTCACGAACGACGGCCTGGTGGTCATGGCCTCCGAGGCGGGCGTCCTCGACATCCCGGCGGAGAACATCCTGCAGAAGGGCCGCCTGCAACCCGGCCGCATGTTCCTCGTGGACACTGAGGAAGGCCGCATCGTCGAGGACGAGGAGATCAAGCGTCAGATCGCCAACGAGCGGCCGTACCGCCAGTGGCTCGATGAACACCTCGTCTACCTCGAGAAGCTGCCGCCTGCGCCGGAGGTTCCGGCGCCGGATCACGACACGCTTCTCCAGCGGCAGATCGCCTTCGGCTACACGTTCGAGGACCAGCGCATCATCCTGACCCCGATGGGCCGCGATGGTGTCGAGGCCGTGGGCTCCATGGGCAATGACACGCCGCTCGCGGCCCTGTCTACCAGGCCGCGGCTGCTCTTCGACTACTTCAAGCAGCTGTTCGCCCAGGTGACCAACCCGCCGATCGACTGCATCCGCGAGGAGCTGATTACCGCGTCCGAGGTCTGGCTGGGGTCCGAGGGCAACCTGCTGGAGCCGCAGCCGGCCGACTGCCGGCGGCTCGAGCTGAAGAGCCCGATCCTGACCAACGAGGAATTCGCCAAGGTCCGGCGCCTGGAGCTGCCCGGGCTGCACGTGGGCGTGCTGCCGTGCCTGTTCCGCATCGCCCGCGGCGAAAAGGGCCTGGTGGGCGCCCTGGAGGAACTCTGGAGTTCGGCCCGGCGGATGATCGATAACGAGAGCATCAACGTGCTCATCCTGAGTGACCGGGGCGTCAACAAGGAGTTCGCGCCCATCCCGTCGCTCCTCGCCATCTCGAGCCTGCACCACTACCTGATTCGGGAAGGCCTGCGCACGCGGGTCAGCCTGGTACTGGAGACCGGCGAAGCGCGCGAAGTGCATCACTTCTCGCTGCTGATCGGCTACGGGGCCACCGCGATCAATCCCTACCTGGCCTTCGAGACCCTCGACGGCATGATCGTCGACGGCCTGCTGCCGGGCATGGACCACAAGGCCGCCTGCAAGAACTTCGCCAAGGCCGCCACCAAGGGCGTCGTCAAGGTGATGTCCAAGATGGGCGTGTCCGCCGTGCAGAGTTACCACGGTGCCCAGCTCTTCGAGGCCGTCGGCCTGCGCCAGGACCTCATCGACGAGCACTTCACCTGGACCGCGTCCCGCATTGGCGGCATCGGCATGGACGTAGTCGCCCGGGAAGTGGTGATGCGCCACCAGGCCGCGTTCCCCGACCGGCCCATGGCCGGCCAGGCGCTGGCGGCGGGCGGCCAGTACCAGTGGCGCGCCAATGGCGAGCAGCACCTCTTCAGCCCGGAAGCCATCCACCGGCTGCAGAAGGCCGTGCGCACCGGCAGCTTCGCCACCTACAAGGCCTACGCCAACCTGATCGACGACCAGGCGGGCCACCTGTGCACGCTGCGCGGACTGCTGGACTTCAAGCCCGGCAAGGCCATCCCGCTGTCTGCCGTGGAATCAGCCGAGAGCATCATGAAGCGCTTCAAGACGGGCGCCATGTCCTACGGCTCGATCAGCAAGGAAGCCCACGAGTCGCTGGCAATCGCCATGAATCGCATCGGTGGCAAGAGCAATACCGGCGAAGGTGGCGAGGACCCCGAGCGCTTCCAGAAGATGGCGAATGGTGACTCCAAGAACTCGGCCATCAAGCAGGTGGCCTCCGGCCGCTTTGGCGTAACCAGCGAGTACCTGGTCAACGCCCAGGAACTGCAGATCAAGATGGCCCAGGGCGCCAAGCCCGGCGAGGGTGGCCAGCTGCCCGGTTCCAAGGTGTACCCGTGGATCGCGAAGACGCGGCACACAACGGCCGGCGTGGGCCTGATTTCGCCACCGCCCCATCACGACATCTATTCCATCGAGGATCTCGCGGAGCTGATCCACGACCTGAAGAACGCAAACCGGCACGCCCGCATCAGCGTCAAGCTGGTTGCGGAGGTCGGGGTGGGGACGATTGCGGCCGGCGTTGCCAAGGCCCACGCCGACGTCGTGCTGATCAGCGGTCACGATGGCGGCACTGGCGCGTCCCCGCAGACGTCGATCATGCACGCGGGCCTGCCCTGGGAGCTCGGCCTTGCCGAGACCCACCAGACGCTGGTGCTCAATAATCTCCGCAGCCGCATCGCCGTGGAGACGGACGGCCAGCTGAAGACCGGCCGCGACGTGGTCGTGGCCGCGCTGCTCGGCGCCGAGGAGTTCGGCTTCGCCACCGCGCCGCTGGTGGCCGTCGGCTGCATCATGATGCGCGTCTGCCACCTCAATACCTGCCCGACCGGCGTCGCCACGCAGAATCCCAAGCTGCGGGAGAAGTTCACCGGCAAGCCGGAGCACGTGGTCAACTTCATGCGTTTCATTGCCGAGGATATGCGCGAGCAGATGGCGCAGCTTGGCTTCCGCACCGTCGAGGAGATGGTGGGCCGGGTGGACCGCCTCGAGCCGAAGAAGGCCATCGACCACTGGAAGGCCAAGGGCTTCGACTTCAGCAACATCCTGTACCAGCCGGACGTGGGCCCCGACGTGGGCCGCTTCCGGCAGATCGAACAGGACCACGGCCTCGACAAGTCCCTGGACGTGATGACGCTGCTCGACCTGTGCGCGCCCGCTATCGAGCGCGGCGAGAAAGTCACGGGCGAGATCCCGATCCGCAACGTGAACCGCGTGGTCGGCACGATCACGGGCAGCGAGGTCACGCGCAAGTGGGGCGCCCGGGGCCTGCCCGAGGACACGATCCACCTGAAGTTCAACGGCTCCGCGGGCCAGAGCTTCGGCGCCTTCATGCCGAAGGGCATGACCTTCGACCTGGAGGGTGACGCGAACGACTACTTCGGCAAGGGTCTGTCCGGCGCCCGACTGATCGTCCGGCCGCCGGAGAAGTCGACGTTCGTGGCCGAGGACAACATCATCATCGGCAACGTGGCCCTGTATGGCGCGACGGCTGGCGAGGCTTTCATTCGCGGCATGGCCGGCGAGCGCTTCGCCGTCCGGAACAGCGGCGTGGACACCGTGGTCGAGGCCGTGGGCGACCACGGCTGCGAGTACATGACCGGCGGCCACGTCGTCGTGCTCGGACCCGCCGGGCGCAACTTCGGCGCTGGCATGTCGGGTGGCGTTGCCTATGTCCTCGACGAGCGCGGCGATTTTCCGGGCAACGTGAACACGCAGATGGTGGGCATCGAGAAGCTCACGGAGCCCGTTGAGATCCTGCGGGTCAGGGCCCTGATCGAGAAGCACCTGCAGTGGACCGGCAGCAGCCGCGCCCGGCAGGTCCTCGCCGACTGGGAGGCGAGCGTGCAGCGCTTCGTCAAGGTGATTCCAAAGGACTACAAGCGGATGCTGGCCTGTATCACCCGCGCCCACGACCAGGGCCTGACGGGCGACGAGGCCATCATGGTGGCATTCGAGGAGAACGCGCGGGACCTGTCCCGCGTCGGCGGCAACTGATGAGCAGCAGCTGAGATGGGCAAGCCAACCGGATTCATCGAGTACCTGCGGGAACTGCCCGTGGACCGCACGCCCCGCGAGCGGGTTCGCGACTGGAACGAGTTCCATCACCACATGGACGAGAAACGGCTGCGCCAGCAGGGGGCCCGCTGCATGGACTGTGGCGTGCCCTTCTGCCAGACCGGCAAGATGCTGGGCGGGGCGACCGCCGGCTGCCCGATCAACAATCTCATTCCCGAGTGGAACGACCTGGTCTACCGGGGCCTCTGGCAGGAGGCGCTGGTCCGGCTGCACAAGACCAACAACTTTCCCGACTTCACCGGCCGCGTCTGCCCCGCGCCCTGCGAGGGTTCCTGCGTGCTCGGCATCAACAGTCCGGCCGTCACGATCAAGAACATCGAGGTGGCGATCGTCGACCGTGGCTTCGAGGAAGGCTGGATCGTGCCGGAGCCGCCGAAGGTCCGCACCGGCAAGAAGGTCGTGGTGATCGGCTCCGGCCCCGCCGGCCTCTCGGCCGCCGCGCAGCTGAACCGGGCCGGGCACCTGGTGACGGTGCTTGAGCGGGACGACCGGCCAGGTGGCCTGCTGATGTACGGCATCCCGAACATGAAGCTCGACAAGCGCGCGGTCGTGGAACGGCGCCTGAAGCTCCTCGAAGACGAGGGCATCAAGTTCATCTGCAATGCCAACGTCGGGGAAAACGTTGAGGCCCAGCTGCTGCTCAAGGATTTCGACGCCACGGTGATCTGCACGGGCGCGACCCAGCCCCGCGACCTCAAGGTGGAGGGGCGCGACCTCAAGGGCGTCCACGTCGCGATGGATTACCTCACTGCCAGCACGAAGGCCGTGCTGTCCGGCAAGCCGGATGAGGCTCCGCTGCATGCCAAGAGCAGGAATGTGCTCGTCCTCGGCGGCGGCGACACGGGCACGGACTGCGTGGCCACCGCCATGCGCCAGGGCTGCCGGACGCTGAACCAGTTCGAGATCATGCCTAAGCCGCCGATGGACCGGGCAGAGGACAACCCCTGGCCGGAGTGGCCGAAGGTGTACCGGATGGACTACGGCCAGGAAGAGGCAGCGGCGAAATTCGGTGCCGACCCCCGCGCCTACCTGACCACCGTGAAGAAGTTCGTGGGCGACGCCGCTGGCCAGGTCACGTCGGTCGTTACCATCGAGATCGGCTGGGAGCAGAATGCCGCCGGCCAGCTGACGCCCGTCGAGCGGGCGGGCAGCGAGAAGACCGTCCCTGCCGACCTCGTGCTGCTCGCGATGGGCTTCACGGGTCCGGAGGAGAGCCTCCTGAAGGACCTCGGCGTGGAGCGGGATGCGCGTACCAACATCAAGGCCGAGCACGAACGCTACACCACCAGCGTCAAGGGAGTCTTTGCCGCCGGCGACTGCCGTCGCGGCCAGAGCCTGATCGTGTGGGCTATCAACGAGGGCCGCGGCGTGGCCCGGGAAGTGGACCGCCACCTCATGGGAACCACCCAGCTCCCCTGAAGAAAATGGGGACATCCCTCATTTCTGCACTGCGGTGGCCAGCCGGGCGCGCCTGGTACCTGGTGGCACTGTTGACGACGGCCCATTTTTTCACCGACATGATCATCATGCTGACCGGCCTCGTGGTCGGCCCGCTGGCTGCGAGCCTGCTGCTTCTTTCCTACGCGCGTCGACACTATGTGGCAGAAGCTCGCCAACCGGCTTGATGCGGCGTCGTCCGTATGGACGATCGCGCTCGCGGTGGCTTTCTACGCGCTCTACCTCACGACCATCATGCCGGCCCAGAGCGCGGAGAGCCTGAGCTACGCCGGAAACTGGGGCGGCCCTGACCGGCACCTTTTCTACACGCCCGACGAGCTCTACGCCCAGGTGTCCACCTGGGGCGACAGGGGCCGCCGGCAGTACGTCAATTTCCGCCTCGGCCTGGATATCGGCTTTGCCATCAGTTACGCGGCCTTCCTGGTCACGGTCACCGGCGTGGCCGTGCGGCGCGCCTGGCCGGGCGCGCCCCGCCCCCGCCTGCTGCTCCTCGTGCCGCTGGTGCCGATGGCCTTCGACCTGCTGGAAAATATCCTCGGCATCGCCCTGGTGGGCGCCTTCCCGCAGCGGCTGGTTGGCCTCGCCTGGATCGCGGCCGGTGCCACGGCCATCAAGTGGGGAAGCCTCGCGCTGGCCCACGGGATCATGCTCTACGCGCTGGCCGCTGCGGGCTGGCGCCTCCGGCGACGGTCCCGGCTATAGTTCGGCACAGTTATCGCCCCACCGCGTCAGAGGAGTACGGGCATGGCGGAAGCAAAACCTGACGACGCAGCGGCCGCCGAGCCGCTGCCTTTCGTGGCGCCCTGTCGAACCCTGGCGCCCCTCGCTGCTCTGGGGTGGCTCCGCCGGGGCTGGCAGGACCTGCGGGCTGCGCCGCTCCTCAGCCTGTCCTACGGCCTCTTCACCGCGGTGGTCAGCCTCGCCATGAGCCTTGTCGCGATCCGCTTCGGCGCTTACTGGCTGCTGCTGGCCGCCCTGTCCGGCTTCGTGTTCATCGGCCCGGTCTTCTGTCTGGGGCTCTACGCGATCAGCGCGCAGCTGGAGCGGGGCCAGCAGCCGAGCCAGCGGGTCTCACTACGGGAGGCCGGCGTCAGCCGGCTCGGCACAGAGATGGTGTTCGCGCTGATGCTGCTCGTGGTGTTCCTCGTCTGGGCCCGGGCGGGCTCGATGGTCCATGTGTTCTTTCCGATGGACGCGCAGCCCGAGTTCAGTGACCTCGTCACCTACCTTGGCATCGGCAGCGCCGTCGGCTCAGTATTTGCCGCCATCACGTTCGCCGCAAGCGCCTTCGCGCTGCCGATGATCATGCACCGGGACGTGGATGCGGTGACCGCGGTGGTCACCAGTATCAACGCGGTCCTGCGCAACAAGCTGGCCATGGCCGTCTGGGCGGGCATCATCGTGACCGGAGTGGCGCTCGGCTTCCTCACCGGGTTCGTCGGGCTGGTCGTGACAATACCGCTGCTCGGCCACGCCACGTGGCACGGGTACCTGGAAACGATTGATGCGAGCGCCTTCCCCCGGCACCAGGAGGGCGTGGCAGCGGCGCCGCGGCCGCGTTGACGCGCCGCGAATACCGGGCGCAATTCGCCTAAACCGTCACTTTGGCGTTACTCTTGCTGGATATTCAGGAATTCTGTTCCGTCCAGCACCGGAGACCAGCCATGCGCCATGTATTGACCGCCATCGCCCTCAGCGCCTTCGCCACGCTCGCGCACGCCCAATTCATGCCCGAGAAGCTGAGCCCCATGGGCGAGAAGATCGAGGCGGCGGTAAAGGGCGATGTCCGTTCGGCCGACGACAAGGCCCGGGACGCCGAGCGCAAGCCGCGCCAGACACTGGAATTCTTCGGCCTGACCGACAGCATGCGCGTTGTCGAACTGGTGCCAGCCGGCGGCTACTACTCGAAGATCCTTGCCCCGGTACTGGCCGACAAGGGTGAGCTGTACGTCGCTATCGGCACCCGCACGATCGAACCCATGATCAAGGAAGTGCCCGCGCTCGCCAAGGTCAAGGTGGCCCCGTCGGACGCGAAGATGTCACCGTCAGCCAGCCAGATGGGCCTGTTCGACCTGGGTGCATTTTCGCTCGGCGTGAAGGATGCGGACCTGGTCCTCACCTTCCGGAACTACCACAACTTCACACCGGACGCCCGGGCCAGCCTGAACCGCGCGGTCTTTGCCGCGCTGAAGTCCGGGGGCCATTACGGGATCCTTGATCACACCCGCCGGCACAACGAGCCGGGCAACGCCGAGAACTGGCGGCGGATGGATCCGGTGCTGGTAATCAAGGAAGTGCAGGCCGCCGGTTTCGTACTCGAGGATTTCTCGGCCCTGCACTACACGCCTGACGACGAGCTGCGCTACGAAGTCGGGCGGAAGTCGGTCACGGGCAACTCGGACCGCTTCGCGCTCCGCTTCCGCAAGCCCTAGTAGCGGGTCGCCTCGCCCACCTCGACGCCCAGACTGTATTCCTGGCGCGTGCCGTGGCCGGTGCCAGACGGGAAGGTAATCACCCCGTCGGGCAGCAGCACGGCGTTGTCCTTCAGGGTGATCCAGCGGCCATCGAAGCCCTCGTAGGCAGGCAGCGTCGCAACGGCAGGCTCGGTGTACTCGGAGCGGAGCTCGGTCTGGTTCCAGGTTCGCTGGCGGAGCACGTAGGGTCCCTCCGCGATGACAGCGCCGGTCGTCTCGAAATAGGCCCGGCAGGTGAAGCGCAAGGCGGCTGCGGGGACGGGCTGGCAGTCGAGCCAGGTGCCCCCCTCGATCGTGCCTGCCCACCGGGCCGTGGCCGGTACCGCGGCGGGCCGGGGCGGACCGGACCCGAAGCCGCACGCGGCCAGGGCACAGCCAGCGCCCAGCAGCAGCATCCACCGTCGGGGTTCAGAGCAGATCCGCTATGTCCTGCAGCAAGCCCTTGTCGTCCGGCGGCGTGGCGGGCGGATAGCGCTTGACCACCCTGCCCTCGCGGTCGATGAGGAACTTCTGGAAGTTCCACTCGATGTCGCCGGGAAACGCCGTCGTCAGCCACTGATAGACCGGGTGACGGCCGGCACCGTTGACCTCGAGCTTCTTCGCCAGGGGAAACGTCACGGCGTAGTTCGTCGCGCAGAAGCTGACGATTTCCTGCTCCGTGCCCGGCTCCTGGCCACCGAACTGGTTGCACGGAAAGCCGACTACCGCAAAGCCCTCGCCACCGAGTTCCCCGTGGAGCTTCTCGAGGCCCTGGTACTGGGGCGTGAGGCCACACCGGCTCGCGACGTTCACAGCCAGCACGACCTTGCCCTTCAGATCGGGAACCAGGTTGCCGGAGCCGTCGATCCGGTCCACGGTGAAGTCCTGCAGGGTACTCATGGTGCCTTCTCCTTTGCTGATCAGGCGCGGGCCCGGCCCAGGGCCTCTGCCTGCTGTTCCGGCGTGAGCTTCTCTGCGCAGCAATCGGTGGCTGCCACGATATGCGCCGGCACGGCAGTAACGGGCTGGGGCCGCCCCCGCATGACGAACCGCTCCAGCGGCTTGCCCAGCAGGATCTGCTGCTCGATGAACTCGGAGATGTGTTCCGGCTGCAGGCCGTCGTACCAGACCCCGTCCGGGTGCACGACGAGCACCGGCCCACTGATCCCGGGCTGCCGGCACTGCATGATATTGATCTTCACACTGGCCATGAGCCGCCGCTTTGCGAGTTCCTGGCGCAGGGCGCCCGCGAGCGCCGCATTACCGTGGGCCTCGCACCCGCAGAAGTCCTTGCCGTCGGTGCACAGGAAGATGTGAAAACGCAGCTTGTCGAGGACTTTAGGGGCGGAGTCCTCGAAGGGCTGGGCAACGCAATGCTCGTGTTCGCTGGCCATCGCTCAGGCTCCTGCGGCGCTTGCCGCCGGACGGGGCGGCGCCGCCGGCACGCCGGCGCCCGTCGGCGGATTCACCCGGCGGTGGATGAGCTCCATGACCGGCTTGCCGCCAATGATGTGCTGCTCCAGGACCTTCTCCGCATCGGCCATCTCGCGGATCCGGTACCAGATGCCATCCGGGTAGATCATCACCACGCAACCGTAGGCGTGTTGGGCGATGCAGGCGTTGGGACTGACCACCACGTCGCTGATGCCGGCAGCCTGCAGACGCTGCTGGTACATCTCGTAGATGCCGCCGCCCATGGTCAGGCCGCAGTGGAGGCCCCGGTGGCCATCCGCATGCTCCTCCGCCGGGGCATTGCGGAATCTCGCCTGCTCCTCCGGAGTCATCGCGGCGACCTGGGCCGCCTTCTTGGCAATCGTCCGGGTCCAATGGTCTCCATATTCCGTGGTGCAGACAAAAACGTGGCGCATGGCAGGATTCCCTGTAGGTATTCAGCGGACTGTTCGCCGGATAGTAAACGATCGGCGCTAGAATGCCGCCCGCATGAACTACTGCAGCAACTGCGCCCAGCCCGTTACTACCGCGGTCCCCGAGGGGGACAACCGCCCACGGGCGGTCTGTTCCTCCTGCGGGACCGTCCACTATGTGAACCCAAAGCTCGTGGTCGGCTGCGTGCCGGTCCACGAGGGCCAAATCCTGCTATGCCGCAGGGCCATCGAGCCCCGCCTGGGCTTCTGGACCGTGCCCGCCGGCTTTATGGAACTCGGCGAAACGCTGGGCGAGGCCGCGCTTCGCGAGACCTGGGAAGAGGCCCTGGCACGGGTCCAGCTGGGCGCCCTGTTCTCGATCGTCGATGTCGTGCATGCCGGGCAGGTCCACGTCTTTTTCCGGGCCCGGCTGGCCAAGGCGGAATTCGGCGCCGGATCCGAGACACTGGAGACCAGGCTGTTCCGCCCGGAGGACATCCCCTGGTCGGAGCTCGCCTTTCCGAGTATCCGGATTGCGCTGGAGCAGTATCTGGAGGACGAAAAGTCGGGAAATGCGCAAGTGCGGCTCTCCGCCGCACCCAGGATGCGGCTCGGCCCGCCGCCAGCCTAGTCAGACGCACCCTGAATCACTAAAGTAACGCCCCCTGCAGGAGTCCGAAGACCATGACTTTCGTCGTTACCGAAAACTGCATCAAGTGCAAGTACATGGACTGCGTGGAGGTGTGCCCCGTGGACTGCTTCCACGAGGGGCCGAACATGCTTGTCATCGATCCGGACGAGTGCATCGATTGCACGCTCTGCGAGCCCGAGTGCCCGGTTGAGGCGATCTTCTCCGAAGACGAAGTACCCGCCGCCCAGAAGGATTTCACCAAGCTCAACGCCGAGCTCGCGAAGGGTTGGCCGGTGATCACCGAGGCGGGCACGCCGCCCGCGGACGCCGACCAGTGGGCCAAGGTCGAGGGCAAGCGCCAGCACCTGGAGCGCTAGCCGCTCAGGCATCGGCTCGCTCAGGCACCGACCCGCTCAGGCACCGGCCCGCTCAGGCACCGACCAGGGTCGCGGGCTAGTTCTTCGCGACCTTCGTTTGCGCGATGTACTTGGACAGTTCCGCGGGATCCAGATAACCGCCGATCAGCTCGCCTGAATCCAGGACGATCGCCGGGGTACCCTGCAGTCCGAAATCCTTGCCGATGTTGTAGTGCTGGGCCACCGAGTTCGGCTGACAGGGTTTTTCCTTAGAGACCTCGCCGAGCTTTGCCCGGGTGAGAGCTGTGCGGCGGTCCTTGGCACAGGCGACCTGCTCGGCCTTCGTCCAGCTCTCGGTGCCCGGCCCGCTGCGGGGGAAGAACATGTACCGCACCTTGATACCCCGGGCGTTGTAGTCCGCGATCTGCTTGTGCAGCTTGCGGCAGTAGCCACAGTCGATGTCGGTGAACACCGTGATGGTGCTGGTGGGATTCGGGGGCGAAAACACCACCATGCTGGCTTCGCTCACCCCGGCCAGCACGTCGCGGCGCACGCCCTCGCGCCGGCTCTCCGTCAGGTTCTGTTCGGTATCCAGGTCGATGATCTCGCCCTGCATCAGGTAGCGGCCATCGGCGGAGACATAGGCGATCTTCGAGCCCAGGCGAATCTCGAAGAGCCCCGCCACGGGCGACTGGGCAATCTGCTCCTGGCGGACCTCGGGGAACTTGGCCGCAATGGCCGCGCGCGGGTCGGCAGCGGCTGCCGCCGTGGCAACCGCGGCGGACTGGGACGTGGACTGGGGCGCAGGCTGGGTTGCAGCAGGCAGTGCGACCAACAGGCCGAGCGTCAGGACGGACAGGACATTGCGGAAGAGCATGGTCAGCACCTTGGAGGGTCAGGCCAGGACGGTTGACGTTTTGACCGGCCGGACCCATCGGGGTTCAGTCCGCGCCGCGAGCGGCCGGAATGGTAGCACGCAGTCCGGGGCGGACTGGCCGGCGGATCAGCCCCTGGGGTGGTGCTGGGCGTGCAGTTCCTTCATGCGCTCCCGGGCCACGTGGGTGTAGATCTGCGTGGTCGACAGGTCGCTGTGGCCAAGCAGCATCTGGACGACCCGGAGGTCGGCGCCATTGTTCAGCAGGTGCGTGGCAAAGGCGTGACGCAGGGTATGGGGCGACAGCTTGCCGTCGATGTCAGCCTTCTTAGCGTAGCGCTTGATGATGTGCCAGAACGCCTGGCGGGTCATGCGGTCACCGCGCCGGGTTGGAAACAGGTACTCGCTCTGCCGCTCCAGCAGGATTTCGACCCGCGGACCAGCTATGAATTCCCGCACCCAGCGCTGGGACTCCTCGCCGAGCGGGATGAGGCGCTCGCGATCGCCCTTGCCGCGGATCCGGAGCACGCCCTGGTTCAGGTTGACCTGGTTCTGCTTCAGGTTGATCAGTTCCGAAACGCGCAGACCGGTCGCGTAGAGAACCTCGAGCATCGCCCGGTCGCGGTGCCCCAGCGGGTCCGAAATCTCCGGTGCCGCAAGCAGCGACTCCACCTCGGATTCCGTGAGAGACTTCGGCAGCGAGCGGCCGATCTTCGGCATTTCGATCTTGACGGTCGGGTCTTCCTGGATCACGCCCTCGCGAAGCAGAAAGCGGTAGAAACGGCGGAAGCTGGAGAGCTGGCGGGCCGTGGAGCGCGGCTTGGCCCCCTCCTTCGCCCGGTAGGCGATGAACGCCAGCAGGTCAACGCGGGTGGCGTACATCAGGCTGGTATCACGCTGGGCGAGCCAGCGCTGCAAGGCCATGAGGTCGGCCCGGTACGCACCGAGCGTGTTCGTCGACAGGCCCCGTTCCATCCAGATGGCATCGAGGAACTTGTCGATGATTCCCTCGGACGAGGTCGGCGTCGAGCCGCTGCTCGTGACGCGATTGACGGACGCAGGTGACATTACTGGTTCAGTCCCGTTCCTTTGACGAGGTGGGAGTATGGTGGCGGCAGCTTTTTGCCGGCGTGACCACACTCACAACTTATGATGAATTACATATACTTACGATTTAACTAAACGACCGGATGCAGCACCCGTTTCGACACGCAGTCCGGCGCCTCTTTGGCGTCTATGCCGTTGCCGTGTTTTTCCTGATGGCGCTGATAACGCTGGCCTTGCTGGCCCTGATACCCCGGCTGCCGAACCGGCGCCGTGTCGCGCGCCGCACTGCCGCGAGTGTGTTTCGTCTCACGCGGACCAGGATGGTGGTCCGGGGATTGAGTCACATTCCTCCCGAGCCCTGCATTATCGTTGCCAACCACTCCAGCTACCTGGATGGACCCATCCTCACGGCGGCGTTGCCCCCCCGCTTCGGCTTTGTCATCAAGCGGGAAATGACCCAGGTTCCCCTGGCGCACTACCTGCTTAGACGTATTGGGTCAGAGTTCGTGGAACGCAAGGATGCACACAAGAGCGCTGCTGACGCGCGGCGATTGTTGCAGCGAGCCCGCGCGCAGGAGTCCCTCGCCTTCTTTCCGGAGGGCACTTTCACGCCGGAACCCGGCCTGCGGCGCTTTCACAGCGGGGCCTTTGCTGCGGCGATCAAGGGGCAGGTGCCCGTCGTACCCGTCGTGATCCGGGGTAGCAGGCGCATGCTGCCGGCGGCGCGGCTGCTGCCGGTACCCGGCCAGCTCGAGGTCATCATAAGGCCCGCACTGCAGCCCTTGCCCACGGACACGGCGGCCACGCTGCTCGAACGTGCGCGGTGCAGTATTCTGGCCGATCTCGACGAACCCGACCTGCACAGTCCTCCCGGCTGAAGATCAGGAACTGCCGGGACTTGGGCGACATAAGTGCTCGCCGGGTCGCTTGGCTCCGCGGCTTTTGCATCGCATAATCCGGAGCACTTCCGGCCCCGCCGGCTTGCGAGGAGTGCCATCTTGCCCCCTGATTCCGTCGTTATTGTTGCCGCCCGCCGGACCGCCATCGGCTCGTTCCAGGGCGCCCTGAGCGCTGTTTCCGCGCCCCAGCTCTTCGCAGCGGCCGCTCGCGCGTGCCTGGAGGACTCGGGTATCGCCGGCGGTGACGTCAGCGAGTCCCTGGTGGGGGTCGTTCTCCAGGCCGGCCTCGGCCAGGCGCCGGCGCGTCAGGCCAGCCTGGCCGCCGGGCTGCCGGTGTCCGTGCCCACCACCACCATCAACAAGGTGTGTGGCTCCGGCATGAAAACCGTCCACTTGGGCGCGGACCTGATTCGCGGCGGCAGTGCGGCGGTCGTTCTGGCCGGAGGCATGGAGTCCATGAGCAACGCGCCGTACCTTCTTCCCAAGGCCCGCAGCGGCTACCGCATGGGCCACCAGGAGGTGCTGGATCACATGTTCTATGACGGCCTGCAGAACCCCTACGACGGTCAGATGATGGGTTTCTTCGCCGAGGCCACGGCCAGGGCCTACGGCTTCTCCCGGGAAGAGCAGGACGATTTCGCCATCGAATCGGTCAAGCGCGCCCTGGCAGCCGGCCAGGCCGGCGCCTTTCGCGGCGAGATCGCACCGGTAACGGTGAAGAGCCGCTCGGGCGAGACAGTCATAACTGAAGACGAGGAACCCGGCCGGTGCGACCTGAAGCGGATTACTGCCATGCGCCCGGCGTTCGCCAAGGACGGGACCGTGACGGCGGCGACCTCCTCCTCGATTTCCGACGGCGCCGCCGCCATCCTCCTGACGAGCGCGGCCGAGGCCCAGCGCCGCGGACTCAAGCCGCTGGCGCGCATCGTCGCCCAGGTGAGCCACGCCCAGGAACCCGAGTGGTTCACGACCGCGCCGGGTCCCGCCTTGCAGAAGCTGCTCAAGACCTGCAGCTGGCAGGTGGCCGACGTTGACCTCTTTGAAATCAACGAGGCGTTCGCCTGTGTGACCCTGGCGGCCATGCGCGACGTCGGTATTCCGCACGACCGGGTGAATGTGCATGGCGGCGCCTGCGCCCTCGGCCATCCCATCGGCGCCACCGGTACGCGTCTGCTCGTCACCCTGATCAACGCGTTGAAGCAGCGGGGCGGCAAGCGCGGGGTCGCCTCGGCCTGCATCGGTGGTGGCGAGGCCATCGCCACAGCCATCGAACTGCTGTAGGAGAAAAAGGGGACATCCCTCATTTGCGCACTGCGCGAATGAGGGATGTCCCCTTTTTTGTTACATGCCGGAGTAGTTGGGGCCGCCGCCGCCCTCGGGCGTCACCCAGCGGATATTGGCTGACGGATCCTTGATGTCGCAGGTCTTGCAGTGGACGCAATTCTGCGCGTTGATCTGGAAGCGCTGAGAGCCATCGGCCTGCTGGATCACCTCGTAGACGCCGGCCGGACAGTACCGCTGCGCAGGCTCGTCGTAGAGGGGCAGGTTCCGGCCAATCGGCACCGCCGGGTCCAGCAGCTGCAGATGGCAGGGCTGGTCCTCCTCGTGATTGGTACTCGAAAGAAAAACCGACGAGAGCCGGTCGAAACTGATCCGGCCATCGGCTTTCGGGTAAGTGATGCGAGGCGCCTCCCGTGCGGGCCGCAAGCCGACGTGGTCCGGTTGCCGGCTGTGCAGGGTGAAGGGCAACCGGCCCCGGAACAGGTTCTGGTCCAGCCAGATGAAAGCGCCCCCAAGCAGCAGTCCGAATTTCTTCTGGGCGGGGCCGAAGTTACGTCCCTCGTGCAATTCCCGCCAGACCCAGGACTCGCGCACGGCCGTCTCGAATCCATCGAGCTGCGCGGGGGCCGCATCACCCTGCTCCAGCGCCGCAAACACCGACTCTGCCGCCAGCATCCCCGTCTTCAGCGCGGTGTGCGTACCCTTGATCTTGGCGGGATTCAGAAAGCCAGCGTCGCAGCCTGCAAGCACGCCACCGGGAAACGCAAGCCTCGGCAGTGACTGCAGGCCGCCCTTGTTCACGGCCCGCGCGCCGTAGCTCACCCGTTGCCCGCCCTCGAGCAGGGCCCGGATCGCAGGATGCTGCTTCCAGCGCTGAAACTCCTCGAAGGGATTCAGGTGCGGATTGGAGTAGTTGAGCGCGATGATCAGACCCAGGTACACCTGATTATCGGACGCGTGATAGAGGAAGCCGCCACCCTCCGTCGTGCTTTCCAGGGGCCAGCCGAGCGTGTGGACGACAAGTCCCTCCCGGTGTTTCTCCGGGTCGATCGTCCAGATTTCCTTGAGGCCAATTCCGTAGTGCTGCGGATCACGGTCTGCGCTTAGCCCGTAGTGTTTCATCAATTCCTTGCCCAGGTGCCCCCGGCACCCCTCGGCGAAGATCGTGTACCGGCCACGCAGCTCGTAACCGGACTGGAACCCGGGCTTCTCGCTGCCATCGGCCGCGCGACCCAGGTCACCGGTGATCACGCCGGCCACCCTGTCGTTCTCGTAGAGGACTCGGGACGCAGCGAACCCCGGGAAAAGATTCGCGCCCAGAGTCTCCGCCTGCTCTGCCAGCCACTGGCACAGGCGCCCGAGGCTGATGATGTAGTTGCCCTCGTTGTGCATCGGGCGGGGGATGAAGAATGGTGGTACTCGCATACTGGCCGAGTCGTTCCGGAGCCAGAGGAATTCGTCGTTCGACACGGCGATGGTGACCGGCGCTCCGCGCTGCTGCCAGTCCGGAAAGAGCTCGCTCAGGGCGGCTGGCTCGAACACGGCCCCGGACAGGATATGGGCGCCTATCTCCGCCCCTTTCTCGACGACACAGACCGAAACTTCGCGGCCCGCCGCAGCGGCAAGCTGGAGAATGCGACAGGCGGCCGCGAGGCCGCAGGGCCCCGCCCCCACGATGACGACGTCGAACTCCATGCTTTCCCGGTCGGGCATTTCACAGGCAGTCTACCGTGTGCCCCCCGGAAACCGGTAGATTGGTCACCCCGCAGCCAGCCCGCGTCGCATGGATCTCCCCGCCCGCTTCCAGACCGCTGTGACCGAACTGGGTCTCAGCGAAGATCCCGCGCAGGCCCGGGCGATGCGGGTCCTCGCGCGTGTCGGCCGGGAACTGGCTGCCCGCCCGGCGCCACGGCGCATGCCGCGGCTTTTCCAGCGGTTCCTGCCCGGCCGGCCCCCGGTTCAGCCTGTCCGGGGCGCCTACCTCTGGGGCGGCGTTGGCCGGGGCAAGACCCTGATGATGGACCTGTTTTTCGACTGGCTCCCCTTCGAGGACAAGCGGCGCTACCACTTCCACCGGATCATGAGCCGGGTGCACGGCCGGCTGGCCGGACTGCGGAACACGCAGGATCCGATCGCCGTGGTTGCGACAGAAGTCGCCCGGGAAGCCCGGGTGATCTGCTTCGACGAGTTCTTTGTCTCCGATATCGCGGATGCCATGCTCCTCGGGCGCTTTATCGAAAGCCTGCTTGAGCGGAACGTCACCCTGGTGGCCACGTCGAACAGCGCGCCGGCGGACCTGTACCGGGGCGGGCTGCAGCGGCAGCGCTTTCTGCCGGCCATCGAGCTGATCAGCCGGCACACCGAAGTCGTGCATGTGGACGGTCTCATGGACTATCGCCTGCGGGTGCTCGAAGCCGCCGAGATCTGGCACGCGCCGCTCGACGCGGGGGCCGACACCAATCTTGAGCGCTACTTCAGCGAGATTGCCCCGGAGCACGGCACCAGTAACGGGCGTCTCGACGTCCTCGGCCGACGGATCGCGGTGAGGCGGCTTGCCGAAGGGGTCGCGTGGTTCGATTTTGCCGCTCTTTGCGACGGACCCCGCAGCCAGGAGGACTACATCCAGATTGCCCGGTCCTTCCAGACGGTGATCGTTTCGGGAGTGCCCCAGCTGGACGAAACCCGCGAGAACGCCGCCCGGCGTTTCATCGCCCTGGTGGACGAGTTCTACGACCGGCGCGTGAACCTCATTGTTTCGGCCGCAGAGCCTATCAGCCGGATCTATACCGGCCAGCGCCTGCAGCGCGAGTTCGAGCGCACCCGCAGCCGGCTCCTTGAAATGCAGTCCGTCGAGTACCTGGCGGCAGGCCACCTGCAGTAGGCGCGGCGGCCGGGTTCCGGACGGTTTAGAATTCCGCCAGCGCCATCCCCTGGAGACGAACGTATGACGGGCAAGCTGGTCCTCTGCCGGCACGGACAGAGCACATGGAATCTCGAGAACCGGTTCACCGGTTGGACGGATGTGGACCTCACCGACCAGGGACGCAACGAGGCACTGGAGGCTGGCCGGCAGCTCAAGGCCCTGGGCTTCCGCTTCAATGTGGCCTACACCTCGGTACTGAAGCGGGCCATCCGGACCCTCTGGCTGGTTCTCGATGAAATGGACCTGATGTGGATCCCGGTGGAACGCACCTGGCGCCTCAACGAGCGGCACTACGGCGCGCTCCAGGGACTGGACAAGGCCGAGACCGCGGCGAAGCACGGCGAAGCGCAGGTGAAGATCTGGCGCCGGAGCTATGACACGCCGCCGCCCGCGCTGGCTGCCAGCGACGCGCGCCACCCGGCCAATGACCCGCGCTATGCCGGCATACCTGGCGTACCGGGCACCGAGTCGCTGAAGGACACCCTCGCCCGGGTCCTGCCGTTCTGGCAAGACAGCGTCGCTCCCCGCCTGCTCCGGGGCGAGGACGTGCTGCTCGCCGCCCACGGCAACAGCCTGCGGGCGATCGTGAAGATGCTCGACGGCATGTCGGAGCAGGAGATCCTCGAATTCAACATTCCCACCGGGATCCCGATGATCTACACCTTCGACCCCGGGCTGCAGCCCGTGTCGCGGGAGTACGTCGGCGATCCGGCGGCAATTCGCAAGGCTGCCGAGGCCGTGGCCCGCCAGGGCGCGGCCCGATGATCTACGGACTTGCCGGCCTGGCACCGCACCTCGGCCGGGACGTCTTCATCGCGCCGAACGCCAGCGTGATTGGCGACGTGGAACTGGGCGACGAGGTCAGCATCTGGTTCGGCGCCGTCCTGCGGGGCGACGTCGAGCGGCTCACCGTCGGCGCGCGCTGCAATGTCCAGGACAACTCCGTGCTGCACTCGGACCCCGGCTCACCCCTGGTCCTCGGCGAGAACGTCACGGTCGGCCACGCGGTGATCCTGCACGGCTGCCGCATCGGCGACGGGTCCCTGATCGGGATGGGGGCCTCGATCCTGAACGACGCCCGGATCGGGCGGAACTGCCTGGTGGGGGCCAACGCGCTGGTGACCGAGGGCAAGCAGTTTGCCGACGGCATGCTGATCGTGGGCTCGCCGGCCCGGGTCATCCGCCCGCTGACTGCCGACGAGATTGCGCGCCTGGCTACCAGCGCAGACCGGTACGTGGAACGTGGACGGCAGTACCGGACCGAACTCCGGCCGTTGCCGTAGCGCCTACCGGCCCGTCCGGACGCGAATCAAGCCTTCCTGGGCCAGTGTGGCAACCAGCTTGCCGTTCTCGCTGAACACGTAGCCCCGGGCGAGGCCCCGGCCACCGGACGCCGCCGGGCTGTCGAGGGCGAACAGCAGCCACTCGTCGACCCGCACCGGCCGGTGAAACCACATGGCGTGATCCAGGCTCGCCATCTGCAGTCCGTCGCGGGTGGCATGGAGCCCGTGGGGCAGGGTCGCCGTGCCAATCAGTTCGTAGTCCGAGATGTACGCCAGCAGGGCCTGGTGGAGGAAGGAATCGTTAGGGAGACCTTCCGCCGTCTTCATCCACAGCTGTTTCACGGGCGCCCGGCTGTCCCGGAACAGGAACTGGCGGGGATCGACCGGACGCACGTCGAACGGCCGCTCCCAGCTGAGGAAGCGCTTCATCCGGTCTGGCAGCTCCCCGGAAAACTCACGGGCGAGCGTCTCGATGCTCTTGAGACTGTCGGGCGGCGGGACCTGGGGCATGGCCACCTGGTGTTCGAGCCCGGACTCGGCCGTCTGGAACGAGGCAGTCATGTTGAAGATCTGGGCGCCGTGCTGGATGGCGACGACTCGCCGGTTGGAAAAGCTGCCGCCATCCCGGGCGCGATCCACCTCGTAGATGATCGGCGCCTGGACGTCGCCGGCCTTCAGGAAATAGGCGTGCAGGGAATGCACCTGGCGGCCTTCGACCGTGCGGCTGGCCGCCGCAAGGGCCTGGCCCAGCACCTGGCCGCCGAAAACCTGGGGTGTGCCGATGTCACGACTCTGACCGCGGAAGATGTTCTTCTCGATCTGCTCGAGATCCAGCAGCGCAATGAGGTCAGTGAGCTTGTAAGCCATGCGCGAATTGTACCCGCCTGTGCTAAGGTTTCAGCCCGGAGGGATAGCACATGAAAGACGCGCTCCAGTCGACACACCGCAAGGGCTCCCGGCTATCCGCTATCGGCATCTGGACCGCCGTCATCGGCGTGGTCCTCGCCGCGCTGTCGGGGCTCGGGGCCAGGGGCGGGTTCCTGTCACCGTTCGCCAGCATGGGGGCCTACAGCGCCGGCAGCCTGCTGTTGTTCATTGCCCTGATCACCGCAGGAATTGGCCTGCTCCGCAGTGGCGGCACGGCCGGGACAGCTTCTGCACCCGCCACCTGGCTTGCTCTCTTCGCGGGTCTCGCCATCACGGCGAACAATGGCCTGGTCATGAAGCAGGGACTGGGCGCCCCGGGTATCCACGATATTTCAACCGACACGGACAATCCGCCGGCCTTCGTGGCCGTGGTGCCGCTGCGGGCCGTCGATGCCCAGAATCCCCCGGAATACGCGGGACCGGTGGCGGCAGCGGCACAGAAGCAGGCCTTCCCGGATCTCCAGCCACTCCTGGTCAGCCAGCCCGCCAACGTGGTCTTCGCCGCGGCGAAGGCGCTGGTGGCCGACAGGGGCTGGACGCTGGTCGACGCCAACGAGGCAGAAGGCCGGATCGAGGCGACTGCCGCGACCGGCTGGGTGCGCTTCAAGGACGACGTGGTCATCCGCATTCAGCCGGAACGCGATCAGACCCGCGTGGACGTCCGGTCCAAGTCCCGGGTGGGTCGCGGCGACATGGGCGCCAACGCCCGCCGAGTGCGCGACTACCTGGCCGCCCTCCGGGGCAAGCTGGCTGGCTGACGACCAGCACCGACTGGTGCCCGCGGTGTCACGCCACGCGGCCCCGGCCATCCTTGAGATGGTCGAGTTCTACCTGCCGGTCCTGGTGACAGCCGGCGACTACGCCCGGGAAATCCAGCCACGCATTTCGGGTCCTGCAGAGAAGGCGGGCGCGAACGCCTGGGTGCAGTCCATTACCGATGCCGACCACAGCGTGCAGACCTTCGTGGAGGTCGCCACCCTCGCGGCCTTTCCGGCGGTGGGCTTCTATGGCGAGGAGCAGGAGCAATCCCTGAATGCCCGCTACTTCCCGCCAGCGGCGGACACCGTGGTATGGCTGGACCCGATAAACGGGACCTTCCTTTACAAGAACC
Source organism: Gammaproteobacteria bacterium (assembly GCA_038214295.1). Lineage (GTDB taxonomy): Bacteria > Pseudomonadota > Gammaproteobacteria > Steroidobacterales > SHZI01. The sequence continues at coordinate 42,597 of JBBQSA010000002.1, forward strand.
AGCGGCCGGGCTGGGACATCATCTTGTCCATCACGCGCCACGGCCAGCTCCTGGCGGTCATCAGCTACATGCCCGTGCGGGAGCAGTTTTACCTGGCCATCCGGGGCTATGGCGCCTTCACGGGCGGCCGCGAGTCACGCCAGATCGGCGCCATGGCGCCGCTGGCTACCGTCCCGGGCAGCCGGGTCTGCGTGACCTACCAGGCACCGGAGGCGCTGGCGCGCCTGCGTGGTATCCGGGAGGCTTTCGATATCGTCAACGACGACGATTCCGGGCGCGACTTCGACAATCTCAACGACCTGTTCACCGGCCGGCTTGCGGCCTACGCATCGGAGAGCGCGGACTTCCTCGACTGGGGGGCCATGGCCTTCATCGTGAGCCAGGCAGGTGGCATGGCCTCGGGCCTGGACGGCCGGGCCTTCGACGGTTTCGACAACTTCCGGCTCGGGCACACCGACCTGCTCGTCGCGGCCTCGCCGGCCGAGCACGCGGCCTTACTGGCGGCGCTGCCCGGCAGTCCCGGGCCGGCAGCTCAGTTGTCGAAGAAGTAGAGGACCAGCGTTTCGGCCGTGCAGGCCGGCTTGGCCTCGCCCTCGATCTCGATGGTGTTCTCGATGATCACCTGGGTTCCGCCAGCCCGCTGCCGTGCAGACACCAGCTTGCCGCGCATCCGCACCCGCTGGCCGGCGGGCACCATGTTCTTGAAGCGCACTTCATTGAGGCCGTAGTTGATCACGCGCTTCAGATTGGTGAACTCGACAAAGGTGTCGAGCAGCTTCGGCATCAGGGAGACCAGCAGGTAACCGTGGGCAATAGTGGTCCCGATCGGCAGCTCCCGCCGGGCACGTTCCACGTCCACGTGGATCCACTGGTGGTCCTCGGTGGCGTCGGCAAACCGGTTGATGCGGTCCTGGTCCACCAGGATCCAGTCAGACACGCCGATCTCCCGGCCCTCGTAGGCCTTGACGTCGGCGGCGCAGGCGAACACGAGCTTGTCCATCGCGGGAGTCAGCGTCCGGCCCGGGCAATCGCGCCGAGGAACTCGGCCCGGACCCGGTCGTCGTCCTGGAAGGCTCCCAGCATCTCGCTGGTCGTCATCCGGGTGTTTTCCCGGTGGACCCCGCGCGTCGTCAGGCAGTGGTGCTGGGCCTCGATGACGACGGCTACGCCCCGGGGCTCCAAGACCTGCTGGATGCAGCGGGCAATGTCGGCCGTCACCTTTTCCTGCACGATGAGCCGCTTGGTAAAGGCCTCGACTACCCGCACCAGCTTGCTGATGCCCGCGAGACGGCGATCCGGCAGGTAGGCCACGTGCGCCCTCCCCATGACGGGTGCCACGTGATGCTCGCAGTGGGACTCGAAATCGATGTTGGTCAGGGCAACGATCCGGTCGTAGTGCTCGACCTGGTGAAAGGAGGTGCCCAGCAGCTGGTAGGGATCATCGCGATAGCCCGCGAACCAGTCCTCGTAGGCGCCCAGGAAGCGCGCCGGGGTGCGCTTCAGGCCCTGCCGCTGCGGGTCCTCGCCAATGAAGGCGAGCAGTGTGCGGACGGCGGACTCGGCGTCGTCCCGGGAGGGTTTCCGGACAGGCTTCTTACGGCTTGTTGCCATGCATGTATTCCAGGTAGTGGCGCAGCTCTGCGGGGGTATTGAGGCTATTCAGTGTCGCCGGCCGGACCGGATCGAGCAGGAGCGGATCAGAGGCGGCAAGCAGGGCCCGGGGACTAACCGGACTATGCCCACCCGCAGCCACCAGCGCCGCAAGGCGAGCGAGGGTAGCGGGTTCCCAGATGGCACACAACGGCTCGGGCAGGCTGTCGCCCGGGTTGCGCCAGGCAGTGCCACCCCTGGCGGGACTGCGGGCGTTCACCAGCCCCTCCAGAAGCGCCGGGGAGACCTCGGGCATGTCGCAGGCGAGGACGAGCCACGCTGCCCCGGGATCGTGCCTCCAGGCTGCCAGCAGTGAGGCTGCCGGGCCCTGCACTTCCGGAGAATCGACGAGCACCGGAAACTGCTGGCGAAGACGCTCACCGGTCTGCGACGCGCGAATCCCCACGTGAACCGAGTGCGTGAGTGGGCGCAGCCGCGCGACGCTGCGGCCGAGAAACGTGTCGCCGTCGAGGACCATCGCGGCCTTGTCGGCGCCCATGCGCTCGCTCTGGCCGCCGGCGAGCACGAGACCCCGCAGGGGTGCGTGAGCCGTTGCTGGGGCAATCGCTGGCAATGTTCAGTTGTCCGGGGCAGTGCGGGGCCGATCCGACGCGAAGTCACTTTTTCCGCCCGTCTTGGCGACCAGGCGAATCTCGGCGATGACGATGTGATGGGACAGCGCCTTGCACATGTCGTAGATCGTCAGCGCGGCAACGGATGCGCCGGTGAGCGCCTCCATCTCTATGCCGGTCCTGTGCGTCACCCGGGTCGTGCAGTCAATTACCACGTCACCCGCGGCGTCGACAGCGATCTCGATGCGGCACCCATCGAGGCCGATGGGATGGCAAAACGGAATCAGCTCGTGCGTGCGCTTCGCCGCCATGGTTCCCGCGATGATGGCCGTCTGGAACACGGGACCCTTGGCGGTGCGGATCTCGCCGTCGGCAAGCGCGGCACGCACCTCAGGTGGCAGAAGCACCCGGGCCCGGGCATGGGCGGTCCGGGCCGTCATGGCCTTGCCACTCACATCCACCATGGTGGGCTGGTTCGTGTCGTCGACGTGGGAAAGCATCCCGGAATTATAGCGCCGCGCCCTCGTATATCGCGGACGGCACCCGGGCAGGGACCTCAGCGGGGATCAGGGCCCGCTGCCGGCGGAAGGTAACCAGGGCCAGCGCCAGCAGGGAAACTGTGCCCCAGACGAGGCCTGCCAGCACGCCCGCATCCAGGATCCCGCGCCAGGGCTGGGGCAGCCGGCTGAACGCCAGGACGGCGAGGACGATCAGGCCGGTACCGATCCAGACCGTACGGCGCAGCCTGCCCGTGGCACCGAAGTACCCCGTGCAGAAGAACGGGGCGAGCCACAGGCGAGCCGTCGTGGGATGCTGGTATAGGTCCAGGGCCCGGGCGGCCACGCGGGGGGAGAAGCGTCGCTGGAAGCCCCGATAGCCCTCTGCCCAGGCCATGAAAACCACATTGGCGATTAGCGCGAGCCATTCGGGAGTATCGAGACCGCCGGCTATGGCGTCGACGGTGTAGCGGCCAAGACTGATTGCCGCGTAAACCAGGACACCCGCGAGGCCACCGACCCCCCAGATCACACCGATGACCCGGGCGCCGTGGCCCGGCGGGCGCGGACGTTCGGGCTGTTCTTGAACTGCTATCATCGCGCCCGCATTTTCAGCTTACAGCGCCGCCGAATCCAGTCAGTTGCCGGAGTGACGCCAGACAGCACCATGGGCCGCAGCATATTTGACAAACTCTGGGATGAGCACACCGTCGCGGATCTTGGCGACAATACCAGCCTGCTGTATATCGACCGCGTCTTCCTTCACGAACGCACCGGCAGTGTCGCACTCCAGGGGCTCGAAGCCGCGGGGCGGCAAGTGCGCAATCCTGAGCAGGTCTTCTGCACGATGGACCACATCGTGGACACCACGCCGGGGCGCACTGACGACACGCGGATGCCCGGCGGTCGCGAATTCATCACCAGCACCCGCGCATCGGCCCTGGCGGCCGGGATCCACCTCTTCGACCTTGGCGATGACCGGCAGGGAATCGTCCACGTGGTATCGCCCGAGCAGGGCATAGCGCTGCCGGGCGTTACCCTCGTTTGCCCCGACAGCCACACTTGCACGCTGGGTGGCCTGGGAGCCCTCGCCTGGGGTATCGGCTCGACGGAAGGCGAACACGCGCTCGCGACCAAGACGCTCGCCGTCCGGAAGCCGAAAAGCATGCGCATTCGTTTCGAGGGCCAGCTGGCGCCAAGGGTCTATGCGAAGGACCTGATCCTCCACCTCATCAGCCGTTTCGGTGCCTCGGGCGGCGCGGGCCACGCCATCGAGTTCGCCGGCAGCGCGATTCGCGCCCTGCCGGTGGAAGGCCGCCTCACACTCTGCAACATGGCTGTCGAGTTCGGCGCCTGGACGGGCATCATCGCGCCGGACGAGAGCACCTTTGAGTACGTCCGCGGGCGGCCGTTTGCGCCCACGCCCGAACAGTGGGACCGGGCCGTGGCGTACTGGCGCACCCTGCCGTCGGACCCGGACGTGCGCTTTGACGCCGAACTCGAGGTCGACTGCAGCCAGGTGGCCCCCCAGGTCACGTGGGGCACCAGTCCCCAGCACGGCGGCGGCATCGATGGCCGGGTGCCGGACCCCGCCACGGAGACCGACCCCAATCGCCGCCAGTCCGCCGAACGGGCCCTCCAGTACATGGGCCTCGAGCCGGGCGTACGCCTGGAGGGGCTGCCCATCGGCGCGGCCTTCATCGGCTCCTGCACCAACAGCCGGCTCAGCGACCTGCGGGAGGCCGCCGGCGTGCTGCGCGGCCGGCATGTAGCGAGCGGGGTCAAGGCTATCTGCGTACCCGGGTCGAGCCAGGTCAAGAAGGCGGCCGAGGCCGAGGGCCTGGACAAGGTCTTCAGGGACGCCGGCTTCGAGTGGCGGGAATCCGGCTGTTCCATGTGCTTCTACGCCGGCGGCGAGAGCTTTGGCCTCGAGGAGCGGGTGGTTACCAGCACAAACCGCAACTTCGAGAATCGCCAGGGGCCGCGGACGCGCTCCCACCTTGCGAGTCCGGCCACGGTGGCGGCCTCGGCGATTGCCGGCAGCCTGAGCGATGTGCGCAAGTTGCCATCCACCTGATCCCGGCCGGACCGCAAGGCATACCATGGAAAAGTTCACGACACTCACCGCCATCGCGGCGCCGCTTTTGCGGATCAACATCGACACGGATGCCATCATCCCGAGCCGGGAAATGAAACGCGTGTCCAAGGAAGGCCTGTCCGAGGGCCTGTTCGCCGGGTGGCGCTACCAGTCACCTGGCAGCCGCGAGGAGAACCCGGACTTCATCCTGAACCAGCAGCCGTTCCGCCGCGCCCGCATCCTGCTGTCGGGCGTGAACTTCGGCTGCGGATCGTCCCGGGAGCACGCCGTGTGGGCGCTGCACGAGTGGGGGATGCGGGCAATCATCGCGCCGAGCTTCGGCTCGATCTTCCAGGGCAACTGCGTGCGCAATGGCATCGTGCCCGTCGCACTCGCGAACGAGCTGGTCGAGTCACTGGCCCGGCAGGTGACGGCCGATCCTGCAAAAAACCTGCTGACCGTGGACCTGGCAGCGTGTACCGTCGTCGCGCCGGACGGTCAGCGGCACCCGTTCACGCTGCCGGACGCGGACCGGGAAATGCTGCTGGAGGGCCTCGACTCGATCGCCGTGACGCTCAAGCGCGACGCGGAAATCCTCGCCTTCCGGGAGCGCGACCGGGGCCGCCGCCCCTGGATCTACCTGGAGGCGAAGGGCGCGGGCTGAACCCGGAAAAGCCCCCGCACGTTCACACCTGGGGCTCGGCGCCGATCACTTTCCGCGCGAGCAGATCCGCAATTTCCTTGCTCCCGTAGCCCGCTTCCGCCAGCACCTCGCGCGTGTGCTGACCAGCCCGGGGAACGTCCCGATGTACGCCGAAACGCTTGCCGTCCATCTCGAGGGGCAGCGCGGGGAGCCGGGTCTTGTGGCCGGCCCGCGGTCCGTCGGCAACCGTGACTGGGACCAGGCCGTCGCTGGCGGCGAGGTGCGGATCGTCGAATAATTCCTCGGGCCGGGCAATCGGGGCGAACGGCAGGCCGGTCTTCTCGAGCTTGGCCATCAGCTCCGCCTTCGTGTACTTCAGGAAGGTCGCCTTGATGACCGGCACCAGGCGGTCCTTGTGCGCCACGCGATCGTTGTTGGCATCAAGGGTGCGATCGGCTGCGAGTTCGTGCAACCCGAAGGCGGCGCAGAAGTCCTTCCACTGCTTGTCGCTGACCACACCTACGAAGACCTGCTCGGCGTCACTGGTTTCGAAGACCTGGTAGATGGCCCAGGCTGACACGCGCACCGGCATCGGGGCCGCCGGCTTGCCGGTGACGGCGTACTGGGCCATGTGCTGGCCCACAAGGAACACCGTGCTCTCGTACAGCGAGGCCACGACGTTCTGGCCGAGTCCCGTGCTGTGGCGCTGGTGCAGTGCCGCGATGATGCCGACAGCGCCGAACATGCCACCCTGCACATCGATCACCGACGTGCCGGCCCGCAGGGGCTGTCCCGGCGGGCCAGTCATGTAGGCGAGCCCGCCCATCATCTGGGCCACCTCGTCGAGGGCCGTGCGGTCCTCGTAAGGCCCGCTCAGGAACCCTTTCTCGGAGCAATAGATCAGGCGCGGGTGGCCGGCCTTCAACGCCTCGTAGCCGAAACCAAGGCGATCCATGGTCCCCGGCCGGAAGTTCTCGATCAGCACGTCGGCGTTGGCAATCAGGCGCAGAACGGCCTCCCGGCCGTCGTCGGCCTTCAGGTCCACGCAGAGGCTGCGCTTGTTACGGTTGTACATCGGGAAATAGCCGGACCCGGATCCGGGCAGACGACGGGTGCTGTCGCCCCCGACGGGCTCGATCTTGATGACGTCGGCACCCAGGTCCGCAAGAATCAGCCCGGCGGCGGGCCCCATCACCATGTGGGTGAATTCGATGACCCGCACGCCCGCGAGGGGCAACCCCTGTCCACCTGACATTTCGCTACCTTTAGTTGAGCCATGAATACCCGGGGCCATGTAAATGGCCGCGAATCATGCGGTGGATTATCCCCTACCCCGCCGCCATATAGAATATCGGCCTGTCAGCCGCGGGAATGAGCATGTCTGGTATGCAGGAAATCGACGTTCTGGTCAGCGAAGTGGGCCCGCGGGATGGCCTGCAGAGCATCAAGTCCGTCATGCCGACGGCAGCCAAGAAGGCCTGGATTGCTGCCGAGGCAGCCGCTGGCGTCCGGGAAATCGAGGTCTGTTCCTTCGTTCCGGCAAAGCTGCTCCCGCAGATGGCCGACGCCGCTGAAATAGTGGCCTACGCCCGCACACTGCCCAGCCTCACCGTCCTGGCCCTCGTGCCCAACTTCAAGGGTGCCGAGAACGCCATCAAGGCCGGCGCCCACAAGATCGCCCTGCCCCTGTCCGCTAGCGAGACCCACAGCAAGGCCAACCTCCGCAAGACGCATGCCGAGGTACTGGACGACGTGCGCCGGATCGCGGAGCTGTTGCGGTCCCTGCCGCCGGGCCAGCGCCCGGGATTCGAGGGCAACGTGGCAACAGCCTTTGGCTGCACGATCGAGGGCACTGTGCCCGAGGGCAAGGTGGTGGAACTTGCCGTCGCGCTGCTCGAGGCCGGCTGCGATGAAATCGGGCTGTCGGACACCACGGGCTATGCCAACCCGGCCCAGGTCCGGCGGCTCATCAAGCTGGTCCGGAAGGAGGTGGGCCCCGGCAAACTCGGTGGCGTCCACCTGCACAACACGCGTGGACTGGGCCTGGCCAATGCTCTCGCCGCACTCGAGGAAGGGATCACCACCCTGGACAGCTCCCTGGGCGGGCTTGGCGGCTGCCCCTACGCGCCGGGCGCCAGCGGCAACATCGTCACGGAAGACCTGGTCTTCATGCTCGATGCCATGGGACTCCGTACCGGTATCGACCTGGACAAGCTGCTCAAGGTCCGCAGTATCCTCGCTGACGCCCTGCCGACGGACGAGCTTTACGGGTTCACGCCGGATGCCGGCCTGCCGAAGGGCTACGGCCCCGGTGGGTGGGGTGCCGGCACGAGGGGTGCCTGAGCCTCGCTTCCCGGGCCAGCAGGGACCGCAAAACAAACAGGGGCGGCATCGACTGATGCCGCCCCCGGCTGACTAAAAGCCTGCTCAGTACTTGAAGTTCACGTCGAGCTGCAGGCGATCGTAATCCTGTTTCGTACCAACCTTCTCGTTAATCGTATTGATGAAGTAACTGAATGCCAGGTTCCACTTGTCGGACACGGCATAGGCACCCCGCAGTACGTGGCCTTTGTTATCCGTGCCGCCGCCACCGAAATCCGAATCGGTGAGGAGCCCCAGGACCGCGTCGGGCTCGAGATTCTGGTAGGCATAGCCAACTTCCCAGGTCCCCTTGGCCTTCGCGGCGCCGAGTGACGCGCCGACGGCCCAGCCCGTGTCGTACTGGTCGGCATCGGTATTCTTCACATAGTCGGCGAAGAAGCCCGCTGGCAAACCCGCGACCTTGAAGCCGAGTTCAGCGAAAGCCTCGAGTTCCTTGTAATCGAACAGGTACTCGTTGGTCAGCGGATTGAAGCTGTTGCGCGAGAAGGCCGTGTCGCTACCGTAGAACGTGCCTTTGCCGGCGGTGTTGAAGTTGTAGTAACCGACCCCACCCGTGAGCTTGACGCCATCCACGATCGCCGCGGAAGCCCCGACCTGGGCTCCGTAGGTAAACTCCTCGGTATTATTGCTGTCGCTCTCCAGCCAGGTGCCGATCACGTTGGCGAAGAACGGGCCATTGGCATAAGTCAGGCCAAGACCCTCGGGATTCCAGTCCGAATCCCATAACAGGGCATGCTTGCCAGGGCGGTAGAGAATGTTCTTGAACTTGCCGCCGACCACGTTAATCCCAGGAAGTGCGGCCCAGTTGAAGTACGCCAGGTCGAGGTAAATGTCCTTCCGTGAACCGCCCGACCCGATGGTCTGGTTGGCGGATACCGGGTCACCGTCCTGACTGGTCGACAGGCCAAACCCGACCTCCAGATTGTCCTGGGGCTTCGCGACGATCAGCGCCCGCGCACGCAGCCGCTGGCGGTTCCTGTCGCTCGCCGCCAGTTCCTGGTCAATGTTCTCGTAGCGGTAACGCAGGTCACCCTGTACGGAAAGCTTCTCCGCCCAGGCGGCCGGTGAGGGCTTGGCCGGGACAGCGGCTGCGGGCTGCTCGGCCGGCGCAGGATTCTGGGCCGTCTTCTCCAGTTCGGCGATGCGCTGATCCTGCGCCTCGATACGTTCGAGGAGCTTCTGGACCTGCTCATCGGTCACGGCCGCCAGGGCCGAGGGGGAACTCACCGCAAGGCCAGCCGCGAGACTGGCGGCCATTACATACAAAGCACGCTTCATGGGTAATACCTCATCATTCTGAACATCAGTTGTCTGAAACCGCAAACCAGCGGGCCGGCCTGGGGGACGACCGACAGTGTGCTTCCGTCTTGTTACGGGATTATGAAATTGACGCCATCAGGAAATGGCGTCGCAACGGGCGGGGAAATGCCGGGCGGGTCCGGCCAGGGCACAGAGCCCCGCGCTACCCGAAACGCCCGGTGACGTAGTCCTCGGTGAGCTTGTGGGACGGATTGGTGAAGATCCGGTCGGTGGGTCCGACCTCAACCAGGCGGCCCAGGTGGAAGTAGGCCGTGCGGTTGGATACGCGCGCGGCCTGCTGCATCGAGTGGGTAACGATGGCAATAGCGTATTTCTGGGCCAGCTCGTCGATAAGGTCCTCGATGCGGGCCGTTGCGATCGGGTCCAGTGCCGAGCACGGCTCATCCATCAGGATCACCTCCGGATTGACGGCTATCGTCCGGGCGATACACAGGCGCTGCTGCTGACCACCCGACAAGCCGGTTCCGGGCTCGTCAAGGCGGTCCTTCACCTCGTCGACGAGGCCCGCCCTCTCCAGGCTGCCGTAAACAATGTCATCCAGTTCGGCCCGATTGCTGGCGAGTCCGTGGATACGGGCTCCGTAGGCCACGTTCTCATAGATGGACTTGGGAAAAGGATTCGGCTTCTGGAACACCATACCGACGCGAGCCCGAAGCATCACCACGTCAGTATCCCGCGCGTAGATATCCTGGCCGTCGAGCCGGAAGTCGCCGGTAACCCGCGCTGACTCGATCGTGTCGTTCATGCGGTTGAGACAGCGGATAAAGGTAGATTTTCCGCAACCCGATGGTCCGATGAGCGCAATCACTTCGTTCCGGCCAACGTCAAGGCTGATGTTCCGGAGGGCATGATTTTCGCCGTAGTGAACATTTCCGCCACGCACACGAATGACGGGATCCCGGGCGGTCACGTCGCCAACCGTGTCCGGCGCAATGCGGTCCGTCTCGGCCGAATCCGCGATGGGCCCGGCCTTTGACGACCGCCCTGACGGCGAAACAGCGCCCTCGGGCAACTCGCGCTTGACCGCCACTTCCTGTTCCTTTTCCATGAGCAGCATTATCGGCAAACTCCCATGCTAACCGCTACCACCGGCGCTCGAAACGGCTTCTCAGCCAGACAGCGGCCGCGTTCATCACCAGCAGGAAAGCGAGCAGCACCATGATTGCGGCCGAGGTCCGCTCCACAAAGGCCCGTTCCGGGCTGTCCGCCCACAGGTAGATCTGGACGGGCAGCGCAGTAGACGGGCTGAGGAAGCCGCTGGGCACCTCGACGATGAAGGCCACCATGCCGATCATCAGGAGCGGAGCCGACTCCCCGAGGGCCCTGGCCATACCGATGATCGCCCCCGTCAGCATCCCCGGCAGGGCCAGGGGCAGCACGTGGTGAAAGACCATCTGCATTTTCGAGGCCCCCACTCCCAGCGCGGCCTCGCGCACCGAGGGCGGCACCGACTTAATGGAGGCCCTGGACGCAATAATGATGACGGGCAGAGTCATCAGCGTGAGCACCAGCCCGCCGACCAGCGGCGCGGAACGGGGCAGTCCGAAGAAATTGATGAAGACGGCCAGCCCCAGGAGGCCAAACACAATCGACGGCACCGCGGCGAGATTATTGATGTTCACTTCGATGACATCGACGAGCCAGCTGCGAGGCGCAAACTCCTCCAGGTAAATGGCAGCCGCGACGCCCAACGGGAATGACAGGACCAGCGTGACGAGCAGCATGAAGAAGGAGCCCTTGGTCGCACCCCAGATTCCCGCGAGCTCCGGCTCCCGGGAATCTCCGCCGGTGAAGAAGATCGTATTGAATTGCTGCCGGAGTTGACCGGAGGCCTCAAGCTGCTTCACCCAGCCAATCTGCTGTTCACTCAGATGTTGGCTCTCGCTCTCCCCTTCCGCCGCGCGGCCCTTGACGTAAAGATTTACCTCATCGCCCGCGGGCAGCCACAGCGTCCGTGTCTGCCCGATCAGGCCCGGGTCGGCGAGGACCATCCGCTGCAGTTCGTAGCCCCCGCCGGAACTGACCAGCGCATTCAGGTCGCGGCGGGAAGCCCGGTCCTCGACATCAGGAAATATTGTCCGCAGGGATGTCTTGACGAGCTGCGCGTAGTCAGCAGATGCCAGTACGTCAGGTTGCCGCGCACCCTCCGGATCAACCACAGCCGGGTCAAACTGGATGTCGAGACGGACGAAAGACTGCCGGAAGGCGCCATAGCCATTGGCGATGATTGTCGTGAAGAGCAGGAGGAGAAAGCCAACGCCAAGAAGCACAGACAGCAACCCGTAGAAGCGGAAGAGTTTCTCCGTGCGATAGCGGCGGCGAAGACTCGCGTCGACCCGGCGCCGGGTTTCAGCTGGCGTAAGAATAGCCATCAGTCGTACTGCTCCCGGTAACGTCGGACGACCTGCAGGGCAATGATGTTGAGGATCAGCGTCACCACGAACAGCACCAGGCCAAGGGCAAAGGCGGCAAGTGTCTTCGGACTGTCGAATTCCTGGTCCCCGACCAGCAGCGTCACGATTTGCACGGTAACGGTAGTGACCGACTCGAGAGGGTTGGCCGTCAGGTTGGCCGACAGCCCCGCCGCCATAACGACAATCATCGTCTCGCCAATGGCCCGCGACGCAGCCAGCAGCACGCCGCCGACGATGCCTGGAAGGGCCGCGGGCAGGATTACGCGCTTGATGGTTTCCGACTTGGTCGCCCCAAGCCCGTAGGACCCGTCCCGCATGGCACGGGGCACTGCATTGATGACGTCATCGGAAAGCGAGGATACGAACGGGATGATCATCACTCCCATCACGAGCCCGGCACCGAGCGCGCTCTCAGAGGCAACGTCCAGCCCGAAGGAGCCACCCAGGTGCCGAATGGCGGGCGCCACCGTCAAGGCCGCGAAATACCCGTAGACAACCGTCGGTATTCCCGCCAAAACCTCGATCACCGGCTTTACCACCCGGCGCACGACCGGCCGGGAGTATTCAGAAAGATAAATCGCGATCATGAGGCCGATCGGGACGGCCACTGTCAGCGCAATTCCTGAGATCAACAGTGTCCCGGCGAACAGGGGCACAGCGCCGAACGCACCGGACGACCCCACCTGATCGGCCCGGATTGCGGTCTGGGGACTCCAGGTGAGGCCCAGCAGAAAGTCCGAGAACGGGACTTGCTGGAAGAAGCGAATGGCCTCGAAAGTGACGGACAGCAGGATCCCGAGCGTGGTCAGGATGGCGACCATGGATGCCGCTATCAACGCCACCTTGATCGCCATTTCCACATGGTTTCGGGCTCGGAATTGTGGCCGCAGGCGGACCCACGCAGCCGCAAAGCCCGCGAACGCCACCGCGATCAGCAAGCCGGAGAGTATCCTCTGCGATGCCGCGCGCAAACTCGTGTAGTGCTCTGCCGCCACAGCAAACTCGGCGCGCCGGCTTTCATCCACCATCTGGCCGGCGGCCAGATTCCGGATGTCGTTGAGAGTCAGGCTGAGTCGCGCGGGGGACTGGAGCCGCAGTGCGTCCGGCAGGGAGTCGATTACCCGGCCGGTAATCACGGCATCGCTGAACGCCGTCCAGGCAAGCAGCAGCACGACGCCGGGCAACACACACCAGAGGGCAGCGTAGTAACCGTAGTAACGCGGCAGCGAGTGCAACCGGCGACCACCCGTCGTCGTGCGGCCGATGAGCACGGCACGGCGCTTGCCGAGAAAGAATGCAGCAAGCCCCATCGCCGTCAGGATCAGGACAAGGGTCGTCAGGCGCATCGACTGGCAATCATGGTGGCATCCCCGGAAAACAAGCGGCAGCCTGCTACTCCAGGCTGCCGCTCGATTCTTGCTTTTCTAGGTTTCCGCGTGCATGGACTCGGACTCACTTCGGACGGGGCATGGGCTCCATACTGGTGACTCGCTTGAGCACTGCTTGATACTCCGAAGCTGGCAATGGTACCAGCCCTCGGTCTGCCAGATAGCCGTCCTCGCCCATGGCCTTCTTGCTCGTGAACTCGGCGACGTACTCCCTGATACCGGGTATCGAACCGATGTGGGCCTTCTTGACGTAGAAAAACAGCGGCCTGGAAACCGGGTACTTGCCGCTGGCAATGTTCTCGAAGGTCGGAGCCTCGCCATCTATGACCGAGCCCTTGACTGAATCCCCATTCTGCTCGAGGAAGCTGTAACCGAAGATGCCGACCGCGTTCTTGTTGGCCTTGAGCTTCTGCACAATCAGGTTGTCATTTTCCCCAGCCTCGATGAACTTGCCATCCTCGCGGATCGTGTAGCAGATCTGCTTGAACTTGTTCTCGTCCTTGTCCTTGATGGCTTTGATCCAGGGAACGGTCTTGCAGCCGCCCTCCATCGCCAGTTCCACGAAGGCGTCCCGGGTTCCGGACGTGGGCGGAGGTCCCAGTACTTCGATGGCTTCCACGGGCAGCTTCGGATTTACGTCCCGCCAGGTCTTGTAAGGATTCGGCACCAGGGTCTCGGAGCCATTCGGGTTCGGGACCTGCTTGGCAAGGGCGAGATAGATGTCCCGCAGCGTCAGCGGAAGGCCGGGACCAGCCTTCGACTCGGCCATCACGATACCGTCATAGCCGATCTTCACCTCGACGACCTGGGTTACACCGTTGGCGGCGCACAGTTCCAGCTCTGTCGGCTTTATCGCCCTCGACGCATTGGCGATATCGGGGTGCTGAACACCCACGCCACCGCAGAAGAGCTTGATGCCGCCACCGGACCCCGTCGACTCGACCTTGGGGGTCTTGAACTTGCTGGTTTTGCCGAACTGCTCGGCGACGACAGTGGCAAAGGGATAGACCGTCGACGAGCCGACGATGCTGATGTAGTCGCGGGCCGTCTGGGCAAATGCAGGGCTTGCTGCGGCGCCGGCCATTGCCAGCGTCACGAGCAGGCCAGTGGTTGAGGGTGTGTACTTCACGTAGACCTCCGAGGGGTTTAAGTCTTGGGACTCCAACGGAAGGCAGCGTATGCCCCCAATGTTAAGGGAATATTTCAGCCGGTGGATCCACCGCCGGGGGAACGGTCGCTCTTGGCTGCCTCCAGCTCCTGTAGGACCACTTCCCGCTCGGTGTGCCGGATGTCCCTGCCATGGACCAGGTACACGACGTACTCGGCGATGTTCTTGGCATGATCGCCAATGCGCTCCAGCGCCCTGGCAACCCAGCTCACGTCCATGAAGCGTCGGATGGTTCGCGAGTCTTCCATCATCAGGGAAATGCATTGCCGGGTGATCTGGTCGTACTCCTCGTCCACCAGCTTGTCTTCCTCGATTACCGCCAGGGCGTCATCGACATCCATGCGGGAAAAGGCGTCCAGGGCATCGTGCAGCATTTCCTGCACGTGCTCTCCGAGGGCCTTCAGTTCCGTGTAGGACGCGTAGCGCTCGCGATCGCTCGCCAGGTGGGACGCCAGGTAGCCGATCTTCGATGCCTCGTCGCCAACGCGCTCCAGGTCCGTGATGGTCTTGATGACCGTGACAATAAGGCGCAGGTCCGCCGCCGCCGGCATCCGGGTGGCCAGCAGCTTCCTGCACTCCTCGTCGATATCAACCTCGAGCTTGTTGATCTTGTGGTCTTCATTCGAGACGCGGAGACCCATGTCGCTGTCACCGGCGGTAATCGCCTCGACAGCAGTATCGAGGTGCTGCTCGACCAGTCCGCCCATGCGCAGCACCTCGCTGCGCAGATGCTCCAGCTCTGCATTGAAGCGCCGTGAAATGTGGTGACTGAAACTTTCCGATTCCATATGGTGACTCCTCGCCGTGGGGCGGGTCGCGCGGGCACAAAAAAAGAGAATATCAGGATAAGGCCAGCCGGTTCGGGGGGAAGTGGCAGACAAAAGTACTGCCGTGGCCCAGTCGGCTCCGGATTTCCAGCTCCGCGTCGTGCCGGCGAAGGGCATGTTTGACGATGGCAAGGCCAAGTCCTGTGCCACCACGCTCCCGCGCGCGTCCGCCATCCGCGCGGTAGAAGCGCTCGGTAACCCGGGGGATATCCTCCTCCGAGATCCCGATCCCGGTGTCCTTGACGACCAGGTGACCGCCCTCCCCGTCGACGGTCCAGCGGATGATGACCTCGCCGTCCGGCGGGGTGTAGCGCACCGCGTTCACCACGAGGTTCGATACCACGGACTGAAGTTCGGTTTCTTCCCCGAGGAGGTTTGCCGGACTCTCGATTTCTATCTCGATGTTGCCGGGGTGATTCGGCAGCGCGAAGGCTTCCTTTTTCGCCACGGACAACATCGCGGCGACGTCGACGACGCGGTCCTTGGCGACCGACTGGCCGGACTCCAGCTTGGACAACTGCAGCAGATCCTCGACGAGCCTGCGCATGCGCAGCGATTGATCCTGCATCACGTTGATCGGCGGCTTCCAGCTCGCCGGGATGCGGTCATCTTCCGCCAGGGCATCCAGGTAGCCCATGATCACGGTCAGTGGCGACCGAAGTTCGTGGGACGCGTTGGCGACGAAATCCCGCCGCACCCGTTCGATCTTGACCCGTTGACTGACGTCACGGACCAGCAGCAGGGTTTGCTCGGGCCCGTAGGGAATGAGCCGGCAGGACAGCCAGGTGTCGCCGCCCACGGGAGACGGGATGTCCACCGCCTGCCGTTCTCCCGGATTGTTCAGGTAGGCAATGAAATCCGGGTAACGCAGCAGGTTCTCGATGCGTTGGCCGCGATCCCGGCGGCCCTTGAGCCCGAGCAGGCTCCGGGCGGCCTGGTTGTAGTTGACGATCTCGTGGTGGGCATTGAGGATCACACCGCCGTCCGGGAACGCCTCGGTGGAGGCCCTGAGGTCCTTCAGCAACTTCCGAAAGCGCTTTCCCCGGCGCTTCGCCTTGCCCTTGATGAACTGGATCTTGGCAAACACCGGTGGCCAGACCCCGTCCCCATCCGGGATTTCCGCGATCTGCCCGGCCGCCAGCCAGCGCTCGAGTCGATACAGGTTATAGAGCTGCCAGATGAGCAACCCTAGCGCGACCAGGAGTATTCCGAGCGTGACGCGGTCGTAGAGGTACCCGATGCACCCGCCGGCCAGCAGCGCGATGCCGTACCGGAGAAGTGTCCAGTTCCAGACCTTCGGCATGCTTCAGTGAACGGAGAAGCGGTAGCCGGAGCCCCTGACCGTCTGGATGTACTGGTCCACCTTGAATTCCTCCAGCACTTTCCGCAGCCGCCTTACATGCACGTCGACGGTCCGCTCTTCGACGTAGACATTCTGGCCCCAGACCGAGTCGAGCAGCTGTGCGCGACTGTACACCCTGTCCGGATTCTCCATCAGAAACTTGAGCAACCGATACTCCGTGGGACCCGGCGCGATTTCAACGTCCTGGGCAAAGACCCGGTGACTGACCGGATCGAGCCGCAGGTCACCGGCGATGAGTGGCTCGTCCGACGCGGGCGCCGCCCGGCGCAGGACGGCATTGATCCGCGACAGCAATTCGCGCGGCGAGAAAGGCTTGGTGATGTAGTCGTCGGCCCCGCCGTCCAGGCCGAGAAGCTTGTCGCGCTCCTCGGCCCTCGCGGTGAGCATGATGATCGGGATATCCCGGTTGGCTTCCTCGCGCCGAAGAGTGCGGGTGAGTTCGAGACCGCTGGAATCCGGCAACATCCAGTCCACGAGCAGGAGATCCGGCCGGGCATCGGCAATACGGAGACGGGCCGAGGAGCAATCCTGAGCCTCCTGCACCTCAAAACCCGCTCGGCTCAGGTTGAAAGCGATCATCTGCCGAATCGGCGCTTCGTCTTCGACGACGAGAATCCTGCGTGCGGTCATAAAATTCCATCGCAATCCTGTTGCCGCGGATTGGAACAGGGTTGTATTACAGCAGGGTTACGGACCCAAGGCATAGGCCCTGCCATGGTGACGCCCGAGGGGCTACCCGGGGTCGTCCAGGGTAGGCATTACCCGAAACGGTAACCGAAGCCCCGGACCGTTTGCAGCAGGTTCTCGCAGGAATGCGGCTCCAGGGCGGCCCGGAGCCTGCGCACGTGCACATCGACGGTTCGTTCGCCGATACCACTTCGACGCCGCCAGACCTGGTCGAGCAGGTGCCTGCGCGCGAGGACCCGCCCCTGGTTCTCCATGAAATAAGCCATCAGGCGGTACTCGGCGGGCGCCAGCTCCAGCTCCAGCTCATTGGGTCCAACGGTCACTTTGTGCCCCAGCTTGTCCAGACGCACGGGACCGACCTGAAGGACGTTTTCGAGGGCGCTGGCGGCAGGCCTACGCAGCGCAGCATGAACCCGCGCCAGCAGTTCCTCCGCCCGGACGGGCTTTGTCAGGTAGTCATCCACACCACTATCCAGGGCACTGGCAATCATCACGGCATCGGCCTGGTCACTGAGAATGAGGACCCGGCCCAGCCGCCCGTTGGCATGCTTGCGGAGAAAGCTGGCGAGCTCGAGGCCGGACATGTCCCGCAACATCCAGTCCAAAATCGCCATATCGATCGCACCGTGCTCAAGGAATTCCACGGCGGTCGTGGCGTCAGCTACGCAGGCGACTTCGTGGCCAGCCGCTTTCAGGTGCTCAGCGACCCATTCGCGGTCAGTGCTGTTGCCATCGACGACGAGAATACGGGTCACGGTCTGCTGTAACAGGCCCTAGAAGGTAAGGTCTATCCTGTGCCCGGTTGGTTGCAGCCAATTTACCGGACTGTTGCCTTTCTGTTACGGATGGATTGCCGAGGGGACCCGGCTGTTGCCGCAGCAGACTGTCGAGCACACGCAACTGGCTGGCAGCATGCTTCACCTGCCGGCGCCAGTCGTGAAACTCGGCGGCCGCCGAGTCCGGACGAAGCCCGAGGTATCCGGACTAGCAGCGCCGCCACATGCGCTCCGGTCCGCGCTGCAGGTCGCGGCGAACGAGGTCCTCCAGCGGTGCCCAAGCCAGGCGACGATCAGCGCACCTCAGATCGATACACGCCAGGTCGATCTGGCTACGCAAATTGCAAAGGTTGCGCTCGAACTCAGAGACTGCCCGGACAGCCAGCGATTCCCGCAATACCGCCACCGACTCCGCGAATCCGGGTTCGGTCAACTGACCTTGCCGGTAGTCCAGGCACTCGACGATGGCGACGTAGGGCATTGCGGGCCGCAACAGCTGGGCAACCGCCTGTGCCCGCTTGCAGGCCTGGCGCGCCCGGTGAATCGCGCGGGCCGGCTGCGATTCCCACGAGGAAAGCAGTTCAATGATGCGGGCGTTCTGCTCGCGGAGCACGCCCCGCACGGCCTTGCCGGTGGCCTCCCCGGGCCGGATGAGATACGCCATGCTCGTGGTCCTGCCGGTTTTTTCGCTATGCTTTCCCGGTCATCATCTATTAACTCTAGCAGCCCGGAAAAACCATGGCCAAACACGGTAAACGTGGACTACGCCGCCTACTCGATGCCATGGGCTACTCGGCGGCAGGCCTGACCTCCGCGTGGCATGGCGAGGAAGCCTTCCGCCAGGAGGTTCTACTGGGCGTCGTCCTGGTCCCTCTGGCCCTGTGGCTCGGACAGACGAACTTCGAGCGACTGCTTCTCGTTGCTTCCTGGCTGCTGGTGATGATCGTCGAGATACTGAACACCGCCGTGGAGGCGACCGTGGACAGGATCAGCGACGAGACGCACCCGCTATCCGGTCAGGCGAAAGATCTCGGATCGGCTGCGGTGCTCCTGAGCCTGCTGCTGGCCTTGCTGGTGTGGGGCACTGTCGCGTGGGAGCACTTTGCCGCCTGATATCAGGCGGCTATCAGCGCCAGGCTCAGCGCGGCGATCAGCCAGCCGAGCAATGCTCCGGCGAGCACATCGCTGGGATAGTGCAGGCCGAGCACGACCCGGGAGAGCGCCACGCTGGCCGCGAAGGGAAGCACCAGAATCATTGTCTGCGGGTAGTATTTCGCCAGCATCACAGAGAAGCTCACGGCATGGAGCGTGTGCCCCGACGGGAAGCTGTAGCGGTCGAGGGGCATGACGAGTGCCGTGATCCCCCGTTGGGAATGGAAAGGCCGCTCCCGCACCAGGCGGTTCTTCAGGGCCTTGTAGATCACGACCCCGGCGCCGCCAGTAAGCGCCATGTGCAGCCCAGGAAGAAGGGCATCAGTCCCGAAGACCAGGGGCAGTGATATAAGCAGCGCGCACCAGGCGATGCCATCACCGAGCCGGCTGACTGCCGCGAAGTAGTTGCGGACTACGCCGTGGCGACCCGTCGAATTGATCCGCCGGCACAGGCAGGCTTCAAGGGCGTCCAGACGCGTGAACGCGGCGGGGAGGCTCTGGTCCAGCATCGGTGTAACGCTCCGGCTGTGGCTTGGACCCGCACAGCATCGGCGCTCTTCCTGACAGTATCCTGACGATCCAGTGACACTTTAATTACAGGCTACGTTGATTTGTTTTAATTGACATTTTTATCCTCAGGGGACGTATCCGGGGCGGGCAGCCGGAGGGCATCGATACGCTCCCGGGACTCCTCGACGGCGTTCTCGATCTCGACCCGCTTGAGGCGGGTGAACGGCTCGGCCTGAGCCAGGGCCCCGAAGCACCCTTTTCGCTCATAGCGATCGAGGGCGTCGGTGGCGATGTCAGCCAGTGTCAGGTTCTGCTGCGAGCAACTCTTCACGGCCTGGGCATTCGCCGCGGCCTGCCGGGCCAGACTATTGCGCTCTGACTCCACCGTGCGCAACTGTTCCGCGAGTTCCTTGTACTTGCCCATCACCTCGTTGAGGCGGGTATCGGTCGACTCCAGTCTGGCGCTGGCCGACTGCTGGCCTGCCTCCGCCGTGCTCACCTTGCTCTCGGCCGAGCCGGCCCTGCGAACGAGGCCCTCCCTCTCAGCAGCGAAAGTCTTCGCGTCCTTCTCAAGCAGGGCAACCCGTTCCTTGAGCCGTGCGTTTTCCGCCTGCAGGGCGGTACGTTCGCCAGCAAGCTGTTGTAGCTGCTGCTGCATACGCGCCATTGCGTCAGTACCGGGGCGACGGGCTTCCTGGGCAGTTGAGGCAGTGGAGACGATCACCAGAAGCCCAAGAATGATGCTGTGCCTACGCATGGACAGCCTTAAAACCGGCCGTTGATGTCGAGTTGGAGCACGTCGATGCTCAGCGGTGGTCCGTCAATCTCGTCCGCCGACAGGTAGCGCAGCCGGAGCCAGGTATTGTTGGTAATACCCAGTTCTCCGCCGATGATGAATCCCGTGGCGTCAGTCCCTCCGCGATGGAAGTCCGAGTCGGTGAAGGCATCGAGGACCGCATCCCGCTCCGCATAGTGATAGGCCATGGACGCGCGCCAGGCCAGAGGCCTGGCAATCTCCCGGTTCCCGATCCGGGCTTCCAGCCGGTAGCCGGTAGTCTTCTTGACCGGGCAGATTTCAGCAGGCCCGCCCGGAACCGGGTTCGTGATGACCTGGCATCCGCCAACTCGCTGCAATACATCTCCATAGTTGTAGCCAACGTTGGCCACATAGTCGCCGGTAACGTCCAGCACGAGATCAGGACGAAGGGTCCACGTGGCCACGGCTGTAAGGTCCACCAGGTTGTAATCCGCAGCGAGCGCGTAGAGATTCGTGTCCGCGTTCGTGTCGTTCCGGATATCGAAGACCGTGTTGCCCTTCTGCAGGTAAGCGGGCGCCGTGTAGTCGAAGCGAGTGTCGCCGTCGGCGACGTTCGTGCGCCCCTCGATATTCCGGTAGTCATAGTAGGCGGCAGCCAGGCTCAGTCGAACATCCGGAGTGATGTCAAATTCATAGCCCAGCTGGCCGGCCAACAGCCACTTGTCGTCATGGGCGAGCTCAACCTCCTGGATCGGGTACGCGCCGGTCGTCACGTACAGCCCGCGGGCCATGCGCGCCGGGCCACCCACATCCGGGTTGTTCCAGGCGTACTGGGCCGTAAAGCCGTTGAAGCGGACATCAGTGTCCCAGACTAGCTCCGTGGACTGGAAGGGATTGGGGGTGCGCCCTGCCCAGAACAGCAGGCGGTGGTTGGCCGCCTCGGGGTCGGTACTGAAGCGAAGGTAGGCCTCCTCGAGCAGCAGCGGAAAGGTGCGGTCCCAGTTCCCGAGGGCCTGGTTACGGGTTACGGGATTCAGCTGGCTGCCGGTGCCAAAACGCACCGCCGCCGTGGCGTTTGGCGCCAGGTCGAACTGCCCACCAAAACCCATCTTGATCTGGAAACGGACCTGATCTTCCGTGACGTTCAGGAGCGCGTCAGCTCCGGCCTTGCCCTCGCCGCCCTTGTCGTTGATGACCTGAAAATTCTTGTAAACGCCCACCTCGTTCCCGTCACCATAGGCTGTGTATTCACCGCGGACACGAATGTCACCCGACCAGCGCGAGTTCCGCACCCACGCCGGCAGGGCGGCCGGCACGCCCCAGCCCTCCGCTGCCGCCGACTTCTTCACCTCGTCAACCAGGCCGGCCTTGACGTCTTCCCTGACCTGCGCGGTTATCTGGTCCTGCACTACTTTTGGCACGTAGGTCACACGCACATCGCCGGGTGACGCCGGGTCTGCCCCGGCATTCGCGACAGCTTCCTTCCGCGCATTCGACTGTGCATCCGCTACAAGCTTTTCGGCAGCCTCCTTCGAAATCAGTCCCTGCCTGACCATGGCTTCCAGCAGGCTGACGACAGTGTTGCGCAGCACCGCCATCTCGGACGGGGCCGGCTCCTCGGCGCGGAGGCCCAGGCTGAAAGTGGCGAGCACGATAGCTGCGCATTTAATGATCGAACTTCTGGCTGTCATGTCTGATCCGGATGTAGTTGGAGGTTGGCGGGTCAAATGCGGCCGACGATCCGCAGGCGCACCGGCTGGGGAAGGCCGTCCGGGGGCTGCTCCGAGACCCGGCCGAGGGATTCGAGGGCCGCGACCAGGTCGCGATCGAGCTGGGCATCACCAGTTGAATTGACGATCTTGAAGCGCTGGATACGCCCGTCCGGAGCCAGCCACAGGCGGACCACGACGGAATACCGGTCGTGCCGGATGTCGCGGATCTCAGCCAGCTTGTCGATCAGGTCACTCTTCAGAATTTGTCCATACCAGCGGTACTGGTCCGAGCTGCCAAGGCCCACGAGATCCCGGCCGCCCTTCCGCCCGAGGAGCCCGAAACCATCACCGCCAGCCACACCGTCTGCGTCCAGCCCCAGCTGGTCCCCGGGTGGCGGCTGGTCCGCATCGGCAACGTCCGGTTCCGGCGCCTCCGGCTCCGGTACGTCGACCTTCTCGGGCTCCGGTGGTGGCGGGGGCGGTTCCTCGCGCGGCGGCGGTGGCCGGATGATTTGTACCTGCTGCACGAGCTTCTTCGTCGGCCCCGCTGTCTTGCCCAGGCTACCGACAACGAGCCAGGCCACCAGGCCAACCGAGCCAATTACTCCCACGCTGATGGCCGCCAGCGGCAGGTAACCGCGCAGCCTGCTGCCAGCGCTCCGGGGTTTGGCTCGCGGTGGATTCCCGACCATGGCCCGCTACTTGACGACCCGCTGGGTAACCAGTCCCAGCTGGGTAATCTCCAGCCGTCCGAGGAGATCGAGCACGTCCACGACCCGCTGGTACGGGATGGTCGAGTCGGCCTTCACGATCACGGGCAGGTTCGGGTCCGCGGCACGGTACTGGCGCAGCAGCGACTCCAGTTCCGACAAGCTGACAGGATAGGTATCCAGGTAGATCGTGCCGTCGCTGGTAATGGACACGGCCTTGGTCTTTGGCTCCGCAAGGCTTGGGGCCGCGCTGGCCTTTGGCAGATCAACCTTGATGCCCTGGACGGTAGCAGTCGTAAGGATGATGAAGATGACCAGCAGCACATAGGCCAGGTCGAGCATGGGCACGACGTTTACTTCGTCATAGAGTTCGCCGTCTTCCTGTATATCGGCCATTGCCTGCCCCTCAGCTGTATCGCTCGGCGAGCTTGGTGACGAACTCGTCGATGAACACACGGTTGTCCGCCACGACTTCCTTGATCTGGGATGCCAGCCAGTTGTAGCCAAACAGCGCGGGGATCGCGACGGCCAAGCCGGCGACCGTGGCCGCCAGAGCGGCCGCGATACCTGGGGCAATCGAATTGACGTTCACATCGCCGGTCGCGGCAATGACGGCGAAGGTGATCATTACGCCCACGACAGTACCGAGCAGCCCGAGGAACGGACCGCCGGCGATCGCGAGCGTCAGGAGCACCATCTGGCTGTTCAGGCGCTGGGTCTCGCGAACGTTGGTGGCATCGATGGTGGCGCGGATAGCATCCAGGGCCTGGGGACTCAACAGTTCGGCACGGGCTGACCCGGCGCTCGTCGCAAAGCGCTGTTCCACCTGCTGGATACCCGCGTGGTACAGGTGATAGATCGTCGAACTCTGGTAGTGATCGTGGGAACCAGAGAGTGCCTGCAGGATGTCGTGCCCCTCGGACGCGGAGTCGTCGCCGGCGTCCAGGCTCGCCAGGTTCGACGTGCTGGTCCGGTGGAAGTCGGCCATGAAGGCCCGGTTGTCCTTCTTGACCCGTCGAACCATCAGGATCTTCGTGATCATGATGATCCAGCTGGCAATGAACATGAGGGCGAGAATGACGATGACCACCCAGCCATCCACGGTCACGTTCTGCAGCGTGATGAGCAAGTAGGACGGCGAACCACCGGACTCACGGGAGGCATCCTCGCCGTAGCGGATTAGCTTGTCCTGCTGCCCCTGGTTGGCGAACTGCGCCTTGATCCAGTCGGCAGACCGTGCGGTGTTCGCCACGGTGAGTTCGTCCACCTGACCGGTCAGGTTGCTCCCGCCGGCGGCACTGGCGCCAATACTCAGGGTGCCGCCCGTCTCTGCGAACAGGGTGTCAATGCCGGAGACTTCCCGGCCATCCAGGTACATGGCCACGCGCTTGCCGCTAATCACAGCCGTGACGAGGCCCCAACTGCCAGGAAGTAGCGCGGCGGTCCGGTCCGTCTCCACAGCAGCAATGCCGTCGTTGACGCGCACGTAGGGAGACAGGCCGTCAATGGCAACGCGGACAGACCGTCCGTTCGGGTCGGCAAGCTCGATGAGGATAGCATCGGCTTCGGAATCCGGGATGTTGACCCACGCGGACAAGGTCAGGCCGCGATCCGGCAACAGGCGTACCGTTGACGAACCGGCAAGCCTGATGCTCTCCTCACCGTTGAAGCGTACGCCGGCGCCAATAACCGACCCGGGGTTTGCCTCTGCCGATGACTCCGTCGGCTGATTGGCGTAACTCGTCGCGTCCACCGGCGGGACACCGGCAAAGTGGTAGGCCAGAACCTGGTTTACGTCATAGCTGGCTCCCGGGTCTGAGGCCGCTGGAGCGTCGGGGTTGCCGTAGTAAAGGTAGATCGTGTCGCTCGTGCCCGGCGCGATGACGGGCACCTTCACCCAGATGAACGCCATGCCGGCGGCGGCGTCCCAGGATTCGATGTGATAAGCCAGCGGCGTCTTGTCGTCGGCGGCGACGAAGCGCACGTCGGAACCGTCAGCCTTCGCATCGCCAAAGTAACCGAAGTTGCCAACGTGGAGCCGCACAAGGACGGCAGTGTCCTCGATGCTGGTTGCCGTGCCCGCACCGGCAGCCGTGGCATCGAGGATCAGTGGCTTGCGGAAGGCCCAGTCCGAGTTCCACCAGGCCCAGGCGGACTGCGGCAACAGGAGAACCAGGAAGACGGCAATGGCGAATTGGCGGATCAATGCAAGCTCCGGACGCAGGGTCACTGGGAATGGCAATTCCAGCGGAACAATAGGAACACCGCGTTACAGGGCAGTTACGATCCTGTGACCAACCGTGTGCGATCCGCACGCCCTACGGCCCACGTTGGCGGCGCCGCTCGTCGTCGTCCTCATCAGTGCCGTCGCCGAAGCCCTCGATGAATACTTCAAGCCAGCCGAGCGCCTGGTCGGCAAGCGAGGCGTTCTGGTCGCCCGCCACGCCCGCGGCGGTTGCCGATTCGGCCGCACTGGCCACGCTCGAGCTCAGGCTGGACACACCGGTGAGGCCTGCGGCAGCACCTGTATCTGTTGGTACCCCCGCAGCAACGCCGCCGACCTGGATGTTGTCGAGGCCGACGACCTGCGGCGCAGCGATATTGAGGTTGCCCGCCGCACCGATACCCGCGTCGCCCGCGTTGACGACGCCGGTGGGCGCGATCAGGTCCACGTCGCCGGGCTCGATGTCCTCGCTGGTCAGGATTCCGCGGATCCCGCTGCCGGCGATGGCGTCGGAGAATTCCACCTGGACCTGGCCATTGGCATCGGTCCGGATCACCGGTGGCGGCGCGGATATCGAGGACTTCGAGCCGCGGCCCGCGTCGATGTCGCCATTGGTTGACCAGATCAGGATGTCGCCGCCGGCGAGCGTGAAGATGCGCGACTGGTTGACGAGCACATCACCGTCAGAGAAGACACGCACACGGCCCTTACCCTGGGCGACGATGCCGAGATCAGACGGCCGCTTCGTGACGGGGAGATTGCTCGGAGGCTGTGCGAGGCCCACGTTCAGCAAGCCGCCAGGCGCGAGGACATTGATGTCGCCACCGTTGAGCGTGTACAGCCGGCTGAACAGCAGGCTGAGGTCGCCCGAGTACGCCTGGTCAGCAGGGAACAGGCTGTCAACTGCAGCCTCGCCACGCGTGAAACCGAAATTCCCTTGCGGCAGGTTGGCCAGCCGGCCGGAATCCCGCAGTTCCCGGAAGAAGAACTCCTCGATCAGTGGCCGCTGCTCGTCTGTCGGCAGGAGTGCGTAGTTGACGATCGCCGTCGAGGGAGCAAGATCCGCGCCACCCGTGCTCGTGTTCACGTAGGCGACCAGGGAGTCCACGAGGCCCACGAAACTCGCGAAGGTGATGCGCTGGTCGGGCGCCAGGGTCGCGAGGTAGGACTCCCGGCGTGGCTTGGCCAGTGCGGCAAAGGCGCTCCACACGTTGTCGGCAGTCAGGTCAGTCCGGTTGGTTGCCGCTGCGACGTAGGCGATCAGGCCATCTCCACCGGCGGGTCCGGCCAGGTAGCGGTCAAATTCCTCGCTGAACTGCTGGCCCCAGTACCGGCCATTGAAACCGGCATAGTCCGGGTTGCTCCCGAGACCCACCCAGACGTCGAGCGCGGCACCGCCAGTCGGCAGGCGGGCATTCCCGGTATTGCCGACCGTAGTGATTCCCCGGGAGAAGCCGAGGCTCACGTTTCGCCCAGCAATTACCTGCAGCCGGCCGGGCCCTCCGAGCTCGAGCCGGTTACCCGAGGAATTCCGCGGGTTGTCCCGGGCGTTCAGGTCGATATCGCGACCGGCCTGGATGATGCTGCTCTGGCGAGAGCCGGTATTCTGTCCCGTGATCGACAGGTCACGGATGTCGCCAGCGGCGCTCGCCCTGAACTGCTTGGCAAACTGCCAGGCACCCCCGAGGATGTCGCCGGTCGCGGCAATCAGGAGCGCCGGCAGGTCATCGCCCGCGTGAATGACGGCGTCGGACGGCAGGGAAACGGCTGCCAGGAGTTCGCCGGCCCCGACCGGCCGCTGGGCTGTCGGCAGCACTGCCGGGTCCGTGTCTGACATCAGCAGCGGCACGCTCCGGTCCCCCGCGAGAATGGATCCCGCGGCGATGATCTCCGCCTGGCCCACGGTGGATGGCAGCAGGCGCAGTTCCCGGACCAGTTCGAAGTCGCCACTGGCAGCATGTGCCCTGAACGTCGGCGCAGTGACCCCGAAAGCGGTGATCAGGCTGGCAAAGTCGCCGCCGACATTCAGCGCAAAGGCATCCAGGTCGTTCAGCACCCGCAGCCGGCCACCAACCGCCGTCAGCTCCAGCGCGTCGTCGGGAAGATAGGTATAGAAGTACACGGACGACGGATTGGCGGACGGGACCGCCGTGGGATTCAGGATCCCGCCCACGTCCAGGTCCTTGCGCGCCGCGACTGCGAGCCTACCCGCCCCGGCCGCCAGCGTGACGCCGATCTCGGAAAGATCCGCGGTCGTGCCGAGGCCCACCGACCCGCCGGCAGCGAGACGGCCATTGCCCTGCCAGATCGAATAAGTACCACCCAGCAGGTCCCGGCCGGCGGCGACATCCAGGCTGCCGCCCCCCCAGGTATCGAAGGTGCCCGGGACAGTCGGCACATCGCCGCTGGTCGTCGCGACCGTGGCTGACAGGTTGAGGATGTCGCGACCCGCCCGCACGTCCACCGCGCCTCCGGCCAGCGCCGCCACACCCTGGCGGAACCGCGCGTAGTCCGTGGCCCACTGGGCACGCCCGCCGGAGCCCGTAGTGCGCACGTTCCAGCCGCTCAGGACCTGGGTGGGCAGGATTGCGCTGACGTCACGACCGGCGGCCAGCAGGATGTCGCCCCCGTCCCGTGACCAGTTGGCCCGGAACGTCCCGATGTTCACCGCCTGCCGCGCCGCCACCCCGGCGGTGTAGATCGCCGTCGTGGGGCCGGCCAGGAACAGGTCACGGGCGGCAACGAGACGGATGTCACCGGTACCGGTGCGCACCAGTAGCCCGTCACCGAGCTCGAGCGTGCCCGTGCCGGGCGCATCGAGTAGCCGACCGGTAACGGCGGTGGCCAGCGCGCTCGCGGGATCAGCGCCCGCGACGAGATCGAGTGACCAGGAATCCCCGGCTAGCTGGCCAAGCACGTTGCCGGTCTGGCGGAAGCCGTCAGAGAGGCTGCCTAGCACAGACAGGTCGCCAGTCGCCCGGAGGGCCAGGTATCCCGGCTGGTCATCCCAGCGCCAGGTGGCGAGGTCCCAGGAGTCCGCCAGGACCAGGTCGCTGTCCGCCACGACCTCGAGGCCGGGCCGCACCAACACCTCTGCACCAACACCGAGGCGCGCCCGGAGACTCGCGGGCGCCACGCTCATGAAGGCATCGAGCAGCGACCGCAGTGACTGGATGACGGTGGCGTCGATCGTCTCCAGCGCGTCGTCCGGCCGCAAGACGGGCGACAGGATCGTGCGGACGGCGCCCTCGATCGCAGCCCCGAAGCTGGCAATCCGCATGTCGTCGGCCCCGACCGCGGCGGCCGCAATGCGCAACTCACCGCCAGTTCCTCCGGCGGCAGCATCCAGGCGGATTCGACTGCCGGATGCAAGCGTGACTGCGCCATCGGTGCCGCGGAGGGTCACGCGCCCACCCGGTGCATTGGCGCCGGTTGCACGGGCGTCGATCTCCCCACCGGCTTCCAGGCTGAGGTCATCCCGTGCCACGAGAAGCACGCTGCCGCCTGCCGCCGAACGGGCATCGATCGCTCCGGCGACTGTCAGGCTGCCGCCACTCGCGGCGAGAGTGACCTGCCCGGCGCGTAGTGTGGTGCCGGCCTCGACCAGGAGGTCGCCGGACAGTGTTTCAATGGAGCGTGTGCCACTGAAGCCGCCGGCGTTCAACCGCTCGTTCAGCGCCGTGAACCCGGCGAGGGTCCCCGCGGTAAGGATGAGGCTGCCGCTACTGTCAGCAACCGCTCCTCTCCCCGACAGGTCTCCGTCGAGACGCGCCTGGCCTCCACTGAGGATGCTGAGGATGCCGGCTCCAGCCACGCCGCTTCCCGAAGACACATCAATTCCTGATCCGGCCAAAGTGACCACGTCCCCCGCCCTGCCAATGAGCTGCGCTTCCCCACCCGCCACGTCCACGGCGGAGCCACCGAGGGTGAGGTGCCGACCGGCCACATCAATGCGGCCCGTGGCTCCAAGCTCCACGCCCTCATCCGCAGCTAGCCGCACACGTCCCGCCGGATAGACCAGAGCGGTGTCCGCGACGATCCGTCCCGCATCGATCGCGAGCGCCGCGCCGACAGGCGCCGCCGTGGTGGCGGGCGCGGAGCCCGCTGGTGTCAGCAAATCGACGGCGCGCCCGGCCGCGAGGATCTCGAGCAGCGAGCCGGCAGCTCCGCTGAGAGAGGGCGTCGACAGAAGCAGGTCCGCGCCCGAGCGCAGCCGTGATTCACCAACGCCAGTGGTCCCACTACGCGCCAGCACCGTGGCAGTCGTAAAGCCGTCGAGCAGCAGGTCGCCTCCGCCAAACACTGCCCGGTCGGCCGTCAACGACAACATCGCCGGCCCGGCGGTTGGCGCGCCGGCGGGCGTAACACCGGAATTGCGCAACGTGATCTCGCCAGCGGTAATGAAGGCACTGCCATTCGTCGAGCGGATTACCGGCGAGTCCAGCGTCAACCTGGCCGGACGACGTCCATCCGTCCCGAGTATCACTGGCCCGGCGACCTCCAGCACCTGGCGTGCGGTCAGCTGCAGTTCTGCTGCAGAACCCAGTGCCATGAGGGCGGCGGCATCGAGACCGAACCCGTCCGTGACGGACGACTGGTCCGCACCCATGACGATGCGCTGCGCGCCGAGCGCGAGCGCCGTGCCCGGGCCCAGGTCGTAGGTACCGAAGGATTGACCCGTGCCGCCCGCATCGACAGTGATCGAGCCCCCGGCACCGAGGATGGCGCCATTGCCGACCAGGACATCGCCGGACGGGACTGCGCTTGCGGTCCGTTCCAGCTGCACCGGACCATTCCGCGACACACGGACGAAGGCGCTGCCGGACGAACCGGAGATAACTACCTCACCACCGCGCAGGTTGGTAGGCGATCCCGTGCTGCGCAGGCTGGCGACATCGCCGATCGTCACCAACTGCTCGGCCACGAGCAGGTACTCGTCGCCGGCAAGGGCCAGGCCCGGGGCAACTTCAACAGTGCGGGCGGCGGGCAAGATGTCGGTCCGATCGCCCGCAACCGTGCGTGTGCCGCCGAGCAGGACGCTCTCGGCGCCGATACGGTTCAGGACGCTGGCGGCGACTTCCACGATATCGTCCGCAACAGTACTCAGGGTATCCACGATGCGCAGCCGCGCGGCGCTGAGGTCCAACCGGCCACCACGACCGTTGTCCCGGTCCGTGGCGGGATTGCCGAGGTCGGGATCGAGCCGCGCTGTTCCGCCAAGGCGAAGTGAGTCGCCCACGACCAGCTGCAGGGCACCGCCATCCCGGGCCACGGCCGGCACCGCCCGGTCGGCGGATGCAGCCTTCAGCGTGAAAAAGTCATTCCCCAGGTTATCGCGGTACTCGGCGAGTTGCCGGGCATAGCTTCCGGGCCGTAGCGCAAAGCCGGTGGTACGGCTATCGACGATCGTCGTTCCCGCGATGCTGTAGACGCCCGCCACTACGGGAGTCCCGTCCCGTAGACCGACCACCTGGTTGGGTGCGAGATCGCGAACCGACGGCAGGACTTCGACGAGCACGGCGCCGGGAAGCAGCGCATAGCGCGCCGGCAGAAGCGCGTACTCGCCCGCAACCAGCAAGCCCGGAACACCGGGCAGGCGCACGCTGTCGCCAGGCTGCAGTCCGGACCCCTGGTATTCCTGGGTGTCATACGGCGCAAACGCGCCCCTGCCTGGCACTACGGCGTAGAGGTTCGGCCTGACGCCGGGTGCCAGCGCGTCCACCGACCCGCCCGGCCCGGGCAGGAATTCGTAGGCGTAGAGATCGCCGCCACCGGCGAGGTCCACCAGCGCGCCATCGGCTACCAGGATCTCGCGGCCTTCCAGCCGCACACGCTTCTCCGGTGGCGCCGTGATGTCAGGGGTAACGCCCGGCACGGACTCGTAGGTCCAGCTGGTGCCGCCAACCACCCGCCCGAAGGGCAGGCGCTGCCCCTCGCCGGACGTCGATGTGACGCTGCCCGCCGCAAGACTCAGGCTGTCCGTCGCGATAAATTCGATCTGGCCCAGCGGTGCGCGAACGACCCCGGACTGGAGAATACGGTCCGCGCCAAAGTGCAACTGGCCGGCGGCGGACAGGGGCGACGGCGGAATAATCCCGTTCCCGGCAATCGTGAGGACGCCGGGCGATCCGGCCGTGCCGAGGACCGCTACCCGGTAGTCACTGAAGGTCGTCGGATACATTTGTGCGGCTCGCAGGTCGAGCGTGCCGGCAGCCGTGAGAGCACCCGGCAGGCTGGTGCCCGCGGAGACGGGCAACCCGGTCGCGCGGATATCGGTCCGCGACTCGAGCGTGGTACCGCCGAAATCCTGGAGGGCGACGCGCCCGAATAGATCGATGAGGCCGGCCTCGCCACGCAGGCGGGCCGGGCCGGCGGCAGCAGCTGCCGGCGCCGGTGACGCCGCTAGCCGGGGACCGAGCGCCAGGCTGTTGCCCGAGAGGAGGACCTCTGCGACACCCACAGCGGCGCGAAGGTTGGGCGCCTGGAGAGCCAGGCGGTTGCGCACGCCCAGTGTCACGTCGCTGGCAAACAGGATCTCGTCGTCCGCCTGGAGCACGAGACTGTCAAAGCCACCGGCCGTCACGATGCCGGTATCGAACACAGCGGTGCCATTGCCGGAGTCGCCTGTCGGCCCGCTCGTCACTTCAAGCCGACGCGGTCCGGCCGGGAACGACGCGAGGAGCTCGTTCGCGACATTGAACCCGCGCAGGCGGCTGATGCCGAGCGAGAGGCTCCCGCCTTCCGCCGTGGATATCCCGCCGGGGCCCCGCAGCGTGCCGTCCAGCCGCAGCCCTTCCGGCGCCACCAGGTCGATGGAGCCCCCGCGACTGGCGACCCGGGTCGGTGAGTTCACCGGTACGTTGCCCGGCAGATCCAGGTCCGCTGCTGTCCCGGACACGTCGAGCATAGAACCCGCCGCGAGTTCAACGCGGCCGCGACGCGCTTCCAGCGCAATCGTGCCGCCATCGAAGACCTCGCCCCGCCGCAAGCCGAGTTCGTTCGGGGCGAGTACGGTGCTGCCCCGGGCATCCAGACGACCAGTACTGCCTACGAAGATCCCCACGTCAGGGTCGAATCCCCGGTCCAGGAATCCCGGTGGGGACAACAGAGTCGCACTGATCGTGCCGCCTGGTGCCGTGACCACACCGTCCAGCCGGATGCGCGTGGGCCCAGAAAAGTCCACCC
This sequence comes from Gammaproteobacteria bacterium, assembly GCA_038214295.1. Lineage (GTDB taxonomy): Bacteria > Pseudomonadota > Gammaproteobacteria > Steroidobacterales > SHZI01. The sequence continues at coordinate 74,611 of JBBQSA010000002.1, forward strand.
TTCCGCCCGCATCCAGGCGAATCTCGCTGCCCGCTGCCAGGAGGAGGTCACCCGCCGTTTCGGCCGTGATCTGGTTGTGCGGAGCCAGTGTGAAGGCAACGCTGGCGGCCGGTCGCTGGTCGTCGGTCGGCACGTAGGGACTCGAAAACTGCCGAAGGTCCGCGCCACCCCCGATGGTCCGGAAATCCGTTGGCAGGACCAATAGCGACACGCGCGGCGCAATCCTCGCACCGTCGGCCACCACGAGGGGCTCAACGATCTCGCCGGCCGGACTTGTCGTGCGGCCCCCGCTGGCCACTAGATTGAAGCTGGTGAATCCGCCTGACTGGAAGAGTCCTGTCGCCACGCGGAACGAGTCGTCGCCGGCCGCCGGGTCGGCGCGCTGGGGCGCGACGAACGCAGGACCGTTCCCGGCGATCACCAGTCGGTTGGCCCCGAGGGTCAGGCTGCCCCCGGCCCCGAGGCCGTAGGCAGACAGTTCGAGATCGCTGCCCGTGGCCAGGGCCACACGCGGGCCGAGGGCCTGAACGCCGATGCTGCCGCCGCGCCCGGCACGGAGCCCGCCGCCGGCATCGAGCGCCGCTCCACCGTCGGCGCGCAGGCGCACCCCGTCGCCCAGCGACAGTTCACCATCAAGTGCGGCGACCTGAAGGTCGATACGCCCGCCCGTGATGAACACGGGGTCCTGTGGGCCACGGCCGACGTTACCGGAACCCACGGCGGTAGCCAGGTCGTTGGTCCAGCGACCACTCACATCGAGCGCTACGTTGTCGCCGACGATCACCCCGGGCCGCCCGGTACCGGCACCAGACGCGAGCGGGTTGACCAAGACCGACTTCAGTGCAATCTCGCCACCCGGCACGCGGATGCTGCCACCGACGTCCACCACGGCGCCCTGCAGCTTGAGGCTGCTCCCAGCTGCCAGGTCGAGGTTCGTGCCGTCATCGAGACTGATGACGCCGTTGCTGTACAACGCCGTGCGCGTGAAGCCCCCCGCAGCCAGGTAACGGGTCGGAAGCTCAAGCCGGGTCCAGCTTTCAGGCAGTAGCTGGCCTGGCGTCACCTGGACCGGGACGATGCTGCTGGAAAAGTGGATGGATGGTGCCCGGTAGTCCGGCTGGACGAGGCCGGAGCCACCCGGCAGGCCGATGATGAGGCGGCCACCCGCCGGCCGGGTGGACTCGGTGCGCTGGTACTCGGAGGCCTGTGCCCCGCCGAACAGATCACCGTTGATGACGAGCCTTGGCGCTGCAAACTGCACGGTTCCAGCATCGCGCCCTTCCACGTATCCGGGCCGGTAGAGCCCGATGCCCGGAGCTGTCCGGGTCTCGACAACGCCCCACTTGCTGTAGGCCACGCTCACGGTGGGATTGCTGACGCCCCGATAGATGGTATCGGGGTCCGCCTTGCTGATGTCTACGATCCGGCCGTCGGCCGTGATCAGGCGACTGGTCTGGAGAACGCCGCCGCGGTAGTTGACGGCGCCACCCGAAACATCGATGGACGCGCCTTCATCCAGTACCACATCCCCGCGCGACACAAGGCTGACCGTACCGCCAGTCGATGTCCTCTCGCGGACGTCGGCAGGCACCGCCGCCGTGGCACCGGAAACGTCACCCAGCGGCGTGCCGACCCGGGAATCCACAAGGACGGTCGCGCCGCGCAGTGCGCCGTCCCTCTGGACAGGCGAATCCCGCAGCTCGTTGGTCCGCAACTCGACGGCGACCAGGTTGCGCGCGAGATCAACGTCGGCCGTCGAGCCGGCCACGTCAATCAGGCTGCCCGCCGCCAGCCGGATCCGGGACTCCGGGTCATCCGGCAGCGGGGCGTCCCCGGCCGGCGCGGTTACTCCCGGATTGGGCAGCGCCGTGAGACTGACAGTGCCACCCGGTGCCCGGATCAGGCTGCCGGCCTGCATCCCGATCTGTCGACCGGTCACTTCCACCGAGGAAACAGGCTGAGCCTGGTCCTGGACGGCAGTCTTGGCAGCGGTCGCTGTGTCGATGCCCACTTCGGTCCGGCTGCCGGCACCGAGAATGACCGCGCCGGCCTTGCTCGTCTGCAGGGTGGGCCGCAGTGCGCTGTCGAGTACGACGCTGACGGAGTCGCGGGCGAGAAGCCGGACAGAGCCATTGCTCTGCACGGACGTCGTCGCCGACACGCGTCCGTCCTGGTTGACCGCAAGACCGACCATCGAGACATTGCCGAGGTTGCTCGCGATCTGGCCGGTCGCCTTGCTCCAGGCGGTGCCACCGGCATCCACCTCCACGAGCAAACCCCGCAAGGCCGGACTCTCGCTGGCCTGCAGGTAGACCTTCTGCCCGGCGGCAAGGATGACCTGCCCGTCGGGTGAGTCGATCTGCCCCGCGTTCTCGACCTGCTGGCCAAGCAGCGCCACCCGGCCCCCGCCCGCTGGCGCTGACGAGATCCTGGCCCCCTCCTCCACCACCACCTTGACGGGGATTGGCGCACCGTCCGGGCCCGTCATGAGCTGTCCGTTGGCATCGACCACGAAGATGCGGCCGTCGCCCTGGAACGCGGCCTTGCCCTGCCGGAGCAGGCCAGGGTTCAGGATGCCGCCGGAGACTGCCTCAGGATCAAGGTCCAGGCTGGAGGCGACAAGGGCACCCACGTTCACCCGGGAGTCCTTGCCGAACAGGATCCCATTTTGGTTGATCAGGTAGATCTGCCCGTTGGCCGTGATGGCCCCCAGGATGCGGCTCGGATCCCCCTGGAAGATCTTGTTGAGCGCCAGCGAGCTGGCGCCGGGCTGTTTGAAGTTCACCTTGTTGCCGGCGGCGACGTTGAACTCGGCCCAGTTGAGTACAGCCTTGTCGGTACTCTGGTTGACCTCGAGCTGGGTCCCTGCGGCATTGGTTACGGCCGTCGCCACGCCCTGGGTGACCCATACCGAAGGCCCGCCGGCACATGTCCCGGCAGCACACGGGACAGGTAATCCTGCCGCCTGCGCCGGCAGGGCCGCCAGCGTGCAGTAGAGCGCGGTACCCAGCGTGAGCGTGGCCCGGGGGCCCAGTGCGGCAAGCTTCCAGCGATGCATCTCAGAATCCATAGCGAAGGGAGAAGAGCACACGGCCGTCGCCATCCACGGTGGTCGGGCCTGACCGTAACGGCACCGCGAGGTCCAGGGCCGCCGTGAGCGGGTTTGCGAGCATCAGAAAACCGACGCCGGCACTGAGCAGGGTTGCGTCCGCAGGCTGGGAAGGCAGCGGATGGTTCAGGAACAGCCGGGCACCGTCGAGGAAGCCGAAGCCGTAGAGGTTGTCGATGCGCTTCCACAGCCGCGGGCCCAGATTCGGGGTGCGCCATTCGAGGGAAGCTTGCAGCCCGTAGTCACCAAGCTGCTCGCCCTCGTAGTAGCCTCGCACGCTCTCGACGCCGCCGGCCGACAGTTGCTCGTTGGAAATCAGTGCCTGGGGGGTCAGCTGGCCATGAAGATTGAGGGCCAGCGAACTGCCCCACCAGGGCAGGGGCTCGAGCAGGTCGTAGGCGGCCTCGAGGTAGGCGTAATTCGGGCGGCCCTTGAATCGCTTGTCGGCGAATTCCTGTTCCTCGTTCGCCAGGCCACGAATCCCGAGGTTGAGTGTCAGCGACAGGTTCTGGGCGCGGGCCTCCCGGGGCAGGCTCGCATTCCAACCCAGGGACCAGTTCAGGTAGCTGATCGGCGTGACGATGTTGGGATTGCCCTCGGTTGTAAAGCCGATTGTTTCATCGAAATTCTTGTAGTCCAGACCGATGCTGAGGCTGTCGTAGAGGCCCTTGGCGCTGTTGAGCGGAATGATCGCCCGCGCGCCGAACACCTTGCCCTTGCCAATGACGTTGATGTCCCCACCCACCACCGCAATGTCACTCTTGCTGGAGAGGCCATAGAACGCAAAGGCCGTACCTGATGCTTTAGGCCGCAGGACGTAGCTGGCGGCAATCACTTCTGTCTCGTCCCGGTTCTCCGGCGCGATCTGGTACTGGATGCCGAAGGAATGGTCGCGCTGCCAGAGGTTGTCGTAGCGCACGGCGGCCTCGAGGCGGGTGTCGCTGGTATTGGCAGAATTCCGGTTGTTGAACTCGAGGGAACCATTCACGGGCAACTGGTCCTGGACCTTTACCTCGATCTCGACGGTGCCCTGCTCCGCCCCCGGCCGCAGGACCGGCGTCAGCAGGCGGTCGGAAGAACGGGCATTCAGGGCCCGCAGTTGCGCCTGGAACGCCTCGATGCGCGGGACCGTGCCCGGCGTCGCCTCAGGCAGCTGCTCACGCAGCCAGCCATTGCTGAAGTAGCGGGCACCTGTGATCCGGAGCCGGGACACCCGGCCCTCGGTCACCTTGAGCCGGACGAGACCCCTGCCCACAGCCTGTTCCGGGACATCAACGAACACGGTGGGATAACCCGCGTCCCGGTACGCCTGCTCCAGGGCCGTCCGGGCGGCGTTGACATCGTCGATCGTCTTCCCGGGGCCAAGCTGCGCATACACGACACGCTCGACTGCGCGACCGTCGAGAACGGTGTTGCCCTCGACCCGGTACTCCCAGACGTCGAAGCGCGGCTTCGCCGCGGCGTCGGCCGCGTCCTGCCCGCACACGAGGAGAGGGACAAGCGCAGCAACGGCGCACAGTGCGCTCGCCAGCCATCTGTAGGAGGACAACATCGTGCCCGTGTTCTCTTGCTGTTCTGGAGGCCACTCCGACGCTGCATGGTCGCGACGGAATGTTGCAAAGTGGTTGCAGGGCTGTGAACCTGCCAACCGGAAACGAAGCCGGCGCCCCGAGGGGCGCCGGCGATTGCGAAGCACGTTTACTCGACGTCAGGCGCTAGTGCGGGTCTTCTTCCACGCGCGCCGTGCGAGCGGCACGATGGCGGTGCCCAGGAGCCAGGCAGCACCGGGGGCCGGGACGACCGTGGTGCTGGCCACCGAGATGCCATTCGCACCCAGGTCGAACTTGAGGCCCAGGTTCGTGATCGGCGCAAAGCCCAGGTTCGCCGAGCTGAAGACGACCTTGTACAGATAGCCAGTCGCGTTCCCGGCAACCAGGCTCGAGAACTGGAAGTCCCCGGACTGCCACGAGTCGTAAACGCCATCGAGCAGGTTAGGGGAACCGGTACCAGCCAGGAACGGCCCGTAGGACAGGTTCGTGCTCGTCGGCGTCGCGTCGCCGATATTCAGGTCGCCAACAACGCCATTGATGGTTGAAGACCACAGCCCCTTGGCGCTGTTTGCCAGCTGCACATCGTCGTTGAACGTCTCGCTGGCCGCGGAGGTCAGGTAGGTGCGTACGGAGGTCTCGCCCGCGATGATCCCGAAGGTCACGTTGGCCGCGCCGCCCGCCGTGGCAATAAAGGTACTGATGGCCGACGTCAGCGCAAAGGTCTGCCCGGCGGCCAGCGCCGAAAGCTGCTTGCCGAGATCGAGACTGATGGAGTCGCCGTTGCCGTTGACGAAGGTGGCCACAGCTTCCGAGCCGCCCGCCGTTCCGGACGTCACGATGGACGCCTGCGCGGCGCCCGTGCCCATCAGGGCCACTGCGGACAGGGCCGCCAGCCGCGTGATGCAATTATTCATGGATTCGCTTCCTATTCGATATTTTATTGAATCGGCCCTGGAGCCTTGGGGACAGGTTAACCAGCTCATCCACAATTTCTGTGACACTAATGTTAAGGAAGCGTCACATTGGTCCGCAGGCCGGGAACGTTGTAGGTCGTCAGCGAAGTGGCCGGCGCCCTTGCGGGCGCCGGCCGTTGTCGCTTACCTCGTACTGGCGAGGCGGTCAGGATTACGGGAAGACCGGCAGCGGGGGCTTGCAGTTGCTGCCGCCGACGCCCACGTTCTTGGTCGTCCAGCCCACCGGCGTGGCGGGGTTGTAGGGGCTCGTGGGTACCGCAAAATTCGGCAGCGCGTTAATGCCGTTGAGGCCCGACGAGACGATCTTCGCCGGATTCCGGACGTTATTGAGGAACAACGTACGGAACTGGCTCCGCTGGGTTGTGCTGGCGCGGGCCGTCAGGTCTGCCCGGATCAGGGCATTCAGGGTGGCTGCGTTGTTGATGACGTCGCTGTTGGAGTTCAGCGTGGACTCCGCGTACCAGCGATACTTGCCGACCGCTGCGTTCTCCTGGGTCGGCGCGATGCCGTCGATCGACAGCTGGGCGGAGCCGGGCTTCGGCGCATTCTCGAGCGAATTGATGCCAATGGAGCGGCCCTGATCGGCTGCGGTGGTCAGGCAGGTTTCCAGGTTGCTTGACGAACTGTTCTCCACGATGGCGTAGTCCAGCGGGAAGCCGTTGGCCGCGTTGTTGTCATCGTAGGTGGCATCCACGAAGGACGCCGACTTCGTGTTGGAGCCGCAATAGTTGCTGCCCAGCCACAATTGAGCCTGCCCAGCCTGGGTACCGGAGGTATTGGTCCGACGGCAGACCTTGAGGCCCTCGGTGTCGTCGCCGGGGAGAACAGCAACGCCAACGGCCTGCTTGATGTCAGCCACCGACTGGTAGTTGCCGGCGAAGATGCCACCAAGAACGGTCGAGGATATGTTGCCACCGAGCTCGGACGCGAGTTGCGCGCCGGCCTGGATCGACCAGACAACCTGGTAGACGGGGGCAGCGGTAAGCTTTGCCGTCTTCAGCGCAGCAACTTCCGACGGAACGCACTGGGCGGGTCCATTCTCCTTGGACACCTCACAAACGAAGAGCGGGTCCTCGTCGGAAAGGCCAAAGTCTGGAACATGGCCGTCGCCGGTGCCGTCCGGTGCCGTGTAGTCAGCATCGGCGGTCAACGTGGAGCAGACCTGCACAGTGCCCGGGTTAAGATCATCAGCTGGACAAGTGCTGCCGTCGATGAACCGGATCGGCTGCGCAATCGCTACAGGCCGCACCCCAAACAGCGAGCCGCCGCTGGAGCGGGCGTAGAAGGCCACCTTTAGGCCGCGAATGGAGGTCGGAACCTCTGCGCTGTTCTTCAGGGTGCACACGTTAATGGTGTAGTTCACGGACGTTGCCGAGTCTGCATAGTCGGCGCGGTCATTGACGGCCGGATCACAAAGTTCCGAGGCAATCGCAGGCGGAATTGCCCGGGCGGCAGAGGCGCCCGAAATGTAGAAGCTGGCACTGACGGCCGGGATCGCCGCCTGGGCGCCGCCGGCGAAAGTGGCAGCCAGTGCCACAGCCAGCGCACCGCTGACGTTCTTGTAGGTCGGTTGCATGAGTCGTTCTCCGTGTTGAATGTGTAGGTCTTTTGGAAATTGGGTTTTGCAGGTATTCAGGCACTCACCGCGATCCGGCGGCGCACTACGCCGAGCAGGCCCATGGCACTGCCAAACAGCCATACCGCGGCCGGCACGGGCACAACGGGACCGATCTGCAGCTCGCTGGAGGCGAGATTGACCGTTGCGAACAGGCCACCCTTGAATGCGGAGAAGCTGCGCAGGCCAATGTTGGAGCTCGTGAAGCCCACCGAGTACAGGTAGAGAGCATCAGTACCCGCGGCAAGGTTCGAGAACTGGAAGTCACCCGACTGCCAGTTGTCGTGCCCGCCATCCAGGTAGTTCGGCGAACCGGAGCCCGCAAGGTACGGCCCGCGCGTCAGGTTCGTGCCGGACGGCGTCGCGTCCCCGTCATTGAGGTTCTGGATGAGGCCGTTGAGCGACGACGCCCACAGGGACTTGGCGCTTTCTGCGACCTGCACATCGTCGACGAACGTCGCACTGGCCGATGAGGTCAGGTAGGTCCGCGCCACGCTGTTGCCGGCGATGAGCCCGTAGGCCACGTTCGCAGTGCCGCCGGCAGCACTGATAAAGCTGAGCACGCCACTGCTGAGTGTGTAGCTGGAACCGCCGTTGATCGCGGCCACCTGGGCGCCCAGGTCCTGGCTGATGGAATCACCGTTGGTGTTTACGAAGGTAAGGACGGCCTCGGAACCGCCCGCTGCAGTGCCAGAGAGAATGGACGCGTGCGCGCCCGATACTCCCAGCAGTGCAACGGTGCTCAGGGCCGCAAGCTTCCTGGTCAAAGCGTGCATAGGTTTTTTTCCTCCACTGTTTGATACAAGGGCCAGGGGCCAGCTACTGCCAGAACCTTTCGCCCGCTTCTCGCCGGTTCTTGTCGTCTCGTTGGTATTCCGGCGACGGGGCCAAGCTACGTGGGGCGCGCGACCACCCGATGACATCGGCGTGAAGAAATCGCCACACGCCGGCCTGCTTCGCCGGTGGGAGCAACGGCTGCGCGTTCACGGCACCGTTACATCAGGGCCACGAAAAGTTCACGGAGCCCTGCTGTAGTCCCTAGAATGAGTTCCAATCAGAAGATCCTCATCGTCGAGGACCACAAGCCACTCCGCAGCCTGCTGTCATTCCTGCTATCCAGCGCCGGCTATCAGACCTTCGAGACGGCCGATGCACTGTCCGCCCTGGAAGAAACCCACCGCGAGCGGCCCGATCTCGTGCTGCTTGACTGGCAACTTCCGGACATGGAGGGCATCAACCTGCTGCGCCTGTGGCGGGCGGATGAAGCAATGGCGCAGATGCCTGTGATCATGGTCAGTGGCAAGGCGGACGAAGTGGACCGGGTTGCCGGCCTGAAGGCGGGCGCGGACGATTACGTCACCAAGCCGTTTGGCCGGGACGAGCTGCTGGCCCGGGTGCATGCCGTCCTGAGACGCAGCGGCTGCCAGCAGGAGCCAGTTCCAGAGGTCCGGGAGTTCGAGGGACTGGCCCTGGACAGCCGCAGCCTGCGCGTGACGGCGGCGGGTCAGCCGGTACACCTGGGCCCCATTGAATTCAAGATGCTCAACCTGTTCCTGACACACCCAGAGCGCGTGCTTTCGCGCGCGCAGATCGTCGACCGGGTCTGGCGCGTCAATGCTCACGTGGATGAACGGACGGTGGACGTGCACGTGCGGCGGCTACGCCTGGCCCTTGAGCCGTCAGGGCACGACGTGTGTATACAGACCGTGCGGGGTGCGGGCTATCGACTGTCCCGGAGGGACCAGTCCGGCGACCAGGCAAGGGTCGGCCGCCGGCAATAGGCGGCGCCGGATCGAGGCTACTTCGCGCCCGTCTCGCGCTTCAGGTACGCGATCAGGTTCGCGCGGTCCTCCGGCGTGCGGATGCCGACGAAAACCATCCGGTTGCCTGGCAGGAAGTCGCTGGGCCGCGCCAGCCAGTGATCCAGGTTCGCATCCGACCAGACGATGGCTGACTGGCTGATCACTTCTGAATAGGCAAAGCCGGGCGCCAGGCCAGCCTTCCGGCCAAACACGCCGTGCAGGTTCGGGCCAACCTTGTTGGCACCGCCCGACTCGAGGCTGTGACAGGCCCGGCACTGCAGGAACAGCACCCTGCCCTTCTCCGGGTCGGCAGCGGCCAGCAACGCTGGCAGATCGGCGGGCGCGGCCGCGGTTGGCGCCGCAGTGCCCGACGGCGCCCCGTCGCCGCCCTGCGCACAGGCAGTCAGGAGGAGGCCGACGGCGAGCACGGACGCCGCAGGGCGAAACCTGTTCAGGATGGGCATGGCTGTTACTCGCAAGAAGGGGATCAAAGACGGGGGCAGGGTCAGGTCCTGGAAGCGGGTTGGGCCCGCAGCACCGCCGCTGCGCGATGGATCGCCTTGCGGATCCGGGGATAGGTACCGCACCGGCAGATGTTGGTGATGGCGTCGTTGATGGCCGCGTCGTCGGGCTCGGGTGTCGTCTTCAGGAACGAGGCCACGGCCATGATCATGCCGGGCTGGCAATAGCCGCACTGGGGCACCTGCTCGTCGATCCAGGCCTGCTGGACGGCGTGCAGGCCGGTCGCGTCCGCCAGGCCCTCGATGGTGGTGACCGACTTGCCGGCCACGGCCGCGATCGGCAGCACGCAGCAGCGCGTGGCAGAGCCGTCGATGTGCACTGTGCAGGCACCGCAGAGCGCCATGCCGCAGCCGTACTTCGTGCCGGTCAGGCCGAGCTTGTCCCGCAGCACCCAGAGAAGTGGCATGTCGTCCGGGGCATCGACCTGCACAGCCTCGCCGTTGAGCGTGAACGTGATCATGTCTGTCTATCTTATGAGCGCCGGCCGACACGACACAAACGGGACGAAGACGTCGCCGCTGCAGCAGACTCCCGTTGCCACCGCGGAGCCGGGATTGCCGGCGAGCTTGACACAAGACGTCAGACTGAAGGTCTGATTCGAGAAAGATGTCATAGACATCTGATTATTATACATATTATAGATCTAACCTCGATCAATTGTCAGTGCCCGGGAGCAACAGCGCGCTCCGCGGCCTTGGCCGGATTCGCGGACAGCAGCGCCGGGTATTCCCGCTCAATGCGCTGGCGGTACTCCGCCGGCAGCTCGTCAATCGACCGGAGCTTGGCGCCGCCCGCGTGCCAGACCACGTGGCCCGGACGGTCGCCCATGTCGAGCCACTTCAGCCAGGGCATATGGACCGTGGAACCAAAGACCACCGGCACGGCGGCGAGCTTGTCGTCGAGAAAGTCTTTCTGGCTGGCGAACATCGTCTGCTGCTGCCAGCGGGGCGGCGGCAGGCCCGGCGGGTAGCGCGTCCAGTTATGCAGCCAGACCATGTCCCGGGCGAAGGTCCAGTCGAGCACCAGCGGGCTCTCGGGCAACTGGTCGAGCAGCCGGGTGAACCGGATGCCCTTCACCGAGTAGTTGAAGCCCCGACCGGGACCGCCACCCTGCACAGCCGGCGACACGGGATTGATCGCCTTCGTGTAAGGGTTACGGAACTCGGTCAGCATGGCGCCGGTGTCCACATCCCGGAAGAAAGTAACCGTGTTGCCCGTCAACTCGTAGGCGCCACCTGGCAGGTGCTGCATCCAGTACAGCTCCATGCCTTCGAACTTGACCAGCGGCCGGGGATTCTCGCCCGGCACCACGCCGAAGATGGTCCCGTCGTACCACCAGGGCACGTTGCATTCCTCCAGGCTGGCGGTGAGGCGCACGAGCGCGCGCAGGTTGTTGGCCGGAACGGCGAGGTCCGGCACGTGGGGGGGTAGCGCCCCGCCAACCCGCGGCAGCGCCTCACTGGCGGCGCCAAGGGCCAGCAGCCCGGTGCTGAATTGCAGGGCGCCGAGCGCCAGCGAGCGGCGGGTCACGGTGGTGGAAGTTTTCATCAGGCAGGCTTCCTGGCGGCTGGTACCTGCGGCCGATACTTGCGGCATTCAGGCAGATTTTCAGGCACTCTGCCACAAGCGAAACGAGGAGTCGCCATGCATCGGGTACTGGTACTGGGCGCGGGCAAGATCGGGGCGTTGATCGCGGGCCTGCTCGAGGAATCCGGAGACTACGCCATCACGCTGGCCGACTCCCGCCCCGGCGCGGCGGCCGCCGTTGCGGCGGCCCACCAGAAGGCCGGCGGCGGAGGCGGCATCCACGCGCTGGACCTCGACGCCTCCCGGCTCCCGGACCTGGAAGCCACACTGCGCGGCCAGCGCATCGATGCCGTCGTCTCCAGCCTGCCCTACTACTGCAACGAACTGGTCGCGGGCGCGGCGCGGAACACCGGCGTCCATTACTTCGACCTGACGGAGGACGTGCGCTCAGCGAGCGCGGTCTACGCAATCGCGGCGGAGGCTTCGACGGCCTTCGCGCCCCAGTGCGGGCTGGCGCCGGGCTTCATCAGCATCGCGGCGGCGGAACTGATCCGGCATTTCCAGAGCGTCCGCACGGTCAAACTCCGCGTCGGCGCCCTGCCCCAGCACCCGAACAACGTCCTCAAGTACTCGCTCACCTGGTCCACCGAGGGGCTCATCAACGAGTACGGCAACCCGTGCCTCAGCGTCGTCAACGGCGCGTCGCAGCAGGTCCAGCCCCTCGAAGGGCTCGAGGAAATCGAGATCGACGGCACGCTGTACGAGGCCTTCAACACCTCGGGTGGCCTGGGATCACTCGCCGAGAGCTTTGGCAGCGACGTCGAATCGATGGACTACAAGACCATCCGTTACCCGGGGCACTGCGAGCAGATGCGGCTCCTGATGAACGGTCTGAAGCTCAACCAGGACCGGGACACCCTGAAGCGCATCCTCGAAAACTCCGTCCCGCAGACCCTGCAGGACGTCGTCATCGTCTATGCCGCGGTCACAGGCCTCCAGGAGGGAGAACTGCGCGAGGAGAACTACGTGAACAAGGTCTATCCCCAGATGATCGGGGGCCGCCTCTGGTCGGCGATCCAGATCACGACGGCCGGTGGCATCTGTGCCGTGCTCGATCTCGTGCTTCGCCACCCGCAGCAGTACCGGGGCTTCGTCCGGCAGGAGCAATTCCCGCTGGACCAGGTCCTCGCCAACCGCTTCGGTCGCTACTACAGCGACGGGGTCGGCAAGGAAGTCTCGGCCCGGGCCATCGCGGCCGGGAGCCGCGGCCAGCAGCGGTTGCGCACCGATGCGTGAGGTTCTCGAACAACTGGGCCTGGCAGACCTCAATCCGGGCACCTGGTCGGCCGCGGGCTGGCACCCGGTGGACGGCCGCGGACGAATCGCCTCGGAGAACCCGTCCACGGGCGGGACCCTGGCGCAGGTGGCGGCGGCCACGAAGCAGGACTACGAGCAGGTCATCTGCAGCGCCCAGCGTGCCGGCGAAGCGTGGCGCGCCTTGCCCCCACCCCGCCGGGGCGAAGCCGTGCGGCTGGTCGGCGACGCGCTGCGCACACACAAGCAGGCACTCGGCAGCCTCGTCACGCTGGAAGTCGGGAAGATCCGGACGGAGGGAGTCGGCGAGGTCCAGGAGATGATCGACATCGCTGACTACGCCGTCGGCCTGTCTCGCATGCTTGGCGGCCGGACACTGCCGTCCGAGCGGCCGCAGCACCGCCTCTACGAGCAGTGGCACCCACTCGGCGTCGTTGGGGTCATCAGCGCCTTCAACTTCCCCGTGGCAGTCTGGTCCTGGAACGCCTTCATCGCCGCCGTCTGCGGCAACGTAACGGTCTGGAAACCATCGCCCAAGGCCCCGCTGGCGAGCGTCGCCGTCCAGCGCCTGTGCAACGCGGCCCTCGAGGCCGGCGGTTTCCCGCCGGCGTTCTTCCTGTTCAATACGGACGACGTGGCACTCGCCACCCGCTTCGTCGACGATCCCCGCGTGAATCTCGTGTCCTTCACCGGTTCGTCGGCGGTCGGTGGCAGCGTGTCGAGCCGCGTCGCCCGGCGCTTCGGTCGCTGCCTGCTGGAACTCGGCGGCAACAATGCGATTGTCGTGGACGAGCACGCCAACCTGGACCTGGCGATACCCGCCATCCTGTTCGGCGCCGTCGGCACGGCGGGCCAGCGCTGCACATCCACCCGGCGGCTGCTCGTGCACGAAGCGCGACTGGCCGAGACGATGACGCGCCTCGTCGCCGCCTACGGCCAGGTGCTTATTGGCGATCCCATGCAGCCCGCGACCCTGATGGGCCCCCTGATCGACGCGCAGGCACAGGACCGCTACGTGCAGGTGCTGAAGGACCTGAAGACACTGGATGCCAGGGTGCTCTGCGGAGGCAAGGTGCTAAAGCGCCCGGGACACTTCGTGGAGCCGACGATTGTCATGGCGGAGAACGAATGGCCCCTGGTCCAGGAGGAAGCCTTTGCCCCGATCCTCTACGTCGTGCCCTGCCAGGACCTGGACGAGGCCATCGCGAAGCAGAACGCGGTGCCCCAAGGCCTCTCGTCCGCGATCTTCACCGACCGCCTGCAGCACGCTGAGCAGTTCCTCAGCCATGCCGGGAGCGACTGCGGCATCGCGAACGTCAACATCGGGACGTCCGGGGCGGAGATCGGCGGGGCCTTTGGCGGCGAAAAGGAAACGGGCGGCGGGCGCGAGGCCGGCTCCGACTCCTGGAAAGCCTACATGCGCCGGCAGACGGTCACGATCAACTTCGGCTCTACGCTGCCGCTCGCCCAGGGAATCGACTTCTCCGTCGGCACCAGGCAGCGCTGATCACCAGCGCTACAAGTCTGTCGGATAGAACGCGAACTCCCGCCAGCGCTTGCCGTCTTTGAACTCGTAGACATGCAGTGACGTCTGGCGGACGGGCTTGCCATTCAGGTTGAGCGAGTCGATTTCGACCTGCACCAGGGTGTTGCCCACCATCCCGAGGCGATGCACCGCCGAGTCATTCGTGGTCCACATCGGGGACTCGAAGAACATCTTGAGGCGCGCCATCGTCGCCTCGCGGCCGTGAACCATCTCCTTCGGGCCGTCTTCCTTCACCGTGTACCAGCTGAAGTCCTCGGTCATAGCGGCGCCGGACGCCGCGACGTCCCGCCGCGTGAACGCCTGCTCCGAGTCGTCGATCATCTTCTGGTAGCGGGCCGGAATGCTGCGGTACTGCTCGCCCCACGTGTAGGTCTGCTCGGCGACGGTCGTCAGGGCCGGCACCAGCAGCGCCCCGGCGACAAATCCGGCCAGGGCAGAGCGCAGGGACCAGGGGACTATCCGCGGTGCGGGAACAGGCATGACTGGGGCTCCTTCCGGGGTGCAAAGCAGGAATCTGCAGACTACAGTAGCACCGGGGCCAAACCACGCAACTTGGGGAGAAAGGCATGCCGTCGATGAGGAAGACCAGGATAATTGGGCTCTGCGGGCTCACCGTGCTGGCGGCCACAGCGCTCGGACTTTCAGGCTGCACCAGTGCCAGCTCGTCGAGCCTACAGGGCAAGCCCCGCCTCGTGGTGATCGGGGCCACAGCGAAGAGCTCCACCGAGATCATCCAGCAGGCCCTGGATGCCGGGTACCAGGTCACTGGCATCGCCCGCCGCGCGGAGGACGTGACGCTCCGGAATCCGAACCTGACAATTCTGAAGGGCGACGTCTACGACCAGGGCTCGCTTGAGGCCGCGATGACCGGCCGGGAAGTCGTGATCTCGATGGTCGGCCCGCGTGTCGACCCCACCGACAAGGCGGAAACCCCCGCCACCTTCGACCTGTTCACCACCGGCACCGGCAACATCATCGCGGCGATGAAGAACAAGGGGAACCGGCGCCTGCTCGTCGCCAGCTCCCTCGGTGTCGAGGACGAGTTTCCCACCGTGAAACCGGCCCCGGGTGACTTCCGGCTGGGCTGGTTGTGGAAGTCCCGTTACCTGTACAAGAACATGAAGGACATGGAGGGTATCGTCCGGGCGAGCGGCCTCGATTACGTGATCTTCCGGCCGCCGTTCCTCGTGGAGGAACCGGCGCGCGCCAACTACCAGCTGTCCGTCAACGCGGACTCGCCGAAGGGCACGATGCTGAGCTACGCGGATTTCGGCGCCTTTGTGCTGCAGCAGGTCCGCTCGGACAAGTACCTCGGGACTTCCGTGGGTCTGCACACCGACCGCCAGCTGAAATTCGGCGAGAACGCGGACTTCGAGAAACTGGCCAAGGAAGCCAAGGAAAAGTTCGACAAGGCCAATGCGAAGTAACTCCGTCATGCAACTCAAGCACTCTCGCCTGATGGCGTTGACAGCCCTTGCGCTGGCGCTGCCGGCCGTCACCGCCAGCGCCGCGGGTGACGTGGACCGGGGCCGGGAGATTGCCGCCGCCTGCTCGGCCTGTCACGGCCCGGATGGCAGCAGCCCCTCGCCCACCTTCCCGGTCCTTGGCGGCCAGCACCAGGAGTACCTCGTCCAGGCGCTGCTCGCCTACCAGGCGGGCACGCGGGCGGACTCGATCATGGGCGGCGCCGTGCGCACCCTCACCCGCCAGCAGCTCGAGGACGTGGCCGCCTATTTCGCCGCCCAGAAGGGCCTGGCGGGCGGCCTTGCGCGCGGACCGTCCGGTAGCGCGAATGCCGGCCAGCCCGCGCCCGTCGCTGGCGGTGGCATGACCGCGACCCTGAGCACCATTGGCGCCGCCGGCGCCCTGGCCGACATCAAGGCGCCTCCGCCCTCGCCGGTCGAACTGGCCGGCTGCCCCAGGGGTGGCTCCACGACCCGGGACCGGGACGGCGATGGCCTGGCGGACGCCTTCGATGCCGCGCCGGGTAACCCGGGCGAGTTCGCCCGGGACGCGGACGGCGACGGCTGGTACGGCATCTGCAGCGTCGAGCAGCTGGAGGCCATCCAGACGCTGGGCACCGGCCCCGGCCAGCGCACGACCCTGGACCTGGCCACGAGGAACACCCGGCGCTACGAACTGGTCCGGGACCTGGACGCGACGGGTATCGCCAACTGGATTCCCATCGGTAACTGCGGCGCCGAGAACAACTGCATGATCGCCCGTGACCGCTACGGTTTCGCGGGCGCGCTGGACGGCAATGGCCATACCCTGCGCAACCTCACGATCAACCGCCCCGACACGGGCGGCGTTGGCATGTTCGGCACCCTGGCGAAGACCGGCGTGGTGCGCAACCTCACTCTCGAGAACGCTATCGTCACCGGCCTCCACGGCACCGGCGCACTGGTCGGAGCCAACTTCGGCTACGTCGCCGACTGCACGGCCAGCGTGAAGGTTGCCGGCCGGCTGGCGACCGCCGGGCTCGTCGGCGGCCACGCGGGCCAGGTGGTCAACTGTCACGTCCGCGGCGAGGTATCCGGGCAGGCGGCCGTGGGCGGCCTGGCGGGAGACATGAACGGCATCGTCCGGGGCAGCTCGGCCGATATGCGCGTCTCGGCCGGCAAGGGCGTTGGCGGCCTCGTCGGCCTCAACACCACGGGCAAGATCCTCGACAGCCATGCGCGCGGGATCGTCACAGGGGCCGACAATGTGGGCGGCCTGGTCGGTGTGAACACGGACGCACTTGTCGAAAGCAGCTTCGCAAGCACCGAGGTCCGGGGCACCGGCACCAACGTGGGCGGGCTCGTCGGCTTCAACTCCCAGAGCCGGGTGCAGGGCAGCTACGCCACGGGCAGCGTGACGGGCAAGGAAGCGGTGGGCGGACTGATCGGCCGGAACAACGGTGCAGTACGCAATGTCTACAGCACGGCCGACACCGGCCTGGTCGGCGACAACACCGGCGGCAGCATCGACAACCCGGATTGATGAATCAGCACAAGGCAGCGAGGACGAACATGAGCCCACTGAAGACAACCGGACTGGCCGCCGCAACCATCCTGTGGCTGGCGAGCGGCGTGCACGCGCAACCGGCGACGCACGTAAACACCGTCAAGCCCTTCGCGCGGAACGATATCCTGGTGGCCGCCACCATCATGGACAACCCGACGGACGACCACGGGGGTACCGGCCGGCTGATCCAGTACGACGAGAACCTGCAGCTGAAGGGCGAGCTGTACCTGGAGGGCACCCGCCACAAGGTTGGCGGCCTCACCTTCGCGCCGGACCGCACGCTGTGGGCCTTTTCCCAACTGACCCCGACTGTGGTCGAGATCCTGCCCAGCGGCGTGCAGAAGCCCGTCCGCAAGTTTTCTGACCGCATGTACTCCAGCGTCACCTTCGGGATGGACGGCAGCCTGTATTTCGGCGAGCACATGATGGGCACACAGACCGGGCACCCCGCGGTGACCACGAAGTTCCGGCTGCTGCCCGGCCGGGACGTGATTGGCGACGGGCACGTGTTCCGGCACAGCCCGGACGGCAAGCTGGTGAAGGAGTACGCCACGCAGGCCGACGGCGGCATGTTCGGCTTCCTGGCCGTCACCAGTACGGTGCTCACGGACAACGACAGCCGCATGATCTTCGTCTCCGAGACCGGCAAGCGGGTGATGCAGTACGACCTGAAGCACGAGAAGCAGCTCCCCGACCTCGCCAACTTCGACAAGAACCCGGACGTGCCGATGGTCCTCGTGATGAATCCCACCCCGGACGGCCGGCTGCTGATCAGCACCGGCAAGGGCTTCCTGGTCATGGACCCGAAAAGCGGCGCCGTGCTGCGCAACTACCCGCTGGAGGGCATGGGCTGGGCAGCCGTCAACTCGTCACCGGACGGCCAGTACGCCGTCATTGGCAACTTCTTCACCGGCGACATCGTCAAGGTGCGGCTTGCGGACGCCACAATCGTCGCGCGGGCCAACGTTGGCCAGAAAGAATCCCTCTCAGGGATTGCGCAGTTTCCAGGATGACCTACCCCATGCCCGACACCGAAGCCCGCCCGAACGCCGGCCAGCAGCGTGGCCAGCAGCGCAGTTTGACCCGCCGCCAGCTGATTGCCGGCGCCACCGTGGCCACCGCTGCGACCCTGGCCGCCTGCAGCCGGGGCGAGGACAAGCCGATCGTTCGCCCCGAAGGGGTGCCACTCGGGCCCTTCGGCGCCAAGTCAACGGCGGAGGAAGTGACCGCCGGCATCGACCTCACCGGCAAGACGGCGCTCGTCACCGGCGCGAACTCGGGCCTGGGTTATGAAGCCATGCGGGTGCTCGCGATGCGGGGCGCGCACGTCATCTGCGCCGCGCGCACGCTGGAAAAAGCCAGGGAGGCCTGTGCCAGCGTGCAGGGCAGGACCACGCCGGTGGCCATCGAGTTAACGGACTTCCCGTCGATCGTCAGTGGCACGGATGCGGTCCAGGCCCTGGGCATGCCCATCGACATGCTGATCCTGAACGCCGGCATCATGGCGCTGCCCGAACTGGAGCAGGTCAACGGCCTGGAGAAGCAGTTCGTCACCAACCACCTGGGCCACTTCATCGTGGGCAACCGCCTGCTGCCCCAGGTACAGGCGGCACCCCAGGGCCGCGTCGTGGTCCTGACGAGCAGTGGCTACCAGTGGGCGCCGGAAACCGGGATCGAGTTCGACAATCTTTCCGGTGAACGCGGCTACAAGCCGAACCGGATGTACGGCCAGTCCAAGCTCGCCAATCACCTCTATGTCCGGCAACTGGCAAGGAACCTCGCCGGTTCCACGACGACCGCGAACTCCGTCCATCCCGGCGTCATCCTCACTAATCTCGGCCGCAGTTTCCCGCAGTGGCAGCAGGTGGCTGCGAAGCTCATCGGCTGGACCTTCATGAAGAGCGTCGAGGCCGGCGCCGCCACCACCTGCTACGTCGCCACGGCACCGGGCCTGGCCACGGTCAGCGGTTACTACTTTGCCGACTGCAACCCGGAATCGCCGGGCGGCAACATGGAGAATGACGCGCTGGCCGCACGGCTCTGGCAGGTGTCCGAGGAACTCACCCGGCCCTACCTGCGCGCATGAATCGGCGAGACCTGCTGCTGGGCGGCTCAGCCGCAATGGCGGCGGTCGCGCTCGACGGCTGCGCACCGGCAGAGGTGGCGCGGCCGGCGGGCGTCCCCTTGAGTCCCTTCAGCGCCGACTCGACGGCCGAGGAAGTGACCGCGGGGCTCGACCTGGCCGGGCGAACCGCGCTCGTGACCGGCGCCAATTCCGGCCTGGGCTTCGAAAGCATGCGGGTGCTCGCGCGCCGGGGCGCCCACGTGATCGGCACCGCCCGATCCCTGGACAAGGCCCGGGAGGCCTGTGCGCGTGTGCCGGGCCGCACGACGCCGGCGGCCCTGGAACTCACAGACTTTTCCTCCGTCGTTGCCTGCGCGGCGCAGGTCGCCGCGCTCGGCGCCCCTCTCGACATCCTGATGTGCAATGCGGGCGTGATGGAAGTGCCCACTGCCGAGCAGATCAACGGCATCGAGCGGCACTTCGTCACGAACCACCTGGGCCATTTCCTGCTGACGGAGCGCCTGCTGCCGCAGCTGACCGCCGCGCCCCAGGGCCGGGTTGTCGTCGTCTCGAGTGGCGCGTACAAGCAGGCGCCGGCCGCGGGTATCGAGTTCGACAACCTCTCGGGCGAACGGGACTACGAGCCGCGCAAGGCCTACGGCCAGTCCAAGCTCGCCAACTACCTCTTCGTCCGCGAACTGGCCCGGCGACTCGCCGGCACCCGCATCACGGCCAACGCGCTCCAGCCCGGCGTCATCATGACTAACCTCGGGCGTTACCTGCCCTGGTACCAGCTCCTCGCGGCCAGGCTGATCGGCTGGACCTTCATGAAGAGCGTCGAGGCCGGCGCCGCCACCCAGGTCTACCTGGCCACCGCCCCGGCCCTCGCCGCGGTCAGCGGCTGCTTCTTCAGGGACTGCAATCCGTTCCTGCCGGGCGGCAACATGGAGAATGACGCGCTGGCCGGCAAGCTGTGGACCGTGTCGGAGGAACTGACCCGGCCCTACCTGACTGAGGGCACCGCATGAATGCGGCTCGCGGGAGCGGCGAACCGGAGGTTCAACACCTGCTCATCAGCGGGGCCGGCTCGGGCATAGGCCGCAGCCTGCTGGAAAGCGCGGTAGCGGGCGGCGCCGAGTGCGCGGCCCTGGTCCGCGACGCTGTGGAGGCGGAAACGCTCCGCGCGCTGTTGCCAGCCAGCCGGATCCACGCGGCGGACCTCAGCGACCCCGGCGCCGTGGCCGCCATCACCCGTACCGCCATCGCGAGCCTCGGCCAGCGCGTCGACGGGCTCGCCTGCTCGGCCGGGATCTTCGACCACCGGCCGGGACTGGAGACAGACCTCCGGCAGTGGCAGGCCGTCCTCGATATCAACCTGACCGGCGCCTTCGAGATCGCCAGGGAGTGCGCGCAGGTCATGGTCCGGGCCCGCCGCGGCTCCATCGTGCTCCTGTCCAGCCAGATCGGTATTGTCGGCCACCCCCGGGCGGCGGCCTATGCCGCCTCCAAGGCAGCGCTGAACGGGCTGATGCGGGCCCTGGCGCTGGAACTTGCCAGCGCGGGTGTCCGGGTCAATGCCGTTGCGCCGGGGCCCGTTGCCACGCTGATGACGGCCGAGGCGCGCTCCGATCCGGAGCGCGCGGCGGCGCTTCTTGCCAGCATCCCGCTGGGACGCTTTGGCGCTCCCGGGGAGGTGGCCGCTGTGGTGGCGTTCCTGCTGTCCGACGCCGCCTCCTTCGTGACCGGCCAGGTGCTCTGCGTCGACGGCGGCGTCACGGCGGCCTAGCCACCCGCCTCGCCAGGAGCCCCGGGATGACCCCAGCAACAGCACCGGACTACGGACCCCGCGCCCGCGTTGGCGTGGCCGTTCCCTACGCAAACCCCACCGTCGAACCCGAGCTGCGGGCGCTGATCCCGCCAGGGATCGGTCTCTACGCCACGCGGCTCGTGCACCCGGCACCGCGGGTGGAAGACCGGCTCAACCACTACATCCGGAACCTCCCGGAGGCGATCCGCAGTTTCGGCGGGATGATCCGGGCCTTCGGCTTTGGGTGCACGGGCAGCTCCTACATGGCGGGCCTGGAACTGGAGGACCGGCTCACGGCCGAGGCGGCAGCCGACTGCGGCCTCCCCGTGGTCACCGCGGCCCAGTCCATCCGGCTGGCGCTCGCCGCCCTCGGCGCCCGCTCGGTAGCGCTCGTCTCACCCTACCCCGCCGGCCTCGCGGAAGCGGGCTACCGCTACTGGGACAGCGCCGGCATCCGCGTGGTCGCGCGCCTGCGAGTGGACACGACACTGGACGACACCCACCGGATCTACGAACTCACCAGCAACGACGCGCTGGCGGCCCTCCGCCAGGTCGACCGGTCCGGCGCGGACTGCGTGCTTGCCAGCGGCACCGGCATGCCGACGCTCCGGGCGCTGCAGTTGCTCCGTGGCGAGATCCCGCTGCCAGTGCTCTCGTCCAACCTGTGCCTCGCCTGGGCCCTCACCCGCACCGTGGCGCCGGAGCTCGCACCGCCCGCACCCGGGCTGCCCACCGCCACGACCCCATGACCAGGCCCATAACAAAGAAGGTGCCGCCCCGAACCGGCACCGCGCCACGCCACGGCGTGGCGCGCGTGCTCTCCAAGCTGGGGCTGGGCTCGAGAACCGAGGCTGCCCGGTGGGTCCTGGAGGGGCGCGTAACGGTCAACGGGCGGCTGGTCCGGGACCCGGAGTTCCCCGTTCGCCAGGGTCTCGACCAGGTGGCGGTGGAAGGCAGGTCACCAGCAGCGGCGGGCCGCCTGACCCTGATGCTCAACAAGCCGCGGGGACTGGTCACGACAACTCGCGACGAGCGAGGCCGCGACACCGTCTACCGTTGCCTGGACGGCGCCAGCCTGCCCTGGCTGGCACCGGTCGGGCGGCTCGACAAGGCCAGCGAGGGCCTGCTCCTGTTCTGCAACGACCCCGCCTGGGCCGCGGGAATCACCAGTCCGAAGACCGGCCCGGCTAAGACCTACCACGTGCAGATCGACCGGCTCCCGGAGGAGTCGCTGCTGGCCGGATTACAGGCCGGCGTGACGCTGGCGGGCGAGCGCATCGGGGTCCACTCAGTGCGCTGTCTCCGGCAGGGCATCCGGCACGCTTGGCTGGAAATCGTTCTCGATGAAGGCCGAAACCGGCACATCCGCCGTCTGCTGGCCGCGTTCGACGTGGGGGTGCTCCGCCTGGTCCGGGTGGCCATCGGGCCGCTGAAACTGGGCACGCTTCCCAGGGGCTCCTGGCGGCTTCTCAGTGGAGATGAAGTTGACGCCCTGACATCAACCAACCCGTGAAGTCGCTTAAGATCGGCGCCGGAGATGGGGTGGCCATCGGGGCCACGTCGCCGCCCGAAGGAGCAGAGATGTCGCGATCCAGTAGTCCCGGTTGCACACGGCGGTGGCTGCTCGCCGCGGCTGCCCTCGTCGCCACGGTCCTCGCCGGCCCGGTAGCCAGTGCTGCCGAACCCGGTGCCGGAGCAACCGGCGCACACCACACGGTGCTGATCACTGGCGCAAACCGTGGTATCGGCCTCGAGTTCGTCCGGCAATACGCGGCACTCGGCTGGCGCGTGATTGCCACGACCCGCGACCCGGACTCGGCCAGCGAACTGAAGGCCTTTGCCGCGGATCACCCGTCGGTCGTCCTGGAGCCGCTGGACCTCCTGGATCACCCGGGCATAGACGCCCTGGCGGCGAAGTACCTGGGGCAGCCCATCGACGTGCTCATCAATAATGCGGGCCTGATGCGCGGGCCCGACCGGGGCCAGATGGTCGGCACCATCGACTACGCGGAGTTCGACCGCTTCTACCGGACCAACGCGATGGGGCCCCTCAAGGTTGCCGAGGCTTTCTACCCCAACGTGAAGGCCGGGGAGCTCAAGGTGATGGCAGCCCTGACTACCGGCAAGGGCAAGCGGGGCATCCCGGTCCCGGGCTTCACCCTCTACAAGACCAGCAAGGCCGCCATGGACGCCCTCCAGCAGGAAATGGCGCTGCGCTGGAAGAACCAGGGCATCAAGGTAGTGACCCTGAACCCGGGCCGAGTACTGACCCACGGCGAACCCGCCGGGCCCGGCCAGAAGACGGTGAGCGCCGCGGACAGCATCCGCGGCATGATCGGCGTCATCGGCAAGTTGACCATGGAGCAGACCGGTCAGACGATCCAGTGGGACGGCGAACCCCTCGAGTAACCGGCTTCCGGCGGAACGCCGCTGCAGGTCACACCACGCAGCCAGGCCGGGATGCGACAATGCGGCCGCTCCCGGCTGCCACCCCCTGACCCGCGCGCCCACCCAGAAGCACTGCCCCGATGACCCTTCAATGACTCTTCCATGACCGTTCAATGACTCTTCAATGACCCAGAGAATCGCCGCCGGCGCCCTGCTGATGGTGCTGTTCAAGCTCCTGGAGCGCAGCCTCGGCCTGATCAGCACCCTGATCCTGGCACGCCTGCTCCTCCCGAAGGACTTCGGCATCGTGGCGATGGGCATGTCGCTGATCGCGCTGATCGAGCTGTTCAGCGCCTTCGGGCTGGACTCGGCTCTGATCCAGCGGCGGGACGTCACCAGGGACCACTACAACACGGCCTGGACCTTCAATGTCATGGCCGGCTGCCTCGTCGGACTGATGATGGCCGCGGCGGCCGTCCCGGCCAGCCATTTCTACCGGGAACCCAACCTCGTGCTCGTCATCATCCTGCTGGGGGTGAGTTCGGCCATCCAGTCCCTGGAAAACGTGGGCGTGGTCGACTTCCGCCGCAACCTGGAGTTCGATCGCGAGTTCCGCTACATGCTCACCAAGAAGGTGGTCAGCTTCGCCATCGCGATCCCGCTTGCCTTCGCGCTGCGAAACTACTGGGCTCTGGTGATCGGCACGCTGCTCAGCCGGGTCGTGATCCTGGGCTACAGCTACGTCGTTCATCCCTTCAGGCCCCGGTTCTCGCTGGCGGCGAGCGGGGACCTGATGCATTTCTCGAAGTGGATGGTGGCGTCCAATCTCGTCGCCTTCCTGCGTGAGCGTCCCGCGGATTTCATCGTCGGCCGCATATCCGGGCCCCAGAGCCTCGGCATCTTCAGCATCGCCAACCAGCTGGCCAGTATGCCCAGCACGGAGCTGGTGGCGCCGATCAACCGGGCGCTGCTGCCAGCCTATGCCCGGCTTGCCGATGACCCCGTGGCGCTCGGCAAGCAGTACCTGGCGGTGATGGGCGTCATCGCCCTACTCGCCGTGCCGGCGGTGGCGGGCCTGGCGGCTACCGCGCCCTTCGTGATCATGCTGGTGCTGGGTCCGAAATGGCGGGAAGCCATCGCGGTGCTGGAGGTGCTCGCGTTCTTCGGCATTACACAGGTCCTGCAGACGAATGCCTACTCGGCGTTTCTCGCCCTCGGCAAGCCCGATGTCTTCGTGCGGATCAACGCCTTCCACGTGGTGGCGCTGCTGATCGCCCTGTTCGCGCTGACCCCGACCTACGGGATGTACGGCGCCGCCTGGGCCTACGTCATTTCGGCTCTCATCGCGCTGCCTGTGAATTTCGTCATTATCACGCGCTTCCTGAGTTTGCGGGTGCTCGACCTCGTCATCGCCGTCTGGCGGCCCCTGGTGAGCGCGACGATCATGTACCTCGTGGTGATATTCGACGGGCGCGAAGCCAGCGAGATGCTGGCTTCCTCGGCGGATGCCTTCCTCCCACTGGTCCGCGCAGTTCTGCTCGGGGTGGTCGTCTACATCACCAGCAGTGGTCTGCTCTGGCTACTCATGGGCAGACCGGCGGGCGCCGAGAGCTGGTTGCTGGAGCAGGCCGGGGAAATCTGGGGCAAGGCGCGCAAAGCGCTCCGCCAGATAGCAGGCTCACGGTAGCTGGGCTGCTGGCTCAGCCGGTACCGGGAGTCCGGTCCGCGCGACACGGACGATCGACAGTATTGCGAGGACGCGGGCGCGGAAGAACAGCAGCAGGGTCAGCGCATACACCCCGCCACCGGCCAGCACCATCGAGCCGAGGCGCACCAGGTTCGATGATGAGTGGGGCAGAACCTGCCTGACCGCAAGCACCGCGGCGCTCATCACGATGCACCCGCAGACGGCCGGCCACAGGGCGCCAAACCATTGGCCGAAGGTGAGGGAAATCGTTCGGAGACTGATGATCAGGGCCGGGATGTTGGTCAGCGGGTAAACCAGGGCCCAGACGAGTGCGACGGCCTCCAGGTCGAAGCGGACAGCACCGAGAAAGGCGAGCGGCAGGACGACGGCTGTCAGCATCGTGCACCACATCTGGGCCCGGAACTGACCTGTCCAGGTCAACAGGTGCGAGGTCAGGAGCTGTGCGTTGAAGAACGCCGTGTAGATGCACAGTATCCGCAGCGGAGCGATCACAGCCTGCCACTGCGGGCCCAGCGCCACCGGGACGATCAGGTCCGCAGTGAGGGCGAGGCCGATCGACATCGGCAAGGTCACCAGGGCCACGAGTTCAGTAAGGACAAGAAAGTACCGGCGGAGATCGTGACGCCGGTGCTGGGACGCCGAGAATATTCCTGGGACGACCTTGGTGACGACGGCGCCCACCTCCCGCATTGCCGTGGTCGAAAGTCCCGTGGCGAACGAGTAGGCGCCGAGCGCGTCCTTGCCAAGAAAGCGCCCGATGATGGCCTGGTCGGCGTTGCTGTAGGCGTAGTACCCGATGCTCGAGGCCAGCATCCGCCAGCCCTGGAGCAGCGGCTTGGCCAGGCCCGCGATGTCGCGCGGCCAGTGGATCGCATAGGGACTCCAGTAGTACAGCAGGGCGGCGGAGAAGGCCGCGCCCGCCAGCGAGTTCACCACCAGCGACTTGAAGCCCCAGCCGGCGGTGGCAGCGGCGATCAGCACCGACTGCGTGACCAGCACCTGGAGCAGCGACAGTACTGCCAGCTTGCCGAAGGCCAGCTGGCGCTGGAGAACGGCGCGCGGAACGATCTGCAACGCATCCGTGATAAAGAGGAAGCTGAGTCCCATGACTGCCCAGGCGACATTTGGCTCGCCGAAGAAACCCGCGATGGGGTACGCGAGAGCCAGGTAGAGCAACGCCAGGAAGACACCGAGCATTACCAGCAGGCCGGCGAGACGGGCCTGCTGAACCCCCTCGATGCTGCGATCCTGGACCAGCACGGCGTCGAGCCCGAAGTCTTCGATCATCCGCGCGAGGCCGATGGCCACCATCGCCATGGATGCAATGCCGTAGTCGCCCGGCACGAGGATCCGCGCCACGTAGAAGGTTGCGACCCAGCTGATGAGCTGGGAGGACCAGCGCATGACGGCGGTCCAGGCGATCCCGGAAACCAGCGCGCGATCAAGGTCTGCGGACTCGCTCACGCCTGGCGACCTGGGCCCTGCCTCCCGGTAGTAGCGTCCTCCGGCAGCCGCTCGAGCCACGCCTCCCGCCAGAAAAAGAGATCGTGTTGCGCGTTGAAGTTGAGGAACTCCCCGGAGTAGTCGACCCCGTCGAGCATGATGCAGGGGGTCTTCATAAGCCGCATCTCGCCGTTCGCGTCGTCAATGATCCGCTCGACCCGGGCGAGGACGCGGTGTTCGGCGCCGCAGTGCTTGGTCATGTCCCGGTCGAACCACAGGCCCTTGTGGCGGGAATTCCGGTTCAGGGTCCGGGAGATCGCGGCGATCGGCCGCACTCGCACCCGGTCCCCGACCGCGAGATGCTCCTCGGGGACGGCCTCGCTGCCTCCCGAGGGCGGCGGCACGGCCGGGAAGCCCATGCCGCCGCGCCGGCGCTGGACGTCATTGAACACCCGCGTGCCAAGGCCAACGAGGAGCGTGGCCGTACTGATATTGCCGGCGATCCAGGGCCGCAGGTCCCTGGCGAGGCTCCATGGCCGGAACGGCGTAGACGCCGCGTGCAACGAGCTGTACTGGCACCGGTAGCGGGGTGCCGGCGCACCGTCCGGAGCCGTGCCCGGCAGCTCGCCGGCGGCGATGCAGCCCGCGGCCGGCCTTGCCAGGACTGCCCCAGCGGATTCCCCGGGGCGCCGCAGCCACGCGGTCTTCCAGATCAGGTAACAGAGCGCCTCACAGCCGCCGTGATCGGCGCCGTTGCAGCGGAGCCCCGCGACCAGCACGCTACCCGTGAGCCGGCGCATCTGCTTCGTCCGGCCGTAGTCATAGACCTTGTCGACCGAGCGGAAGACCATCCCGCGGCCCCCGCAGAATCTTGTCATTTCGGCCTGGAACGGAACGCCGTCCAGGCACCCGTCCCCGTCGAGCGTGGCCAGAATCTCGTCCAGGGAGCGGATTTCCACCTCGTCACCGACAAGCCAGTCATGCCCCAGCAGTCGGCGAGCCGCCAGCCGGCGCAGGAAACCGGCACGAAAGCTGCCTGGCGCCGCCAGCGCCGCTTCACCGCGCGAGCGCGTCAGAGCGAGAAACAGGTCCTCACGGCCGGCCGCAACGCGCAGCTGGCGGTACAGCACGAGGAGTCCCGACAGGACGACCGCCATCGCCACGGCGGCGATCGCGGCCAGACCGGCGACCAGACCGGCGGCCACCACCGCGAGTCCGGACAGCAGGGACAGGACAGCCCCGGCCGCTATACCCGTGGCCACCGCGACTAGCACTGCCAGCACCGTTGTTTTCAGGTAACTGGATACGTGGGGAGTCATTGTTCTTCCGTCTCCACCCGGTGCCGGATTCTACGCCAGGGCACGGCCGGGACTCGTGAGACGGGTCTATGTTTCACCGGGGCTTTTCTGCGACACTGTAAAGCCTCCCGAAAAGGGCTTGTTAAACCCTCAGGACGCACACTTTCCATGGCATCAGACATCGTCATCCTGGGCTCCGGCATGGCCGGCCTGGGCGCCGCCCACCGCCTCCGGGAGGCTGGCCATCCGGCCGCGGTCTTCGACAAGAATCCCCGCCCCGGCGGCCACACCTCCTCCCACACCCGGGACGGCTTTACCTTCGACGAAGGCCCCCACGTCTCGTTCACGAAGATCGAGAAGGTACGGGACCTGTTCGCCAAGGCGATCGCGGATGACTACCTGTCGATCGACGCCTACATCGATAACTACTGGCAGGGGCACTGGGTGCGGCACCCGGTCGTCACGAACATGCACGGCCTGCCGACAGGCATCGTGGTGGACACCATCCGCGATTACGTCGAGGCGAAGAAGGTCGCGGAGCCGAAGATCGCCAACTACGAGGACTGGCTGGTCGCGAGCTATGGCCGGACCTACGCCGAAGCCTTCCCGATGCAGTACACGCGCAAGTACCACACCACCGAGGCGCGCAACCTCAGCACCGAGTGGGTCGGGCCCCGCCTCTACCAGGCCAGCCTGGACGAAGTGCTGACCGGCGCCCTGACCCCGGCCTCGCCGAATATCCACTACGTGCAGGACTACCGCTACCCGCGCAACGGCGGCTTTGCCGCCTTCCTGACCGACCTCACCCGGGAGGCGAAGGTCCAGGTCAATCACGAGGTCACGGGCATCAACCCGAAGGCCCGCGAGCTGACCTTCGCCAATGGCGTGCGCCGCAATTACGGCAGCCTGGTCTCGTCCATCGCACTGCCGGACCTGATCCCCATGATCGCCGGCGCGCCCAGGGACGTGGTCGACGCTTCCCAGACACTTGCCTGCACCACGGTCGTACTGGTCAACCTCGGGATCAACCGGCCGGACGTCTCGAAGTCCAGCTGGACCTACTACTACGACGACGAATTCCCGTTCAGCCGCGTGAGCTACCCGCGCAACTACTCTCCGAATGTCGTGCCACCCGGCACGTCCAGCATCCAGGCGGAAGTGTATTTCTCGAAGAAGTACCGGCCGCTCAAGGGCCACCCGGACAGCTGCATCGAACCGACGATCGAGGGCCTGCGCCGCGCCGGCGTCATCCGGCCGGACGACGAGATCATCTACCGCGAAGCCATGCTGATTCCCTACGCCAACATCATCTTCGACCTGGACCGGGCCGCCGCCCTGCGCACCGTGCATGGCTACCTCGAGGACCTGGGCATTGCCTGGTGCGGGCGCTACGGCGAATGGGGCTACCTCTGGAGCGACGAGGCCTTCGTCAGCGGCGAAGAAGCCGCCCAGAGGACAGTCGACCGGCTGTGACGGGCGCCCCGGACTTCCAGGACCGCGTGGAACCTGCTTCATGCCCAGGGTAAGCATCGCCGTCCCCACTTATAACTGCGAGCGCTACATCGGGGAGTCGCTCGAGTCCCTGCTCGGCCAGACCTACGGTGACTTCGAGCTGGTGATCTCCGACAACGCCTCGACTGACGGCACCGAGGACGTGTGCCGGCAGTACGCGGCGAAAGATTCTCGAATCCGCTATGTCAGGCGGCAGACGAACATCGGCGGACCGGGCAATTTCCGCTACGTCTTCTCGCTCTGCACCGGCGAGTACCACAAGTGGTCCACGGCCGATGACTATTGCGACAAGACCTACCTGGAGAAAGCCATCAAGGTCCTCGACGCGGAGCCGGACGTGATCCTGTGCTACTCGAAGACCCGCCTGATCGACGCCAACGGCCAGAAGATCGAGGATTACGAGGACAACCTGGACATCCGGCAGTCCACCCCGGCGGAGCGCTTCCGCGCGCTGCTGGCCTCCATCGGGCTCTGCAATGCCCATCTCGGCGTGATCCGCCGCTCGGCAATGCAACGAACCCGGCTGATCGGCAGCGAACGGGCCTCCGATATCCACTTCCTGGCGGAGCTGGCCCTGTACGGCAAGTTTGCGCTACTGCCCGAGCGGCTCTTCTTCAGGCGCTACCACCAGCAGTCCTCCAGCTGGAACCGGGCGAGCAAGGAACACCAGGAGAAGTACTACAGCCCCGACAGGAAGTCGGCGTTTCGCATGCACACCTGGCGGAAGTACCGCCACCTGCTTAGCAGCGTCTGGCGAGCCCCCATCCCAACGGGACAGAAGGTGGACCTCACGAGCCACCTGGCGCGCCTGTCCAACTGGGAACGCGGCGACCTGGCCGACGAACTGCTCGGCCTCGTTACCTTCCGCTGACGGCTGCGGCGCTTACCCCGCCCGCGCGACCCGCAGCGCGGAACCTCCGAAGTGCTCGGTCTGCTCCTGGCGCAGGCGGTCGCAGAGCCGCCCCTTCGGCAACTCCACGTCCCGGTAACTGATCGGCTCGTCCTTGCGGACATCGCGCTTCAGCCGGCACCCGACAGACACCGCGATGGGCAGGTAATCCTCGCGGGAACAGACCTCGTAGCTGTCGACCAGGCCGTAGCAGGCAAAGCCGCCCATGCCGTCGAGGATTTCGCCGGCCTTCAGGTCCTTCTTGGCGGTGCTGACGGTGTCGCACACCGGGGCGCCCAGCGGCGTGAGCGTGGCGTCGTCGAACAGGACGGCCCGCGCGATTGAATGGGGCAGCTGCAGGTGCGGCAGGTGGTAGGGCGTGTAGAACATGTACAGCGGCCCCTCCCCCATCTTGAAGTACTTCATGTAGGACTGCTTGACCGGCTCGTCGTTGTAGCCCATCACGAAGGCGCCGGTGTGGGGTTCCGCGCCGAGCACGAAGTCCACCAATCCGCCCTTCTCGAAGTCCTTTGGCGTGAAGAGTTTGAGCAGGTCCTTGACCGACGCGGTCTGGTGCCCGTACATGCCGCGCTTGCCCGGCACGAAGCCGGTGGCGTTGCCGATGATCGCGCTCTCGATGGCCAGCTTGGAGCCGTCGGCGAAAGAGGCCACCATGGCCGGCTTCTGCTTGTGCTGCTCGGCGAAGGCCCGCTGGGTATCCGGATTGCGGTAGCGATCGAGAAAGCCCTTGATCTGCCCCATGAGCACGGGCTTATAGCCGATGCTGTCCACGAAGCGGAACAGATTCATTGCTACGCCCGGCTCGTCGCCGTCCGTGTAGGTGTAGATGACGCCGGCCCGATCGGCATAGGCCTTGAGAATCGGCCCGATCGTGGCATCGACTTCTGCATTCATCAGGATGACGTGCTTGCCATTGCGGATGGCTTCGAAGGCCACGTGGGCACCGACCTCGACGTCGCCCGTCGAATCGATGATGGCGTCGATGCCCCCTGCGCGGCACAGGAGCATCGGGTCATCGGTAACCACGGGATGGCCGGCTGCGATGGCCTGCTCGATGGACGAGAGGGAGTCGGTGGCGCGCTGCGCCGTCACCCCGATCTGTGCATAAAGGTCTTCGGCCTGGGCGGCATTCCGGGCCGCGACGCCTGCGAGCCGCATGCCCTTCATGGTGCTCTCGATCTGCAGCGCGATACCTCGCGCCATGTAACCGGCACCCACCATGCCGACCCGGATCGGGCGACCCTGGTCGTGACGCTTCTGCAATGCCTTGTCGACGATAATCATGCTTGCTGACTCCCATTGGGGAACACCGGCCACTGGCGGTCGGCTGCCGAGACAACCCGGACTTCCTCGGGCCATCTTATCCCGAACGCGGGATCGTCAAAACGGACGCCCTTGGCAGCCGCCGGCGCGTAGGGTTTCGACGTGAAATATGTCAAGACCGTATCGTCCCGCAGCGTGATAAAGCCGTGGGCACAGCCCTCCGGCACGTACAGAGCCCGGAAATTCTCGCCCGTGAGTTCCACTCCATGCCAGCGGCGAAAGGTGGGTGAGTCCGGGCGCAGGTCCACCACGACATCGAATACGGCGCCCCGGGGGCAATGAGCGATCTTCACCTCCGCGTGCGGCGTCTCCTGGTAGTGCATGCCCCGGACCGTACCACGCAGGGTGCTTTCGCTCGTGTTGATCTGCGCAATGTGTGCGCACAAGCCGCGCTTCGCCAGTTCGTCGTGGCACCACTGCCGGGCGAAGAACCCCCGCTCGTCGACGATGCGCCGCAGGTCGATGACAAAGGCGCCCTGGACTCCGGTCTCAGTGAACTGCATGGCCTGCTGCGCGCCTGGGCCGCTCAGCGCTTCCAGACCATCCACGGACACTCGCCGCGGGCTTCCATGCGCTCGAGCGTGATCTTGTCCTTGAAGGTGTCCATCGCCTGCCAGAAGCCGGAATGCCGATAGGTGGCAAGCAGCCGCTTGTCGATCAGCCGCCTGAAGGGCTGCTCCACCAGTTCCTCGCCCTCGTTGACGTAATCGAAGACGTCCGACCGCAGGACAAAGTAGCCGCCATTGATGTACAGGTTGTCGTTGTGCATCGGGCCAATACCCTGGACGAGGCCATCGTCGCCCGACGTCACCATGTGGAAGCTCTGGGCTGAACGCACGGACGCGAAGGTCGCCACGACGTCCCGGCGGCCAAAGTCGGCAATGGCATCGTTGAGAGGAATGTCGGCCAGCCCGTCGGCATAGTTGGCGAGGAAGACCTTCTCGCCATCGAGGTGCTGCCGTACACGCAGCAGCCGTTGACCGATATTTGAATGGAGCCCCGTGTCCACGAACGTGATCCGCCAGTCCTGCATGTCGCTGGCGTGCAGGTCGATCTTCCGCCCGCCCTCGGACAGGGTGAAGTCATTCGACAGGTATTCCTTGTAGTTCAGGAAGTACTCGCGGATCAGGTCACCCCGGTAACCGAGGCACAGGATGAAGTCCTTGTGGCCGAAGTGCGCGTAGTAGCGCATCAGGTGCCAGATGACGGGCCGGACACCGACGGTGGCGAGGGGCTTCGGGATGGTGTCCGAGTGCTCCCGCAGGCGCGTGCCGAGCCCGCCGCAAAACAGTACGACCTTCATGCAATCTCCCGACGGCCAATGCCCTCGTAATGTGCAAAATCGTGAGGCTTGAGGTTGCGGCGGCCATCGACGACCAGGGGCTGCCTCCCGAGTCGCCGCAGGTGCTGACCGAGTTCCTCGAACTCCTGCCACTTGGTGACGTGGATGACGACGTCTGCCTCCGCAACCGCGTCGTCGAGACTGGTAGCGAGCCGCACCCCCTCCAGGTCCGGATGGCCGGTTGGGCGGGCCACGGGATCGTAGGCCGTGATGCGCGCGCCTTCCTTGCGGAGCATCCGCAGGATCGGGAACGCCGGCGACTCCCGCAGGTCATCGGTATCGGGCTTGAATGCCAGGCCCAGCACGGCCACGGGCACGCCCTTCAGCTCCGGGTAGTGCAGGCGGACCAGCCGCAGCAGTTCCTCGGGCTGGGTCCTGTTGATCTGCAGGACGCTGGCAAGCAGGGGCATCTCGACACCGAGGCTGCGGCCCTGCCCCACCAGCGCGGTCACGTCCTTCGGCAGGCAGCTGCCACCATAGCCACAGCCCGCCTCAAGGAATGAAGTGATTGGCGCCGGTGACCGCTGGCCGTCCGGGCCGCGCACGGTGAAGTACATGGCCGCATGCACGCCCCGCATGACGTCGGCCACGTCCACGTCGCCCACGGCGCTGCACAGGCGCCCGATCTCGTTCGAGAAGGAAATCATCGTCGCCAGCGCCGAGTTCGAGGTGTACTTGATCATCTCGGCGGTGCGCGTGTTCGTCAGGAACCGGGGGGTGTCAGGGAAACCGTCGTACACGCTGGCGATGACCGCCCGGCTGCGGTCATCGATGCCGCCAATGACGATGCGATCCGGCCGGGAGAAATCCTGGACAGCCGTGCCTTCGGTCAGGAACTCGGGGTTCATGCCCAGGCCGAAGCCCGTGCCCGCCTTCTTGCCGGAAGTGCGTTCAATGGCCCGGAGCACGGCACCGTCCGTCGTGCCGGGAATCACGGTGCTCTTCACGACAACCGTGTGGAACTCGTTCTTCCTGGCGATGGCAGCGCCGATCTCCTCGGCCGCCCGCTCGACGAAAGCGAGGTCGATCTGGCCATCCACCGCGGGCGTCCCGACCGCAATGAAGGTGATGTCCGTGTCCAGCACGGCCGCCGCCAGGTCGCCCGAGGCCCGCAGCGTGCGCCCGACCGTCCGTTCCAGCAGTTCCGGCAGCCCGTCCTCGTGGATCGGCGCGCGCCTGGAGTTGATCCAGTCGATCTTGACCGGGTCGACATCCACGCAGGTCACGTCGTGGCCATGTTCAGCGAGGCAGGCGCCGGTGACCAGCCCGACGTAGCCCGTACCGACTATCGAGATGCGCATCAGGCGGCTTCCGCGACCCGGTTGTGGGAGTACCAGACGAGGGACCGGTAGATACCCTCCTCTGGCAGGACCTTGGGGTCGAAACCGAGTTCCTTGCGGGCCTTGTCGATGGAGGGGCAACGCCGGTTGGGATTGTCGATCAGGTAGTCCTGCTGCGTGGCCTTGCCGAGAACGACCTTGCCCGTGTAGCCGAACAGCTCCCGGGCCGTTTCGGCGACGAGGCGGGCCAGTTCGGCCATCGAGATCTCGGGCCGGTCGATGCCGATATTGTAGGACTCGCCGTCGCGCCCCCGCACCAGCACCTTGTAGTAACCGGTGATGGCGTCGGTGGCGTAGCAGAAGGTGCGCGTCGGCCGGCCATCGGACAGCATCACGAGGTCCTGGCCGGCAAAGATATTGCGCGCGAAGTCCGGGAGCACGCGACCGTCCGTGATCTTGAGACCCGGCCCGTAGTTGTTGAAGGGCCGGGCTATCCGGACAGGGACGCCGTGGTGCTGGGCATAGACAACGCAGAGCGTCTCGCCGAAGCGCTTGGACTCGTCGTAACAGGCCCTGGGACCCGTGCAGGACACGAGGCCGCGGTAGGTCTCCGGCGTGGGAATCGAGTCCGGGGACGGGTCACCGTAAATCTCGCTGGAGGAGTAGAACAGCATCCCTTCCAGGGGCCTCCCGGCCTTGCGGGCGGCGACGGCGTAGTCCAGCAGGTTGCGCAGGCCATTGATGTTGGCGTCGATGCACTCCAGGGGCTTCTCCCGGTAGTAGATCGGCGACGCGATGCCGGCCGCGTGGATGATGTAGTCGAAATGCCCCATGTCCTTCGGCAGTGGTTCGATCATGTTGTGGCGGACGAGCGTCAGCCGGGAATCGCTGCGCAGGTCCTCGAGCCACGCGGGCACGCCCCGGAAGTAGTTGTCATAGACGGTCAGATCGATGACACCGCGGCTTGCCCGGGTGCGATTCCAGTAGAGGGCGGCCTGCACCAGGTAGTAGCCCAGGAAGCCGCCACCACCGGTGATGAGCAGGCGGCGCCCGGCGATCTTGCCGAGTTCCTGGTCGAGATCGCGGCAGACGGCCTCCAGGTCTTCGTCGAGCAGCTGGTTGAGGGGCATTACGGTGCGGGCGCGGGTCATTCAGGAGTCTCCAGGATTCTCTGCCGGGGAAGTTATCCCCCGATTACATCACAGGCAGATCTTGCGGGCGTGAAAGGCTTCCGCATATCCGCTGCCAGACGCGCATTCGATGCCGCGAATGCGACCGAGCGCACGAAATGTTGCCGGCGTGAACCAGGATCGGCCGTGCTGGGATCCAAAGCAGCGCATGAGTATGTCCACCTTCCGCTCCAGGTCCGCCTCGCTGACCGGCACGAACAGGTTGGGCTGGCCCAGGTCGCCCTCGTACTTGGGAATCTCGTACTCAAGAATCAGGTGCGACCGGAAGGTGTTCCAGGTCAGCTTGGCCAGGACCTCATGATCCTGGTGCCGGTCCTCGAGGCGATGGCTCAGGATGAGATCGGGCTTGATGGCCGCCTTCAGGGCCTCGAAGGCGTCCTTGATACGGTCGTGCTCGCTGGGAAAGTAGCTCTCGCGGAATCCCAGGTGGCGGAACTCGACGCGCTCCCGGCCCAGCAGCTCGGCGGCGGCCGCCCGCGACTCCCGCTCCCGTTGTTCGTCGCCGGCAAAGACTGCCCAGACGAAGCGCAGCCCGGGATGCTCCCGGGCCAGTCGGACGAGCGTCGCCCCGCAGCCGATCTCGATATCGTCGCAGTGGGCGCCGATACACAGGATAGTGGCCGCGCTGCCAAGGCCATTCAGTGACAGGTTCAGCAATTCAGGTCTCCGCGTGCCACACCCGCTCGCGAGGGTCGCCCGGTCGGGCTGTATCAGGCCAGCACAAAAGTTACCGCAGAATAGTGGTCAGTTGCCCGCGGCGGCGTCTGCCGGCACATCGAATGCAAACAGGACGTTGCCGGCAATGGCCGCGATGTACTGGGTCCCGTCAACGGCGTAGGTCGCGGCGCCGGCATTCGTCAACCCGCCCGGGCTGAAGGTCCACAGTTCTGCCCCGGTATCCGAGTCCAGGACGACAAACCGGCCCTCGTACCCTCCAAAGATGATACCGCCGTCCGTGGAAACCAGTCCGCCAATCCTCGCGTACTGGTGAAAATCACCCTTGTCGAGCCGGGAAGACCAGCGCACCTCGCCCGTATCAGGGTCGATGGCCTTGATTGCCATCACCGCCGGCTGACTGTTGGCGAGGCGGGTGGTACCGCCCATGGTCATCTGGCCGGCCACATAGCTCATGTCCATGGAGAAATACAGGGTGGCGGCATCCACCGACGGCACAAATTGGAGGTGCCGCTGCGGGTCGTAGGACGGGGCCCACCAGTTCGTACCACCGTGCATCCAGGGCCAGACCAGGGTCCCCCGCGGCGACGGCAGCGATGCCGGGTCCCGGTCCGGCCTGCCCTGCGCGTCGAAGCCCCGGTTCCAGGTCTGCTTGACGAAGGCCGTGGCGTGGAGGAACCGGCCCGTGCGGCGGTCCAGTGCGTAGTAGAAGCCGTTGCGGTTTGCAAGCAGCAGGGCCGGCACCTTCTGGCCCTGCCAGTTGATGTCCGCGAGTATCGGCTGCTGGGCGGCGTCCCAGTCGTGGGAGTCGGCCGGCGTGAACTGGTAATGCCAGCGCAGCTTGCCGGTCTGCAGGTCCAGCGCGACAACCGAGTTAGAGTATAGGTTATCGCCCTCCCGCGCCTTCGTATCCAGCGGTGGCCAGGGATTGCCCGTGGTCCAGTAGACGACATCCAGGTCCTTGTCGTAGGCGCCCGTCGACCAGGTGGGTGCACCACCGGTCTTCCAGGAGTCGCCCTTCCACGTGTCGTGGCCCGGCTCACCCGGACCCGGGATCACGTTGAAGGTCCAGAGCAGGCGGCCATCCTCCGGCGAGAAGGCGGCGACGATGCCGCGGATGCCGAACTCGCCACCCGCCACGCCGACCATCACATGGCCGTCCACGGCCAGCGGCGCGCTGGTCATGCTGTAGCCCTCCCTGGATTCCGCCACCTTGGTCTGCCACACCATGCGCCCGGTGGCCGTGCTCACGGCGACGAGATAGGAGTCCAGCGTGAGCACATAGAGCTTGTCGCCACGGATCGCGACGCCCCGGTTGAAGGCGCCACAGCACAGGGGCAGCTTCGAGGGATCGACGGGACGGCGAAAGCGCCAGACGAATGCGCCCGTCTTTGCATCCAGCGCGACGATGCCGTCGGGCGCTTCCGTCACGAACATCAGTCCGCCCGCCACGATGGGCGTTGCCGAGAGTGGTTTCGTCGAGGAGCGCAGCTGCGCTGCCCAGGCCACCTTCAGTTTCCCCGCGTTGGCCTTGTTGATCTGGGTCAGCGCGCTGTGCCGGTGCGCCGTCAGGTCGCCGGCGTAGGTGAGCCAGTCATCCGGGTACCCGGCCGCGCCCTGCAGCATCTCGGTGGTGACATTGATCGGCTCGCGCACCAGGCTGCGTCCGGCCGCCTCTGCAGCCCAGGTCCGGGCCTGCTGGCGCAGGAAGGCCTCCACGTCCCAGATCTGCTGGTCGGTGAGGGGCTGGGCCGCCATCGCGCTGCCCATCCGGCCCCACTTGGCGATCGCGAAGAAGTCCCAGTCGCTGGAGGTGGAGACAAAGTCGATGAGGCTGGGTCCGGCGCCACCCTTGGCGTCGGC
>JBBQSA010000003.1:0-108279 GCA_038214295.1 Gammaproteobacteria bacterium
ATCGCAAGGGCGGCTCTTCCTGCAGAGCACCGGCGACATCGGGCGTTATCTGAGCCGGCGCTACGGGATCGGCGAGCCGCACTGACAGCCCGCGGCCCACTCTGGCGCCAGGGATTCCCGTCTCTGCGAATACTCCGTAGCTCGCGGCATCCCGGGCGGGGATCCCTTTCGCCTACCGTGCGGCACGGTGTGCGGCGAAAGGGACCCCGCCCACGCTGCCGCTGCGGCGGAATTGAGGGATGTTCCCATTTCGGCGCTGCACCCGAGCGGCCAGTGGCGGGTGCCTCGCCCGCGACAAGACGTGTACTCACGTCAGCGGGCGGGGTCTCCCGCCGATGGCCGCGGGATACACCACTGATCCGAAAGGGATCCCCGACCGGGCTGCCGCGGGCTACGGAGTCAGGGAAGCGCCGGGTTGCCGCGAGCAGCGCTAGGACAGCAGCAGCCGGTTCAGCCGCTGCACGAAGGCCCCCGGATCCGTCAGCTGGCCACCTTCGGCCAGGTGCGCCTCGTCGAACACCAGCTGGGCCAGGTCGGCGAAACGCGTGGCGTCGGTCTCGCCGTCCAGGCGCCTCAGCAGCGGGTGCGACGGGTTGATCTCGAGGATCGGCTTCGCCTCCGGGACTGCCTGGCCCGTGGCCTGCATCAGCTTGCGCATCTGGGCGCCCATCTCGTGCTCCCCGAGCACCAGGCAGGCGGCCGACTCGCTGAGGCGAGTGGTGGTCCGCACTTCCTGCACCTGCGCCTCGAGCTGCTGCTTCAGGCGTTCGATGAGGGCTGCGTGCTCGCCTTCCTCCGGTTTGGCAGTCTCGGTCGTGCCCTCGTCTGCGACATCCAGCGCGAGCTCGCCGCGCTTCACATCACTGAACTCGTGGCCGTCGAATTCGCCCAGGTGGCCGATCAGCCACTCGTCGATGGTATCCGTGAGCAGCAGCACCTCTATGCCCTTCTTGCGAAACACCTCCAGGTGGGGACTGGATTTCGCGGCATTGAAACTGTCAGCAGTGAGATACCAGATGACTTTCTGGCCATCCGCCTCGCCGGCGGCGCGGCGGCCGATGTAGTCGGCAATCGACTGGTCGGGCGTGGCATTGTCGGTGTGGGTCGTGGAGAAGCGCATCAGAGCGGCGATCTTCTCCCGGTTGGCGTGATCCTCAGCCGGACCTTCCTTGAGTACCCGGCCAAATTCTTTCCAGAAGTTCGCGTACTTCGCCGGGTCATCCCTG
This sequence comes from Gammaproteobacteria bacterium, assembly GCA_038214295.1. Classification (GTDB taxonomy): domain Bacteria; phylum Pseudomonadota; class Gammaproteobacteria; order Steroidobacterales; genus SHZI01. The sequence goes on from JBBQSA010000003.1 coordinate 1,227, forward strand.
GCGAGCTTGTCCAGCATGTCGAGGACGCGCTTGGTCAACGCGGTCTTCATGGATTCCACCACGGCGTCCTGCTGCAGCAGTTCCCGCGAGACGTTCAGCGAGAGATCGCCCGAATCCACGACCCCGCGGATGAACCGGAGGTACAGCGGCAGGAACTGCTCCGCGTCGTCCATGATAAAGACGCGCTTCACGTAGAGCTTGAGGCCCCGCGAGCCGGAGCGGTTCCACAGGTCCCAGGGGGCCCGGGCCGGCACGTACAGCAGGCTCGTGTATTCCCGCTTGCCCTCCACCTTGTTGTGGCTCCAGGTCAGCGGCTCCTGGAAGTCGTGGGAGACGTGCCGGTAGAACTCCTTGTACTCGTCGTCGGAGATCTCGGTGCGGGGGCGGGTCCACAGGGCCCTGGCCTCGTTCGCGGCCTCCTCCTTCACCTCGCCCCCCTCCGCCGTCGTGGCCATCACGACCGGGAAGGCGATGTGGTCGGAGTACTTGCGGATCAGGGTGCGCAGCCGGAGCTCGTCGGCGAACTCGGCGGCATCCTCCCGGAGGTGCAGCGTCACCCGGGTGCCGCGCTCGGGCCGCTCGCTGGCCTCGACGCTGAACTCGCCCTGGCCGTCGGACTCCCAGCGGACACCCTCGCTCACGGGAGCGTCGGCCCGGCGGGTCTCGACCACCACCCGGTCCGCGACGATGAAGGCCGAGTAGAAGCCGACGCCGAACTGGCCGATCAGGTTGGCGTCCTTCTTCTGCTCGCCGGAAAGCTGGGTGATGAACTCACCCGTACCCGAACGGGCGATCGTGCCGAGCTGCCGGATGACCTCGTCGCGGGTCATGCCGATGCCGTTGTCGATGACCGACACCGTCCTCGCCGCCGGGTCGAATTCGACCCGCACCTTGAGGTCGGGGTCGGGCTCCAGCAGCGCCGGGTTGCCCAGCGCCTCGAAGCGCAGCCGGTCGGCGGCGTCGGAGGCATTGGAGATCAGCTCCCGGAGGAAAATCTCCCGGTTGCTGTAGAGGGAGTGAATCATGAGGTGCAGGAGTTTCTGCACCTCGGCCTGGAAACCGTGGGTTTCGCGCGTAGCAACGGACATGGGCGTGGATACCTTGCAGCCGGGAACGGTCTTTATAGGGCCGCCGGCCAGGAATTCAAGCGCCGCCGCGAATCCGTCTCAGCGGGACCCCGAATTCCGGACCAGGTAGAGGCTGCGCCGGGGCGCATCGCCGGGCGCCGGCTCGGGCCCGGGGGCCAGGGCCGCGGCGGGGAACTCGCCCAGCTCGTCCGGAGTCAAGCGGCTCCGGACTCCGGCCAGTGCACGGTCGATCCACGCACGGCGGTGCAGCGTGTCCTCGTTGCGGATCAGGGGGTAGTCCTTATCGTCGTCCGACATGATTGTCAGGAACTCCAGCATCCGGTCTTCGCCGGCTTCGTGGCGGCCATCCGCCAACAGCGTTCGGCCTTATTTCTCTTCAGGGGTCCAGTCCCGGCGGACCTTCTCCGCCCAGTTACGGTATCCCTTCCAGGTGTAGAGCGCCGGGTCCATCGCGATCCGGCGCTTGTCCGGCAACTGCACGCGGCTCAACCAGCGGCGATAGGCATCCCAGCCACTTACGTCCCTGCCATCCTGCGCGACGAGATTCGGTCCGGAGCGTTCCGTGAGAGTCTGTGTGTAGCGCTGCGTCCCGTTCTTGTAGTTGTCGCGGTTCTGCGGAAGGCTGGGGGATGGTGGCTGATTTTTCTGCTCTGTCATCTCAGTCTCCCCACTTCGTCAGCGTGGGGGAACTCTAGGCAGGCGCGGGCTTCTCCGGAAGGAACTGGATCACAAGCACCCGGTGCCTGCGTCGCTGCTGGCGACAGATTGCGCGCAATGTGTAACGGGATCCGACAGAAGATGGCCGGGAGCGAGACTGCGCTCGCACTTCACACGATGACGCGATAGCAGGGCTCGTAGGCCCGGCCGGGGAGTTTCATCCGGTGCTGCTCGACAAACGCGCGCAGCAGGCTGTCGAGCTGCGCCAGGATCGTCTTGTCCCCGCGAATCTCGAAGGGCCCGTGCTGCTCGATGGCCCGGATCCCGTCCTCGCGGATGTTGCCGCTGACAATGCCCGAGAAGGCGCGGCGCAGGTTCGCCGCCAGCACCTCGGTGGGCAGGTCCCGGCTGATCTCGAGCTGCGCCATGGATTCGTGGGTGGCGACGAAGGGCCGCTGGAAGTCGCCTTCCACGTGCAGGCGCCAGTTGAAGTAGTAGGCATCGTTGTGGGCATGGCGGAAGTCCCGCACACGGCGCACGTTGCCGTGGACCCAGCTCCCGACCGCTGCCGCGTCCCCGACGATCACCTCGTAGCAGCGGCGCACTTCCGGGCCGAGCGTTGCGACGATGAATGCGTCGATGCGCTCCAGGTAGTCGCGGCTCGATTCGGGGCCCGTCAGGACCAGCGGCAGTGGGGTCGTGCGGTTGTCCGGATGCAGGAGAATGCCCAGCAGGAACAGGATCTCCTCCGCCGTGCCGACCCCGCCCGGGAAGATAACGATCGAGTGTGCGATCCGGGCGAAGGCCTCTAGGCGCTTCTCCATGTCCGGCATGATCACGAGTTCGTTGACGATCGGGTTGGGCGACTCCGCGGCGATGATGCCCGGCTCGGTAAGCCCGATGTAGCGGCCGTTGCGGATGCGCTGCTTCGAGTGGCCTATGGTGGCGCCCTTCATGGGGCCCTTCATGGCGCCGGCACCGCAGCCGGTGCAGACATTGAGCTTGCGCAGCCCGAGCTGGTAGCCCACGTCCTTGGTGTACTCGTACTCCGCGCGGTTGATCGAGTGGCCGCCCCAGCAGACCACGATATTCGGCTCGACACCGGCCTTGAGCACGCCCGCATTGCGCAGGACGTGAAACACCGCGTTCGTGATGCCGTGGCTCGAATTGAGGTCAAACTGGCCGCCGGCGACAAACTCGCTGTTAATGTAGATGACGTCCCGCAGGACGGCAAACAGCAGCTCCCGGATGCCGCGGATCATCTCGCCATCCACGAAGGCGGCGGCGGGCGCGTCCCGCAGCGCCAGTTTCACGCCCCGGTCCTGCTGGACGATGTTGATGTCGAAGTTGCGGTGCTGCTCCAGCACCTCGCGGGTGTCGTCGGTCGTGCTGCCGGAATTCAGGATGGCCAGTGAGCAGCGACGGAGCAGCTCGTGGTGACCACCCTCGCCCGTCCGGCGCAGGCGGTCCACCTCATGCTGGGAGAGCACCTCGAGGGCGCCCTCCGGCATCACTTCGATCAGGCTGTTGCGGGGCACCGTCAGGGAAGGATCTGGATCGGCGTGTTGTCTGGCGTCATCAGCCAGATGTCCACCATGTCGGCATTCGACACGGCGATGCAGCCGTTGGTCCAGTCCCGGGACTGGTAGTACTCCAGCGGCCTGGACGGCCGGTTCGGCTGGCCGTGGATCATGATGAGCCCGCCGGGGCTGACGCGCTCCTCCGCGGCCCGGCGCAGGTCGTCAGGCCCCGGGTAGTTGACCTGTATCGCCAGGAAAAAGTCGCTGTTGGCGTTGCGGCCGGAGAGCCGGTAGGCGCCTTCCGGGGTGCGAAAGTCGCCCTCGCGGCGCTTCGGGCCGCTGGGCGACAGCCCGAGGGCCACCGGGAAACTGCGCAACACCCGCTCGCCGCGCATGAGGAGCAGCTTGCGCTCCGACTTGTGCACGACCACCCGGTCCGCCATCTCGATCGCCGACGCCTGCGCCGGAGCCACGGCGCCGCCCCCCAGGACGATCAGCAGCGGAAGTACATAGCGCCACATGCTCTCAGCCCCCCTCGCTGGCGCTGTTCAGGCGCAGACGCTGCCCTGGATAGATCCGGTTGGGATTGTCCAGCGAGTTGAGCGCCATCAGCCGTCGCTGCGTCACGCCGGTCCGCTTCGCAATCATCGCGAGGTTGTCGCCGTTCCGTACGACGTAGGTCTGCGAGCCGGACTTCTTCCGGGGCGCGCTGTCGGAACTGGCAGACGCCGAGGTGCCGGAGAGCTTCAGCACCTGGCCGGCCCGGATCAGGTTGCCCTTGGGCAGGCGATTTACCCGGGCAAGCTGGGCCGACGAGGTGCCGTAGCGGGCCGCGATACCGGACAGGGTCTCGCCGCTCCGGACCCGGTGGGTGCGTGCGCCGGGTTGGCTGGCCTGGGCGGCCTGGCGCTTTTCGCCCGGAATGGCCGCCAGGCGGGAACCGGCCTCGGAGCCGGACACCGAGTCCGGCAGGCGCAGGGAATAGCCTCGCGGCACGAACTGCTTGCCCAGCCAGATGGACGGCAGCAGGGAGGGGTTGTAGGCCTGCAGCGTCGCCTGCGGCAGTCCGAGGCTCTTCGCCAGGGTGCCGACGCTCAGGTAGGCCGGCACCTCGATGGTCGTCAACTTCTCAGGCGGGTCCCGGCGCACCGGGCCGAAGTATTTCTCGGCGTTGCGCTCGACCTCCTCCGCGGCGAGGAACGACACGTAGAAATTCCGCGACGCGAAGCCGAAGGCCGGACCGTCGTAGTTGCGCACGATCGTCTCGATGTCGTCGGTGCCGACTGCGCGGATCGCCCGCCGCATGCCGCCGGTACCGTGGTTGTAGGCGGTGATGGCCAGCGGCCAGGAGTCCAGCTCGCCGTAATTGGCCCGCAGCAGGCGGGCAGCCGCCTCACTGGAGCGGTAGGGGTCACGCCGCTCATCCACGGCCTTGTCGATGCGCATGAAACGGCGCCCGGTGCCGGGGGTGAACTGCCAGAGGCCGGCGGCACCCACGAAGGACCGGGCCTCGGGATTGAAGGAGGACTCCACGTGGGGCAGCGCTGCCAGCATCTGGGGGACATCCAGCTGGCGCAGGCTGTCACGGATGTGAGCCTCCCAGCGGCCGGAGCGGATGAAGCCCTCCAGGAAGCGGTCCGACAGGCCCTGCTGAACCCGGACCCGGTCCGCGGCCGCGCGCAACGACGCGCTGCCCGGGCGTCCCGCCCAGAGTTCGAGAACCCGGCGCTCGTCCTTGCCGAGATTCGAACGGTCGCCGGCAGCCAGCCGGGTCAGGATTGCAGCGTAGCGGGCCTTTGCCTCGTCCATGGCACGGCGGCGCGCGGCGTCGGTCGCGTAGCCGGACAGGTCCAGCTTCTCGTAGACGATGCCCAGGTAGCGGTTGTCATGGACCAGGGCCTCGGTGGTGGAGACCTCGCCGAAGATCCTGCGCCAGAAGCCGATGTCCGGCTCAAGGCCCGCGGGCCGGGCCAGGGTCTCGACGGCCCTTGCGGACATCACGGGCAAAGCGGCAGCCGCCAGCGTCAGCGCGAGCAAGCCCGCCTGCCAGGCCCTGCGATTCCCCAGTAATGCCAACGCCATGCGCAATTCTTTAATGTCCTGTCACAGTGGAAGACTGATTCATAACGCATCCCGTCAAAGCGGTGTCAGGCAGACGCCCGGGAGGCCGCTGGCAGCCAGAACACGTTAGCCGCAGTCCGATGGACAGACTGCCACAGGTTTCACAATAACAAACGACGCAACGCACAGCGAAGGCGTGCCGTCCCGCACATGATCAGAAGCCCGAACGGCGCGGTGCTCGGCCCGGGGCTTGCTACTGCGCCAGGGAGAAACCTGCTACCGTTTCACGGAAGTCTGCTGCCCTTGCCTTACCCTTCCACAGCGTGAAATCCCTTTACCCAGTCCTGCTGCTCGCGGCGGCCCTGCAGAGCGGCTGCGGCGGCGACCCCGTGCCTTCCCGGCCGGCACCGCCCGGCCCGGTGGCGCCGGCTGCGCCCGGCAGCGCCGTTCCCCCGGCCGACCCGCCCGCCCAAGCCGCGCCGGCCGCCGGCCCCCGCGGCCACGGGGGCGAAACCATGGAACTCCTGGGTGTCACGGTCGAGCCCGGCACCAGCCGCCGGCTGCTGTGGTCCGGTAGCCAGTCCATCGATGGCATGTCGGGGGACTCACCCGTGCTCGTCGTGAATGGCGTGAGCAAGGGGCCGACGCTCTGCCTGACCAGTGCCGTTCACGGGGACGAGCTGAACGGCATCGAGATGGTCCGCCGGGTCATCCAGGACCTGGATCCGGCCCGCGTGAAGGGCGCCGTGATCGGGGTCCCGATCGTCAACCTGCAGGGCTTCCGGCGCGGCTCCCGTTACCTGCCGGACCGGCGCGACCTCAACCGGTTCTTCCCCGGCAATGCCACCGGCAGTTCCGCCTCGCGGATCGCCGCCTCGCTCTTTGACAACATCATTCGCCACTGCGACGGGCTGGTGGACATCCACACCGGCTCGCTGAATCGCACCAACCTTCCGCAGCTCCGGGCCGACCTGCGGAACGCGGCCGTCAGGGAATTCGCGAACGGCTTCGGGGCCTTCATGGTCCTGCACAACGCCGGCACACCGGGCACCCTCCGGCGCGCGGCGACGGACATCGGCATTCCGGCCGTCACACTGGAGGCCGGCGAGCCCGGGCGGCTCCAGTCGGCCCAGGTACGGGAAGGCACGGCCGGCATCACCCGGCTGCTGGACGCCCTCAACATCGTCAACCGGATGAACCTGCTCGCCGGGCCCCGGCCGGTTTACTACCGCTCCACCTGGGTGAGATCCGACTCCGGGGGCATCCTCTTCTCGCTGGTGCGCCTGGGCCAGCTCGTCGCGGCGGGCGATATCCTCGGCACCGTGACGGATCCGATCACGAACGAACAGAACCTGATCTATTCCCCGGTGAGCGGCCGCGTCGTCGGCATGGCGCTGAACCAGGTGGTGATGCCGGGCTTCGCCACCTTCAACCTGGGGATAGAGGCCGCGTCCGGCCCCAACGGCTCGCTGATGGCGACCCTCGAAGCGCCGCCGCAGCGGGATGCACCGAAGCCGCCAGTAGCCGGCACGGCAATGGAACCGGACGAACGCCCGGAGTAGCGCGCGACGGCGTCGCGGCGCGCTACTGGCCGGCCCGCAGCGCGGCGATGCGCTCCGGGAGCGGCGGATGGGTCATGAAGAGCCGCCCAAACCGGCTGATGCCACCGGAGATACCCAGTGCCTTCATGCCGTCCGGCAGCGCGGCCGGCTCGTGCGCCCGCTGCAGGCCCTCAAGCGCAGCCACCATCTTCTGGCGGCCCGCCAGCTTCGCGCCGCCGGCGTCGGCCCTGAATTCCCGCTGCCTGGAGAACCAGGCGACGATGATGCTCGCGAAGACACCGAGCACGAGCTGGGCGATGATCACCGTGATGAAGAAGCCGGGCCCGTTGCCCCGCTCGCTCCTGAAGATCACCTGGTCAACGAAGCGCCCGATGATCCGCGACAGGAAGATCACGAAGGTGTTGACGACCCCCTGGATCAGCGTGAGCGTCACCATGTCACCGTTCGCCACGTGCGTAATCTCGTGGCCGAGGACTGCCTCCACCTCGTCCCGGCTCATCTGGCGCAGCAGGCCGGTGCTGACCGCGACCAGGGCCGAGTCACGCCGGGCGCCCGTGGCAAAGGCATTGACGTCGGGCGCGTCGTAGATGGCGACTTCCGGCATACCGATGCCCGCCTGGGTGGCGAGCCGGCGCACCGTCGCCACCAGCCAGGCCTCGTCCGCATTGGCGGGCTGGGTGATGACCCGCGCCCCGGTGGAGCGCTTGGCGATGAACTTGGACATGGCCAGCGAGATCAGCGCACCGCCAAAGCCGAGGAACGCGGCAAACACCAGCAGGCCTGCCGGATCCTGGCCAGAGCTGGCCATGTACTGGTCGATACCGAGCAGCCGCATGGACACCGTCAGGACGGCGATGACGGCGAGGTTGGTGGCCAGCAACAACACGATCCGCTTCAAGGTACATCTCCGGGATGGGGGGCGAAGGCCATTGTATGGGAGTGTCGGGCCGCAGTTTCAAGGCCCGCGCTGCTAGGATGTGCGGCGCACCAGCATGTCGACTGAAACCCCAGGCCACACCCCACAGCCCCTGACCCGGTTCTGGCAGCCGCGGTACTGGCCGGTCTGGCTCGGCCTCGGCTGCCTGCGGCTGGCGTCCCTCCTGCCGATAGAAGGCCAGCTCGCCGTGGGCCGGGGTCTCGGCCGGCTGGCCTGCCGGCTGGCGCCAAAGCGGCGCCGCATCGCGGCCCGGAACCTGGAACTGTGCTTTCCCGGACTGCCCGCCCCGGAGCGGGCCGCGCTCGTGCGCCGGCACTTCGAGTCGCTGGGCATGACGATCATGGAACACGGCCTCTCCTGGTGGGCCAGCGAAGAGCTGGTCCGGGAACGGGTGGAAGTGATCGGTGCCGAGAACCTGCAGAAGGCGGTCGCTACCGGGCGCGGCGTGGTGATGCTGACAGGGCACTTCGGCTCCCAGGAGTTCACGGGCCGCACGGTCCCCTGGATCGTGGCGGACTTCGGGGTGCTCTACCGCGAGAACCGGAATCCCTTCGTCGACGAGATCCTGCGGCGGATCCGCGCCAGGTCCGCGCCCCGGATGATTCCCAAGCAAAGCATGCGCCGGATGATCCGCAACCTGCGCCGGGGCATCCCCGTCTGGTACGCGCCCGACCAGAGCCACCGCCGGGCGTTCAGCGCGCTGATCCCGTTCTTCGGCGAACCGGCGATGACCACGACGGCCCTCAGCGAGATCGCCAGGCTCGGCAACGCGCTCGTCGTGCCGCTGCTGCCCCGGCGCTACCCGGAGAGCGGCCGCTACACGCTGGAGATCCTGCCACCGCTGACGGACTTCCCGGGCGCGTCACCGGAAGAGGACGCGTTGCGGGTCAACGCCCTGCTGGAAGCCCACATTCGCAAGGCCCCCGAGCAGTACTACTGGGTTCACCGCCGCTTCAAGGGCCGCCCGGCCCCGCTGCCCGACCCCTACACGGCAACTGCCGGGCCCTTGCCGCCCTCGTAGGCGTCGCGCAGCCAGCGCCATTCCCGCGGCGTGAAGTGCACGCCGCCGCCCTTGCTGATCTTGGTCAGCGACCGGTGCAGCCGCGCCAGGTTGGCAGCCTGCCAGTTGCCGCCGTCTGTGCGGATCCGGCCGCGATCGAAGTCGAGGAGAAAGACCCGGTCCGCGCTGTCGATCTGGAGGTTGTGGGCCGTGAGGTCCGCGTGAAAGACGCCGGCCCGGTGAAACGCGCCGATGCACGCGCCCACCGCGGCCCAGCACCCGGCGGGCATCGGCCCCCGGGCGAGCCGGGTAGACAAGGGCTCCACGTCGGGAATGCGGACCGTGAGCAGGTCGGCCGTGTAGGTGAGCCCGCGCCGCCGGTAGCGGGCCGCCACGGGCCGGGGCGCCGGCAGGCCAAGCTCCTGCAAGCGGGCCAGCAACCCCCACTCGCGGAAGCAGCGCGTGCGCTCCGCGCCGAGCCACAGGAACCGGTCCGCGAGGAAGCGGCCCACCGTGCCACCCCGGTGAAAGTGCCGGAGTACCCACTGCTGGCCGTCGTGTTCTATAAAGAGCGTGGCCCCGCGCCCGCCGGCATAGCCGGGTGCGACGGGCGACCCGGCCCAGGTCGCGGCCTCGAAGAGCGGCGGGGCCGCGTGGCTGACGAGGGTGTCCTCGTATAGGATGCCGTTCCCGTCCTGTGTCGCGATGCGCCTCTGCAAGGTGGCTGCCGTCCGGTGGTGAGCGTCTGCCTGTGAGCGATCAGCCCGTTAGTAACCCGATGCCGGCGCCGGCATCCCTCTGCCTCATCCGGCTGTCCGCCATCGGTGACTGTTGCCACACCCTGCCGGTGGTCCGGACCCTGCAGGCGGCCTGGCCGCGCACCCGGATCACCTGGATCATCGGCCGCACGGAGTTCGGGCTGCTGGAGGGCGCGTCGGGCATCGAGTTTATCACCTTCGACAAGGCCAACCCCTGGGCCAGCCTCGCCGCGCTTCGCCGCCAGCTTGGCGGCCGCCGCTTCCCGCTGCTGCTCCACATGCACGCCTCGATGCGCGCCAACCTGGTGAGCCGCGCCGTGCGCGCCGACGTCCGCCTCGGCTTCGACCGGGCCCGCGCCCGGGACTACCAGTGGCTGTTTACCAACGAGAAAATCACGCCGACGCCCGCCCAGCACGTCATGGACGGGCTGTTCGGCTTCGCGGAGCATCTCGGCATCCGGGAGCGGGTGCTGCGCTGGGGTTTCAACCTGGGCGATGGCGACCGGCAACGGGCCGCGACGCTCGCCACGGGCTCCCGTCCGCTCTGCGTGCTCAGCCCCTGCTCAAGCCAGCGCTTCCGGAACTTCCGCAACTGGAGCGTCGCGAACTACGCGGCCGTCCTGCGCCACCTCATCGAGGTCCGGGGCGCACGGGTCGTGCTGACGGGTGGCCCCACGGCACTTGAGCGGGACTACGGTGAGCAGCTCCAGCAGGCGCTCGGCGGTGCCGGGAACGCCCGTGTGATCAACCTGATCGGCCAGACGCGGCTCAAGGAACTGTTTGCCATCATCGAGGCGGCTGACCTTGTGATCTGCCCCGACTCCGGGCCGGCCCACATCGCCACGGCAGCGGGCGTGCCGGTGATCGGGCTCTACGCCACGTCGAACCGGCACCGCACCGGGCCCTACTTCAGCCAGCGGCTCGTCGTGGACCAGTATCCCGAAGCGGTGCGGCAGGAGTTCAGCAAGCCGGTGGCGGCGCTGCGCTGGGGCGAGCGCGTGCGGAACCCGGGAGCGATGGAGCTGATCCGGGTGCCGGACGTGCTCGAGCGGGTGGACGCCGTCCTGGACGGCCGGTTGCGTCCCGCCAGCCCCGCGGAGGTTGCCGGCCCCGGCGCCCATCGCGGACACTAGGCGCAAGCCCGGGAGACGCCTGCCATGCTAGAAACCTTTGACGCCGCCCGCCTTGCCGCTGCCGGCCCGCGCACGCTCTCCGACGAGCTCGAGCACGGGCGCATCGTCTACCTGCCCCGCTGCCCCGTGGAACTGCCGGACGAGGCCGACCTCGACGTGCTGCGCGACCAGCTGGGCGGCGCGATCACCCGCAAGAATGTCAGCTACCACCCGGAGGCGGACTCCATCAGCGGCCTCAGCAGCAAGTCCCCGCTGTACCCCGCCACCTATCGCGCCCTGACCGACCTGCGCCGGCGGGTCGCCGAGTGGACCCTGCAGACCATGCCGGCACTCCTGCGCAATGCCGACATCGGCACCTGCAGCTTCCGGCCGATGGAGGAAGCCGGCCGGGCGATCGACGCCCACAAGGCCAGCGAACTGATCCACGTGGACGCCGGCGCCTATGGTGCAACGAACGGCGACCGGATCCTCCGCTTCCTTGTCAACGTGCACTCAACCCGGGACCGGGTCTGGGCCAGCAAGGGCAACTTCCGCAGCGTGTTCGCGCGCCATGCCGAACGGGCCGGCTTCACGGGACCCAAGGGCCACATGGGTCGGCTCGACAAGAACGCTCTCGACCAGCTGCTGAGCGCCCTGCTGAAGGGCGTGAGCGCGGTGGTGCCGCTCGCCAAGGTGCTGGACACCAGTCCCTACGACCGGGCCATGAAGCGCTTCCACGATTACCTGAAGGACTCGCCGGAGTTCCAGGCGGAAATGCAGCACCACGTGGAGATCCGTTTCGCGCCCTACTCCGCCTGGATGGTGTTCGCCGACGGCGTCAGCCATGGCTGCCTGTCGGGCCAGCACTGCTTCATCTGGACGGCCCTGACCCCGCTCGCCAACGCCCACTTCCCGGAACTGGCGCCGATCAACGTGTTGCGCGCCGCGGCCTAGCGGGCCTTCAGGAAGGCCACGACGTCCCGCACGGTCGGCACCTGCTCCCGCCAGAACGGGATGAACCCGCCCACCGTGTCCCCGTGGTCGGCGCCCGGATAGAGCCGGAGCTCGGCCTGGCCACCGGCGGCACGGACCAGCTCGGCCAGCCGTATGGAGTTCCGATCCAGGCACACCCGGTCGTCGGTGCCGTGGACCAGCAGCAACGGCGGCGCGTCTCCGCGCACAAACTGCACGGGCTGGGTCTCCAGGGGATCCGGCGCCGAGCCAAACACGGAGCGCAACAACGGGGAGTCAATCGCAAAATCGTAGGGGCCCGAAAGGCCGATGGCCCCACGCAGGTCAGCCGCGCTCGCGCCGGCCGCGGCAAGGTAGCGCTGATCAAGGGCCAGCATCAGCGCGATGTGGGCGCCGGCTGAGTGCCCCATGACGAAGACCCGGGCGGGATCGCCGCCGTAGCGGTCGATGTAGCGAAGGGTCCAGGCGACTGACCGGGCCGCATCCTCGATGAAGACCGGGAAGCGCACCTGGGGATTCAGCCGGTAGTTCGGCACGACGACGATGAAGCCCTCGGCGGCCAGGCTGCTCGCCACGAAGCGGTACTGCTTCTTGGAACCGGTGGACCAGCTGCCGCCGTGAAAGAACACGACCACGGTACGCGGCGCTGCTGCCGGACCCTCCGGCACGTAGACATCGAGCTTCTGCTTTTTCTCCAGGCCGTAGGGCAGGCTGGCAAAGCGCTTCCAGGGGCCGAAGGTCGAGGGCAGGTTAGCCGCGAGGAACGCGGTGGCGGTGCAGCCGCCCAGGAACAGCGCGCACAGCACGAGAACGAGGCCGCGATGGACGGTGCCAGCCCGCATCGCGGTGCCTTCGCCCCGCAGGACGGGGGTGGATTCGGCTAACCTATCGCCCTCGATGCTCATTCCGGAGGCCCGCCATGTCCCTTGCGAATCGCAACCCCGCGTCGTTCATCCTGTCGCGGCGGCAGGCCCTTGGAACCGCAATAGGGGCGGCAATGGGACCGGCAATGGGGCTGGCCCTCGGTGGCGCCCTCGCCGCGGGTCCTGGTCCCGCGGAGGCAGCGGCGGCCACTCCCGGCGGGGCGCTGACGTACGACTTCAGCAAGCCGGAAGACAACCTCCGCGCCTGGGTCAAGCTGGTGGCGTCCCTCGACAACGGCAAGGAGACCTGCGGCTACTACAAAGGTGACGTGATCGCCGTCACCGGGCCGGACCAGAAGAACCTGCCCCTGTTTGGCTACGAAGGCTTCGGCATGAGCCGCGTGAGCCTGCTGCCCGACGGGCGCTACGAGAACCTGCACCGGGAAATCTCCTACTACACCGACCTCAAGACCGGCGAGATCCTCGAAAGCTGGAAAAACCCGCTGACCGGGGAGACGGTGAAGGTCTATCCGACGAACAACGACCCGGTCAATTCCTACTACGCCACATCCTTCAAGCAGACCTTCGGCGAGGCAGGCAAGCAGGAGACGGTGGAGTTCCCCTTTATCTTGCCATGGGAAACCGAGGGCGACCGGGTCATCGTGACCTTCAACGTGCACACCCGCTGGCCCTCGCCCTTCACCCGGGAGAAGTGGCCGCGGGAGTACATCGGCGACTGGTACAAGACGTCCGAGCTCTTCCAGATCCACACCCGGATGTCGGAGTTGGCCGATCCGAAGCTGGCGAAGGTCTACTCGACCAGCGCCTGGTTCAAGGAGGCGCCCTTCATGCCCTGGATGCTGATGGACAACGCGCCCGGGCGGCTGATCTACAACACCCGGATCTTCGCGCTGGAGAGCCCGGAGCAGCTGCCGAAGAAGATCTACGACTACACCGCGAAGAACTACCCGAAGTATCTCCACGCTCCCGACAGGTGGCAGTCGCCCAACATGACCACCTTCGAGACCTGGGTGACCCAGATGACGCCCGCCCCGGCCCGCGGCGGGAGCCCGACCCAGTGAGCGCCCCGGTAGGCTCGCCAGTGACAGCCCCGGAGCCCGCCGGCCTCACCCACGACAACCTGACGGCCTGGATCACCCGGCTGTTCGGCAGCCCGGAACTGCGCCGGATGGGGCACAACCAGCGGCCGGAAGACCTGAACCTCGGCCTCGGCTGGCTCTATTACGGCTTCGCCCGGCTGATCCGGCCCACCCGGGCGGTAATCATCGGGTCCTGGCGCGGCTTCGTCCCGCTGGTGATCGCGCGGGCCTGCCACGACAACGTCGAGAAGTGCGACGTGAACTTCATCGACCCGTCCCTGGCTGACGATTTCTGGAAGGACGCAGCCGCCACCCGGGCCCATTTCCGGAGCTTCGGGCTCGACAACGTCCGGCACCACCTGCACACCACCCAGGAATTCGTGACAACGCCCGAATACCAGTCACTGACCGATATCAACCTGCTCTTCGTCGACGGTTACCACACGGCGGCGCAGGCCCGCTTTGACTACCAGGCCTTCGCGGACCGGCTGGCGCCCCGGGCCATCGTCTTCTTCCACGACAGCATGATTCTCCGCAAGTCGGGCATCTACGGCCCCGACCAGCGCTACGACGTGGACGTAAAGTATTTCATGGACGAGTTGCGCCAGGACCCGGGCCTGCAGCTGCTTGACCTGCCCTTTGGCACGGGGCTGACCGTGATGCGGCGGGTCGGCGGCGCGGACGACGAAGTGCAGTCCTGCGAACCGCAGCGGCCGCGCTGATCCCCGTGCAGGACGCGTCGACGGCCGTCTTCTGCATGCCGGAAGAGGGTCACCTCCGGCGCATGCTGCCAATCGTCCGCGGCCTCAAGGCGCGGGGTTTCGCGGTCCACGTCTACACCCACGAGCGGTTCCTGCCCCAGGTCGTGTCCGCGGGCGGCGAGTTCGTGGATCTCTTCACACGCTGGCCGCTGGAGGCCGCGGACGCGGAGTCGCGGCCGGTGCCCTGCCGCTATGTCAGCTTCGCGGGGCACTACGCGGCGGAGATCCTGAATGCCGTCGCGCCGCTGAAGCCGGCACTCGTCGTGTACGACACCTTTGCGGTGATCGGCCGGGTGATGGCCGCGGAACTGGGCGTGCCTGGCATCAACGTCTGCGCGGGACACAACGTGGCGCCGGGGCCGTTCCTGCGGCAGCTGGCGGCGGATCCGCGCGTGGCCATCGCGCCGGCCTGTCATGCCGCCGTCGAACGGCTGCGGGAGCTGCACGGGATGGCCGATGCGTCGCCCTTTTCCTACGTGGACGGCCTCAGCAGCGCTCTCAATATCTACTGCGAGCCGCCGGAGTTCCTCGGCGAGGAGGAGCGGCAGGTGTTCGAGCCAGTCGCGTTCTTCGGCAGCCTGCCGTCCATCGAGCACATCGACACCCCCAAGCGGAACCCGGTGCCGGCGTATTTTGGTCCGGATGACGGCCGGCTGCGCGTCTACATCTCGTTCGGCACTGTGGTCTGGCGCTACTACGCAACCGAGGCCGTGGCCGCCATGGAAGCGCTGGCTACCGCAATCTCCCGGCGCGCGGACGTGGAGGCGGTGATCAGCTTCGGCGGCGCCGCGGCGGCGGAGACCCACGTGGACCGTTTGCGCCACGCAAATGTCCGGGTGGAAAAACGCGTCAACCAGTGGGCGATTCTCGGCGAGGCCGACGCCTTCGTAACCCACCACGGGCTCAATTCGACCCACGAGGCAATTTTCAACCGGGTGCCGATGCTGTCCTATCCGTTCTTCTGGGACCAGCCCGGGCTTGCCGCCAGGTGCCAGGCTTTCGGCATCGCCCGGCCGATCGCCGCCGCACCCCGGGGCGTGATCAGCGTGAACGCGGCGACGAAGGCGATCGACGGGCTGCTGCAGGAGCGGGGGCAAATCGCCGCCCGTCTGCACGAGGCGAGGGAGCGGGAACTCGCTGTCATGGCAGGCCGCAACGAGGTCCTGGACCACCTCGCCGCAATCGCAAAAGGTACCGGACACCGAATTGTTTAGTTTGATTAGTTATTCAACAACTAATCAAACTAAACAATTCGGTGTCCGGTACCTTTTATCCGGTACCTTTTATCTTTTTATTTCGTTGGCGACGGTGGTGGGGCTGATCTCGTTCAGGCAGTTGAGGTGCCCGAGGGGGCACTGACGCTGGAAGCAGGGGCTGCAGTCGAGGCCCAGGTAGAGAATCGTCTTGCGCGGCGTCAGTGGCGGCGTGAAGTCCGGCGAGCTGCTGCCGTAGATGGCCACCACCCGGGTGCCGGCCGCGGCCGCCACGTGCATCAGGCCGGAATCGTTCGTGACCGCGGCAGTAGCCGCTGATAGCAGGTCCACCGTGTCCTCCAGGCGGGTCTCGCCGCAGAGGTTGAATATCCGCGCCCCCGCCCCGGCCCGGATCCTCTCGCCCAGCTCCCGCTCGCCGGCGGACCCCAGCACCCAGACCTCGAAACCGCCCTCGACGAGCAGCCGACCGAGCTCGGCAAAATTCGCGACCGGCCACTGCTTCGCCGGGCCGTAGGCAGCGCCCGGCAGCAGCGCGATCGCCGGGCCAGAACCGAGGTTAGAGCCGAGGCCAAGCCGCGCCATGAGCGCCGCCCGATTGACCTCATCGACACGCAAGGCGGGCGGCAACACCGGCGGCAGCGGCACGCCTGCGGACAAGCCGAGGGCGAGAAAGCGCTTCACGGTCTGGTCAAACACCCGGCGGTCGAGCGCGCGCACGTCGTTCAGCAGCAGCCCGCGCATCTCCGCCGCGAAGCCGGTGCGCACCGGGATGCGCGCAAACCAAGGGAGCAGCGCCGACTTGAACGACCGGGGCAGGACTATCGCCCGGTCGTAGCCCGCTGCCCGCAGCGACATGCCCAGCCTCCACCGGGCACCGAGACCGAGCTCGCCGTGCCCGACAGGCAGCGGGATCCCCCGCCGCACCTCCGGCATCCGGCCCACCAGCGGCACGGACCAGGGCGGCCCCACCACATCGATTGCCATCCCGGGCTCCTGCGCCCGTAGTAGCCGGAACAGCGACTGGGCCATGACCATGTCACCAACCCAGGCGGGCCCGACGATCAGCGTGGCGGTCACCTGCGGCGTTTCCCTTAGCCGACGGCGTCCAGGTACCGGGGCACGCCCTCTTCGACCGGCATGAACGCGCCCTCGTAGCCCGCGGCCCGGAGGCCCGTGAGATCGGCCTGCGTGTAGCTCTGGTAGCTGCCCTGCAGGTGCTCCGGGAACGGGATGTACTGGATGCGGCCCCGCCCGTGCCACTTGATCACGGCGCGCGCCACGTCGTTGAAGCTGCGGGCCTCGCCCGTGCCCAGGTTGAAGATCCCGGACTTTGCCCCGTGCCGCCAGGCCCAGAGGTTCACCGCCACGATGTCGTCCACGTGAATGAAGTCCCGCACCTGGTCGCCGTCGCCGTAGCCGTCGCTGCCAGCAAACAGCCGGATCTCGTCGCCGGACTTCAGCTGCTCCCTGAAGTGGTGGATGACGCTCGCCATCCCCTGCTTGTGGGCCTCGCCCGGCCCGTACACGTTGAAGTAACGCAGCCCCACCACGGGCGAGCGGAACGAGGCCGTCACCTGCCGCACGTGCCGGTCGAACATCAGCTTCGAAAACGCGTAAACGTTGATCGGCCGCTCGCAGTCCTCGCTGACCCGGAAATCCCGCCCGGCGCCGTAGACGGACGCGGACGAGGCATACACCAGCGGCACCCGGCGCTCGGTGGCGTAACGGAGCACGTGCCGGGAATAGTCGTAGTTCGAGCGCATCATCAGCAGGCCGTTCCACTCGGTCGTGTCCGTGCAGGCCCCCTGGTGGAAGATGACTTCCAGCTTCGACGAGTACTCGTGCCCCGCCGCGATGCGCGTCCCGAACTCGTGCATGTCCACGTAGTCGGCGATCTGGCAGTCGGAAAGATTGAGGATCTTGCGGGCGTCCCGCAGGTCGTCCACGACGAGGATGTCGGTGTGGCCGGCCCCGTTTAGGGCCCGGACCAGGTTGCTGCCGATGAAGCCGGCGCCGCCGGTGACGATGATCATGGGGAGAAACTCTCGGGCAACGTGACCCCGGCATTCTGGCGGGCCGCCAGCTCCCGGTACAGGCGTGCGTAGCGGCCGGTCATCGTGGCGGCGGAAAAATCTCTCGCCCGCAGCCGGTTAGCGCTCGCCACCCGGGTACGCAGTCCGTGGTCGAAGAAGGCCGCCACCGCCGCCTCGAGCGCCGCCGGGTCGTCTGGTGCCACCAGCAGCCCGTTTTCCCCGTCCTGGATGATTTCCGGTATGCCGCCAACCCCGGTGGCGACCACCGGCAGACCCACCTCCAGCGCGTCGATCAGCGTCGAGCCGAGACCCTCGTGGCGAGACGGGTAGACGAGCAGGTCGAAGGCGGCGAGGTAATCACCCACGTTGTCGACCTGGCCCGCGAAGAGCAGGTTATCGAGACCGGCGGCCGCCGCCCGGAAGCGGGCCTCGTCCGGCCCCGAGCCGACAAGCACGAAGCGCACGCCAGGCCGGGCCGACTGCCAGCGCCGGGCGAGCCCGATGATCTGCAGCTGCCCCTTGGTGGAGTCGTCCAGCGCACCGACATGGCCAACCACGAAGTCGCCGCCAAAGCTCGCCCGCAAGCGCTCCACGTTGCCGATCCTCACCGGCAGGCTGCCGCCCGCGCTGGGAATCACCGTGACGGGCAGGCGTGCCTCGAACTCGCCGAGCGAGCGGCGGATGGCCTCGGAGATCGCGACGATGGCCGCCGCGGAGCCGTACAGCCGGCGGTTCAGCAGCGAGCGGCGGGGCACCTTCTGCACGCGGCGAGTGACGAGGTAAGGCGTGCCCCGCAGGACCCGGTTGAGCCAGGCCGCCTGGACGCCCCGCCCCTCGTGGCTGTGCACGAGGCCCGCGCCACGCAACGCCCCGAAGGCACCGGCAACGCCCGCCCCTGCCTCCGTGATCCGGAGGCCCGGCACGTCCCGGCAGCGGGCCGCGAGCGGCTCGCCACGGCGGGCCACCAGGCGCTGGGTCCAGCCGAGGGCCGCGAGGCCGCGAATCAGGAGTTCGGTCTGCCGCTCGCCGCCGCGAAAGCCGCGGGCGAGATTGAGGTGGGTCAGTGGCCCGCTCACGGGTTCCGGGTCAGGACGTAGTTCGCTCCGCAGTAGGGACACTTCGCCCGGCCCGTCTCCTCGATGGCGAGGTAGACCTTCGGATGGGAATTCCACAGGTACATGCCGGGCATCGGGCAGGACAGCGGCAGGTCGTTCTCCGTGACCGAGTAGCGGCTCTCGGCATTCGGCTGGACGAGGGCGTTGTCGGCAACCGGTTGGGCCTTGGTCGGAGCCATGAGCGTCATTCGGCAGGGGCGGGAGAATTAGTATAGAACACTGCCCGCCAGTGACGGACCACCGTGGCGGTCAGGGCCGCCACCTCCTCCCGTGGCACGAGGCCGGTCTCGCCCGCCAGGTTCAGGTGGTGAATGCGCTGCCGGTAGCTGCGGTAGGTCTCCGCCAGCTCCTCGGCGTCGGCGGGGGCCAGGATGCCGTGGGCGGCCAGGGCCTCCAGCTGCCGGATGTTGTCGGACCAGCGCACCAGGTCCGGGTAGCGGGCCGCTTCCCGCAGCACGAGGTACTGGACCAGGAACTCGATGTCGGTGATGCCGCCCGGGTCCTGCTTCACGTCGAGCAGCTCCGGCGTGCCCTTCGACAGCTCGTCCCGCATCCGCTGGCGCATCTCCAGCACCTCGGTGGCGAGATTCTCGCGGCGCACGTAGTTGGTCAGCGCCTTGACCCGCAGCTGCTCGAAAGCGGCCTTCACGCCCTTGTCGCCGGCCACGGCCCGGCTCCGCAGCAGGGCCTGGTGCTCCCAGGTCCAGGCGTCCTGGCGCTGGTAGAGGTCGAAGGCGGTCAGGCTCGAGACGAGCAGCCCGGACTGGCCGCTCGGGCGCAGCCGGATGTCCACCTCGTAGAGCTTGCCCGAGGTGGTGTGCATCGTGAGGATGCTGATGATCCGGCGCGTCAAGCGGGAGAAGAACATCGCGTTGTCGAGGGGCTGGGCGCCATTGGTCTGCTGCTGTTCGCCCGCCGAGTCGTGCAGGAACACGATGTCCAGGTCCGAGCTGTAGCCGAGCTCGAGCCCGCCCAGCTTGCCGTAGGCCACGATCGCAAAGCGGGCCGCCCGGGTGCCGCCATCGTCAACCGTGCACTGCGGTTCCCCGTGGCGCGCGGCCAGTTCCTGCCACGCCAGCGCCAGCGCCGCCTCCAGCACCAGCTCGGCGATGTCCGTGAGCCGGTCGCTGACCTTCATCAGCGGCAGCACGTCGGTGAGATCGACGACGGCGACTCGAAAGATGGCGGCCTGCTGGAAATTGCGCAGGGCGTCGAGCCGGGCTTCCTCGTCGTCGGTCCCGGCGCGGACGAGCCGCAGCTCGAGATCCGCGGCCAGCTCCTGCCGCGACGGGGCCTGGTCGAAGACGCCGGGATCCAGCAACTCGTCCAGCAGCAGCGGGTGGGTGGCCACCAGCCGCGCCAGGAACTCGCTGTCCGCGCAGATGCCCACGAGGCGTTCCAGCGCGGCGGGGTTTTCGTTCAGCAGCGCAAAGTAGGCGGAGCGGCGGCCGATGGCCTCCAGGATCAGCACCATGCCGTCCAGCGCCCGGGCCGCCTCGGCCTGCCGACTCGCCACCCGCAGCATCGCCGGGACGAGCGCGTCGAGGCGTTGCCGGCCGGGCTGGTCCAGGCGCTGCGGCAGCCCGCCGTCCCGCAGGCGGAGGATCCGCTCCAGCGCGGCGGCCGGGTCACTGAAGCCGGCGTCGGCAAGGCGCTGCCTGTGCCGCTCCGGTGCCGATTCCACCAGCCAGACGCGGGCAAGTTCCGCCTCGGGCTGCGGGACCGGGCCTTCATCCTCGTCGGCGCCATTGCCGCTGGTGCCGCGAAAGACGATGTCCCGGAAGTGGCGGGCCACCGCGTCCTGGTGCACCTGGAGCGCAGCGAGGAACGCGGCCCAGTCCGGGCAACCCATCGCCAGTGCCAGCCGGCGCTGGTCGTCGGGATCACCGGGCAGGTCGTGGGTCTGGCGGTCGTAGAGTGCCTGGATCCGGTTCTCCGCGAGGCGCAGGTAGCGGTAGGCCGCCGTGAGCTCGGCCGCGTCCCGTTCCGGCAGGCAGCCGGCCTGGACGAGTGCGGGCAGCGCCTTCAGCAACTGCCGCTCCCGGAGCGGCGCCACGGTGCCGCCGCGGACCAGCTGCAGGGCCTGGGCGATGAACTCGATCTCCCGGATGCCGCCGGGACCGAGCTTGAGGTTGCCGCGAAACTCCTTCTTGGCCACCTCGGCCTCGATGAGCGCCTTCATCTCCCTGAGCGAACTGAACACGCCGTAGTCCAGGTAGCGCCGATAGACGAAGGGCCGCAGCACGTCCCCGTAGAGGTACTGGCTGTCCACCCAGTCGTTGACCACCCGGGCCTTGATCCACGCGTAGCGCTCCCAGTCCCGGCCGTTCTGCAGGAGGTAGCCCTCCAGGGCGGCGATGCTGACGGCCAGCGGGCCCGCGCTGCCGAAGGGCCGCAGGCGCACATCGACCCGGTAGACGAAGCCGTCCGGCGTGTTCCGGCTAAGGAGGTCGATCACCCGCTGGGCGACGAAGCGGAAGTACTCCTCGTTGCTGAGCGTCCGGGCGCCGTTAGTCTCGCCCGCCGACGAGTAGAGGAACACGAGATCCACATCGGACGAGAAATTGAGCTCGTGGCCCCCGAGCTTGCCCATGGCGACGATGCCGACCCCCGAGGCCGCGCCATTCTCGCCCCGGGGCTCGCCGTAGCGGGCCCTCAGCAGGCCGTCGGAGTAACCGAGCGCGGCATTGATGGCGGCATCGGCCAGGTCCGAGAGATCCCGGAGTGTCTCGGTGTACTCCACCCCCTCGTTCAGGTCCCGCCAGACGATCCGCATAAGCTCCCGGTGCCGGAACAGGCGCAGCGCCCGGAGAAAGCCGTCGTCGCCACTGACGTCGGCGAGTGCCGCGGCCAGCAGCGCGGGGAACTCCCCCGGGGCCAGGGTACGGGTCAGGCGGCCGCTGGCCTCGAGTTCCGGTAGCAGTTCCGGGTAGCGCACGACGATGTCGGCGGCGAAGGGGCTGAGCGCCATCAGACGCTCGGGTCCGGGCGGGGGCAACGCGGGCTGATTCATGCCCGCGATGTTAAGGGATACCACCGCCGGACATGCTCCAGGCTGCGCGTCCAGAGTTCCGCCGCCACGGCCCGGTCCCAGGCGAGCGGCACGCTGCGCCGGCCGTCACGGCCCTGGCGGACATGGAAGGTGCCGGACATCTTCCCGGCCTCCGGGTCGGTCGCCAGGTACAACGGCATCAGCGCCCCTTCCGCCGGCGGGCGCATCCCGGTCCGCAGACGCTCATAGGCACCGCCGGCGAAGAGAGTGTTGGTGTGAAAGAAATTGGTGTCGATCAGCCCCGGGCAGAGCGCGTTGCTCACCACCCCGCTGCCCGCCAGCGTGCCCGCCAGGTGATGACTGAACAGCACGTTCATCAGCTTGCTGTTGGCATAGGCCTGCCAGCCGTCGAAGCCGTGCTCCAGCTGCAGGTTGGCAAAGTCCACGGCCCCGCCGCCGAGCGCCGTTGACGCCACGTGGACGATGCGCGCCGGGGCGTTGGTCCTGAGCGTGTCCAGCAGGCTGAGAGTCAGCAGGAAGGGCGCCAGGTAGTTCACTGCGAACGTCAGCTCGAAGCCGTCCCTGCTCGTCTGCCGGTGGTCCGTGAGCAGGCCGGCATTGTTGATGAGCACGTTGAGGCCCGGGAAATCCGTGCGGACGCGCCCGGCGAGCCCCGCCACCTCCTCGAGCGCGGCGAAATCCGCCAGCACCGGATGCAGTGCCGGGTTGCCAGTGGCGGCGCGCAGCTCCGCCAGCGTGGCGTCGAGCCTGGCCCGGTCACGACCGTGCAGGATGACGGTCGCGCCCCGCTCCGCGAGCGCCAGCGCCGTGGCCTTGCCGATGCCATTCGTGGCGCCTGTGACGAGATAGATCAGGTTAGTCACTGGAAGGATTATCGCCTCATGCTACCGGGATAGTCGGGATTTAGCCGCCAAATTGCGACAAGTGGAGGAGTGGCGGGCAGTCTGCGGTCGCGTAAACTCAACTGGCGCTCCGGCGTCGTCGCGCTGGCCCTGCCGGTGAGCATCAACTGATCGCAACAAGGGAGTACGGCGATGCGCAAGTACCTGGCTCTTCTCGCAACGGTGGTCGTGATCGGCGTCAATGCCGCGGCCAACATCCTGCCCATCAACGGGGTCAACACCGGGGAAATCAGCGCGCGGTACCCGACGGGCTTCACGCCCGCCGGCTGGGTGTTCGCGATCTGGAGCCTGATCTACCTGGGCCTGATCACCTTTGGTGTCTTCGCGGCGCGCGTCCCACCGGAGAAGTCGGCCCGGGTGCGTGGCATCGAACTGGCGTACGTGGTCAGTTGCATCGCCAACGCCGCGTGGATTTTCATGTGGCACTACGGGTACATCGCCGCGAGTTTCGCGCTGATGGCCGTCCTGCTGGGCAGCCTGCTGGTGGTGTATGTCCGCCTGCGGGCCACGGCACCGGCCTCCACGGCCGAGCGCGTCTGCGTGGACATGCCCTTCAGCCTGTACTTCGGCTGGATCACCACGGCGATTCTTGCCAACCTGGCGGCCTGGTTCTACGACCTGCGCCTGTACCCCTTCAACCTGCCGATGGATGACTGGGCGATCCTCACGGTAGTGACCGCCACCGCCATCTACACGGCCGTCGGTGTGCGGACACGGGATGCCATCTACACGGCGGTCTTTGCCTGGGCGTCCCTCGGCATCGTCCTGCAGACGCTGGAAACGAGCCACGCGGTCCGGCTGGCGGCGGCGGCGGGCTGCGCGGTGATGGTCGTCGTCACCGCGGTTTCACTCGTCACTCAGCGGTACCAGCGCCCCTTGTAGGCCTGGATCGGCAGCTGGGTCTGGGCGAGCGCGTCCCGGGTGAAGTCCGGGTCGGGGGCGACGGGCAGCAGCTCGGTGCCCTCGATCCGGAACTGCTGCACCGGCTTGTGGGGCATCAGGATCGCGACGCGATCGCCGACGCGCCAGGCAGCGTCCTCGTTGAACTGCATCATCGCGTGACCGGGACCAACCAGGTCCGTGCGGCTGTGGTCCATGCCGGTGGCGGGCAGAGTCACACCGAGTCCCATCAGGGACAAGGTCGTCGGCAGCAAGTCGATCTGGCTGGCGAGGCGGCCCACGATGCGCGGCTGCACCGGACCACCGGTGATGAAGCCGGGAATGTGGAAGCTGAAGATCGGCACCAGCTGGGTGCCAACGGTGCGGCTCTCGTGGTCGGCCACCACGGTGAACAGCGTGTTGCCCCAGTACGTTGAACCCGCTGCCTGCTCCAGGTAGCTGCCCACCGCGAAGTCCGCGTAGCGGGCCGCATTGCGGAGCGTCTGCTTCGGCTGCTCGTAGAGCTCGATCCGCCCGTCTGGAAAGTCGTAGGGGGGATGGTTCGAAGTACTGAAGACCAGTGTGAAGAACGGCTGGCCGTCCTTTTCGTACTGGCTCACTTCCTGGTGCACCCGGGCGTAGAGGTCCTCGTCGGAGACACCCCAGGTGGTGGTGAACTTCGCGTTGGCCTGCAGGTCGCCCTGGTCGATCACCCGGTCGAAGCCGTTGCCGAGAAAAAATCGGCGCATGTTGTCGAAGCTGGCGTCGCCCCCGTAGATGAACTCTGTGCGATAGCCCTGCTGCTTCAGCACGCTGGCGAGGGTAAAGAAATCGCGCTGGGCGCCCTCCAGCTTGATCACGCTGCTCGTGCGCGTCGGCTGGAAGCCGGTGACGATGGCCTCGATGCCCCGGGCGGAGCGCGTGCCGCTGGCGTAAAGCTGATCGAACCAGAAGCTCCGGGAGCGCCAGGTCTCCAGCTTCTGCACGACCGGTTCGCCGCCGAGGCTCGCGAAGTAGTGGGCACCGAGGCTTTCCTGCAGCAGGATCACCAGGTTGGGCTTACGCTCGAGACGGACAGTGGGCGTGAGCACGTAGCGGGTCGACCGGCCGGGCTCGGTAAAGGCGCTGGCTGGCAGCTGCATGTCGGCGGCCACCCGGGCGACGGCTTCCTCCGGCGGCAGGTTGCCGTAGCCCCGGATCGCGTCCCGCTCCTCGCCCAGCTGGCGCACGGCATAGGCCACGGAGTAAGTGGAGTTCAGGGCAAGGTCATTGACGGTCACATCGGTGGTCAGGGCGGCGTTGCTCACGCTGATCGGCCGGTGGCCCAGGCTGCCCCGCACGCCGTAGACCAAGGCGACGAGCAGCGGCAGCAGCAGGAACGCGCGGACCCAGAGCGACGGGCCCTTGCCGGCCACCGGGACGCGCTGGAGCATGCGGCGGCTCAGGTAGACCATCAGCGCGGACAAGCCGAGGCCCGTGAGCAGGCTGGCGCGGTTGCCGGACCAGATCGTACTCAGTACGACGCCCGGCGTGTCCAGGTACTCCACGTAGTGGCGGTTCGGCCGGACCCCGAACTCCGCCATGAAGTCCGGCGTCGCGGCCTCGTTGAACGTAAGGACCAGGATCCAGGCGCTGAACCAGAAAATCAGGACACTGCGCCAGCCCGCGCTCAGCAGGAGGCGGGCCGGGGCCAGGATTTGCACGATCAGCGGCACGGCGACCAGCGCCGCCACGACCACCACGTCGAAACGCAGGCCCATGAGGAACAGCGGCCCCGCGTTGCCCGTCGCCGCCAGCCGCTCCCGGTAGATGCCGGCAAGTCCGAGGCGGCTCAGCACCAGGATCAGCAGGGCCAGCCCGGCGAACCAGGCGAGCGGCTCCAGCGCGCCGCGCAGCCCGCCCGGACGCGGGGCGGCAGAAAGAGTCGAGACATCCAACGGTAAGGAACCCCTGTGCGGCCAACCGCTGGCCTGCTATGTGCGGCCAACGCTGGCCAACTAATTAGACGCCGGTTGGCCCGGCAATCAATCGCGCCGGCTCTGAATCAGGCCTGCAGCCCCTCGGCCTGCCGGGCCGCCTGCACGGCCGGCCGCTGCTGCACCCGGTCCCGGTAAGCCACCAGCACCGGCCAGGCGGCGAGGTCGATGCCGGCGATCCGCGTCCAGGTGAGGATCGTGTAGAGGTAGGCGTCGGCCACCGTGAAATGCTCGCCCACCAGGTACTGGCGGCTCGCGAGGTGGTTGGCCACGTGCGCCAGTCGCTGGCTGAGCCGGTCGCGGACGGCGGCCTTCGCGTCCTCGGGACCACCGGGCCGCAGCAACGGACCGAAGCCCTTGTGCAGCTCGGAGGAGATGAAGCTCAGCCACTCGATGAGCCGGTAGCGGGGCATGGTGCCGGGCGGCGGCGCGAGCTCCGCGGCAGGCTTCCGGTCGGCCAGGTACTGCAGGATCGCCTGGCCCTCGCTCAGGACTTCCCCGTCGTCGAGTTCCAGCGCAGGCACATAGCCGTTCGGATTGATCGCCCGGAAATCCCTGCCGTCGCTGGTCTGGCGGCTGCGCATGTCCACCTTGTCCCCGGTGAAGGGCAGGCCCGCCTCGAAGAGCGTGATGTGGCAGGCCAGGGAACAGGCGCCAGGACTGAAGTACAGTTTCATCGAATTGCGCTCCGGCAGTAACGACCGGGAGAATCGCAGCTTTTCGGCTCCGGCTCAAACGAGGAGGCAACCATGGCCACAGTAGTGCTGGTACACGGCGCATGGCACGGCGGCTGGTGCTGGCTGCACCTGGCGCCCCTGCTGCGGGCGCGCGGTCACGAGGTTCTGGCACCGGACCTGCCGGGTCACGGCAGCGACCGGGGGGATCCTGGCGCCCAGACGCTGGCGACCTACGCGCGGAAGGTCGGCGACGTGGTGCGGGCCTCGGGCGGTGACGTCGTCCTGGTGGGTCACAGCCTGGGCGGCCTCGTGATCAGCGCGGTGGCAGAGGAAATGCCGGAGCAGTTGCGGCGACTGGTGTACGTCACCGCCTTCCTGCCCCGGGACGGGGATTCGCTGGTCAGGATCTGCAGCGCGGACCCGGACAACCCCCTGAACGCGGCGTCGCTGCGGACCCCGGACGGCAAGTGCGTAACCGTCGACCCGGCGCGGCTCGAGGAGCTGTTCTACGCCGATTGCCCGTCGGACAACCTCGCCTTCGCGGCAGCTCACGTGGGCCCCGAGCCGATCGCGGCCATGTTCCAGGCGGTGCAGGTCACGGCGGAGCGCTTTGGCCGCGTGCCGCGGGCCTACGTGCACTGCTCCCGGGACGTGGTGCTGCCCCTGTTCCTGCAGGAGCAGATGGTGGCCGCCTCGCCCTGCGAGAAGGTGCTGACCCTGCCGACGGGCCACTCGCCGTTCTTCGCGGCGCCGAAGCAGCTGGCGGAGCAACTGGACACGCTCACCGGCTAGTCGTCCCCCGCGCCCTCCAGCTCCGGGAACAGCACCGAGGTGTAGCCGAAGCGGGTGAAGTCGCGGATGCGCATCGGGTACAGCGTGCCGACGAGGTGATCGCATTCGTGCTGGACCACCCGGGCGTGGAAGCCCTCCGCCTCCCGGTCGATGGGCCGGCCGTACGGGTCGAAGCCCCGGTAGCGGATGTGGGCCCAGCGGGGCACGGCGCCGCGCATGCCGGGCACGGACAGGCAGCCCTCCCAGTCCTCTTCCTCCAGGCCCGACAGCGGCTCGATGACCGGGTTGACGAGCACCGTCCGGGGCACGGCAGGCGCCTCGGGATAACGCTCGTTGTGCTCGAAGCCGAAGATCACGACCGCCAGGTCCACACCGATCTGCGGCGCCGCCAGGCCGGCGCCGTTGGCCGCGGCCATGGTCTCGAAGAGGTCCGCCACCAGGCTGTGCAGCCCGGCCGTGTCGAACTGCGTCACGGGCGCGGCCACTTTCAGCAACCGGGGATCGCCCATTATCAGGATGTCGCGGACCGCCATGCCGCCAGTCTGTACCAGCAGGGTGGGGCCGTCGACAGGCCGTTCGCGCTACAGTGCCAGCGTCACCGGGAGAAGCTGCATGCGCCACCTGAAGACCCTGCTCGCCGCCGGCACGCTGCTCGCCAGCGTTACCCCGCTGCACGCGGCCGAGCCCGCCTGCCCGGACCCCCGCTCCAGCCAGTTCAACTTCTGGATTGGCAGCTGGGAGGTGACGAATGCCGACGGCTCGGTCGCCGGACGGAGCCGCGTCGAGCCGGTCCTGGACGGCTGCGTGCTGCAGGAAACCTGGGCGGGGCGCTCCGGCAGCGCGGGCACGAGCCTGAATTTCTTTGACACGGGCCGCGGCAAGTGGCGGCAGTTCTGGGTCTGGCGCGAGGGCACGACACTCGAACTGGAAGGCGGGATGAGCTACGGCGCAATGCTGCTGGAGGGCGATTCGGTAGAGGACGGCAAGCCGGTCCGCAACCGCATCAGCTGGACCGACCCGCCCGACGCGTCGGTCCGCCAGTTGTGGGAAATTTCGCGGGACGGCGGCAAGACCTGGCAGGCGATCTTCGACGGGACCTACCGGCCCGTGAAGACGCCCTGATCCGCGGCGCTACGGCCACGCGCAGGGGCGCCCCTTCCGTGCAGCAACTGGTGACGACCTTCCACATCGGCCGCTGCGGCAGCACCGTGCTCGGCGACCTGCTCGACCAGCACCCGGCCGTACGCTGGCTGGGCGAGATCCACGAGTGGGCGGAATTCCGCGAGCAGACCGCGCCAGCGGGCGCCGGCAGCGAGCTGATCCGCCGGCTCCGCACCCGCTTGCCCGGCGTGACGAAACCGGTGGCCGGCGTCGAAGCCAAGTTCTACCACCTGCACGACCACGGCGTGCCGCTGGAGGCCTTCCTCAACGAGCTCCGCGCGGAAGCCGCCGGTGGCACCTGCCGCTTCATCGTGCTGCGCCGGAAGAACTACCTGCGCAAGATCGTCTCGAGCCTGGCCGCCCGCCAGCGGGGCCGCTGGTTCGCGCGGCCAGGCAGCCCGGTGCCGCTGGTGAGGCTCGCGATCAACCCGGAGCGGGTCTGCATCGACGGCGACGCCCAGCCGCTGCTCGACTACCTGCGGGACTGGGATGCCCAGTTCGACCAGCTCGACGCAGCCCTCGCCGGCGACGGACCGCTCCGCCTCAGCTACGAGGACGACATCGAGCAGGACCCGCTGGTGGGCTACCGCAAGGTGTGCCGGCACCTCGGCCTCGAGCCCGGGACGCCCGCCGTGCGTTACCACCGCACCACGCCCCAGCCGCTGCCGGAGATCGTCACAACGCTGGACGCCGTGCGGGACGCCCTGGCGGGTTCCGGCTACGAATGGATGGCGGAATGACGACCCTGGCGGCCCGTGGGGCCGCGCTCCGGCCGCAATTGACCACCGCGATTGAATAGAGCCCCGCGGCACGTCCAACCATGACAACTGACCGGGACGGACCCGTGAACGAGTCGATGGACCTGGTACGGCGGATGCTGAAGGGGGACGAGAGAGCCTTCGCGGCCTTCTTTGACGATTACTTTCCCCGGGTCTACCGCTTTGCGCTGCCGCGCCTGAACAGCGACACCGAGGCCGCCGCCGAGGTGGTGCAAGCGACGCTCGTGAAGGCCATGCGCAACCTGAAGGATTTCCGCGGCGAGGCCTCCCTCTTCACCTGGGTCTGCCAGATCTGCCGGCACGAGGTCGTGGACCACCTGCGGCGGGAAGGCCGGCACGCCGAGCGGATCGTGCGCATCGACGACAGCCCGGAGGTGCGGGCGGCGGTCGATGCCATCGCGGCACCGGCCGGCGAGGAGCCGGCGAACCGCTACAGCCAGGCCGAGGTCCGGCAGCTGATCAGGACTATTCTCGACCGGCTGCCGCCGCGCTACGGGGACGCGCTGGAGATGAAATACGTGGAAGGCCTCTCCGTGGACGAGATCGGCGTGGAGCTCGGCATCGGGACGACTGCGGCCCAGTCGCTGCTCGCGCGGGCACGGGTGGCTTTCCGGGACGCGGTGGAAGCCGTGTTTGGCGCTGCGTCGGGGGACGTGCTGGCCAGCCTCGGCTGAGCGCGGGCCGGTCCGCCAGGAGCGACAAACGTCATGAACAGCAACAATCAGGAATTGCGGCCGGGCGAGGAAGAGGCCTTGCAGGGTCTCCTCAAGGGGATGGCGCCAGAGGCCGAAGCGACGACGGACGTGCGTGCGCGCATCCGGCTCGCGGTGGCCGCCGAGTGGCGCGCCGCGGTGACCCCGGCCCGCGCCGTGCCCGTGCGCCGCTGGCAGCGGCCCGCCCTGGCCGTGGCAGCGAGCCTCGCCGTGGCGGCCCTGGCCTTCTCCGCCTTCCGCCCCGGCAGCGAGGCGCCGGCACCCATCGTCGCCACCCTGAGCCGGCAAAGCGGCCCGGTGGAAGCCGGCACGGCCGGCAGCTGGCAGCCAGTCGTGCAGGGGCAGGCGCTGGCCGCGGGCGAGCGCCTCGTGACCGGCCCGGCCGGCCGGGCCGCGCTCACCCTGCCCCGGGGCGTGACGCTGCGCCTCGACACCGACACGCGCATCGCCCTGGCGGGCGTTGACCGCCTCGTCGTCGAGCGCGGCGCCGTGTACCTGGACGCGGGCCAACGCCCGTCGGTGGGCCCGGGTATGCGCATCGACTCCGCATTCGGCAGCACGCGGCACCTCGGCACCCAGTACGAGGTGCGGGTGTCAGCGCAGCAGATGCTGGTCAGCGTGCGCGAGGGCGAGGTAGCCGTGGAAGGCGCCGGCGCGGCCGGGGCCCGCAACCTCCTGCAGGCCGGCGAACAACTCGGGATCACCGACACCGGAACCGTGGCCCGGGGCACGGTCGGCAAGCGTGACCCCCGCTGGAACTGGATTGCAGGGGTCACGCCGCCCTTCGCAATCGAGGACCGGCCCCTGTCGGAATTCCTGGCCTGGGTGTGCCGGGAGACCGGGCGCGAACTGGCCTATGACTCGCCCGGCGTCGAAGCGGCCGCCGGGCAGATCATCCTGCGCGGCTCGGTCGCGGGCCTGGCGCCGGACGAGGCCCTGGCGGCGGTGATGGCGACGACCAGCCTGAGCTATGCGGACGCGGGCGGCCAGCTGACCATTTCGTCCGCAGCACGCGCCGCGGTCAGCAGGTAGTTCCTTTTGACCGAGAGCAAGGTTCCCGAAGTCACGCTGCTGTTCTGGGTCATCAAGATCGCGGCCACTACGCTGGGCGAGACCGGCGGCGACGCGGTGTCGATGTCGATGGGCCTGGGGTACCTGGTCGCTACGGGCCTGTTCGCCGCGGTATTCCTCGTCGCGGTGTACGCCCAGGTGCGAGCCACGCGCTTCCACCCCTCCCTGTACTGGACGACCATCGTCGCCACGACGACCGTCGGCACTACCCTCGCCGATTTCGCCGACCGCTCGCTCGGCATCGGCTATGCCGGCGGGAGCGCCCTCCTCGCCGCGCTGCTGATGGCGAGCCTCGCGGCCTGGCACTGGTCACTTGGCTCCATATCGGTCAACACCGTCCGGTCCGCGAGGGCGGAAGGCTTCTACTGGATGACGATCATGTTCTCCCAGACGCTCGGCACGGCGCTGGGCGACTGGACGGCCGACACCGCGGGCTACGGCTACACGGGCGCGGCCATTCTCTTCAGCGGACTGCTGGGCGTCATCGTGCTGGCCTACCTGTTCACGAAAATCTCCCGGACCGCGCTCTTCTGGGGCGCCTTCATCCTGACCCGGCCGCTCGGCGCAGTCGTGGGCGATTTCCTCGACAAGCCCGTCGCCAGCGGTGGCCTCGCCCTGAGCCGCTACTCCGCGTCCCTGGCCCTGGTGGTGTTCATGCTCGCGTGCATCGTCGTGTTTCGCGAGCGGGCGGCGCGACCTGCCGGCCAGTAAGCCACCGACCAGTAAGCTGCCTGCCGACCACGAAGACCGCGCTCCGCCAGTGCTGGTATCGTTGCCGCCGGATGCTTCCCGTTCGCCCCTGTGCCAGTGCCTTCCGGGCGCTCCTGCTCCTGCTGGCAGGGGTGATCACTCCGGTCGTAGGCGCCACCGGCTACGCGGGCCAGCCTGTCCGGGCCGTGCTCCAGGAACTGCAGTCGGCGGGTATCACTCTCGTCTACAACGATGAACTGGTGCCGGCGGAACTCCGCGTACTGACGGAACCCGTGGCCAGCGCCGGCATTGCGCTCGTCGACGAGATCCTGGCACCGCACCGGCTGAAGACGCAGAGCGTCGGCCCGGGAACCTGGATCATCGTCCGGGCGGCAGCAGATGCCGGCGCGCCCGGGGCCAGTCAGGTTTCCCGGCGATTGGCAGCGCCGGCCACCGCGCTCGAGGAAGTGATCGTCACCGCCAGTCAGTACAACCTGGCCAGGGCCGCCCCGGAGGGCCGCACCTTCCTCACCCAGGACGAGCTCCGCCGCCTGCCGAAGATGGCCGACGAGCCGCTGCGCGCCGTGCACCGGCTGCCGGGCGCCGCCAGCAACGGGCTCTCGGGCCTTGCCCACATCCGCGGCGGCGAGGAAAACGAGACCGAGATCTACCTGGACGGGATGCCACTGCTGGAACCGTTCCACCTGAGGAATTTCTTCAGCCCGGTCAGCGTGCTGGACGGGGAGATCGTGGCGGACCTGGATGTCTACGCCGGCGGCTTTCCCGTGGACTACGGCGGACGCATGAGCGCAGTGATCGATGCCCGGTCCGTGGACCCGGCGGCCGACGGAAGCTACGCCGTCGGCCTGTCCCTCTACCACCTGAACGCTCTGGCTGGCAGCACCTTTGCGGACGGCCGTGGCCGCTGGCTGGCCGCGGCGAGGCGCAGCAACCTCTCACAGGTACTCAACCTGGCCGAGAGCGACCTGGGCGACCCGCGCTACATCGACTCCTTCCTGAAGGCGGAGTACGCCCTGGACGACCGGACCACGGTGGCTGCGCACGCTCTCTATGCCGAGGACCAGGTCAACATCAACAACAGCGGGCAAACAGAATTCGCCAGGACGAGGGACCGGAACATCTACCTGTGGACCACGCTGGAGCACGCCTGGTCCGACGACCTGCGGGCCCGGGCCCTGCTCGCCTGGACCGGGGTCGAGAAGGACCGGACCGGCACGGTGGACGACGCAGGTCGCATCAGCGGTGCCGTCAGCGACCAGCGTGACGCCAACAGCGTGCTCCTCCGGCTCGAGGTGGAACAGGGCGACGATTCCCTGCGCTGGCGGGCCGGCCTGGATGCGGCCCTGCTCACCGCGGATTACGTGTATGCGAGCCGCCTCGAAACGACGGCCGGCTATCCCTTCCCGGGCAGCTCAGCGGAAACGCTTGTCCGGGACGCGGCGGTCGCACCGGATGGCAGCCAGACCGGCGCCTTCGTCGCGGCCCGGTGGCGGATCAGCACGGCGCTGACGGGCGAGCTGGGATTGCGCTGGGACAACCAGACCTACGACCGGGTGGGCGGCGGTACGCAGCTGAGCCCCCGGGCCAACCTCCTCTACGACCTGTCGCCGGATACCCAGGTCCGGGCCAGCTGGGGCCGCTTTTACCAGGCGCAGGGCATCAACGAGCTGCAGCTGGAAGACGGCGTCGGGAACTTTTTCCAGGCCCAGCGTGCGGACCACTTCATCCTCAGCATCGAGCACAATTTCGCGGAAAATCTTTCGGCGCGGATCGAGGCGTACTACAAGGGCTACCAGGAGCTGAAGCCCCGGTACGAGAATCTCTTCGACCCGCTGGTCCTCCTGCCCGAGCTCCGCACGGACCGGGTGCGGGTGGCGCCGACAGACGGGCTGGTGCGGGGCGTCGAATTCCTGCTCCGCAACCGGTCCTCCGACCCCTGGGGCTGGTGGCTCGGCTACACCTGGTCCCGGGCGGAAGAAACCATCGATCGCAGTGACGGGCCGAGGAGCTGGGACCAGCGCCACACCTTCAACGGGGGCATCAGCTGGAACCGGGGACCCTGGGACCTCGCCCTCGCGGGCACCTGGCACACCGGCTGGCCCACGACCGCGGCGGCGCTCACCACGGGCCCGGACCCGGAGGTCGTTGTGGGCGCCCGGAACGCGGCGCGCTTCGCCGACTTCAGCTCGCTGGACCTGCGCGCCGGCTATGCCTTCGACGTGGGCGCCGGGCAAGTGCTGGCCTTTTTCGAGGTCACCAACCTGCTGGGGCTGAAGAACCCCTGCTGCGCGGAGTACACGGTGGTGGACACAGGCACAGGCTCACCGGAACTGCGACGGAGTGTCGACTACTGGCCCCGCTTCGTGCCCAACCTGGGCGTACTGTGGAAGTTCTGACAGGCGCTCAGGAACCGAGGGGAGGCAAATTCAGTTGCTGCCGGCGCAGCAGTTCCAGCTTGCCGTGGTAGGCATTCCTGAGCTCGTCATCGCCGGCGACCTCCGCCGCGCGGGCCAGCCAGCGCTGGGCTGAAGTGACGTCACCCTGCCGCAAGAAGGCGAGTCCGAGCAGCGCGTAGAAACGGTCCTCGTTGGGCTTGCGCGCTATGGCAAAGCGGAGGTGGCTGATCGCCGCCGGATAATTGCCGGCGGCCAACGCCGCCTCGGCCTGCTGATAGCGGTAGTAGGGATTCTGCTGCCGGTGCCGGACGAGTTGGCCGCGGATCCCGTCGGCCAGCGCGACACGGCCGCTGGCCCGGTAGAGCTGTTCCAGGTTGCTCAGCGCCACGAACTCCCGGGGCGCGAGCCGGAGCGCGTGCTGCCAGGCGGCTTCCGCCCACTCCTGGGCGCCCGCATGCTGGTAAAGCGACCCCAGGTTGATCCAGGCCGGCACGAAAGACGCGTCGGCGGCGATGGCCTTGCGGAAATTCAGCAGCGCAGGCAGCGGCTCGTCCGCCACCATCCGCTCGACACCAATGTTGCTGTAGTAGTGGGCGCGCGCCCGGTCGTCACTGATCGCGCGCCGGTCGTAGGACGCGCGAAAATCGTCCATGTTGAAGTCGACCATCTGCTCCTGCCGGCGGCCGATGTCGACGACAGTGTTGATGTGACGGTTCTGGACCAGGCTGTCGCCGCTGCGAGACCAGTCCGGCGGCACGTCCACTTCCTGGTAATGGACGGTCAGACCCACCTCCCTGGCCAGCGCCACGAACAGGTTGGTAAAAGCCAGGCAATTGGCCTGCTTCAGGCGAAAGGCCTCGGCGGCGGTGTAGGTGCGCTCCTGGTACTCGATGACGAAGCCCTCCTGGTGCAGGAGAACCCGCAGCAACTCCCGCAGCCGCCAGCGGGCCGACCCGCCGGACGCCCTCTGCCCCGCCACGAAGCGGCGCATCGCGTCGTCCACACCGAGGATGTCGACAGCCGGCAGGGGTGGCGGCTCCTGGCCGGCCGTGAGCGGCCGGCCGTCGAGGAGCTGGGCGGGCGTGATCGCCGCGGGCGGGAGCCGGGGCTGCAGGGCGCAGCCCGACAGCAGCAATACGGGCAGGACCAGCAGCAGCGTCCGGACCGGGCGGCGGGACTGGCTGGCGGTCCGGCCGCACATCACGGCGGCATTTCCGCATAGCGGGGCAGGTCGTCCGTGATCTCGAACCAGCCGGCCCGGGAATCCACGAAGATGTGCGCGCTCGGCCCGGTGCCCGGGTCGGTATCGAGCGCCGCGGCCGGGATCACCGCCGCGCCCCGCGCCACCGACTTGCGCGGCACGCCGCTGCCGCAGGCCGTGCAGAAAGCCACGCCGAAGTAGCGGGCTCCCGGCAGCGGAAAATCCCGGACCAGGTCCTCGCCGTGACGGAAGCGGAACCTGGCCAGCGGGACGAAGATGTTGGTGGTGTGCGCGGCGCTGCGGGCGCGGCGGCAGCGCGAGCAGTGGCAGTTCAGCATCCGCAGCGGCGTACCTTCGTACTCCCAGGCCACCTGCCCGCAAAGGCAGCTGCCCCCCGTGCAGCCGGGCGTCGGCGACCCGGGTGCCGGCCGCGTGACGGGTTCCACCCCGCTGCCCGGTGGGTAGGCCGCGTGAGTGGGCAGGCCGTCGGTGATCCGGTACCAGGGAGCCTTCGAGGCCACGAACATATGCTGCTCCGGCCGGCAGCCCGGATCGCCCTCCAGGTTGCCCGCCGGGCTGGCCACCATGCCGTGGTCCGGCACCCGTGTTGGCAGCACCGACCCGCAGTCCCGGCAGAAGTTGCGCGTCCAGGTCGGCGACGACGCGAAGCTGCCGATCCGCTCCTCGCCCGCCAGCACGCGGTAGCCAGCGAGCGGGCTTGCCACCCACGTCGCAAACGGCGCGCCGTGGTGCTTGCGGCAGTGCGTGCAGTGGCAGTGAAACATGTGGCCGAAGGGCCCGGCCAGCTGGTAGCGGACCGCGCCGCAGAGGCAGCCACCGCTGAGATCTTGTTCAGCCGGGGAAAGACCAGCCATTGAGGAGCCGGTCAGGGAAGGGTCGGACATGACAGCCAGACTCCGGTCGGGAAACAAGGTAGCTCACCGGAGTATAGGTCCGCGGGCTGCCGGCGGTGCTAGGCTCGGCTCCATGCGCGCCACCTGCCTGCTTGCGGCCCTCCTGCTGTCATCGACGGCCCTGCTGTCCTGCGCCACGCCCGCACCGGTCGGCGGGGCCCGGGCGCCGTCGGGTCCGCCGGTGGCGGCCCGCAAGCCCTACCGGGTCGAGTCACCGAACGGGGCGCGCGTCGACGAGTACTACTGGTTGCGGGACGACACTCGCCAGTCGCCGGAGGTGCTGGACTACCTGAAGGCCGAGAACGCCTGGCGGGATGCGGTCCTCGCCCATACCACAGCGGTGCAGGAGCAGCTCTACGCCGAACTCTCGGGGCGGCTGGATCCGGACGACTCGTCGGTACCCGTGTTCGACCGGGGTTACTGGTACTACACCCGCTACACGCAGGGCCAGGAATACCCGGTCTACGCCCGCCGGGCGGGCACGCTGGAGGCGCCCGAGCAGCTGATGCTGGACGGCAACCGGATGGCGGCGAGGCAGCCCTACTTCCGGATCGGCACGACGGCGGTCAGTGACGACGGCC
This sequence comes from Gammaproteobacteria bacterium, assembly GCA_038214295.1. Lineage (GTDB taxonomy): Bacteria > Pseudomonadota > Gammaproteobacteria > Steroidobacterales > SHZI01. Next base: position 37,746 of record JBBQSA010000003.1, read on the forward strand.
GGTGGCTTGCCTGGACCGAGGACACGGTGGGACGGCGCCAGTACGTGCTGCGGTTCCGGGACCTCGTGTCCGGTACCACGCTGCCGGACACGGTCGAGAACGTGGAGGCGGAGTTCACCTGGGCGGCGGACAACCGGACGCTGGTGTACGTGGCCAAGAACCCGGTGACGCTGCTGTCCGAGCGGGTGATGCGGCACACGCTCGGCACGGCCTCCGCGGCGGATCGCCTGGTCTATACCGAGGAGGACCCGTCCTTCTACCTGGGTGTGCAGCGGAGCCGGTCCGGACAGTACCTGTTCATCGTCCTCGGGAGCACCGAGTCCAGCGAATGGCGCTATGCAGAGGCCCGTGACCCGGACCTGCGCTTCCGGCCGGTCCTGCCGCGCGAGCCCCACCTGCTCTACGACGCCGACCAGCTCGGCGCCGACTTCATCCTGCGCACGAACTGGCAGGCGCCGAACTTCCGGATCGTGAAGGCGCCGATCGCCACCAGTGCCAACAAGAACACCTGGACGGACGTGCTGCCCCACCGGAGCGACGCGTTCGTTGAGAGTTTCGAGGTGGCAACGAGCCACCTGGCGGTGAACGAACGCAGCGGTGGCCTGCTGAAGCTCCGCATCCTGCCGTGGCAGGTCGGCGCCCACGATGGCGAAGGGCTCGGTCGGCTGATCGATGCGCGGGAGCCCGCCTACGCGATGCAGCTGCTACCCACGCCGGACATCGACAGCCCGGCGGTGCGCTACAGCTACTCCTCGCTGATCACGCCGAGGACCGTCTACGACCAGGACCTGCGCTCCGGCCGGAGCGAGTGGCGGAAGACCGACCGGGTGCTGGGCGGCTACGACCCGGCCAACTACGCAACGAGCTTTATCCGGGCAACCGCCCGGGACGGCAGCGAGATCCCCGTGTCACTGGCCTGGCGGAAAGGGACGCGGCTCGACGGGACGGCGCCGCTGTACCAGTACGGTTACGGCTCCTACGGGCTCTCGGAGGATCCGGAATTCCGCAGTAACTGGGTCAGCCTGATGGACCGGGGCTTCGTCGTCGCCATCGCCCATGTGCGCGGCGGCCAGGAGCTCGGCCGCCAGTGGTACGACGACGGCCGGCAGCTGCGCAAGATGCACACCTTCACCGACTTCATCGACGTGACCCGCCACCTCGTTCGCGAGCGTTACGCGGCGCGGGAGCGGGTCTTCGCCAGCGGCGGCAGCGCCGGCGGCCTGCTGATGGGCGCGGTGGCGAACCTGGCGCCGGAGGACTACCGGGGCATCATCGCCCATGTGCCCTTCGTCGACGTGGTGACGACGATGCTGGACGAGAGCATCCCGCTGACGACCAATGAGTTCGACGAGTGGGGCAATCCGAAGGAAAAGGCGTTCTACGACTACATGCTCACCTACTCGCCCTACGACAACGTCGCCCGGCAGGCCTACCCCGCCATGCTGGTGTTCACGGGCCTGTGGGACTCCCAGGTGCAGTATTACGAACCCGCCAAGTGGGTTGCGCGGCTCCGGGCGCGCAAGACGGACGACCGGCCGCTGGTCTTCAGCGTGGACCTGAGCGCAGGCCACAGCGGCCAGGCGGGCCGCTATCAGCAGTACCGGGACACGGCGCAGGAGTACGCCTTCATCCTGGACCAGCTGGCGCCGCGCTGACGGTCAGAAGGCCCGGCGGGCCTCCAGCAGGAACTGCACCGAGCTGATGTCGCTGCTGGCACCCAGCGGGAAGGCCAGGTCCATGTGCAGCACGTTGCCGAGGCCCGAACGGGCATTGCCCAGCCGCAGTCCGAAGCCCACATCCGTCAGCCAGCCCTGGGGTGCGGTGGCGAGCGGCGCGTCACCCCAGGTCCGCCCGAAGTCGGCAAACACGGCACCACCAACCCGTACGAGGCGAAACGGGAACCAGTCCGTGAAGTAGCGCTGTTCCACAGAGAGCAGCGCGCGGGTGTCACCGTTCTGGTACCGCAAGGGGTAGCCCCGCAGCCCCGTGTCGCCGCCGAGGAGCAGCTGGTGGTCCACGTCCAGGTCGACGCCATGCTGCACATCCATGGACGCGGTGAAGACGCTCTTGTCACTGAAGCGCAGGTAGTAGCGTGCCTCCGTCGACAGCAGCGCGTCCTTCGCCTCGCCCGACTCCAGGCGGCCGTTCCAGGCGGCTCCAAGGAACACCAGTCCCCGCCGGCCCACGTAGTCGCCCAGGCGGCCGCCGATCGAGAAGATGCCCGCGGACCGGTCGCCGCCGAACGCGCCGGCGGTCCAGCCGAGCTCGAGCCGCACGGACTTGCCGAGGAAGACGTCCTCGGTACGCCCGATCTGGTCCTGGTTGTGAGTGGTCTCGAAGTGATCCTCGATCAGCTCCACGCCCAACCAGGGGTAGGACAGGACCCGGTCCTCGGGCAGCAGCACGGTGCCCGTCTCGTCACCACCCGGCGAAAAAAGGCTGCGGTCGTAGCGGTAGCCGGCGAGCCAGCGGGTCGTCCAGCCGTTGACGAGCCCCGGGGACCAGCCGCCCTCGAAACTGGCGAAGTCGGTCTGCTGACGGAACTGGTCGGTGATCTCGCCGAGATCGTAGAGGGGATTGATCTGGTCGGACCTGATGCCGTGGAAGCCCGCGCCCCAGCGCGAATCCAGCGAATAGAAGGGCCGGTTGATGGCGATGTTGCTCGTCGCGCCGTCGCTGCTGTCCGTGTAGCCCGCGTCCAGGTCCCACCAGGACTGGAAGAGGTTCTGGTCGCGGAAATCCACGGACAGGCCGGACCGGTCGACGGTGCTCGTGTAGCCCACGGCCAGGTACTGGCCGCGGCCCAGGAAGTTTTCGTCCACGATCCGGGCCCGGGTCTTGTTGGTGCCGCCGCTCCGGCCCACACCGAAACCGGGCGTCAGGCTCCAGACGTCCCGCACGCGCACCAGCAGGTCCACCGTGTTCGTGGCCGGGTCGTAGGCGATGGGCTGGACGTCGGCGTCGTAGAGGTAACGCTTGTCGCGCAGGATCCGGGCGGTCTCTTCCGCCCGCTGGACCGAGTAGGCGTCGCCCGGCTTGAGCAGCAGCTGGGACCGTACGGTGCTGTCGCGGGTATCGAAGTGGAGCCTGTTGGCCAGCCGGTAGAGGGACAGATCCTCGCGCGGATCCGCCTCGTTGAAAATGTCCTCGACCGCAACCTCGATGTGCCCGACGATGGCGCCCCGGCGCTCCAGCTCCTCGCGCGCGGGAATGTCGGCCAGCTGCCCCGGCCGGACCACGGGCGGCAGGTCGGCGCCGCCCCGCACCAGGGCCTCCGATTCTTCCGGTTTGACGGGCAGGTCCTCCGCCGCGGCAACCCCCGCCGCCAGCAGGGCGGCGCCGAAAAAGCTGATTGGAAACCTCACTGGCACCCCACGAAATCGCCGGTCAGACAGCATCATCCGGGTGTGGGACGCGCCAAGCCAGTGGAATCAACCGGGGTCCGGGCCCAACCCGCTCACAGTTCACGGGTATACTCGACCCACATTAACGTTGTCGGGAGCCGTCTTGGCCAAGCCAAATTACAACCACCAGAAGAAGCAGAAGGAGCTGGCCCGCCAGGCGCGCCAGAAGGAAAAGCTGCAGAAGCGGCAGGCAAAGAGCGAGGCCACCGCGTCCGCGGATGCCGGTACCGCAACGCCTCCCGGCAGCACTCCCGATGCAGGATAAGCCCTGGGTTCCCGCGGGTCGGCCCTCCGGGTCCTTTGCCGGCGAAGCGCCTGACGAATTCCGCACGCGGATGCTGCGGCAGCAGGCGGAAACGGCCGAGCGCCGCCGCCAGGACCTGAAGGACCAGTCGTCCGAAAGCAAGACACCCGCCGCCCGGATCCGGGTCTGGGAGCGCCTGCACCAGGCCCGACTGCCCCGCGAGCTGACGCACGGACTGGTGGCGGTCATTGCCGCCAACACCGGGCTGACCCGCGAGCAGGTGCAGGACGAGCAGCGTGAACGCTTCCGGGAAACGCCACCGGCCTGAGCCGCCTGCGCCTGGTTCCACCTTACCGGCCTCTGCCGCCGGCACGTCGCACTTCACCCGTCGACAACTACTCGCCGGTGCCATCGCAGCCTCCGGCGCCGGCCTTGTCCCCGCCTGCGTCGCACCTCCCGGGCGGGAACTGGTGGTTCCGCGGCGCCTGGCGCTGGCCCGGCCCGGGATCGAACCGGAACTCGTGCTGAGGACCGTTGCGGGCCTGCGTCCGTTCCGGCCCACGGGCTTTCGGGTCGAATCCGAGCAGCTCGCCGAGAAGCGCCTGATCCATCACTACGGCCACGGGGGCTGCGGCGTCACCCTGTCCTGGGGCACGGCGCAACTAGTCATCGAGCAAGCCCGTGCGCAGCCAGCCAGCCGCGCCGCCGTGCTTGGCTGCGGGGCCGTTGGCCTCGCCACGGCCCGGGTGCTCCAGCAGGCGGGTTACACGGTGACGATCTACGGGCGGGACCTGCCCCTCGCGACCACGTCCAACGTGGCGGGCGCACTCTGGGGCCCCAGCTTCCTGCTGGATCCGGAGCACCGCACCGAGCGCTTCGGCGCCGTTCTGGCGCGCTCGCTGCGGCTCGCCCATGCTCACTTCACGACGCTGGAGGGCGCGCACTACGGCGTGCGCCGCGTGCCCTTGTACCTGCTGTTCCGGGCGCCCGCGATGCCGCTCAGCTGGGACTGGTCACTCTGCCCCGAGCTGTTTCCATCCGTGGCCTACGCTCCCGGCGAACACCCGTTCGGCGACCGCTATGCCCACGAGTTCCGGTTGCTGATGATCGAGACGCCCGTGTACCTGACCGCGGTGCTTGCGGATTTCGAGCGGGCGGGTGGAGTGCTGCGGCAGCACTCCTTCAGCAACGTGGACGACGTGCTGGCACTGGAGGAACCGCTGGTCGTGAACTGCACCGGGCTCGGCGCGCGAGCGCTGTTCGGTGACGAGACGCTCGAGCCGATCAAGGGCCAGCTCACGGTGCTGACGCCCCAGCCGGCCGTGAATTACGGCGTGATCGACGGGCCCGCCGGGCTGTACCTGCTGCCCCGCCCGGACGGCCTGCTGCTGGGCGGAACCCAGGAGCGCGGCGCGTGGTCCACGGTGCCGGACCCGGCGGCGGCGGCGCGGGTGCTGGCCGGCCACCGGCGGCTCTTCGCCAACGTCTGAACTCGTCGGCACCGGAGATTCCTGGCACCGGAAATAGAACAGCCCCGCCGAAGCGCGGCACGCTGCCGCGTTCATCGCTCACGCCCGTGGCGAAGGTGCTGCCCTGAACATCCAGCTTGACGTAGCCGCCGCCGGGGAGTGGCGGGGAGCATAATCAATCAATGCAGCGCCTTCTCGTCAGTCTTGGCGTCCTCCTGGTCGTCGCGGGCCTGCTCTGGCCCTGGCTGGCGAAGCTGCCGTTCGGGCAATTGCCCGGCGACATCAGCATCGACAGGCCAGGGTTCCGGTTCTTCGCGCCGTTCACCAGCATGCTGATCGTCAGCACCCTGCTGTCGCTCATCATCTGGCTGTTCCGGCGCTAGTCGCCCGCCTTCCAGTGCGCCCAAAAAAGAACAGCCCCGCCGAAGCGGGGCTTTCCAGGATCGTCGGTCTGTAGGAGCGCGTTTACGCGCGATCGATCGCGCCTGAAGGCGCTCCTACAGGGCGTGGCGGCGGCGGGCGAAGCCCAGGAGCCCCAGTGCGCCGCCGAACAACCAGACGGCTGCGGGAACGGGCACCACCTGTACCGTGCCGAGGATACCGATGTACAGCGGGTCCGGATCGCGGGCGCCGGTAGCAAAGGCCACGCCGCTGGCAGTCGTGAGCGGATTGAAGCCCACGCCGGCGAAGTTCACGTTGCCGAAGCCCGTGGCGCCATCCACCTTGTCGGCGGCGATCAGGTTGGCGAGCTGGATCGCGGCGACTAGGCCGCCGTTGGCCACGCCAAAGCTGCTGAGGTCGAAGGCTGTCGCCGTCGCGCCCTCGGTGCTGCTCAGGTAGTTCTCGTAGGTGTCCACAATCTCGTAGCGCCAGGGCGTGTAGCTGCCGTCGGCGAAGGCCAGGCGCACCATGTACGCCTCGCGGTTGGTGATCGCCGAACCGCTGGCCGACTCGTAGATCACGAAATCATCACCAGCCCCGTTTGCCAGCTGACCGCCACCCGACCAGGAGGCCTGGATGCCATGGCGCACCGTGGTACCAACATTGCCGTTGGGCACGTTAATGGCGCAGCCGTATACGCAGCTCGTGTTGTCGGTTTGCAGGAGTCCGAACTGGGCATTGGCCTGGCGGCCCAGGGTTCGTGACGGATCGAATCCGGCCTGCGGGTTGATCGTCGTCCCCGGACCAATGCTGGCGGCGACGAAGGCGACCGACTGGGTGATGTTGGTGACCGTGCCCGCGGAGAATGTGGCCCCTCCGAGCGTGGCGCCGTTGCCGAGCAGGGCGAGCGTGTCCGGCGTGTAGTCCTGCTCGAAGGTGTACGTGGCGAAGGTGAAGCTGGTGGCCTGGGCAGGCCCGCTGGCGATGAGCAGCGCAGTGGCAGCCGTGGCGATGGCCAGGGCCGATAGAGTCCGGATCATGGTGATGCTCCCGATTATTGCGAGTTATGCGGAACGCGGCCCTAAGGAGCGTTGGCATCACCCTACACCGGGCCGGTGGCCCCGGACATCACCCAAATGGGTGATATTTGGCCGCGCACAAAAGAAAAGCCCCGCCGAAGCGGGGCTTTCCAGGGTCGTCGGTCTGTAGGAGCGCGTTTGCGCGCGATTGATCGCGGCTGAAGCCGCTCCTACCGGCAGGTCGTTACATATCCATCCCGCCCATGCCGCCCGGCATCGGCGGACCACCGGCATCCTTCTTCGGAGCATCGGCGATCATCGCCTCGGTCGTCAGCAGGAGGCCGGACACGGACGCGGCGTTCTGCAGGGCGTAGCGCACCACCTTGGTCGGGTCGATGATGCCCATGGCCACCATGTCGCCGTACTCGCCGGTCTGGGCGTTGTAACCGAAGTTACCCTTGCCCTCGGCAACCTTGTTCAGGACCACCGCGCCGTCTTCGCCGGCGTTGATGACGATCTGGCGGAGCGGCTCCTCGAGGGCGCGACGCAGGATGCTGATGCCGGCATTCTGGTCTTCATTGGCGCCCTTCAGGTCCTTCAGGGCCTCGCGGGCACGGATCAGGGCGACACCGCCGCCCGGTACCACGCCCTCTTCGACCGCAGCGCGCGTGGCGTGCAGCGCGTCTTCGACGCGGGCCTTCTTTTCCTTCATCTCGATCTCGGTCGCGGCACCAACCTTGATCACGGCAACGCCGCCGGAGAGCTTGGCAACACGCTCCTGCAGCTTCTCCTTGTCGTAGTCGGATGTGGTGGCCTCGATTTCCTTGTTGATCTGCTCGACGCGGGCCTTGATGTCCTTGGTCTTGCCGGCGCCGTCGATGATCGTCGTGTTTTCCTTGTCGATGATCACCTTCTTGGCCTTGCCCAGGTCTTCCAGGCGGGCCTTCTCCAGCGACAGGCCGACTTCCTCGGCAATGACCTGGCCGCCCGTGAGGATGGCCATGTCCTGCAGCATCGCCTTGCGGCGATCACCGAAGCCAGGAGCCTTCACGGCGCAGACCTTGACGATGCCGCGGATCGTGTTGACGACCAGCGTGGCCAGGGCCTCACCCTCGACGTCCTCGGCAACCACCAGCAGGGGCTTGCCGGACTTGGCAACAGACTCCAGCAGCGGCAGCAGCTCGCGGATGTTCGAGACCTTCTTGTCGTAGAGCAGGATGTAGGGCTGTTCGAGCTCGGCGTTCTGCTCGGCGGCGTTGTTGATGAAGTACGGGGACAGGTAGCCGCGGTCGAACTGCATGCCCTCGACGACGTCCAACTGGTTCTCCAGGCCGGAACCGTCCTCGACGGTGATCACGCCCTGCTTGCCGACCTTGGCCATGGCTTCGGCCAGCGTGTTACCGATGGACTCGTCGCCGTTGGCGGAGATCGTGCCGACCTGGGCGATGGCCTTCTCGTCCTGGCAGCTCTTGGAGAGCTTGTGGAGGCGCTCGACGATGGCCGCAGAGGCCTTGTCGATGCCGCGCTTCAGGTCCATGGGGTTCATGCCGGCGGCAACCGACTTGAGGCCTTCCTTGAGGATCGACTGGGCCAGCACGGTGGCCGTGGTGGTGCCGTCGCCAGCGACGTCGGAGGTGTTGGAAGCGACTTCCTTCACCATCTGCGCGCCCATGTTCTGGAACTTGTCCTCGAGCTCGATCTCCTTGGCGACGGAAACGCCGTCCTTGGTGACGGTCGGGGCTCCGAAGCTCTTGTCGAGGACGACGTTGCGGCCCTTGGGACCCAGCGTCACCTTGACGGCGTCGGCCAGGATGTTGACGCCGGCGAACATGCGCGCCCGGGCGTCATCACTGAAACGTACTTCTTTGGCAGCCATTGCTTGTATTCCTTAACTTAAGTCAGTTGATTCGGGGGGCTGGTTGATCGAGAGGCGCTCAGCCTTCGATGACGGCCATGATGTCGTCTTCCTTCATGACGAGGAGTTCCTCGCCATCGACCTTGACCTCGGTGCCGCTGTACTTGCCGAACAGCACCTTGTCGCCGGCCTTCAGGTCCAGGGGGCGGACCTTGCCGTCTTCCAGGATCCGGCCCTTGCCCACAGCAATGACCTTGCCCTTGATGGGCTTCTCGGTCGCGGAATCGGGGATCACGATGCCACCGGGGGACACGCGGTCCTCTTCGGTGCGCTTGATGATGACGCGGTCGTGCAGCGGACGGATCTTCATAGCCGGAAACTCCTTGAATAACGTGGTGTTGGACTTCCGTGCCACGCCAGAGCGGCGCGGCAACGTCAATTCGTTAGCACTCTCCCCTAGGGGCTGCTAATCATAGGGACGATCGCCGGAATTTCAAGCCCGGAAAAGGGGACATCCCTGATTTCGGCACTGCCGAAATCAGGGATGTCCCCTTTTCCGGACTGACATAATCGGCGGATGCGTCCAGTCCCGCCCCGCCCGGAGGCCCTCGTTGTGCTCTGCACCTGCCCGGATGAGGCCGCGGCCCGCGGAATTGCGACCGCGCTCCTCGCGGCGGAACTGGCCGCGTGCGTGAATTGTGTCGCGGGAATCCGGTCCATGTACCGGTGGGACGGGCAAATCAGGGACGACGCCGAGGTGTTGCTGGTCATAAAGACCAGCGCGGCCCGGTACGAGGCGCTCGAGGCACTGGTCCGCGCGCAGCATCCCTATGATTTGCCGGAAATTATTGCGCTGCCGGTGGTCGCCGGATCGCGCGAGTATCTGAACTGGATCGGACAGGCAACAGGCGCATGAAACCCTTCCTGAACGTGCTGGCGGCGGCCGGAGCCGCCCTGACCCTGCTGCTGGGGCTGGCCGGACCGGCCCCGGCCCAGGACCAGGACGTCCTGAAGCCGGAACAGGTGTTCCGCTACACAGTCTCCGCGACAGCAGACGCCCTGCTGGTGCGCTGGACCATCGAGCCCGGGTACTACCTCTACCAGGAGCGGATGAGCTTCGAGAGCCGGACGTCGGGCGTCACCCTCGGACCGCCGGTGATGCCGCTGGGCGAACTCCACAGCGACGAGTACTTCGGGGACATGCACATCTACCGGGGAGCGGCCGAGATCCGCCTGCCGCTTGCCGCCGTCACCGCCGGCCTGGACAGCGTGGCCCTGGCCATCCGCTCCCAGGGTTGCGCCGACGCGGGCCTCTGCTACCCACCCCAGGTCTGGGTCGCGAAGGTCAGCCTGGCCGCTCCGGCCGGGCCGGCGGCGCCCACCGCCACCGCAGGCGGGCGCCTCGGCGCGCTGCTCGGCGCCGCCGCCACGCGCAGCACCGGCGGCCCCGTGGACGAACCCCTGCCCGTCGAGCAGGCCTTCCGCTACCGGACTGAGCTCGTGGACCCCTTCACCCTGAAGGTGCACTGGACGATTGCCCCGGGCTACTACCTCTACCGGCACACCCTGGCCGTCACGACCACGGGTAACGCCGTGCGACTCGGCCAGCCGGTCCTGCCCGAGGGCCAGCCCAAGGTGGACGAGGAATACGGCGACACGGTCGTCTACTACGACGAGGTTGCGATGACGGTGCCGCTCACCCGCAGCGGTCCCGGCGCCGCCAGCGTGCCGTTGACGGTGCGCTACCAGGGCTGCAAGGAAAACAGCATCTGCTACCCGCCCCAGGCCGTTGCGACCACGCTCGAGCTGCCCGGGACAACGGCAGCGGCCGTCGCCAGCCCCGCCGCCGCGCCGTCCTCCGAGCAGGACCAGCTCTTCACGCTGATCCGGGACGGGAACCTCGTCGCTGTGATGGCGATGTTTGCGGGCCTCGGCCTGCTGCTCTCCTTCACGCCCTGCTGCCTGCCCATGTTCCCGATCCTCTCCGGCATCATCGTGGGCCAGGGCACGAAGGATGGCGTACCGCTCGGCTCCGCCAAGGCCTTCCTGCTGTCCCTGTCCTTCGTGCTGGGGATGGCGCTCACCTACACCATCCTTGGCGCCGTGTTTGCCGCCGCTGGTGCCCAGGTGCAGTCCGTGATGCAGCAGCCCGCCGTCACCGTCGGCGTCGCCCTGCTGTTCGTCGCCCTGGCGCTGTCGATGTTCGGCCTGTTCGACCTGCAGATCCCGGCGGCCTGGCAGACCCGGCTCAACTCCATCTCCGGCGACCAGCGCTCCGGCAGCTTTATCGGCGCCGGCATCATGGGGGTGATTTCCGCGGCGGTGGTGACCACCTGCGTGACGCCGCCGCTCGTCGCGGCGCTCACCGTCATCGCCAAGACCGGCGACGTTGGGCGCGGCGCGCTCGCGCTGTTCGCGCTCGGCATCGGCATGGGCATCCCGCTGCTCGCCATCGGCGCCTCGGCCGGCCGGCTGATGCCGAAGGCCGGCGCCTGGATGGTGTCGGTCAAGGCGGCCTTCGGCCTGATGATGCTCGCCATGGCGGTGTGGATGATGGACCGCCTGTGGCCGGGCACGGTCACGCTGGCGCTCTGGGCGGTGCTGCTCGTGATTGGCGGCGTCTTTCTCGGCGCCTTCGCGCCGCTGGACGGCGCGGCGGCGCTGTCCCGGAAGCTAGGCAAGGGCTTTGGCATCGTTGCGCTGCTGTACGGCGCGGCGCTGTTGCTCGGCGCGCTGGCCGGCAACGAGGATGCGTTGCGCCCGCTGCAGCTCACCAGTACGCCGGGGACGCGCGGCGAGGTCGCGAGCGAGCGCGCCTCCTTCACCCGGGTCAAGACCGTGACGGACCTGGACCTGCAACTGGCGGCTGCTGCCCGGGCCGGCCGGCCGGTGCTGCTCGATTTCTACGCGGACTGGTGCGTGTCCTGCAAGGAAATGGAGAAGTACACCTTCCCGGACCCCGCGGTCCGCGCGGCGCTCGCCGACACGCTGCTGCTCCAGGCGGACGTCACCCGGGTCGACAGCGACGATCAGGCGCTGATGCAGCGCTTCGGTATCATTGGCCCCCCCACCATCATGTTTTTCACGGCGGACGGCATGGAGCAGACTTCCCGGCGCATCGTCGGATTCAAACCGGCGGCCGAGTTCGCCACCCACCTGCGGTCCGTCTTCGCCGGCTCTCCCGGAGATCCCGCTGCCGCCGTTGCCAAGAACCGGCCCTGACGGATGCGGCCACTGCGCAAGCTGGCCATTGGCCTCTGGGTGGCAGTCTTCCTCTTTGCAGGCCTGCGCTTCGGGCTGATGGGGCGGCCGACCCCGGGAACCCGAGCTGTCGATACAGCTGTCAACTCGCAAGTCACTGGCGGGCAGGGCGATTCTGCCCCGGCCGTGCCAGTCGGTGCGGCCCTGCCCGCGCTCACCCTGCAGGACCTGAAGGGCGATGCCCGGTCACTGTCCGAGTGGTCAGGGCGCACCCTGCTGCTCAATTTCTGGGCCACCTGGTGCGCTCCCTGCCGCAAGGAAATGCCGCTGCTGGAGCAGTTCCAGCAGTCCCAGGACGCGTCGCGGATGCAGGTGGTGGGCATCGCGATCGACCGGCAGGAGCCCGTGCTGCGCTTCGTCGGCGAGACCGGCGTGACCTACCCAAACCTCGTCGGGGAGATGGACGCCACTCGGGCGGCTGAGCAGTTCGCCCCGGGATTTGCACTGCCCCTGTCGGTCGTTGTGGCGCCGGACGGCACGGTGCTGGCGGTCCATATGGGCGAACTCCGGACGCCGGACCTGGAGAAGATCGCGGGCGTGGCGGCAGACCTCGCCGCCGGTACACTGTCAGCCGCGGAGGCCCCGGCCCGCCTCACCCTCGGCAAATAACTAACCAAAAAAGGTACCGGACACCGTTTGGGGTACAGTTTGGTTAGTTATGTTATTTGGGGTCGATGTTCGGTAAAATAGCCGGCATCTTCTGCGAAATAGACCCCTTCTGATGGCCCGGCTCCTGCTACTCAATGGCCCCAACCTGAACCTGCTTGGCCGGCGGGAGCCTCATTTGTACGGGTCCACGACCCTTGGGGACATCGAACAGGCTGTCAGCGCGGCCGCCACGGCCGCCGGGCACCAGCTGGACGCCTTCCAGACCAATTCCGAGGCTGCCCTGGTGGACCGCATCCAGCAGGCCGCCGGCCAGGTGGACTTCATCCTGCTGAACCCCGGAGCCCTGACCCACACGAGCGTGGCGCTCCGGGATGCGCTGCTCGCCGTGGGCATTCCCTTCATCGAGATCCATCTCAGTAACGTGCACGCCCGGGAAGAGTTTCGGCGTCACTCCTACGTCTCCGACATCGCCGTTGGCGTGATCACGGGCCTGGGCGCCCAGGGTTACCAACTGGCCCTGCAGGCCGCCTGCGCCCAGCTGGCGCGGCCGCGATAGCAACAAGCGAGGAATTCCCCATGGACATCCGCAAGGTCAAGAAGCTCATCGAGCTGCTGGAAGAGTCCGGCCTTTCCGAGCTCGAAATCACCGAGGGCGAGGAATCGGTGCGCATCAGCCGCCACACGACCGGCGCGGCGCCGGTCCAGTACGCGATGCTGCCGCCCGCCTACGCTGCCGCGCCCGTCGCGGCGCCGCCGACCGGCGCCGGAGCGACCGCCGGCACCGGCGGCGCCACCGTGGCGCCGGTCAGCAGCGAACCCGCGGGCCACAAGGTGCTGTCACCCATGGTGGGCACCTACTACGAGGCCGCCGCCCCCGGCTCGCCCAATTTCGTGAAGATCGGCGACCAGGTCCAGGCCGGCGACACGCTGTGCATCATCGAGGCCATGAAGATGATGAACCAGATCGAGGCCGACGTGGCCGGCAAGGTCATCGCCGCCCTGGCGAAGAACGGCGAGCCGGTCGAGTTCGGCCAGGCCCTGTTCATCATCGCGCCCTGACCCGCTGATGCTCGACAAGGTCGTCATCGCCAATCGCGGGGAGATTGCCCTGCGCATACAGCGCGCCTGCCGCGAACTCGGTATCAAGACCGTGGCCGTGCACTCCACCGCCGATGCCAGCCAGAAGCACGTGCTGCTCGCCGACGAGACCGTGTGCATCGGCCCGCCGCCCTCGGCACTCAGTTATCTGAACATGCCGGCGATCATCAGCGCCGCCGAAGTCACGGACGCGGTAGCGATCCATCCCGGCTACGGCTTCCTGTCGGAGAACGCCGACTTTGCCGAACGCGTGCAGCGCAGCGGCTTCATCTTCATCGGCCCACCACCGGACGTGATCCGCCTGATGGGGGACAAGATCTCTGCGAAGGAAGCCATGCGGGCCGCGGGCGTGCCCTGCGTACCGGGCTCCGATGGACCGCTCGGCGAGGACGATGACGAGACCCGCGCAATGGCCCGGTCGATCGGTTACCCGGTGATCATCAAGGCGGCCGGCGGCGGTGGCGGGCGCGGCATGCGCGTGGTGCACAGCGATGCGGCGCTGTTGAACGCGGTGACCCTGACCCGCAGCGAGGCCGGCGCAGCCTTCGGCAACAGTACGGTCTACATGGAGAAGTACCTCGAGAAGCCGCGACACATCGAGTTCCAGGTGCTGGCCGACGCCCACGGCAACGCCGTGCACCTGTTCGACCGCGACTGCTCCATGCAGCGCCGGCACCAGAAGGTGCTGGAGGAAGCCCCGGCTCCGGGCATCTCCCACGAGTTGCGCATGAAGATGGGTGCCCGGGTGGTGGAAGCCTGCCGGGAGATCGGCTACCGCAGTGCGGGCACTTTCGAATTCCTTTACGAGAACGGCGAGTTCTACTTCATCGAGATGAACACGCGCGTGCAGGTGGAGCACCCCGTCACGGAGCTCATCACCGGCATCGACATCGTCAGGGAGCAGCTCAGGATCGCCGCTGGCGAGAAGCTCTCCTTCCGCCAGGAGGACATCCTCCTCCGGGGCCACGCGATCGAGTGCCGCATCAACGCCGAGGACGCCCGCACCTTCATGCCCTCGCCCGGCAAGGTGGAGCTCTGGCACCCGCCCGGCGGCCCCGGCATCCGCGTCGACAGCCACCTGTACAGCGGCTACACCGTGCCGCCCTTCTACGACTCCCTCATCGCCAAGGTCATCGCCTACAGCGACAGCCGGGAGTCGGCCATCGCCCGCATGGGCATTGCCCTCACCGAGATGGTGGTCGATGGCATCAAGACCAACATCCCGCTGCACCAGGAACTGTGCCAGGACGCGGCGTTCCTCCTCGGCGGCACGGACATTCACTATCTCGAGAAGAAGCTGCGGGTCTGACGGACGCCCATGGCCGAGACCTGGCTGCAGGCCGCCCTCGACTGCCCGCAGGGCGAAGTCGCCGCAGTGGAAGCTGCCTTCGAGGCCCTGGGCGCGCTGGTGACCTGGACCCAGGGCGCTGACGACGAGGAAATCCTGGAGCCCGAGCCCGGCGCGACGCCGCTCTGGGCCGCCGTCCGCGTCACTGCCCTGCTGCCGCCGGATACGCCCCGGGACCAGGTAGCGGGCGCCTTTCCCGCCGCACGCCTGCACTTCGAAACTGTCGCCGACCGGGACTGGGACGCGGAGTGGCGTCGCTCACTGAAGCCCCTGCGCTTTGGCCGGCGCCTGTGGGTCTGCCCGGTGGGCCAGGCCTGCCCCGACCCGGCCGGCACCAGCGTCCTGCTGGAGCCCGGGCTCGCCTTTGGCACCGGCACCCACCCCACCACGGCCATGTGCCTCGCCTGGCTCGACGGGCAGTCCCTGGCCGGGTGCCGGCTGCTCGACTACGGCTGTGGCTCCGGCATCCTCGCGATTGCCGCGCTGATCCTGGGCGCCGGGTCCGCCGTTGCCGTGGACATCGATCCCCAGGCCCTGACCGCCACCCGCGACAACGCGGTACGCAACGGCTGCGATGCACGCCTGCGGATTGGCCTGCCGGCCGACGAGTTGCCCGAATCCCGGCCCGGAACCTGCGACGTGCTCGTCGCCAACATCCTCTCCGGGCCGCTGGTCCGGCTCGCACCCGATCTGCGCCACTTTGTGCGCGGGGGGACCCGGGTGGCGCTGAGCGGTATCCTTGTGGACCAGGCCCCGGAGGTGAGCGCCGCGTTCCAACCCTGGGTGTCGCTCACCGTCGTGGACGAACAGGGCGGATGGGTACTTCTCGCCGGAACCGTGACGCACTGAAATCATGTACAGCAGTTGCCCCGAGTGCGGCACCGTCTTCCGCATCACCACCAACGAGCTGCGCGCGGCCGAGGGCTTCGTGCGCTGCGGAAATTGCTCGGCCACCTTCAACGCCGTTACGACCCTGACCGACGAGCCGCCGCCCACCGTCACCCTGCAGCAGCTCTCGCTGCCGACCGAGCCCGTACCCCCGGCGCCGCCGGATGTGCCCGACGAACCGGCGGAGCCGGAAGCTCCGGTCCCGGAAGAAGTCGCGAGTGCGGAGGACTCTCCGCCCGCCAGCAGCGACACGCTGGAATTCGACATCCCGGAGGACAGCTGGACCAACTTCTTCGACGCCCCGCCGCCTGCTCCCCCGCCACCGGCGCTGCCGCCAGAGGCAGCTGATACCGCAACGAGCGAGCCGGAGCACCTGGCGGAGCCAGCGGTGGAAATGGAGTTCGAGGCCGCCCCGGAACCCGCGCCCGCCGTGGAGGAAGCCGACGCGGCTCCTGAGCCCACGGCAGCGGCCAGCAGCGAGGTGGGGTCCGGCATCGGCTCCGACACAGTGGACCAGGCGGGACTCTACCGGGCG
The DNA here is from genome assembly GCA_038214295.1 of Gammaproteobacteria bacterium. Classification (GTDB taxonomy): domain Bacteria; phylum Pseudomonadota; class Gammaproteobacteria; order Steroidobacterales; genus SHZI01. Next base: position 53,857 of record JBBQSA010000003.1, read on the forward strand.
CTGGCGGCCGAAGCGGGCGAACGCGATGGGGACGACGAGGACTGGGAAGCCCTGCTGGGGGAAGTCGGGGACGATGACGAGGACCCCGAACCCGTTTTCGTCATCAGCGAGGAGGACAGCCCGCCGCCGGTTACGGCCATCGCGCGGCCGGAAGAGGAGCCCCTGCCCGATGAGTTCCCCGGGACTCCGGCCTGGGATGACGCAGTGCTCGATGACACACGGGCGCCGAAGCCGCTGCCGGCCGACTTTGCCGCGGACCTGCCCGCTGCCCCGGCTGATGCGGAGGTCAGTGTCGCTGATCGGCCTTTCGTCTGGGAACCGCCGGCGTCGCTGCCGCCCGAGCCTCGCCGTCACTGGGGCTACGCCGCCAGCAGTGTCCTGCTGGTCCTGCTGCTCGTCATGCAGCTGATTCATATGCAGCGAGACGAACTCGCGACCAACCCGACGTTGTTTGAGCCCCTGCAGCGTCTCTACGGGGCGCTGGGCCTGCCCCTGTGGCCGGCCTGGGACCTCCGGTCCTACCAGGTGCGCAAGACCGAGGCGGTCACCGACCGCAGCAGCCGGGGCGCGCTGGACATCCTGGCGCGCATCGATGTGGTGGGCAACGACCGGGTGGGACTGCCGCTGGTGCGCGTGACCCTGCTCGACCGCTTCGACAATTCACTGGGCTCCCGCGTGTTCCAGCCCGACGAATACCTGGGCAATGTGGCGCGTCCGCGGGAACCCGTAGCGCCGGGTACGCAGATCCCCGTGGAGATCCGGCTGAAGGACCCGGGCGCGGCGGCGACCGGCTTCGATGTGGATATCTGCGTGATGAACAAGCGTGACGGGCTGCAGTGCCGGGCGGGGCGGGAGCCCTTCGCGCGCTAACTCACCTCACGAATCGCGCGCAACTGATTGTCCCGAGGCGCCGCATTTTTTTACGTTGACCAGAAATGCATCACGCGGTTTCATCGTGTTATGCTTTCAGCTCCTCGCGAGCGGCAAAAAATTCTTCGACAATCCGCGGCCAGGACTCACGACCAGAATTCACGGCGACCAACTTACCGATTGACCAGCAGTGGCTTCGGTGGCTGACACCAGGTATGTCAGCCGGGGATCATCATCACTTGCAGGAGTGCCAGAGCGGTGGCAAAGAGCGCGCGCAACAAGACCACGATCAAGAAGCACAGCCTGGTGCGCAACAATGCCGCCGCGATTCGCGTCAAGAATCGACCACTGCGCGACCACGCCGAAGAAGCCCTGCAAAATTATTTTGGCGACCTCAACGGTCACCGGCCGGGTGACCTCTACGAACTGGTTCTCGGCGAAGTCGAGGAGCCTCTTTTCAAGACGGTCCTCGAGCACACCAAGGGGAACCAGAGCATCGCTGCCGAGATCCTCGGCATCAACCGCGCCACGCTGCGCAAGAAGCTCCGGCACTACCAGCTTCTCGGGTAGGCCAGTGCCCGCCTCCTTGCCCGGACTGGAGTGGGGATGGCCGTCATGAGTCGCGCGCTCATCAGCGTTTCCGACAAGGCCGGGGTCGTGGAGCTCGCGACCCGCCTGCGGGAACTCAATTTCGACCTGGTCTCCACGGGCGGCACTGCGGCAGCGCTGCGCAAGGCCGGCCTGCCGGTGACGGATGTGTCTGAAATAACAGGCTTTCCAGAGATCATGGACGGGCGGGTCAAGACCCTGCACCCGGCCATCCACGGGGGCCTGCTGGGCCGGCGGGACGTGGACAAGGCGGTCATGGCCGCGCACGGTATCGGCCCCATCGACCTCCTGGTCGTCAACCTCTATCCCTTCGAAGCCACGGTGACCCGCCCGGGCTGCACGCGGGACGAGGCCATCGAGAACATCGACGTGGGCGGCCCCGCGATGCTGCGCGCCGCCGCCAAGAACCACGCCTTCGTCGCCGTGCTGGTGGACCCCGCGGACTACAGCCGGGTACTCGACGAACTGGAGCGCGACGGCGGCGTGAACCTCGACACGCGCCGCTACCTGGCGCGCAAGGCCTTCGCCCACACCGCCACTTACGACGCCGCAGTCTTCAACTGGCTCCGGCACGCCGACGGGGACGAGGAACTGCCACCGCGGCTCCCGCTGGGACTCACGCTGCGCGAGACGCTTCGCTACGGCGAGAACCCCCACCAGCGTGCCGGCCTCTACACGCTGCCCGGCGCCGCGCCGGACACAGTCGTGGGCGCAACACTGCACCAGGGCAAGGAACTCTCTTTCAACAACCTGGCGGACGCGGACGCGGCCGTCGAGTGCGTGCGCGCACTTGCACCGCCAGCCTGCGTGATCGTCAAGCACGCGAACCCCTGCGGCGTCGCGCTCGGCACCAGCGCGGCCGACGCCTACGAGAAGGCCTACCGCGCCGATCCCACTTCCGCCTTCGGCGGCATCATCGCCTTCAACGCCCCGGTGGACGGCGCCCTCGCCACGACGATCGTCGAGCGCCAGTTCGTGGAGGTGCTGGTGGCCACGGCCTTCACGCCGGAGGCGCTCACCGCCCTGGCCCGCAAGCCCAACATCCGCGTGCTCGAGACCGGCCCACTACGCAGCGAGCTGCCACCCGGACTGCGCGTGGAGCAACTCGAGGGCGGCATGCTGGTGCAGGACACCGACGTGGCCACGCTTGCAGCCGACGCGCTGCGGGTCGTCACGAAGCGCGCGCCCACGGCCGAGGAGCGCGCCGACGCGGAGCTCGCCTGGAAACTGGTCCGCTCGGTGAAGTCCAACGCCATCCTCTTCGTCCGGGACGGCGCTACGATCGGCATCGGCGCTGGCCAGGCGAGCCGGGTGATGAGCGTGCGCATCGCCGCCTGGAAGGCTGAGGAAGCCGGCCTGCCAACGGCCGGCGCGGCGCTCGCCTCCGACGCGTTCTTTCCCTTCCGCGACGGTGTGGACCTGGCGGCCAGCTTCGGCGTTCGCACTATCATCCAGCCTGGCGGCTCCGTGCGCGACGCCGAGGTGATTGCCGCGGCCGACGAGCACGGCATCGCCATGCTGTTTACCGGCATGCGCCACTTCAGGCACTGACATGAAGATTCTAGTGGTCGGCGGTGGCGGTCGTGAGCACGCACTGGCGTGGAAGCTCGCCCAGTCCCGGGACGTGGAGGAAGTGATCGTCGCCCCCGGCAACGCCGGCACGGCCCTCGAGCCGAAGGTGCGCAACGCCACGGTCGACGCTGAGGACATCGACGCGCTGCTGAAGCTGGCCAAGGACGAGCACGTGGGCCTCACCGTGATCGGCCCCGAGGCGCCGCTAGCGGCCGGCATCGTCGACCGCTTCTGGAGCGTCGGCCTGCGCTGCTTCGGCCCGCGCAAGCAGGCCGCGCGCCTCGAGAGCTCCAAGACCTTCGCCAAGGAATTCATGGTCCGGCACCGGATTCCGACGGCACACCACGCGTCCTTCACCGACCTGGATGAAGCACAGGCCTACCTGGAGGAAGTCGGTGCGCCCATCGTCGTGAAGGCCGATGGTCTCGCTGCCGGCAAGGGGGTGGTAGTCGCGCAGACCATCGAAGAGGCCCAGGCCGCCGTCAACGACATGCTGGGCGACCGCCGCTTCGGCGACGCCGGCGCCCGCGTGGTGATCGAGGAATTCCTGACGGGCGAGGAAGCCAGCTTCATCGCGATGGTGGGCGTGGACGGTGCGATCCTGCCGCTCGCCACCTCCCAGGACCACAAGGCCCGCGACGACGGCGACAAGGGCCCGAACACCGGCGGCATGGGCGCCTACTCGCCCGCCCCGGTAGTGACCGACGCGCTCACCCAGCGGGTGATCAACGAGGTGCTGCGCCCCGTGATCGAGGGCCTGCGGGAGGAAGGCGTACGCTACACAGGCTTCCTCTATGCCGGCCTGATGATCGGCCCGGACGGTACGCCGAAGGTGCTGGAGTTCAACTGCCGCTTCGGCGACCCCGAGACCCAGCCCATCCTGTTTCGCCTGAAGACCGACCTGCTGCAGCTGCTCGACGCCGCGCTGGAAGGCAAGCTCGGCAAGGCGAAGGCCGAGTGGGATCCCCGCCCCGCCGTGGGCGTGGTCATGGCCGCGGCTGGCTACCCCGGCGACTATCGCAAGGGCGACGAGATCACCGGCCTGCCCACCGCCCCCTCAGCCACCAGCAAGGTGTTCCACGCCGGCACCGGCCGCAACGAGCGCGACCGGATCGTGACGCGCGGCGGGCGGGTGCTGTGCGTGGTCGGCACCGGCGACACGGTGAAGACCGCGCAGGCGGAAGCCTACAAGGTGGTCCGCGAGATTCACTTCGATGGCGCCCTGTGGCGTACGGATATCGGCTACCGGGCGATCGACCGGGGGTTGTAGGCGCGCGTTCAGGTCATGGCCATGGCCCCGGCCAGTCCGGCCTCGGCAGCGTCGCCCTGCCAGCCGCAAATCTGGTCCGTTAGCCGGGATTCGCAGGTGCGCTCCCGCGACCTGTGGCACGCCCCGGCCCTTAACTCCTGGTTGCACCCGCCCTTGCCGCGAACCAGAATCGGGACGTGGGAGGGTGCCGTATTACCCGCGCCCGCTGTACCCGGGTAATCAGCCTGCGGCTTGAGGTGACTCATGGGCTTAAGTTCGTATCTGGCAAGGTATGCGTCACATATGACGTGTTCAACTACGTTACTTTTGCCACCTAATTAATAGTTCTCCGCTCACGGCAAATGTCCACGCGAGAATCCACTGAATAGCACCGATTTATGAAGAGGAGCTCTGACGAACGATGTGGTATCTCTGAAGCCACAAAGAACTCGATCAAGTTCCTTGGATCGGATTCTTTTTGGCTTCAGAGATGCTCCACTCGTTTCGTGCAGCGTGTCATCGCTTCACCAGCCCAGTTCTGCCGATCCGGAATCAGGGGGCCACTTCTGCGCGGGTGCCGGCGAACTAATCACTACAGCCGGCCGGCTTCGCCGTCGGCTGAGTTCAATTAGGAGAGGTCAGTGAAGACCAGTTGTCATTGCGGAAATATAGAGCTTGAGCTGGAGCCTCCCTCACAGGTAACGATTTGCAACTGCTCAATATGCTCTAGGTATCAAGCACTGTGGGGTTACTACGAACCACAACAGGTTAGAGTCGAAGCCAAGGCTGGAAGTGAGAGCATTTATACATGGGGTGACAAAGAGCTTGAGTTTGTTCGCTGCTCTAATTGTGGTTGCGTTACGCACTATAAAACCTTGCCAGGCCAGCCCGATCCAAGGATCGCAGTGAACTTCAGAATGGCTGTAAGCGTCACAGTGGCTGACATTCCTGTGCGGCACTTCGATGGGACAAATACCTTGTGAAAACGCATAACAACTTCTTGCAGCCGGACCAAATCACACTGTCATGCCTTTTGCTCGCGCAAAGCCACGCCAGTACGCTTTGGCCGCTGAAGAAAGACGATAGGCACCAGAAGAGAACGTGAACGCACTTTCCAAAGCTGCAAGATTCGTCTGGGCAGCGCCTTGTTCTGCTGTCGGGATTGTCGTTGGAGCTGGTGTTCTCCTGCTCGGCGGAATAGCCAAACGATCTGTCGGTACGCTCGAGTTCACGTTTCGCGGCAGCCAAACATTGTGTGGCACGTTGGCAATGGCGCTCCCCTTCCGCGCAATTACGTTCGGCCACGTCATCATCGCCGTCACTGAACAGGACCTCGCCCACTCGCGCGAACACGAACTCATACACGTCCATCAGTACGAGCGGTGGGGCGCCGCGTTTTTTGTGGCTTATCCTGCCTCAAGCCTTTGGCAGTTACTGAGGGGTCGCAATGCCTACTGGGACAACCGTTTTGAAATCCAGGCGCGCTTGCTCAGCTCTGAGCCATCGCGGGAGGTGCGCGGTGCCTGACTTTTTCATCGAGAAGAATGCGCTCATGGTCAAGGCCCATGAGAGCAAGTTCAAGCTGCTGTCGGGTAAGGAGTCGTTCACCGAGTACCGACTCCATACCCGTACTGCCCAGCACTTCTTCTGCAAGGTTTGTGGCATCACTCCCGTTCGCCAGGCAGCACGGCAGTAAACGCTTTCCTGCTTCAGAACGCTCAGACATCGCGCCAGATGCGCTACACGCTTTTGATGGTTGTGTCGGCTCTAGCCGCCGGCTGTACCGGCTTGCGTGAGAATGGCATCCCTGTCGCTCCAACCGTTGGCGCGCGCGCAGTCGTATTCGATATCGATGGAACTCTGACGCCTGGCGTTTACGCGCTTAATGAGGCCCGCCCGGACGCAGCGGCGGCAGTTCGGGCGTATTTCGACAGAGGCTACGAAATCATCTACCTGAGCACTCGCGTGAGCTTCCTACAGAAGGGAATACCGGCTTGGCTAAAGGGGAATGGATTCCCTGAGGGCAGCATCCATGTTGCATTGACCGATGCAGAGCACAATAGTCCCGCAGCGTTCAAAGGTTCCGTATTGAAGGAGTTCGTCGCACGTGGATGGCGGCTGACTGGAGGCTATGGTGATTCTTCAACGGACTTTGCGGCGTACGCCGAAGCGGGCATTCCACGGAGTCAGGTCTTTGCTATGCTCAGGAGGGGCCGGAGCAACTGCGAGACAGGCCAATGGAGAGCGTGCCTCCGAAGCTGGACAGAACATCTGAGCTTCATTGCAAGCAGCCCGGATTGAGGCCCAATATGCTGTCGAACGGTTCCACGCAAGGTGCGGGTTCCTGGAGGTGGGGCGCCAAGCTGTTGCTGAAGGCAAGAAGTGGGTGCCCCTTCAAGTCGCCGGTCCTTCGCTAGACGAAGGATGCACATCCGGATCGCAATGCCTCGCGACTCTGCCGTCCCCAACCAACGCGGTCCAGGACCCCTGGTTCACGCTGATGGAGGTGCTGATCCTTGCTCTGGCGCCGGTGATGGTGGCGTTCACCGTCGCGCTGCTTGGCTGGGTCCCGCCCGGCGGGAGGCCCGCTGCGTTGCTGGGCGTGATCTTCATGAGCCTGTGCGCGGTCGTGACCTGTAGCGTGCACTTCTCGGTGCTCACGCTGAGCCGCCAGCCACTGATCAGCGCGGCGGAGTGGGCGCCCCGCGTGTTCGCCTTCACCTGGCCATCGGTGGCCTTCGCGGGGCTCTTCGGCGTGCCACCCGCCAACATGGACATCCGGAACACAGGCATCATTGGCTACGTGCTGCTATTCCCCGTCGCCACTGTCCTGCTTGCCACCCGGCGGGACAGCCTGAAGGGCAACTAGGGTTCGCTGGAGGACCAATCGTCATGCCCGCAAATGCCATTCTCATCGTCGCTGCGTGTTTCGCGCTGGTCCTGCTCACGTTCGCGGTCGCCATGCGCATGCTGGCGGCGCGCGTCGCGGAGATGCGCGCCAAACGCATCCACCCGCAGGCGGTCGCGACCTCCGCCCAGATTGCCGCCAGGCTGGAGAACTCGCAGGCCGCCGACAACTTCCGGAACCTGTTCGAAACGCCGGTGCTGTTTTATGCCCTGTCGGCGGTCGCGCTGGCCACGGGACACACCCCGGACTGGCTGGTCTACGGGGCCTGGCTGTACGTCGCCCTGCGCGCCCTGCACAGCTGGATCCAGTGCAGCTACAACAAGGTGATGCATCGCTTCCGGGCCTACCTCGCTGGCTTCGCCTTGCTGGTGGTGCTGTGGATATCGTTTTTCGTGACGTTACTGGCGCGCGGCCCGCTCTAGGGCCGGCACGCCGAAGGCAACCGTTCATCTACCAGGCTGAGAGGTACTTCCGTGAAATCCCTTGAAACCCGAGTCCCGCCCCCACTCGTCGGCATCATCGCCGGGATCATCAGCTGGCTGGTGTCGGGCATCTTCGGCCCCACGACATTCCCGGTAGCGATCCGCGTGGCCGTGGCGGTCGTGCTGGTCGTGTTTGGCTTCAGCCTCACCGGGTCCGCCGCTCGCACGGTCAGCCGGGCAAAGACGACCCTGAATCCCGTCAAACCGGAAGCGGCGACGGCTCTCGTGACGTCAGGTGTCTACCGGTACACCCGGAACCCCATGTATGTGGGGATGGGCACCTGGGTGCTTGCGTGGGCCGCCTGGCTCGGCACGCCGATGGCGCTGCTCGGCCTGCCGCTCTTCGTGCTCTACATGAACCAGTTCCAGATCAAGGCAGAGGAACGGGCGCTGGGGACGCTGTTTGGCGCGAAGTTCGAGGCCTACAAGGCGCGGGTACGGCGCTGGGTGTAGCGCCGGCATCTTCCTCATGCCCTGGCGCCGCGCCCTCACCCTCTGGCTTCTCATCATCCTCGCCGAGTCGGTCCACGGCACGCTGCGCACGGTGTACCTCGCCCCCGTCATCGGCGACTTCCGGTCCCGGCAGCTCGGCGTATTCACCGGGACCTTCATCATCTATCTGGTCGCGCTGACGGGCAGCCGCTGGCTGGGCAGTCGCGATGCCGGTACCCTCCTCCGCATCGGGGCATTGTGGGTAGGGATGACGGTACTGTTCGAAGTGCTGCTGGGGCGCCTGGTGCTGGGCTACGACTGGCCGCGGGTGCTGGCCGACTACGATCTCGCCCACGGGGGCCTGCTCGGGCTCGGCCTCGTGGCGATGTTCTTCACGCCGTTGCTCGCGGCACGGCTAGTCCCCGATGCTCCCCGCTGACCCCCTGATCCGCCGCCGCTGGCTGCTGGGCTGCGCGCTCTTCGCCGCGGCGTGGTTCGCGCTGCTGTGGCCGGTCGCGAACGCGCTCTACGGGCCGCCGGGCGCCGCGCCGAATACCGGGATGCAGGCCAACCGGCTCGTCTACGAGGAACTGGTGAAGATCGTGCTGTTGCTGGCGCCCGTCGCGCTGGCAGCCTGGCTGGGCGTACGGACGCTCGCGGCGCGAACCTTCCCGCCGCCGGCGATGCGGCTGCCCGTGCCCCTCAGCATCACCCCGGGTCCCGGGGCCATCGCCACCGGCAGCGCGCTGCTGCTCGGGGCGGTGCTTACCCTGGGCTTCCGGCTCGTGTCGCTGAAGGTCTCGCTGGAGCTGGCTGCCCTGCTCCGGCGAGTAGGCTGAGCTAGCGCTTCATCGAGTCGAAGAAGTCCACGTTCTTCTTGGTGTCCTGCATCTTGGAGAGCAGGAACTCGACGGCCGCAAGCTCGTCCATCGGGTGCAGCACCTTCCGGAGGATCCACATCTTCTGCAGCTCATCATCCTTCGTGAGCAACTCCTCACGCCGGGTGCCGGAGCGGTTGATGTTGATCGCAGGGAACACGCGCTTCTCGGCGATCCGGCGATCGAGGTGGATCTCCATGTTGCCGGTGCCCTTGAACTCCTCGTAGATCACGTCGTCCATCTTGGAGCCCGTGTCGATGAGCGCGGTGGCCAGGATCGTCAGGCTGCCGCCTTCCTCGATGTTGCGGGCCGCGCCGAAGAAGCGCTTTGGCCGATGCAGGGCGTTGGCGTCGACGCCACCGGTCAGCACCTTGCCGGAGGACGGCACCACGGTGTTGTAGGCGCGGGCGAGACGGGTGATGGAATCGAGCAGGATCACCACGTCTTTCTTGTGCTCGACCAGGCGCTTGGCCTTCTCGATCACCATCTCGGCCACCTGCACGTGGCGGCTGGCCGGTTCGTCGAAGGTACTCGACACCACTTCACCACGCACCGAGCGTTCCCACTCGGTGACTTCCTCGGGCCGCTCGTCGATGAGCAGCACGATCAGGAAGCACTCGGGGTGGTTCGAGGTGATCGCCATCGCGATGTTCTGCAACAGCATCGTCTTGCCGGCCTTCGGCGGCGAGACGATCAGGCCGCGCTGGCCTTTGCCGATGGGCGCGCAGAGGTCGATGATGCGCGCGGTCAGGTCTTCCGTGCTGCCGTTGCCCTGCTCGAGACCCAGGCGCTTCTTCGGGAACAGCGGCTTCAGGTTCTCGAAGAGCACCTTGTTGCGCGCGTTCATGGGGTCATCGAAGTTGATTTCGCTGACCTTGAGGAGGGCGAAGTAGCGCTCGCTCTCCTTCGGCGGGCGGATCAGGCCGGAGACCGTGTCGCCCGTGCGCAGGTTGAAGCGCCGGATCTGGCTGGGTGAGACGTAGATGTCGTCCGGGCCGGCCAGGTAGGAGCTGTCGGCGGAGCGCAGGAAGCCGAAGCCGTCCTGCAGGATCTCCAGCACGCCGTCGGCGAAGATGTTCTCGCCGTTCTGGGAGTGGGCCTTCAGGATCGCGAAGATGATGTCCTGCTTGCGGGACCGGGCCATGCCCTCGAGGCCCATGGACTCCGCCATCTGGGCGAGTTCGACCGGCGGCTTCATCTTCAGTTCGTTCAGGTTGAGGAGGTTGACGCCGCCCTCGAGCTGGCTTTTCGCAATCACCTCGTCTTCGGTAAAGGTGACGATCTCCTCGTGCTCACGGCCGCCGCCGCCGCGGCGCTGCGGCGGCCGCCGGCCCATGTCGTCGCCCCGGCCGCCGCGGTGACCACCGCCACCACCGCCGCCACCACCACCGGTGTTGCCGCCGCCGACGTTACCGTTGGCATTGCCGCCACCGGTGTTACCGCCGCCGACGTTGCCGCCGCCGCCACCGCCGCCCTTGGAGCGGTTACGGGCCGAGTTACCGAGATAGCCTCGCATGGATGAATCCTTAGAAGGGAATGAATTTAGGCTGTGTTTGGGAAGGGTCGAACCTAGACGCGGGGCTCGAGGAGCTTCTGGAGTTGCTCCTTCGACAGCATGCCGACGTGCTGGGCCTCGACCACGCCGTCCTTGAAAAGCATCAGCGTGGGTATGCTGCGAATGCCGTACTTCATGGCGGTGCTCTGGCAACCCTCGACATCGACCTTGGCGATCTCGAGGCGGTCCTCGTACTCGACCGCAATCTGGTCGAGGATCGGGGCAATCATCTTGCAGGGGCCGCACCATTCGGCCCAGAAATCGACCAGCACAGGGCGGCTGGACTTCAAGACCTTAGCTTCGAAGGTGTCGTCTGAAACGTGAACTATGCTCATGGTCCTCTGATTGGTCCTGTAGTGCTGGGTGTTAATGGAGTGTCTTGGAATAACAGCTTGGGCAAGTACTTTGGGGCAGATGTTTTTGAGGGGAGAATGGCGTCTCAAGCGCCGTCGTCACCTCTTGCCGGGCCATCCGCGGGTTGGCGTTTCGGGGGTATCAGGCGGGCCTCTTCATGAAGCCGGCGTGAAGCGCGGGGCCGGATAGGGCACAATCCGAAATAGAGAAGCGTTCTTGTAGGAGCTTCCTGCGTGTTCCGTCCGGGTTAAATGATCGCCAAGTGATCGTTGAATGTCCGGACTGACCTGCTAGGGAAAGCCCGTCTGGAATCTTGGTATTGCCGTCGTCCCTGATCCTCGAACCGGCCCCAAATGGTGGCCTTCAAGGTGGTCGGGCGGGCGGCGGATGGTTCAATCTAAACCTGTCCCGCCGGCTTTTGCAAGGGGGACCGTTCGGTTTTGACTGTAGGGTAATGATGAGTCGCGAGCACAACGTGTTGTTTTCAGACCTGGGGCTGCCCCAGGAGATCATGGTCGGCGTCCGCGCCGCGGGCTTCCAGCAGTGCACGCCGATCCAGGCCCAGACGCTGCCGGTCGCGTTGCAGGGCAAGGACATCGCGGGGCAGGCGCAGACCGGCACCGGCAAGACCGCGGCCTTCCTGATCGCCATGTTCAATCACCTGCTGAAGCACCCGGCCGCGCACAGCAACCAGCCTGCGCCCCGGGCGCTGATCGTGGCCCCGACCCGGGAGCTCGCGGTCCAGATCCACTCGGACGCGCTCATCCTCGGCAGCGGCACGGGCCTGCGCATGTCGGTGGTCTACGGCGGGGCGGACTACGACAAGCAGCGGGAGGAGCTGCAGGGGGGCGTCGACGTGCTGATCGGCACCCCGGGCCGGCTGATCGACTACTTCCGCCAGCACATCTACACGCTGAGCCACGCCCAGGTGCTGGTGCTCGACGAGGCCGACCGGATGTTCGATCTCGGCTTCATCAAGGACATCCGCTTCCTGCTGCGGCGCCTGCCGCCGCCCGACAAGCGCCTGAACCTGCTGTTCTCCGCGACCCTCGGCCAGCGGGTGCTCGAGCTCGCCTACGAGCACATGAACAACCCGGAATCGGTGCTGATCGAGCCGGACAAGAAAACCGTCGACCAGGTGACCCAGGCCATCTATTTCCCGGGCAACCAGGAGAAGGGTCCGCTGCTGGTGGGGCTGCTACGCAGCATGCAGGCCCGGCGCACCATGGTGTTCGTGAACACCAAGCGCGCGGCGGAGGACATCGCCCGGTTACTGGAATTCAACGGACTGCCCGCGGAGGCGATCAGCGGCGACGTGCCCCAGAAGAAGCGGCTGCGCATGCTGAAGGACTTCCAGGATGGCACGCTGCCCGTCCTGGTGGCCACCGACGTGGCCTCCCGCGGCCTGCACGTGCCCGACGTGAGCCACGTGATCAACTACGACCTGCCCCAGGACTCCGCGGACTACGTGCACCGCATCGGCCGTACGGCCCGGGCCGGTGCCGCGGGCGACGCCATCAGCTTCGCCTGCGAGACCTACGCGTTCTCGCTTCCCGAGATCGAGGACTACATCGGGCACCGGATCCCGGTGGGCACGGTGGCGCCGGGCCTCCTGGATGGCGTGAAGATTCCCCCCTGGGCGCCCCGCAAGTACCCGCCTCAGGGCGGGCGGCCGCCCCGGCGCGGCGGTGGCAGTGGCGGTGGTGGCGGTGGTGGCCGTCCCGGCGGGCGGCCCGGTGGCGGCCGCGGCGGCCCGGGTGGTGGCAGTGCTGGCGGCGGTCGCCGGGGACGCTGACAACCCCCGCTCAGACCAGGTGGCCAATCGCCTCCACCGACGCATGCCGCTCCACGACGCGCACGGGCTGGCTCGTGTCCGGCCGGCTCACGGCCAGCACGCCAGCCATGCCGCTGGCGGCAGCCGCATCCAGCACGGCCAGGCTGTCGTCGATGAAAAGCGTGCGCGCCGGATCGAAACCGAGGCGCTCGCGGGCGCCCGCCCAGAATTCCGCGGACTCCTTCGGCGCGCCGAGCTCGTGGGACGACAGGAAGGTGTCGATCCAGAGACCGAGGCCCGCCACGCCCTTCTTGATCTCCAGGGTGTGGCCGTGGGCATTGGTGACAATGGCCACGGGCTTGCCGCTCGCCTTGAGGGTGCGCAGGAAGCCGACGGCGCCGGGCAGGTAGCGCACCCGGTGGCTGCTGGCGCTTTTCAGCGAGCGCAGGTCCAGGGAGAGCGCACCGGACCAGTAATCGAGGCAGTACCAGTCCAGGCTGCCCTGCTTCCGGGCGAAATGTGCAAAGAGGTCGGCCTTGACCGCCGTCAGGTCCGCCTGCCGGTCCCGGGCGAGACAGCGCGGCACCAGTTCCAGCCAGAAATAGTTGTCGTAGGCGAGATCGAGAATCGTCCCGTCCATGTCGAGAAGGATCGTGTCGAATTGTCGCCAGTCGCGCATGGGGCCGTATTGTAGCGGCCACACCTATGACCCGGACCCCGCACAGAACCCTGGAAAGCCTGCTGCCCGGCGTGCTCGCGGTAGCCCGCGCCGCCGGTGACGCCATCCTCGGCGTCTACGCCGGGGCGGATCTCGGCGTCGAAACCAAGGCCGACCGCTCACCCCTGACCGCGGCCGACCGGGCGGCCCACGCCGTCATTGCCGCGGGCCTTGCCCGCCTCGCGCCGGAGATTCCCCTCTGGTCCGAGGAGTCCGCCGGGATCGAGTGGGAGACCCGGCGCCACTGGCCCGAGTTCTGGCTGGTCGACCCACTGGACGGCACCAGGGAGTTCATCAAGCGCAATGGCGAGTTCACGGTGAACATCGCGCTGGTGCGCGGCCACACGAGCGTGCTCGGCGTGGTCCACGCGCCGGTGCTCGGCCGCGACTACTACGGCCACGCGGGTGCCGGCGCCGTCCGGGCCGATACCAGCGCGGACGGGCAGCCCACCGGGCGCCCAATCCGCGTGCGGACGCCCGTCGCGCCGCCGATCCGCGTGGCTGGGAGCCGTTCACACCGGGGCTCCAGCCTGGATGACGTGCTGGCGCGGCTCGACGCCCGGCTGGACGCGCACACCCTGGTGTCGATGGGCAGCTCGCTGAAGTTCTGCCTGGTGGCTGAGGGCGCCGCGGACTTCTACCCGCGGCTCGGGCCCACCTCCGAGTGGGACACGGCCGCCGCGCAGGCCGTGGTTGAAGCGGCGGGTGGCGCCGTAATCGATCTCGAGGGCCAGCCGCTCCGCTACAACCGCGGCCCGGGCATCCTGAACCCCTTCTTCATCGCCCGGGGCGATGCCGCGACCGACTGGCTGGGACTGGTGCGCGACTGACTCCCGGTGCTGTTATCCTGCCGCGCAAACAACAAACGGCACCAGCCGGCCCTTAGAGTCCATGACCGATAACGTCAATACCGATGTGTTCAGCAAACTCCAGGACCTGAAGGAACTGCGAGTGGCGCATCGCGACCTGGACACCGCCATCGCGGCCCTCGCGAGGGACGCGGCCGTCGATCAGCTGCGTGTGCGACGCCTCAAGAAGGAAAAGCTTCGTCTGAAGGACCTGATCACGCGCATCGAGAGCGCGCTGATTCCTGACCTGAACGCCTGACCCAAACGCCCGACCTGAGCGCCTGAAGGGGGCCGAGGGGCCCGCCAGGAGCGGCCGCGGTGCTGGCGTCGGCACGAAGTCGGCAAATCTTACAGGCCGGCTGGGGAAGCCAAGTGGTTGTTTTTCAATAGCTCTTCACCCAAAGGCGTGACTGGACCGGCATCGACCGGCGGGCCAGAGTGTCGCACCGCTATACAAACCGCCCGTTTTGCCCCACGGCTGCCGGCGCCGCCGGCCCTGGCAGCGGGTCCCGGACCCGTCCCGGGCGCGAACCCGGTCACGCTATCGGGGCTCTTTTCCGGCTTCTGTCAAATCGGCGGCCACTCCGCGCCCGGGTGGCACGCTTGCTGCACTTATCTCACCCGAGGACCCACTGAAACCGGTTACCAGAGACATCAAAGCAGCCCATACCCCAAGCCCCAAAACCCCAAGCCCAGTCTCAGGACCCCATAACCGGACAGCCCCTCGAAAATAAAAATAATAATAAAAAATAATAATAAGAAAACGACACAACATCCGCGCCCATCCCACCGCCCCTTGCCCAGGGGCGGTTTTTTTTTGCGCCTCGAATACGGCGTGTATGCTGCAGCCGATGGGTTGGCTGGTCGCGGATATCGGGGGCACAAACACGCGCTGCGCGATCGCGGGGCCGGGCGGCACGGTCACCCGCATCGAGTCGTTTCGCAACCGGGACTTCCCTTCGCTGGAGCGACTGCTTGGGTCCTACCTCGGTACCCTGCCCCCCGCCGAGCGGCCCGAGGAGGCTGTCATCGCCATCGCGGCACCCATCCGGGGCGACGAGGTGCGGATGGTCAACATCAACTGGATCTTTTCCATCGCGGCGCTGGCCCGCGCGCTCTCGCTGAAGCGCGTGACCCCAATGAACGACTTCGCGGCCCAGGCCTACGCGTTGCCCACGCTCGGCCCCGCCGACCTGCGCCAGGTGGGTGGCGGCACTCCCGTGGAGGGCGCGCCCAAGGTAGTGGTGGGGCCCGGCACAGGCCTCGGCACCGCCGGCCTGGTGCGCATCGACGGGCAGTGGCGCGCCATAACCGGCGAGGGTGGCCACGTCACCCTGGCACCGTCCGACGAGCGGGAGTCGCGCCTGATCGCGCTCGGGCGCGAGCGCTTCGGCCACTGTTCGGCAGAGCGGCTGATCTCGGGAGCGGGGCTCGCGTTCCTGTATGAAGCGCTGAACCCGGGCCCGGCGCCGGACCCGGCCGAGGTCGGGGCGCGCATCGAAGCTGGCGAGGTCGCCGCCCTTGAGGCGCTGGACGTGTTCTTCCAGCTGCTCGGCACTGTGGCGAGCGACCTCGCGCTCACCTTCGCGGCCTTCGGCGGCGTCTACATCGGGGGTGGGATCACCCCGCGCTACGCGGAGCAGTTCCTGGGTTCCGGGTTCCGCCAGCGCTTCGAGGACAAGGGCCGGTACCGGGCCTTCCTCGCCGATATACCCACCTGGATCATCACGGCGGACCAGCCGGCCCTGCGGGGACTCGCCGCCTATGCCGCCGGCCGCTAGTTCGCCTCGTCGATCGCCGCGTCCAGGCCGCCCTTGCGCTCGCCGTTCAGCTCCTCGACGGAGCGCGCCTTGTCGAGAGCCTGGTGGAGCGGTGCCCCGATAACGTCCTCCCCGGAACTGTCAGCGCGCGCCGGCGGCGCGCCGGAAGCATCCCTGGATTCATCGCTGCCATTCGTCCCGCCACAGGCGGCCAGGGACAGCATCAGGCAGTAGAGGATAGTCCGCATCACGCTCACTCTCCTTCGCGGGGCCGCGCCCCGAGCTCGCCCAGGAACAGGTGGAACAGCCGGCACAACCCGGGAAGGTCCGCCACGAGCCGGTGCCCGTCCGGCACCAGCACGAGGCGCGCGCCGCTCAACTCACCGTAGCGCGCGCTGCCGGACCAGGGCAAGACGTCGTCCTGCCAGCCGTGCACGATCGTCACGGGGCAGGAGGGCGGCGGCGGCAGAGGGATGGCCTCGTAGCCGGGCACGTAGAGCGCGGGCGCCAGCAGGAAAAGGCCCGCGGCACCCACCTCGCTGGCGGCGGCCAGGGCCACGTAGCCGCCCATGCTGCTGCCGACGAGGATCGCCGGCGCCGGCTGCGCCCGGCACCAGTCGGCCAGCTTGCGGGCCCGGGCCTTGGGGTCGGCAATACCCTGGTAGTCGAGGGACTCCACGGCGCGACCGGCCTCCCGGGCCACCTCGGCCAGAGCGCGGATCTTGGTACCCCAGGGTCCGCTCTCCTGACCATGGGCGAAGCACACCACGCTCACCGCGGCCCCCAAAGGAGTTCGTCCAGGTCCGGAACCCAGCGGGAGTCAGGCCAGCGCACGCGGCCGTTCTCCACCACCACGCCCTCGGCCCGCAGTTTCTGCACCTGTGCACGGTAGCCGGCGGTGCCCCGGCGCAGGGCGATACGGCCGCCCGCGCCAAGAACGCGGAACCAGGGGAGCTTGAGGGCTGCAGGTGCCTTGCCCAGTGCACGCCCCACCTGCCGGGCACCCCGGGGCAGGCCGGCAAGCCGGGCCACGTCCCCGTAGGTGGATACGCGGCCGGGAGGAATCGCGGCCACCACGCGCCAGATCGCCTCGATGGGGGCGCTGCTGTCCACGTCGCTCGCTCACGGCCTTTCAGGGCTCCAGGATCGTCGCCCCGGTGGTCCTGCGGCTCTCCAGGTCCCGGTGGGCCCGGGCCGCCTCGCGGAGGGGATAACGCTGCCCGATGGCGACGCGCACGGCACTGCTCACGATCTGGCCGAACAGCTCGCTGGTGCCCGCCTCGAGATCGGCCCGGGTGGCGATGAAATCAAACAGCGATGGCCGCGTCAGGTGCAGGGAGCCGCGCTTCGTGAGTTCCATGGGCGAGAAGGGCTCGACCGGTCCGGACGCGTTGCCGAAGGTGACCATCGTGCCGTGCCGTCGCAGGCAGTCCAGCGACTGGAAGAAAGTGTCGCGGCCGACGGAGTCGTAGACGACGGCGACGCCGCCGCCGGAGAGTTCCCGCACGCGGCTGACGAAGGCGGGATCATCCGCGAGCACGGTCGCCGCACAGCCGTGGGCCCGGGCCAGCTCCGCCTTGGCGGCGGAACCCGCCACGCCAATCACCCGGGCGCCCAGGGCGGCGGCCCATTGCGACAGCAGTGTGCCCGTGCCGCCAGCGGCCGCATACAACAGCACGGCGTCGCCGGCCTGCACCCGGTAACTGCGCCGGAGCAGATACCAGGCCGTCAGGCCCTTCAGCATGACCGAGGCCGCGATGTCGTCGGCGATGCCGGCAGGCAGTTTCACGAGGCGCGCGGCGGGCCAGTTGCGGTGACCGGCGTAGGCACCCGGCGGCAGCCCCGCGTAAGCCACCCGGTCGCCGATCGAGAAGTCCTGTACGTCCGGGCCGACAGCCTCGACGACGCCCGCGGCCTCGGTGCCAATGCCGGCGGGAAGAGTCAGCGGGTAGAGACCGGACCGGTGATAGGTGTCGATATAGTTGAGCCCCACCGCCGTCTGCCGGATCGTCACCTCGCCCGCCGCGGGCGGGCCGAGTGCGACCGTCTCCCACTCGAGAACCTCGGGGCCGCCGAAGCGGTGGACGCGGACTGCGTGAGTAGTCATTGGCAGGTTGGTCATCGGCTGCTCGTTGTGCTGCGCATCGGGCCAGTATAATCCTCCGATGCAGAACACCATCGTGATCGCCGGGGCCGGGCATGCTGCTGGCCAGACCATCGTGTCCCTCCGCCAGGGCGGCTTCACGGGCCGCATCGCCCTCGTCGGCGAGGAGCCCTTCCTCCCCTACCAGCGGCCGCCACTTTCCAAGAAATTCCTCGCGGGCGAACTGGACGTGCCCCGGCTGCTGCTCCGCCAGGAAAAGTTCTACGCGGAGCACGACATCGAGGTGCTGCTCGGCACACGGGTGAACCGCATCGACCGTGGCGCCCGGACGGTGACTCTGAGCACGGGCAAGAACCTCGACTACAACAAGCTCGTGCTGGCCACCGGCAGCCGCGCCCGGGAGGTCCAGGTTCCCGGCCACCGGCTCGCGGGCGTGCATTACCTGCGGACCATCGGCGACGTGGACCGCATCCGTGATGACTTCCGGCCCGGCGCCTCGCTGGTCGTCGTGGGCGCCGGCTACATCGGTCTCGAGGTGGCCGCCATTGCGGTGACCCACGGCCTGAAGGTCACCGTGATCGAACTGGCCAGCCGGGTGATGGCCCGGGTCGAGGCGCCGCCGGTGTCGGACTTCATGCACCGGGTGCACGAGGAGGCCGGCGTCACGATCCGCTGCAACACCGGCATCAGCGGCTTCGTGGGCGAGAACCACCTGCAGGCCGTCGCCTGCAGCGATGGCACACAAATCCCCGCCGACCTCGCCATCGTCGGGATCGGCATCCTGCCGAACGTCGAGCTGGCCGCGGATGCGGGCCTCACCTGCGACAACGGCATCATGGTGGACGAGTACTGCCGCACCAGCGACCCGCACGTGCTCGCCGTCGGCGACTGCACCAATCACCCGAACCCGCTGCTCGGCCGCCGGCTGCGCCTGGAGTCGGTGCACAACGCCCAGGAGCAGGCCAAGACCGCCGCCACGACCATCCTCGGCCGGCTGGAGCCGTACGCGCAGATCCCCTGGTTCTGGTCGGACCAGTACGACCTGAAGCTGCAGATCGTGGGACTCAACTCGGCCTCGGACCAGGCGGTGGTGCGCGGTGACCCGGCGTCCGGTTCCTTCGCGGCGTTCTTCATCGGTGAGGGGCGGCTGAAGGCGGTCTACGCCATCAACAGTCCCCGGGAGTTCATGCTGTCGAAGAAGCTGATCGCACAGGGCGCCCGGCCCGAGCCGGCGCTCCTGCGCGACATGTCGGTGTCCTTCAAGGACATCGCCGAGGCGCTCGACAACTAGCGCGTGCTGACCGGCGGCGGGTTCATCTTGATGGCGAGCGCCCAGTCCGGGTTCGGGTCGCCCGGATAGAAGAAGTCGCGGATCTCACCGGTGAAACCGGCGTAGCGACCGGAGGCCCCCGTCACCCCGGTGGGGTCATCCACGGGCGGCGGGGCCGACACCGCGTACTGCGGGGCCAGCAGGTCCCGGCCGCCGCCCCGCGCGGTCGCGAAGAATGTGTCCCGCACCAGGGTCCAGAAATTGCTGTAGCTGGCGGCGAAGGCGCTGCCCTCGCCGGGCCAGAGGATGCTCCAGGTGTCGTCGGTACCAAGCCGCGCCCGCCAGAGGGAATTCTCCCCGGAGAGCGTCGAGACCTTGACGGCCAGCGCGGCCGGCGTGCCCTCCCCGGCCGGCAGAACAATGATGCCGATGCGCACATGGGCGAGCGCGGGCGCCTTCAGTGCCACCTTCCGGTCCGGGGGGCCGAAGCCGACGAGGTCCGCGACGCCGGTGCCGATACCCCGGTAGGCATCCCAGCGGTAGGCTTTGGCGGGCGCGATGTCCGCGGGCAGGGGCGACAGTCCGCCCATGAAGGCCAGCGGGTTCAGGAGCAGCAGGCCCGCTCCCGCGAGGATGCCGAGGACGAAGCCAAGGACAATGATCGCCAGGCGCACGATCAGTTGGCCCCCGCCGTGAAGGTCGACAACACGATCCGGCCGCGGGTGCTGCCGTCGGCGTTGACCTCCTCCAGGTTCCAGGTCTCGGTAAAGCTGCCCTTGAGACCGGCGAACTCGCTGGTCCCGCGCAGCACCCGGCCCGTGCTCCGGGAGCCGGCTGGCGTGGACAGGTTCGCCGTGACCCGGAAGCGTGGACCGTCGGTCCAGAAGGTGGCGGACTGGGCCGGCGGAACCGCCACGGTCCGGTCGGCCGACACCCGCTCGCGAACGGTCGAGTCGAGGACGTCGGACTGGGCGAGAAACAGCGCGCCCCGGCTGGGGATCACGAGCAGCCAGTTGGAGTCGGAGCGTCCCCGGTCGGAGATCGCGCCGCCGGCCCCGGCCACCCGGCTGGCGACCCCAATGACGTTGTCCTCCGTGTCCCGGATCCGGAAGAGTTCGGCGCTGGCCCGCTGGCCCGCGCTGTCCTCCAGCACGGCAGCACCAACGGCAGCAGCGCCCGGCAGGGCCGCGGGGTCCTCGCCGGGACGGGCTATCCGGTCCTCGGGCCAGCGGATCACGAAATCCTCCTGGCGTCCGCCGTCCGGCGGCACGGTGATGAGCGAGCGGTAGCGAAGGTGCTGGGGCAGCGGCCAGAAGGTGGCAGCCACGGCCACGACTGCCAGTCCGGCGCTAAACGCGGCGATGAACAGTCGTTTCATGGCACGGCCCCACCCGCTGACAGAACGCCCGCGCAGTGTAAGCGCTCACACATGGCGAGGCGACAATCCCGGGCGGGATTCGATACTAGGCGAGATAGTGCGCCAGGTATTCATCGAAGGGCTGGTCGTCAGCCGCCTCGATCTGCGCCTGCCTGGCCAGGGAGTCGGCGGCCTCCACAACCAGCAGCTCCCGGTGCCGGTTGAGATCCGGCGCCAGCGACAGGAAATAGTCCCGGGTCCGGCGCGCGAGGTCGAGGCCGTAGCCGGCCAGCGACTGCCGCTGGTCTCGGAGTTCGCGCAGCAGCGCTGCGGACGGCGTGCGCTCGGGATCCTCCACCGCAAGCCGCTGGTAACGGACCGCCTCCACATGTCCCTGCTGTTCGTCGGGATCGATGAGACGGGCCACCTGGATCATGTCGTCGCAGATTGCCGTCCCCCACTCCTGCATCCCGACGCTGCCATCGCCCTGGATGAGGCGCAGCCCCGGCTCGCGGCCCAGGCGGGCAACGAGGCCATGGTTGCAGTCGAGGCCTTCCTGCTCCGCCGGGGCGATCAACGGGCTCTCCTGCAGCAGGCAATAAATCAGGAACACCTCCAGGAAGCGCAGCTGTCGCTGGTTGATGCCCACCGGGTCCCAGGGGCTGATGTCGAGGGCGCGCAACTCCAGGTACTGGACGCCCCCGCGCTGCAGGGCCGCCGTCGGCCGCTCGCCGGTGTTGGTGACGCGCTTGGGGCGGATGGTGCTGTAAAACTCGTTCTCGATCTGCAGCTGGTTCGGACTGAGCTGGCGATACTCTCCGTCGACGCGGACGCCGATCTCCTCGAACTCCTGCCGCGGCACCTGTGTCGCCTGGTAAAGGTCCCGCACGTACTCGTCCAGGCTGTTGGCGGACACGACTAGACTGGCCTGGGCACTGTTGCGATAGCCGAGGTCACTCATGCGCAGGGACGTGGCAAAGGGGCCGTAGAGCGTGCCGTCATCGAGTTCCTCGAGGCCCGTCACCTCCCGGCCGCGCACGAAGGTCTTGCAGAGGGCGGGCGATGCACCGAACAGGTAGAGCAGCAGCCAGTCGAAGCGGCGCACGTTGCGCACCGCGCCCAGGTAAGCCGACGACCGGAACGCCTGCAGGTCCCCGGTCTCGCCTTCCAGGGACTGGTACAGCGGCCAGAACGCGTCCGGCAGCGAGTAGTTGTAATGAATGCCGGAAATCGCCTGCATCGTCCGTCCGTAGCGGTGGCCAAGGCCGCGCCGGTAGATGGTCTTCATCCGGCCGATGTTGGACGTGCCGTACAGCGCCAGCGGCACGTCGGCGTCGCTGTTGATCGAGCACGGCATGCTGAGGGGCCAGAGCAGCTCGTCGCCGATACGCTCCATGACGAACTGGTGCACGTCACACAGGAACTGGACGGTTTCCCAGTTTGACAGCTGCGGCGGCGTGACGAATTCCAGGAGGGCCTCGGAGTAGTCGGTCGTGATGTACCGGTTGGTCAGCGCGGAGCCGAGCACACGGGGATGCGGGGTTTGCGCCAGTCCGCCCGACGGGGTGATCCGCAGGCACTCGCGCTCAACGCCGCGCTGCCCCCCGCGCACGAGGCCGGCCAGGTCCGGGGTGGACAGGTGGCGCAAGCGGGCTTCGAGTGTCTGTCCCAAGGTGGGGTCCTGCTGTGAGGGGCCCGGCAGCCTGTGGCCGGCCGGCTGCGCAGATTACACGGTATCGGCAAGTTGGCGGGACCACGGCGCGGACCGGCCGCCCGCGGGGCGGCTAGCGGGAGAAGGCCCGCAGCAGGTACTCGTCGGACCAGGTGTGCAGGCGGTAATCCTGCAGGTAGCCGCAGTGCCCGCCCCAGCGGGTGCGGTGGATCGTCAGGCCGGCGGGCCGGGCCAGGCGCGCCGCCGACCCTGCGGGAATCACGGGGTCGTCGTCCGCGAGGAGGATGGAGGCCGGCGTGGCGAGCAGTCCCAGCCGCTCGCCGGTGATGGCGTAGCCGCGCAGGTAGCTGAGGAGGTCGGGGAACTCGGTGTAGCGGGTCACGAAGAACTCGGTCATGTCGCGCAGGGAGCGGAACCGGGCCAGGGGGCCGAAGTCGTAGTCATCCGGGAACGCCTCGGCCTTGCGCTCGAGGGAGCGCCGCCACTTGTTGATGAAATAGCGGCGGTAAACGGCCGATCCGGAGTCCAGCGCCACCATGGTCTCCTCCGGATCGAGCACCGGGCAGACCGCGGCGACCCCCGCGAGCCCGAGTCCCGGCCCGTCGGCCGAGGCAATGCGCAGGGCGAAGTTCCCGCCCAGGGAATAGCCGCCGAGGTAGAGGACGTCACCCGGAAAGCTGTCGCGTACCCAGCGCGTGGCATCGAGCATCTCGTCGAGCCGGCAGGAATGAAAGATGCCGCGATTGAGGTGCTGGGAATCACCGTGGTCCCGCATGTTCAGGCGGACGATGCGGAAGCCCGCGCGCCAGAGACGGTCAGCCGCCGACACCACGTGGAGGGACTGGGAGCTGCCCTCCCAGCCGTGCAGCAGGATCGCGAGCCGGCCGTCGGGCCGCCGTGCCGGCGTGTGCTGCGCCAGCAGCCGGACACCGTCATTGCACTCGACGACGAGATCCTCCGTGGCATTCAGGAAGTCGCCGGCCTCGTCGAGAACGAGGCGGCGGCGCCAGACGCTGTTGGCCAGCGCAGCCTGGAGGTCCGCGTGCCGCAGCAGCCGCGGGGGGGTGAAGCCAATACTCTCCATGGTCCCGCAGTTCGTCGTCAGTCGGCCGTCGGTTTCGCGAGGAGGTTCACGCCCACCCGCTGGTTCTGGCGGGCAATCAGGTTCCACTCGCCGGCGGTCATCGACTCCGTTACCAGCGGGTAGGGCACCAGCGGCCGTGAATTGCCGAGCGACTCGAGCTCGACGCGGATCGGCCCCTCGTTCACACCCAGCTCGGCGAGGTAGTTGGCGAAAGCCACCGACTGCCGGCCGGACTCCACCCGGGCCTCGTAGGACGGCAGGCCCACCCGGTCGCAGCGCGCGGCGGGCAGCGCGTCCGGCGCGAGTTCCCAGGAGCCGTCGCTGGCACGTCGCATGCAGAAGTCACCCACGTGGCCCTCGAGCTGCACGGTGCCCTGGAAGTCCAGCGCCCGCAGCCGGTCGAGAAGGTTCCGCAGCCGGTCGAGGCGCACGTCGTCGAAGGGGAAGGCGTCGGGTGGATAACTGGCGCCCTGGTTGGCGCTTATCTGCAGGGCAGCTACGAGACCGCGGGACCGGTCGGGCGGCGCACGGTCCGCCACGTCCGGGGCGGCCACCGCAGTGCCGGCGACGGCGGCTATGTCGGTCGCGCGCCGGGCGTTGAGCTGTGCGAGCAGGTCCACGTTCTGGCGGGTCACCGTGCGCCACCGGGCCTCGGAATCGAAGTGCAGCCAGGCGAAGAGGGCCGCCACGGCGGCCAGGACCAGGACCAGCGCCCGCCACAAGGGCGGCACTGGCGCGGCTGGCGGCAGGCTGTCCCCGAGGACGCGGCTCACGGTCGTTTCGAGGTCTGCGCGCAGCGCCCGGCTGTGATCCGCCAGCATTTCCTGCAGCCAGCGGTGAAGGTCGGACCAGTCGGCAGGGGCATTCACGGAATCCACGCCGTGGAAGCCCGCGACATCGCTCGCCCGGCGGGCCGGCTGGGGCGGCTGGTCGCCTGGCAGCAGGTGCAGGGTACGCAGGACCTCCCGGACCTCCACGGGCTTGATCTGCTTCGGCAGGACGCCCACCGCCCCAAGCGCCCGGGCCTGGCCCACGTAGAGCTCGCCGGACTGGGAGGTGTACATCATCACCGGGATGGTGGCGGTCGCCGGGTTCTCCTTGATCGCCTTCACGGCCTGGAAGCCGTCCATGCCCGGCATCATGTGATCCATGAAGATCACGTCGGGACGGTGCAGGGTGAGGAACTCCAGGGCCGCCTCCGCCGACTCGGCCGTCTCAACCCGCAGCTCCAGGTCGGCGAGCATGCGCCGGAGCCCCTCGCGGGCAGTCCGGGAATCGTCGACGATCAGCGCGCTTTTCTGGGCCACGGCCGCATTCTAAACCCCACACCCGCCCCGGCGGCCGTGCGCGCGGCCGCAGAACTCATGACTGGCAGGCCGGCTCACGCTTGTACGGAATGGCGTCCATCGCCATGCTAGTGGCCTCCAGGAGGGCCGAACAAGAACAATGCAGCCCCGCTCGACACACAAGTCCCTGGTCGCCCTGCTGGCGGCAGCGGCCGCCGGGCCGGCTGTAGCCGCCGACGCCGGCATCACGCCCGTGGCGCTGCTGGCCGTGGCCCTCGTGCTGCTCGTGGCGCTCAGCGTACTGGCCCTCACCCTCCGCAGCCGCCTGGCGCGCCGGGAACGCGCGGCCCGGGAGCTGACCGACGCCGTCGAGAATCTGACCCAGGGCAACCTGAGCGTCGCCATCGGCAGCAGCGACCCGGCCGAGGTCGGAGCGCTGGCGCGGTCGCTGGAGCGGCTGCGCCAGAGCCTGCGCACCTCCGCGAACTCCCGGGACTACCTGAGCCAGGTGATCGCCAGCATCAGCGACGCGGTGATCCTGACGCGTCTGGACGGCACCATCAGCCGCGTGAACACAGCCGCCGAGCGCCTGTTCGGCCAGACCGGGACCGAGCTCGGGGGCCAGCACCTGGTCAACCTGGTTGCCGAGAACGTCCGGCCGGGATTCGCGCTGACGGATGGCAAGTCCCGCACACGGGAAACGACCTTCGTCAACGCGGCAGGGGATGAAGTCCCCGTGTCCTACACCGGCGCCGAGATCACCGCGGACGACCCGGCGCTGCAGGGCTACGTGATCACGGCGCGGAACATCAGCGAGCGCAAGGTGGCCGAGCAGCGCATCCGCTACCTCGCGCGCATCGACGCGCTGACCAAGGTTCCCAACCGGATGCAGTTCCAGCACCTGCTCCAGCGCGCGATCGCCAGGGCCCGCCGGGGCCAGCACCGGCTCGCGCTCATCTACCTGGACGTGGACAAGTTCAAGGAGATCAACGACACCTTCGGCCACACGGCGGGCGACCTCTGCCTGGAAACCCTCACCGAACGGCTGCGCCGCCTGCTGCCCGAGGCCTCGGTCGTGGGCCGGCTGGCCGGCGACGAATTCGCCGTGATCCTCGACCACCTGGACCCGGCGCGCAACCTCCGGGCCGAGGTCGTCGCCACCACGCGCCTGCTGCAGGAGGCGATTACCGAGCCGCTGCAGTACCAGGGCCACCAGCTGTACATCAGCACCAGCGCGGGCATCGCCCTGTACCCGGGCGACGGCAACAACGTGATCGACCTGATCCGCAACGCCGACGCGGCCCTGTTCCGCGCCAAGCGCCAGGGTGGCGGCGCCCTCGAGGTCTACCACGCCGACATGAACGCGGCGGTGGTCGAGCGGCTGATGCTGAAGAGCCGGCTCCGGAAGGCCTTCGAGAAAAACGAACTGCGGGTGCACTACCAGCCGAAGGTCGACCTCCGGAACGGCACGATCGCCGGCGCGGAGGCCCTGGTGCGCTGGGAACTGACGGACCGCGGCATCGTCCTGCCATCCGAATTCATCCCGTTGGCGGAAGAAAGCAACCTGATACTGCAGATCGGCGAGTGGGTCCTCGACCGGGTGTGCAGCGATGTCCGCTCCTGGCAACTCACCCAGGTGAAGCCGGGGCTGATATCCGTCAACCTGTCACTACGCCAGCTGAAACAGCGCAACTTCATCGGCCAGGTGCAGGCGATCCTTGCACGGCATGGCGTGCTCCCCGCCGCCCTGGAGCTCGAAATCACCGAGTCGACGCTCATGGAAGACCCCAAGCGCACAGTCCGGCTGCTGGACGAGCTGCACCGCATGGGGGTGCGCCTTGCCATCGACGACTTCGGCATCGGCTATTCCTCGCTGAGTGCCCTGCAGCAGTTCCCGATTTCCACGCTCAAGATCGACCAGTCCTTCGTGCGCAATGCCACGACCGACCACGACCAGGCAACGATCGTGGCGCTGGTCATCGAGATGGGCCACAGCCTGAAGCTGGACGTGGTGGCCGAAGGAGTGGAATCGGAGGACCAGCTGCGCTTCCTCCGGGCCCTGAACTGCGACTACGCCCAGGGCCTGCTGTTCGGCAGGGCCATCGCGGCGGACGACTTCCGGGACCTGCTGGTGGACCAGGACAGCGGGGCCGGGCGCTACCGGCCCCTGTTCGCTCGCGGCTGAGCCTGCGGCATAATTTCCCCAACCCCTGTACGGAGACATCCCCATGCGCAGTTCCTCCTTGCTCGCCAGCCTGTTCCTCGCCGTCAGTTTCGCGCCGGCTGCTTACGCCGCCTGCGAATATCCCGCCGAGGTGAAGATTCCAGAAGGCAAGTCCGCCAGCCAGGAGGACATCACGGCCGCGAACGGGGCCGTAAAGAAGTACCTGGCCGACATGGACGTCTACCTGGCCTGCCTCGATGCCGATAACGCCGCTGTGCCCGCCGAGCAGCAGACGCCGGAGGTCAAGGCCCTCCACGTAAAGCGCTACAACGCCGCGGTGGACGCGATGGAAGCCACGGCCAACTCGTTCAATGAGCAGCTGCGGGCATTCAAGGCCGCCAGCAAGAAGTAGCTCCCCGGGTGTTCGCCGGTTAGAATCCGCGCCCCCTTGCCGAAGGACCGTCCATGACCAAAGCTGCGAGAGTCACCATCACGGGCGCTGCCGGCCAGATTGGCTACCAGCTGGCCTTCCGCATCGCTTCCGGCCAGCTCCTCGGGCCGAACCAGCCGGTGATCCTCCAGCTGCTGGAGATCACGCCAGCCTTGGGCGCGCTGAACGGCGTGGCCATGGAACTGGACGACTGCGCCTTCCCGACCCTGCAGGGCGTGGTGGCCACCGACCAGGCCGACGTCGCTTTCAAGGACACCGACTACGCACTGCTGGTCGGCGCGAAGCCCCGGGGACCGGGCATGGAGCGGGCGGACCTGCTGCGTGACAACGCGAAGATCTTCTCCGTCCAGGGCAAGGCGCTCAACGAGCACGCCAGCCGCCAGGTGAAGGTACTGGTGGTCGGCAACCCGGCCAACACCAACGCCCTGATCGCCCAGAGCAACGCCCCCAGCCTGAACCCCGCCAACTTCACGGCCATGACCCGCCTCGATCACAACCGGGCCCTGGCCCAGCTCGCGGCGAAGACGGGCACCCACGTCAACCACATCAGCCGGATGACGATCTGGGGCAACCACTCCGCCACCCAGTACCCGGACATCAGCCACGCCCTGGTCAACGAGCGGCCCGCGACCGAGCTGGTGGACAGCAAGTGGGTGCGGGACGACTTCATTCCCACGGTGCAGCAGCGGGGCGCCGCCATCATCAAGGCCCGGGGCCTGTCCAGCGCCGCCTCGGCCGCCGCAGCCGCCATCGACCACATCCGGGACTGGGCCCTCGGCACGCCGGGCGACGACTGGGTGAGCATGGCCGTGCCATCCGACGGCAGCTACGGCATCAAGGAAGGCATCATCTTTTCCTACCCGGTGCGCTGCGCCAAGGGCAAGTACGAGATCGTCGAGGGCCTTGCCGTCAGCGATTTCAGCCGGGAACGGCTCAAGGCCACCGAGGACGAGCTCCGCCAGGAGCGGGACGCCATCGCCGCGTTGCTCTGAAGAGACACTGACGGCCCAGACCCCAAGCAGGGCCTGAAGCGGGGCCGAAACCATGGCCGGCGGGACGCCGGCCATGGTTTATAGTCGGGAGCCCTAGTGCCGCGAGGCTTGGCCATGGCTGATGTCCTGATCTGGCTCCTCTGGAGCCTCGCCCTGGCGACGGTGGTTATCACGGTCGCCTACCGGCGGGTTGACCTCCCCACCTCCACCCTGGTGCTGGGCTTTGCCCTCATCGTGTACACCCTGTTCGGCGTCGGCTGGCTGGCCTGGAAGCTCGCCCTGTGGGTGCTGTTTGCCGGGCTGGTGGTGCTGAACTCCACGGCCTTCCGCCGGGAGCGGATCACGCTGCCGCTGCTGCGCTTCTACCGGACCGTTGTCCCGACGCTGTCGGACACCGAGCGCGAGGCGCTGGAGGCCGGCACGGTCGGCTGGGACGGCGAGCTGTTCACCGGCCAGCCGGACTGGGGCAAGCTGATGGCGCTGCCCGCGCCGCACCTCACCGCCGAGGAGCAGGCCTTCCTCGACGGACCGACCGAGGAACTCTGCCGGATGTCCGACGACTGGCAGATCACCCACGAACTGGCCGACATGCCGCCTCGCGTTTGGGCCTATATCAAGCAGCAGCGTTTCTTCGCGATGATCATCCCGAAGCGCTACGGCGGCCTCGAGTTCTCGCCGATCGCGGTGGCCGCGGTCCTCGCCAAGCTCTCCAGCCGCAGCGCGGTGGTCTCGTCCACGGTGGGCGTGCCCAATTCCCTCGGGCCCGCCGAGCTGCTGCTCCATTACGGCACGGAGGAGCAGCGTGAGCGCTACCTGCCGCGGCTCGCCACTGGCGAGGAAATCCCCTGCTTTGCACTGACGGGCCCCCGGGTGGGCTCGGACGCCGCGGCGATCCCGGATCACGGCGTGGTCTGCCGGGGCCAGTGGCAGGGCCAGGAAATCATCGGCATCCGCCTGAACTGGGACAAGCGCTACATCACGCTCGCTCCGGTCGCCACGGTGCTGGGTCTTGCCTTCAAGCTGTCGGATCCCGAGCACCTGATCGGCGAGCAAACCGAGCGCGGCATTACCGCGGCACTGATTCCCGTGACGACACCGGGCGTGGAAATCGGGCGCCGGCACTACCCGCTGAACATTCCGTTCCAGAACGGGCCGACCCGCGGCCGGGATGTCTTCGTGCCCGTCGACGCCATCATTGGCGGGCCGGAGCGGGCCGGCCAGGGCTGGAAGATGCTGGTCGAGCAGCTGTCGGCCGGCCGGGGCATAACACTGCCGTCGAGTGCCATGGGCGGCAGCAAGGCCGTCGCCTACGCGACCGGTGCCTATGCCCGGCTGCGCCGGCAATTCAACCTGCCCGTCTGCGAGTTTGAGGGCGTGGGCGAGGCCCTGGCGCGGATCGCCGGCTACACCTACATCATCAACGCCGGCATGACCGTGACCTCCACGGCCATCGCACGCGGCGAAAAGCCGTCCGTCCCGTCGGCTGTGCTCAAGTACCACTGCACCGAGCTCGCCCGGAAGGTCGTGAACGACGCGATGGACGTGCACGGTGGCAAGGGGATCATGCTCGGGCCGTCCAACTACCTGGCGCGGGGCTACCAGGGCGTGCCCATCGCCATCACCGTCGAAGGCGCCAACATCCTGACGCGCAGCCTGATTATCTTCGGGCAGGGCGCGATCCGCTGCCATCCCTTCGTGCTGAAGGAGATGGAGGCGGCGAAGGATCCGGATTTCGCCCGCGGTCTGAAGGACTTCGACCGGAATCTTTTCGGACACATCGGCTACGCGTTCAGCAACGCGGCCCGTTCCTTCGTGCTGGCACTGACCAATGCCACCGTCAGTGGCGCCCCGGTGGACGGGCCGACGGCCCGGTACTTCCAGCACGTCAACCGGTACAGCGCGGCCTTCGCCCTGGCGTCCGATGTGGCGATGCTGGTGCTCGGGGGACAACTGAAGCGCCGGGAAACCCTCTCCGCCCGCCTCGGTGACGTCTTCAGCAGCCTCTACCTGGCCAGCACGGTGCTGAAGCATTACGACAACCAGGGACAGCCCGCGGGCGACTTGCCTCTGGTGGAATGGGCCTGCCGCACGCTGCTGTACCAGGCCCAGGAGCAGCTGCACGGCTTCCTCCGGAACTTCCCGAACCGGCCCGTCGCCGTGCTGCTGCGCCTCTGCATCTTTCCGCGTGGCCGCATGTACTCCGCGCCGTCGGACGAACTCGGGCGCGAGCTCGTGGCGCTGATCAGCCGGCCCACCGAGACGCGGAACCGGCTCTGCGAGGGCATCTACGCCACCCGGCAGCCGGACTCACCGCTGGGCCAGCTGCAGGCCACGCTCGAGATGTCGGAACGGCTCATTCCGCTGGAGACCAGGCTGCGGGATGCCATGAAGGCGGGCCTGCTGGAGCCTGGCCCCATGCACGAGCGCATCGAGCAGGCACGAACGCAGTCCATCATCTCGGCCGACGAGGCACGGCAGCTGCACGAGTTCGACGCCGCGGTACTCGCCATCACGGGTGTGGACGACTTCGATCCGGCCGAGCTGCGGCGGGTCGGTGCACCGGCGCCAGTGCCCTTCCATGACACCGCCGGGGCGGTCGGTTAGTATCTGGCCATGAAAATCCAATCCTTCCCGCTCCTGACCGTTTTTGCCCTCGGGTTGACCCTCGTCGCCTGCGGCAAGCCCCAGCCGGCCGCTGACGGCTCGTCCCAGGCATCGTCCCAGGCATCGTCCCCGGCCTCGGCCCAGTCGACGCCGGCGGCCCCGGCCACGGAACCGATGCCCCGCAGCTCCTCGGCGGAAGCCGCGTCGGTTGCGATCCTGAGTCCGAAAGACGGCGACGTCGTCAGTTCACCGGTCAAGGTCGTGTTCGACCTCAAGGGCATGACGCTGGCTCCGGCCGGCGACCCCACGCCGAACTCTGGCCACCACCACCTCCTCGTGGACGTGCCGGTGCCGGACCTCGGCCAGCCGATCCCGAAAGACGCCCAGCACCTGCACTTCGGGCAGGCCCAGACCGAGGCCGAGATCACGCTGGCTCCGGGTTCGCACACCCTGCAGCTCGTCCTGGGTGACGCCAACCATGTCGCCCACAACCCGCCCGTGATCTCCGCACCGATCACCATCACCGTGCAATGACCCCGGTGAGGACGGGCTGACAAGCCCGCCCTGCCATCGCCCCGACGGCACGCGCATGGCGCCAAGCAGGCAACGCAATCAGTCTCTGACAACCGCCGCCGGCAATCCCGGCATCAGCGGCATGGCGCTCTATGTGCCGCCCTACCGCGTGGACCTCGAGCAGTGGTGCGAGTGGACGGGCAACGACTGGCGGAAGATCCGGCAGGTCGTGGGCTCGGGGTTCCGGCTGCTGGGCGCGAACCAGAGCGTCTACACCATGGCGGCCAACGCCCTGCTCCGCCTGATCCGCAATTACTCGGTGGACCCGACCCGCATCCGCTACCTCGCGCTCGGCACCGAGTCCAGCACGGACAATTCGGCGGGGGCCATCATCGTCAAGGGCATGGTCGACGAGGCGCTGCGGGCCCTCGGCCTGCCGCCGATTACCCGCAACTGCGAGGTTCCGGAGTTCAAGCACGCCTGCCTCGGCGGCATCTACGCGCTGAAGGGCGCGGTCCGTTTTCTCAGCACCGACGGCGACGACAGCCTCGCGGTCGTCGTCTGCTCGGACAAGGCGCTGTACGAAGTCGGCAGCAGCGGCGAGCCCACCCAGGGCGCCGGCGCGGTGGCCATGCTGCTGGAAGCGACGCCGGCGCTCGCCAGCATTAATCTGCGGGCCGCCGGCACAGCCTCCGAGTACCGGGGCATAGATTTCCGCAAGCCGCTGACGGGCCGACTCAACGGCCACGCCCACTCCCTCGACATACCGGTTTACAACGGCCGCTACTCGACGAACTGCTACGTGGACGAGGTGCGGCGTGCGCTGGATGACCTCTACACTCGCCGCCGCCTCGCGCCGGCCACCTACCTGCGCAGCGTCGAGGCGATCTTCATGCACCGGCCCTATGCGCGCATGCCGGAGACCGGGTTCGGCGTCGCCTACCTGTTCGCGCTGGCCCAGGGCGGCATCGCAGACCAGGAGGAACTGGCCACTTACTGCCGTGGCGCCGGCGTGGCGCTGGACGCCGTGCTCACCGAGATGAACAGCGCGCCGGAGCTGGGCGAGCTGGCCGTCAGCGAGCGCATCCAGGACGAGGTGTTCCCGCTCACGATGGCGGTCCACAAGGTCTTCCGGCTGAGCGACACCTTCCGCGCCCACGTCCACGACAAGATGACGCTGGGCGCTTCAGCCATGCGCGAAGTGGGCAACCTCTATACCGGCGCGCTGCCCGCCTGGCTGGCGGCGGGGCTGGCGGAGGCGGCCGATCGCGGCGCGGACCTGGCCGGACGCGAGCTGCTGGCGATTGGCTACGGCAGCGGCAATGCCGCCGATGCCATTCCGCTGACCGTCGTTCCCGGCTGGGAAGCGGCCGCACGCCGGATCGGCATCGAGGAGGCGCTTGGCGGGGCTATCGACGTGACGGCCGGGCAGTACCTTTCCCTGCGGGACGGGGCGACACCCGCCGGGATCGCGTTCGTGCCCGCCGCGGAGTTCGTAATCGAGCGGGTGGGCTCCCAGGTCGGCCACGCGTTCCAGGACGCGGGCGTCGAGTACTACCGCTACATCCACTGACGGCCCGCCCGGCTAAGCGGAGTCGGCGCCCCCGCGGACGCCGAGCCCGGGCGCACCCAGCCCCGCATCCAGCAGCCTGAAGCCTGCGGCGGCGTAGGCGGCCCGAACCCCCCGCTCCACCTCCCGCGAATCCGTGAACGCAATCCCGAAGTCGCCGCCCCCGGCGCCCGACGGCTTGTAGACGGCCCCCTGTCTCAGGGCGATGGCCCGCAGCTGTTCGTGGGCCGGTGAAAAAATCCCGATACCGGCCGCCTCATCGAGCCGGCGGAGGCCGGACTCGTAGCCGGTGATGGCGCCGAGCAGGCTGGGCACATCGCTGGCACGCCACGTGGCGACGGCCTGGGCCGCATAGGCGCTGAGCCGCTCCATGTGCCTTGCGAAGCCCACCTCGTCGCGGGTGCGGAACGTCCGCAGGCGGCTCAGCATTGCCGGGGTCGACGCACTCTGGCCGGACCAGACAGCGATCATCGACAGCGGCCGCGGCCAGGGCACGGGATTTGCCCGGAGCTCCCTGACATCGCTGCCCGGCTGCGGGGCGAAGTCGATGGCGACCGTACCGCCGGTGACGGCAGTGGCCACGTCGATGCCGCTGCCGGCGCCACCCTGCAGCCGGCGATGGGCCTCGCAGCAGATTGCAATAAGCTCCGGCCGGGACAGCGCGGGACCCTGCGCAAGACGCAGCAGTGCGCCGGTCAGGGCCACGACAATCGCCGCGCTCGAACCGAGGCCCAGCTTGACGCGCTGGCCCTCGCCGGCCGGGCGGTGGAACGCGGCAGTGATGAGCTCGATCTGGCAGGCGGGAAGGTCCCCGGCCCGGGGCAACAGCCCGCGCGCCGTCAGGATCTCGGCACAAGCCTCCAGTGGCAGGCCGAAGGCGCCGGGCGACTTGCCTTCCCAGCGCGGGCCGCTGCCCGGCACCCAGCGAAACCGGAAGCGCTCGCCCGTGTCCGGGATCACGAGCTGGTTGCCAGAGCCCGGCAGCGTCGTGATGCGCGCCTCCGCGCGGACATCGACCGCCACGGCCAGCCCCGGCGCGCCTTCGAGCACGGCGTACTCGCCGGCGATCACCAGCTTGCCGGGCGCGTGGGCTTCAATCAGCGCTGGCACGCAGGCGGGCCCCCTCGCCCAGGGAACTGCGCAGGATCTGCAGCACGCCGGGCACCGCGGTGAGCGCGGCCGCCACCTCGCCGGCGGCCGCGGGCAGGCACACGGCCTTCACCTGGGGCCCCGCGTCCACGGTGAAGAACACGGGCACGCCGGCCCGGCGCAGCTCCTGGACGCGGTGCAGGCAGGCCAGGGTCGCCGGCGTCCAGTAGATGAGCGGCGGCCGCGTGGTCAGCATCACCGCGTGCATCTTCAGGCAATTGTGCTCGGCCAGGTCTGCGAGGGCGGCGAAATCCCGGGCCCGTACCGCCGCCAGCCCGGCGGCCAGGTCCGCGGCGTGGGTCTGCACCCAGGTGTCGTAGTAGGGGGAAGTCTGCTCGCTCCGGGCCATGCCGTCCCGGGAACTGGTGTCCTTGGGGCCAGCGGTGGTCACGGCGACCACGATCTCGAGCGGCCAGTCCGCCGGCGCGGCAACCTGCTCACACACGGTCGTCTCGTCCCGGTTGGTGAGGAGCACCACCCCGCCCAGCAGGGAGCGCGGCGCGGAACCGGAACCGAGGCGTGCAATCTCCGCCAGCCGCTCCGGCGGAAGGCGCAGGCCCAGGGCGCCCGCCCCCGCCGTCACCAGGGCCGCGAAGCCGGAGGCCGACGACGCCAGTCCGGCGCCGGTGGGGAAGTCGTTGCGGGACTCGACGACCGCGCCGGCCGTGAGCTTCGCTTCCTGCCGCAGCAGGTCCAGGCAGGCGGTGACCCGGGCGGAGGTCTCCGGGTCCTCGCGCCCGTCAAGGAGGACCCGGTCCCTGGCGAGGGAGGGGTCGAAGCGCACGCTGGTTTCGGTATTCAGGCCGCCCAGGACGAGCGACAGGGAGCCCGTGGCGGGCAGGTTGCCGACGCGGGCCCGTTTGCCCCAGTACTTGATGAGCGCCACGTTGGGGTGCGCTACGGCGACCGCCCGCATGGGCACTCCTCGCTGGGTTGCTGGTCCGGAATTATAGCCCGAGGGTTGGCTCGCTCCCGCGCGACCCTCTATCCTGTGGCGACCAGCAGCACCCGTGAACCCCGGTCCATGACCTTCGCGACCCGCGCCGACGCCTACGTGGCCCGCATCGAAAGCGTGCTCGATCACCACCTGCCGGCTGCCGAGGTCGCGCCGCGCCGGCTGCACGAGGCCATGCGCTACTCCGCCCTGGGCGGCGGCAAGCGCATCCGCCCGCTGCTCGTCTACCTGACCGGCGAGGCCCTTGAGGTGCCGGTCACCATGCTGGATGCACCGGCAGCGGCCATCGAGCTGATGCACGCCTTCTCGCTGATCCACGACGACCTCCCCGCCATGGACAACGACGACCTGCGCCGCGGCCGGCCCACCGCCCACCGGGCCTTCGACGAGGCCACCGCGATCCTCGCAGCCGACGCGATGCAGCCACTGGCGTTCGAGATCCTGGCCACCCACCCCGCCCTGGTCGACCACCCGTCAGCCCAGGTGCGGCTCGTTGCGCTGATCGCGGACGCCTGCGGCTCCAACGGGATGACCGGCGGGCAGTCCATGGACCTGGCTGCCGAGGGCCGGCGTCTCGACCCCGCCGAGCTGGAACACATCTACCGCCTGAAGACGGGGCGGCTGCTGCGCGCGAGCGTGCTCGCCGCGGCCGCCTGCGCCGGCGACCTCCCGGACGCCACCGCGCACGCCCTGGAACGCTACGTCGACGCGCTGGGCCTCGCCTTCCAGGTGCGGGACGACATCCTCGACATCGAGGGCACCACGGCCGAGACCGGCAAGACCGGGGGCTCGGACCTGGCGAAGGACAAGGCCACCTACCCCCACCTGTTCGGCATGCCCAAGGCCCGGCAGCGGGCGGATGAGCTGTTGCAGCAGGCCACGGACGCCCTGGCGGCCTTTGGCCCCGGTTACGACGGTCTTCGTTGGGCAGCGCGTTATATCGTGCTGCGCCAGCGAGCTTAAGACGCTGCTAGGCTGAGACCGGATGTACACCAGTTTCTTCGGTCTCAACGAGAAGCCCTTCTCGATCACGCCCGACCCCCGCTATCTCTACATGAGCGAGCGGCACGCGGAGGCCCTCGCGCACCTGATCTACGGAGTGAAGGAAAGCGGCGGCTTCATCCAGCTGACCGGCGAGGTCGGCACTGGCAAGACGACCCTCGTGCGCAGCCTGCTCCAGCAGCTGCCGGAATTCGCCGACGTGGCCGTCGTGCTGAACTCCCAGCTGTCCCGCGTGGAATTCCTCAGCTCGATCTGCGAGGAACTCCACATCGAGCTCCCCGAGCAGCGGAACAGCATCAAGGCGCTGACCGACGTGCTCAACGCGTACCTCCTCAAGAACCACAGCCAGGGCCGGCGCACGATCCTGATCGTGGACGAGGCCCAGAACCTCAGGGTCGAGGTGCTGGAGCAGGTCCGGCTGCTCACGAACCTGGAGACCGCGAAACAGAAGCTCCTGCAGATCATCCTGATCGGCCAGCCGGAGCTCCGGGAGCTGCTGGCCCGGAACGACATGCGGCAGCTGGCCCAGCGCATCACTGGCCGCTACCACCTGGAGCCGCTGACGCGGGACGAGACCATCGCCTACATCGATCACCGGCTCAAGGTGGCCGGCGCCATCGGCCAGATCTTCTCGGTGCCCGCCAGGCGGGAGCTGTTCCGGCTCTCCGGCGGCGTGCCCCGGATGATCAACGTGATCGCCGACCGGGCGCTCCTCGGCGCCTACACGATCGAGCAGCGGGAGGTGACGCCCGAACTGGTGCGGGAGGCCGTCGCCGAGGTCTACGACCGGCCACCCGCCGGCTTCGGCCGCTGGCAGCGCCCCTGGTGGGCCCATCCCTCGGGCCTGGCCGGCCTTGGCGTCACCGGCCTCCTGATCGTCCTCGCCTCGGGCTTCGCCGGCCTCCAGTGGCTGCGGGCCGGCCGGGACGCCCAGCCAAACCCGGCGGTAACAGCGGCGCCGGCGACGGCCGCGCCGGGCCGGGCCCGCAACGTGCAACTGGCGGCGGCGGACGCGGACAGCCCGGTGGTGCCCCTCGCGCCGCTCCTCAAGGCCAACGCGGGCCGGACCGGGACCGACACCGCCTTCGGCACCCTGTTCCGCCTCTGGAACGTGGACCTGCAAAGCGATACCAAGCGGCCGTGCGTACAGGCGGAGGAACGCGGCCTGCACTGCCTTTACCAGCGCGGCACCCTGGACCAGGTGCGGACACTGGGCCGGCCCGTCATCCTGACCTTGCGGGACGGCGACAGCGAGCCTCACCAGGTGGTGCTGTCCGGCCTCGGCACGCGGACAGCGGCACTCGACATCGCCGGCCAGGAGTTCCGGGTGGCGAACAGCGAACTCGAGCGGTTGTGGTTCGGGGAGTACCTGCTGCTGTGGCGGCCAGGCACGAGCGAGCTCAAGTCCTTCCTGCCGGGGATGCGGGACCCGGACGTGCTCTGGCTCCGGGCAAGCCTGGCCCGCATCCAGGGCAAGCCCGTGGAGCCGATGGATTCGGACCTGTTCGACGAGAACCTGGCATCCCGGATCCGGGACTACCAGCGGGAACGGCGCCTGCCCGTGGACGGCATGGCCGGCCACGCCACGCAGGTGGCGATGA
Organism: Gammaproteobacteria bacterium; assembly: GCA_038214295.1. Lineage (GTDB taxonomy): Bacteria > Pseudomonadota > Gammaproteobacteria > Steroidobacterales > SHZI01. The sequence continues at coordinate 91,640 of JBBQSA010000003.1, forward strand.
GCTCGGACCTGGGCGGCACTGACATGCCGCGCCTGGCCCTTGCCAATTGAGCGACGAGTGAACCGGTAACCCCCCATGTCCTTCATCCTGGATGCCCTGCGAAAGAGCGATGCGGAACGGCAGCGGACCGCGGCGCCGGGCTTGACTGACGTGCGCTACGCCGCCCGGGAGGAGCGCCGGAGCATCTGGCTGCCGATCCTCGTGCTGGTGCTCGCCGCGAACATGCTCTTCATGGGCTACCAGTGGTACGCGCGGACCGGGGCCGCGGTGCCCGCTGCTGCCGTCGCCGAGCCGCCGCCAGCCGCCCCGGCACAGGCAACGCCACCCGCGGCCGCGCCGCCCGCCGACATCCGGCCGCTGGCCCGGGAGGTCGACTACGGCGACGCGCCGCTGGAGCCGGAACTCGAGGAAGGACTCCCGGGGGCGCCGGTGGCGCTGCCCGTGATCGCCGAAGGCCGCGAAGGCGGGCCCGCGGAGCCGCGCCCGGCCGCGCCTGTGCCGCCGCCGGCAAGCGCCCCCGGCGCGGCGGCGCCACGGCCGGCCACGCCTTCGCGCATACTGCCGGGCAATGACCTGCCTACGGCCGAGCAGCTGATGGGTTCGGGCGCGCTGAACACGCCCATGCTCAACCTCGACCTGCACGTCTACAGCAGCAAGCCCACCGACCGGTTCGTCGTGATCAACTCGCGAAAGTACAAGGAAGGCAGCCAACTGAACGAGGGGCCGACAGTCGAGAGCATTACCAGCGACGGTGTGATCCTGGCCAGCAACGGCCGCCGCTTCACGCTCTCCCGCAAGTGAGGGGCCGCGTCCCGCTGCGGGTTGCATACCTGGACGGCCGTCGCTTCCAGCGGTTGCTGCTCGGGGGCATTGCGCGCCTCATTGGCGAGCGCGGCCACCTGGACCGGATCAACGTCTACCCGGTGCCCGACGGCGATACCGGCACCAACCTTGCCCTGACCTTCACTGCCGTCGGCGAACGCCTGGCGACCGCCAACACCCGGCACGCGGGCGAGCTGCTGGCTGTCGCCGCCGATGCCGCCCTCGACGGCGCGCGCGGCAACTCCGGGGCCATCTTCGCCCAGTACCTCCAGGGGCTCAGCGAGTCCCTGGCCGGCCACGCCCGGGTCCGTCCCGAGGAACTGGCCCTCGCGCTGGGGGCTGCCGAGAGCCAGGCCCGCAGCGCCATCCAGAACCCGGCAGAGGGCACCGTGCTTACCGTCATGCGCGATATCGCAGTGGCGGTCGCGCCGGGCCAGCTGCCCGCTAACTCCGACTTCCTCACGTTGCTCACCAACCTCCTCGGCCGGGCGCGGGAAGCAGTGGATACGACTCGCCGGACCCTCGCCTCAATGCGCGATGCGGGCGTGGAAGATGCCGGTGCCCGCGGCCTGCTGGTACTGCTCGAGGGCATGGCGGACGCGCTGCAGCCCGGGCTCGCGCCCGCCGTTGCCGTCGTGGAGGACGGCGACCCCTCGGCCCGGAGCCAGGCTGACTACAGCCACGTGGGCCCGCCGGAGCACCGCTTCTGCACCGAGTGCCTGATCACTGGGGCGCAGGTTGATCGGGACGGGCTGCGCAGCGAGCTGGCCGGGATCGGCAGCAGCGTGGTGGTCGTGGGCGGCGCCACCAAGGCCCGCATGCACGTGCACGTGAACGATCCCGAGGCCGCCTTCGCACTCGCGCGCCGGTACGGCAAGGTGTCGGCGGAGAAAGCTGACGACATGATCCGGCAGGAACGCTCGCTGCTGGCGGACGGTCGCCGGGTGGCGATCGTCGCGGACTCCGGCGCGGACCTGCCGATGGCCGTCTGGGACGAGTACGGTATCCAGATGGTGCCGCTGCGGGTGAACTTCGGCAACGAGAGCCACCTGGACAAGGTGGGGATGACCGCCACCGGCTTCTGGGCGGAACTCGCGCGCAACCCGTTGCACCCGAAGACCTCCCAGCCGCCCCCCGGAGACTTCCGCCGGGCCTACGAGCTGCTCTCGTCGCACTTCGAGCAGGTGGTGGCCATCAGCCTGACCGGCCGGCTGAGCGGCACCTACCAGGCCGCCCTGTCGGCGGCCAGCCGGGTGACCAAACCGGACCAGCTCACCGTGGTAGACAGCCGTAACGTCTCCGTGGGCCACGGCCTCATCGTGCTGTGCGCAGCGGAGCAGGCCCAGGCCGGCAAGAGCGGCCCGGAAGTGCTCGCCGCCGTCGAACGGGCGATCGCCCGCACGCGCACTTACGGCGCGGTGCCAGACCTCTCGTACACCGTCCGGGGCGGGCGCATCCGCCAGCCCTGGCGTACGCTCGCCGGCGCCCTGCCCCTGAGTTTCCTGCTGGGGATGGAAGCCAAGGGCGGCGTGAAAGTCCGCGGCATCATGCGCCGGGGCGGCGACCGGGTATCGGCCCTCGTCCGGCTGGCAACCCAGGACCGGCTGCTGAAGTCGGGGTCAACGCCGCTGCGGCTTTCCATTGCCCATGCCAATGCCCCGGAGCAGGCGGAGGCGCTGCGCACCGCCTGTACGATCGCCTTCGCCAACATCGAGTCGATCCTCGTCGCGGACCTTGGCCCCGCCTACGGGGTGCACGCGGGTCCGGGCACCATTGCCCTCGCTGTCCAGGAATACGAGCCGCCGGGCTAGTCCCGGATCCGGAAGCCCCGGTTCAGCATCAGGACGCAGATCCCGAAGAGGATCACGAGGCAGATCACCATCATCAGGTAGGCGGTGCCGATGGGCACGTCCGACACGCCCAGCATCCCGTAGCGGAAGGCGTTGACCAGGTAGAGGATCGGGTTCAGCCGGGAGATCTGCTGGGCCAGTTCCGGCAGCAGCGTGATCGAGTAGAACACGCCGCCGAGGTAGGTCAGGGGCTGCAGCACGAACGACGGGATGATGGACACGTCATCGAAGTTCTTCGCCACGATGCCGTTGATCAGCCCGCCGAGGGAAAATATCGAGGCGCAGAGCAGGAACACCGAGACCGTGATCAGCGGGTGGGTGAAGGGCAGCGGCGTGAAGAACAGGGCCACCACCGTCACCGCAAGGCCCACCAGGATGCCGCGGATGATGCCGCCCGCCATGTGGCCCAGCACGATGGTCGCGTTCGACATGGGCGCAACGAGCATTTCTTCCAGGTGGCGGTTGATCTTGGCCGAGAAGAACGATGAGACCACGTTGCCATAGGCATTGGTGATGACGGCCATCATGATGAGGCCGGGCGCGATGTACTGCTTGTAGTCGATGCCGTCCATCTGGCCGATGCGCCGGCCGATCAGGTTGCCGAAGATCACGAAGTACAGCGCCATGTTGATGGCCGGCGGCAGGATCGTCTGGCTCCAGATGCGCACAACCCGGTAGTACTCCTTCCGGGACAGGGTGGAGAGCGCGATGGCCTGCTGGCGGAGGCTCACCGGGGCAGCGCCTTCGCCGCGCGCCGGTCGGCCGGGCTGGCTTCCGCCTTGCGCTCGGTCAGGGTCAGGAACAGCTCTTCGAGCCGGTTCGCCTTGTTGCGCAGGCTGAGGATCTGGATGCCAGCCGCCGACAACGCCGCGAACAGCTCGTTGACGCTGCGCGCCCGGGGCAGGGCCACCTCCAGTTCCTGGGGGCCATTGAGGCTGACGGTGAAGCCGGGCACAACGGGCACGGCAAGCACGGGATCCCGGGGGGTCAGCAGGAAAACTTCCTCGTTGAGCTTGCTCAGCACGCCGGTCATCGGCCCCTGCTCGATCACCCGCCCGTGATCGATGATCGCGATGTGCCTGCAGAGGTTCTCCGCCTCTTCCAGGTAATGGGTCGTGAGGATGATGGTGGTGCCCGCCGCGTTCAGCTCCCGGAGAAACTCCCACATGGAGCGCCGGATCTCGATGTCGACGCCGGCGGTGGGCTCGTCGAGGATCAGCAGCCGCGGCTCGTGCATCAGCGCCCGGGCGATCATCAGGCGCCGCTTCATGCCGCCGGAGAGGTTCCGGGCCGTCTCGTCGCGCCGGTCCCAGAGCTTGAGCTGCCGCAGGCAGACCTCGGCCCGCTCGCGCGCCCGGGCCCGCGTCAGCCCGTAGAAGCCGGCCTGGTTGATGACGATGTTACCGACCTTGTCCCAGAGATTGAGGTTGAGCTCCTGGGGCACCACGCCGATCGCGTTCTTGACCGCGTTCAGGTCCCGGTCGAGGTCCTTGCCGAAGACCGCCACGGTGCCGCTGGTCTTCGTCACCAGCGAGGTGACGATGCCGATCAGGCTGGTCTTGCCGGCGCCGTTCGGCCCGAGGAGTGCGCAGAAGTCGCCGCGCTCCACGTCCAGGTCGATCCCGTCGAGGGCCCGCACGCCGCTGGCGTAGACCTTGGTGAGTTGCCGGACAGAGAGCGCGTGCATGGCGCGGCATTGTGCCTGCTGCGCGCGGTGAAACGACGATCGCGGCACGCGGAATGTCAGCCGCGGCTGATCAGGGTGAGCTGGATGATCGAGAGACGGGTCGTGGCGAGCATGTCGGGATCGGCGCCGGAGGCCGCCCGCACCAGGTCAGGCCAGACCCGGGGATGACGGCAGAAGCGGGCTTCGAGGCAGTCCATCGCGTTCGCCGCAACCCGCTGCAGGTCCCGGAAGCCGGCAGTGCTGAGGTGTTCGACGCCCAGGCTGCCCGGGCCGATACAGAGGGCGGCGAGCAGCGGGTCACGCCGGGCCGCGTGCCAGAGCCAGGCCAGCAGGGAGGCGGCGAACAGCCGCGCGGCCTCCGCCTCGGCGGCGCGGCTCCCGGACCAGGGGGCGTCGGCAACGCCCCGGGGCACCTGGCGTGGCAGGAGCTCGGCGAAGCCTGCAAGCAGGCACGGGGTTGCCGCGAGGGCCTCGAGCTGGCCAGGTTCGAGGAGCCGCAGGCGCTGGCGCACAGGCAAGTCGAGGCCGAAGGCCAGACCGGGGCTGCTGGCGACGCAAAGCAGTGCCAGAAATTCCCGGTTGAACTCCTGGAGTTCGCGGCGGACCTGCGAATCGAGACGTTTGCCTGGCATTTGCGGGCTTCCCCGGGGGCGACCGGTTCGTACTATAAATGTTCCAAAAGGAACAAATAAACCACTCGATCATCAAGATTTGTTCCAAAATGACCAAAACTGGCCAAAATCGGGGGAAATATGCGAGTCACCGACAGTCGCTACGCCGGGGAGCGGGAACGTTTCGACCTGGCCGTCCGGATGATCGGGCACGAGGCCCGCACCGGGACCATCCGCCAGTGCACGGGCTTCACGGAGGACCGGATCCGGAAGATCTACGCCAGCTACTTCCCGGAGCGCAGCCGGGTCCGCCGGCGCCGGGGCAAGACGCCGAGCCAGATCGGCCCCTTCGTCAGCTCTGCCCGGCGCCAGGGCGAAGCCAGCCTGCTGGCCGGCCTGCTGGTCCACGCCGGCGTCGTGCTGCTCGACCGGGACAGCCGCGCCCTGCGGCCCACAGGCAGCCCGGACGTCGCCCTCGGCAGCGGGCTCTGCGACGCCTTCGAGGCCTACCTGACCCTGCACCCGGAGCCCCAGCTGTCCCTCGAATGGACCTGGAACCTCTACCGCTGCCTCGTCTCCCGCCGGGAATTGCGAATGGTGTGGTGCGCCCTTTGCGATGGACCCTACGTGCAGGACGCCTACGCCCTCGATTACGAACGCTGCCCGTTTTGCGAACTCAAGGATCATGCGTAACCTGATCCCATGGCCCGCATCACCTTTACAGGCTCCGGCGTGGAGCGCCTCTCGCCCCTGCGGCAGCAGGCCGAAGAGCTGGCGGCGGCCTTCGCCGCGGCCGACACGCGCTTCGTGCCGATCTGGCAGTCGCGCTGCCTGCTCCTGGACGGCGGGCTCGTGGTCTGCCGGCGGGAGGAGCTGGAACTCGGGGACGGCGGGCCGGAGACGGCGGTGTTCCTCGGCCGGCGCGGCGGCCAGGCGCTGTTTGCCATTGATGTCCGGGGCGACGCGCCGCCACCGGCACTCGCGGCCGGGAGCTTCCGGAGCCTCCGGGAGGTCCTCGGCGCCGTGAGCGAGGCCGATGCTGCCCTGCTCGCCTACGCCCGGGCCATGATCCTCTGGCAGGAGCGCCACCAGTACTGCGGCGTCTGCGGTGCGCAGAACCGGCCCCGGGACGGCGGCTTCGTGATGGGCTGCACCCGTGCCGAGTGCGACCACAAGAGCTTTCCGCGCATCGACCCTGCCGTGATCGTGCTGGTGCACCGGGACGACCGCTGCCTTCTCGGCCGGCAGGCCAGCTGGCCCCCCGGGCGTTTCTCCACCATCGCCGGCTTTGTGGAGCCCGGCGAGTCGCTGGAGGACGCGGTCCTCCGGGAAGTGCACGAGGAAACCAACATCCGCGCCGGCGAGTGCACCTACATCGGCTCCCAGCCCTGGCCCTTTCCTGCCGCGATGATGCTCGGCTTCCACGCGACGGGGCTGTCCGACGACATCCGCTTTAACGATGGCGAGCTCGTCGAGGCCCGTTGGCTCAGCCGCCGGGAACTCCGGGACGGCGGCGTCGGCCTGCCGCCGCGGGAATCGATTGCGTTCCGGTTGATCGAGGCCTGGGTGGACGCCGACGGTGGCACGCCGCTCGCGAGCCTGGGCCTCGACAGCCCGATGTTCCGCCAGCCGGCCGCCGCGCCGGACTTCCGGTCCACCTGAGCCGCCGCCCATGTGCCTCGTCGCCGTCGCCTGGCAGGTTCACCCCCGCTACCCGCTGGTCCTGCTCGGCAACCGGGACGAGTTTCACCGGCGGCCGAGCGTGGCCGCAGACTGGTGGCCGGAAGCACCGGACATCTTCGGTGGCCGGGACCTCCAGGCCGGCGGCAGCTGGCTCGGCATCACCCGGACGGGCCGCCTCGCCTTCGTCACCAACAACCCCTTGCGACCGCCGGAGCCGAACCGAAACCTGAGTCGTGGGGCGCTGGTGGGGGACTGGCTGAACGGCTCCGCAGACCCGGGAGAATTCCTGGATGCAGTGGCCGCCAACGAAGCCCGCTACGCCGGCTTCAGCCTGCTTGTCGGAAGTATCGATCGTGGACTCGAAGGCTTCGTCACGCCCGCAGGCAGCCTCAGCGCCCGCTGGCGCCTGCCGACTGGCATCACTGTTCTGTCGAATTCACCACGCGAGGCGCCCTGGCCCAAGGTGGGCTGGCTCGCGGACGCCCTCACCCAATACCTGCGGCGGCCAATGCCGGAATCCGGGCCGGACACGGAGGAGCTGCTGTCCCTCGTGGCCCGACGGATGCCGGTGGCGGAACCCGAAGCAGACACGGCGATGGCCCGCGCGCGCGTGACGCCCTTCGTCACAGGCACCGAGTACGGCACCCGCGCCGCGACGCTGATCCTCGCGGACGACCGGGGTGGGTGGCGCTGCATCGAACGGCGCTTCGGGCCTGGCGGTGTGCCGGCGGGGGAATCGCAGGGGCGAAACGACTCAGGTGAGCTTCAGGGCCGCGAATAGCAGCATGATCAATGCCAGCATTGTTGAGCCGAGGCGCACGGTGATGTCTTTGGACATGGCGCTCATCTCGACCCGCAGCAGCTTAAGCTCGCCATGCACCGAGACCCGCAAGTTCTCGAGGTCGGCTTTCGTGGTCAAGCGCAGGTTCTCCAGGTCCGCCTTGGTGCTCAAGCGCAGGTTCTCGAGGTCACCCTTCATGGCGACTCGCTGAATGTCGAGATCGGCCTTGGTCGCGAGGGTGGTGCCCATGTCCCGCTCCATCGCATCGACGACGGCCCGAGCCTTGTCGTTCGGGACGTGGATGCTGACCAGCGCATCATATAGCGAGTAGAGATAGTCCATAGCAACCTCGGGGATCATGTTCCGGGTATGGCCGCGCCCAACCTAACCGGAGATCCGCAGCGAGGGTAGCCGGACAATCGGGTGAGTACGTCCGGATTCTTTCTTTTCCGCTTGCTGCAGAGCTCAAAGGGTATTGGCGGCGACTAGCGGAAGTAATTTGCCGCTATCTGGCATGCCATTGAACTCGCCAACGACAGGAGGGTGTAGCAGATGGCGACAATGCGACGAGCCGGCTTTGATCGCAGTGGCACTTGGCAATATCGCGTGTGCCTACGGTACGGTGCGCTAACGACAACTCGAGCCTGGGGACCGTGCTTTAGGTCATCAAGGCGTTGGGGATAAAGCTGACGCCCGACGTGGCCTGACGTCGCGGCAAGATTGACGGCCGATCACGCGTCAGGCAGCCGCGATCGTCTCCACCGTGGACGGCAACCGGTCCAGCACCAGCTGCTGCAGATTCACACGCTCGCTGGCATTCTCGATGTCGATCCCGACCAGGTGCCCGTCGGCATCGAAATCCAGTACGACGCCATCGGCAACTTCATCGCTGTCGACGCCAGGCCGGTCAGCGAGGTCGATATACAACGAATCAGTGGCTGCATCGTAGTGAAGCTTCATGGCCTAAACACCCGATCGGGGAATGCGTTGTGAACGGTGACTCTATCGGCAAGCGTTATGACCCTCAAGTAGCGACCCCCCAGCTCGGGGCCGGAACCCCAGTGCCGGTACCGGCCGTTCTGCTGCATCTCGACACGGACGGGCGCATCCAGTACGTGCTGGCACCATTCCTTGCGAAGGTACGGGCGCTTCCGCAGAACCTGCGTTTCGAAATAGTGCGTAAACCGGCAGGGGACCATGCCCGCCAACGTTGCAGCGGCGCTCCAACGACGTCACGTCGGGTTTCAGGGGATTTTGTCGGGATACGGCGACCCTTTCGCCATCGAAGGCGGGCGAAAACCGGGTTACCTACTCCCCAACCAGCCCCGACGGCCCGGGCGGCTGGCCCAGCATGAGCCGCAATAACGTCGCATCCTGGGCGTTCACCACGCCATTGCAGTTCAGATCGCCCACGTTGTAGGTCGGGCCGGGAGTGCCGGCACCCAGCAGGTTGCGGAGAAGGATCATGTCCTGGGCGTTGGTGACACCGTTGTTGGTGAAATCCCCGTCGCACTGGTTGCCGTAGCCGTCTTCGTCGGAGTCGCACTGGATCGGGTTCGCCACCAGCGTGCAGTTGTCCTCGCTGTCCGGAATGCCATCACCATCGGCATCCGGGCCGGCCGCTTCGGTCGTGCTGGTGAAAGTCGCGGAGACTCCGCCGACGGTCAGCACCGTCGAGGTGTCTGTGAGCGCGGTGGCGGCACTCGTGTGGCGGACAGCGACCTGTGACCAGTAGGGGAGCGTGCCGGGAAGGGCCGTGAATTCACCGTAGTCGACCGAATACTCCCCGCCGACGATGGAGATCTCGACCGGCACAGTAAAGCCGACGATCGTGACCCTGTCTGATTCAATGTCGGCGTTCCGCGGCACGTCCACCTGGTCCGTGAAGGAGAACGCATCGGGTATCGCATCCTGCGGGACGATATCGACGTCCACGATCGCCGTATCAACGGCACCGACGGCATCCGCCACGCTGTAGACGAAGTTGTCGGGCCCTGTGGCACCGAGGTCGGCAACATAGGTAATGGTCATCGCCGCTGCCGGACCGGCGGGACTGATGGCCGCAATCGTGCCCTTGGTGGGCGGCGTCGTTACCGTGATCGTTACCGGATCGGTGAAGTACTGGTCGTTGCCCCCGACGTAGAGAACTATAGGCGTATCTTCGACGGCCGTGAAAACCCCGTCATCGACCGCGTCTGCCGGCGCCGCCACCGGGAGGGCGCCCAGGTCGGCCAGGAATATGCCGTGATTGCCGCGGCCGAGAATGCGGGTGCCATCGTGGGAAACGTCCAGGATCTCATCGAGCGACCAACCGGACAGGTTGATGGCGCCCAGCGAAAGCAGCACGTCACGCAACTTGCGCATACCGTCGGCCGCAGTCCAGATGAAGGCACCCTGGCTGGTCGAACCGAGGATCGTGCCGCCGTCGCCGGAAACGTGGGTGCCCTTGCTACTGTATCCACCTGCCAGCGTTCCGAGCCCGACAATGCCTGTGGCGGCGGTCCAGCGGAAGGCCTCGGAGCTTAGGGACGCGCTAGTCGAGACGCCCGTCACCACGGCGCCGTCGTCGGACACGGCCAGTGCCCGACCGTTCACCCGCCCGCCGGGCAGATCCCCGACGGCGATGAGTCCATTGCTGGTATCCCAGCGGAAGGCTGCGCCTGTCGACGGATCCGAACCGCTGCTGCCCACGAGGAACTGGCCGTTCGCCGAGACGCCTTCGGCCGCGCCGCTGTACGTGAAGCCCGGGAGATAGCCGAGGGCCTGCATGCCCGTCGCCTCAGTCCAGCGGATCGGCATATAGCCGCCGATGACCGGTCGGGCACCAAAGCCCGCAATAACACTGCCGTCAGCGGAGACGCCGTAGGCGACGCTCTCCACATTTCCACCGGGCAGCGTACCCAGCGTTTGCCGGCCGCCGAGCAGGGTCCAGCGGAAGGCCACCGCGCCGCCGTAGCGATCCTTGCCGATAACCGTGTGTCCGTCGCCGGAGAGCCCCAGCACCCAGTTTCCCTGGCTCGTCGCGGGGATGTACCCGATGAGTGAGGGACCAGTGACCGGACTCCAGTCATAAACGCTCTGCCCGTACGTCCAGTCCAGGCCAATCGACACGACGCTCACGTGCCCGGGGATGGGCGAGAGCCGGGCCTGATCCACGCGCGACACATTGTTCACCGGCCGGAAATCGGCGGCGTTGGCCATTGCTGCCAGCCCGAGTACCGCGAGTGTCCCGGCGCATCCGGGCAATCGGCGCTGTCCAGAATGTTTCATCAGATTTCCAGTGGCCACGGCCTGGCCGTTTTGCGTCGCTCTTCACCTCGCACGGCGACTTACGCGACACGGTAGCGAATCACCCGCTGGAGTGAGCGCGCTTTTGCATAAGGGCGAATTCGCTTGCGCGCAGGCTCACCTGCCGATCGAGACTAGCGCCATGCGGCGCGAGAAAGGGTGACGACCAGCGCATTACGGTAAAAGGCCCGCAGCACCTGCAGAGTCTGGATCCTCGTGCTGGCCACAAACTTGCGGCGGGATGCCGGGCGATCAGGTTCGCACTCTCCGTAACCATGAGCCAGACAGTGGCAGGGATCGGAACGGTGCCAATATCGATCACCAACGGCAATTGCCAATTGCTACCCGCCCCGGCTTTGGCATCCCCTTGCCAGGTGATATTCAGCGAATCAGCGTAGTTCGCGCCTGGATTTGCAGGCCGCCAGGATCAGACGCCCGATCGTCGCCTCACGACACCCAGCAACCCCAGCGCCCCGCCAAACAGCCAGGCCGCAGCCGGAATCGGGACAACCGTAAGGTTCCAGCGATAGCCGTTGTTGAACTTGCCCGCTGGAAGGGTCGTACAAGGGCCGGTGCAGGTGGCATTGCGCAGGACCAGCGCGCTGCCATCCCAGCTGACGGTCGTCATGCTGTCATAGGTCGCGATGCTCTCCTGGGGTCCGGCAGCAAAGTCGTCGCCACCAACGGTCCGAGAAACCGCCGTACCCGGGCCCCAGGTGGTAGTCGATTCACTGGTGAAGTTGGCACCAAAGCTATAGTTGCCACAGATACTGGCGCCGACGTTGCCGCCAAAATTGCCTTCGGTGCAGACAAAGCTGGCGGCGCTCGTCGCGCCACCGTTACCCATGACGAGACCCGTGATCGAGTGCCGGAACAGTGTGCTCGTCGGCGCCGTGTTCAGGCGGGCGTTAACCGTGCCGCCGGTCTGCGCAAGCAGTTGGGTGACATCGTCGTAGCTGAAGGTCGCGGTCGAGGATGTGATGTTGAGGGCATAGCCGGAATTGGCACTGTTGTTGTATTGGGCGATTGTCGTGAGCTGCACGTTCCACGTGGCAGCGTCTGCAGAGCCTCCGCCGAAGGTCGCGGCGACCGCCGCGGCGAGAGTGGCTGATCTTGCTTTCATGACAGGTCGCTTCCAGTGACTACTTGGCGATTTATACACCATCCCTTCCCACCCCAATCCCGAAGCAATTAGACATAAGCACCAGCGACAGGTAGCAGTGTCAGGCAGGGTGTAGAGCCTGAATTACTCGAGGACCGCCTTGTAGATCGATTGCTTCGGCTGGGCAAACACGCGGCGCACCATGGGTACAAAGAAATCCAGGCCCAGCGTCTCGGCCTTTGCGTCAAATGCCGGACCATCGTAGCGGGCGCAGAACTCCTCGGTACGCGCGAAACACGCGTGACTGCGAAACGCCTCGCGCAGGTCCCGGTCCATGCCGATGTGGTGGAAGAAGTAATAACTCTGGAAGATCCCGTGGTGCTGCACCATCCAGTGGTTCTCGGCCGACACGAACGGCTTGAGAATCGCCGCCGGGATGTCCGGGTGATTGTAGGTGCCCAGGGTGTCGCCGATATCGTGCAGCAGCGCGCACACCACGTACTCCTCGTCGCGCCCGTCCCGGTGGGCACGCGTCGCGGTTTGCAGCGAATGGGTCAGCCGGTCGACGGGAAAGCCGCCGAAGTCGCCATCCAGTAGCCGCAGGTGGGCCAGGATCCGGTCTGGCAGTGCTTTTGCGTACGGCGCGAACTGGGCGAGGATGATCTTCCAGTCGTCTTTCGTGCTGCCTTCCATGCTGGTGAACGCAGCACGCGCCGAACCCCCGGTATCCGTGGTCATATTGATTCTTCCCGCCTGCTGTCGAACGCGTCAGAGCGCTCGCCAGAATCCTACGCCAGCTGTCGGTGCATGAACTCCGCCACCGCCGCCTGGGCCCGGGCCAGCTGCTCTCGGGAGAGCTTGCCGGTGACGACCTCCAGGTTCTGCTGCGCCGACGGGTGGCCCTGGAGGGCGGCCAGCGTCCACCACTGGTAGACCTCGCCGAGATCCGGCTCGCCGGCGGCACCGTTATATAGGAGCGCGCCCAGGTTGAACTGGGCCTTCGGGTGGCCGGCGGTTGCGGCCATCCGGAAGCAGTGGACGGCGGCCGTCGGGTTCTGCGCCACGCCCGTACCGTTGAAGTACATGAGTCCCAGGTTCACCTGGGCGTCGGCGTTGCCCTGGTCGGCCGCCCGCCGGTACCACTCGACCGCGGCCGCCTCGTCCTTCCCGACCCCGTCGCCGGCGTCGTGCATCAGGCCGAGATGCAGCTGGGCCTCCGCGTGCCCCTGGTCGGCGGCCAGCCGGTACCAGCGCGCGGCTTCGGCGGGCTCGCGGCCCGTGCCATCCTCATTGCCGTTGTCGTACCGGAGTGCCAGCTGGTACTGGGAGTCCGCGTCACCGCCGTCCGCGGCCCGGCTGAGTTCATCAAGTTCTGCTGCCATCCGGGAATTGTAGACAGGCGGCGACACAGGTGCTTGACACCCGCAGCGTTCTGGATACTATGCGCATCCCTTCGGTCTTATGTGCATGGAGACCAGGTGCCCATTTCGGCCGAGCAACGGGAGCAGCGGCAGCAGGCGATCCTGAAGATCCTGCGCCGCCAGCACGTCAACCGGCAGGACGAGCTGGTGGACCTGCTCCGAAAGCGCGGTATCGAGGCGACCCAGTCCAGCATCAGCCGGGACCTGCGCCAGCTCGGCATTTCCAAGCTGGGCCAGGAATACCGGCCGGTCGTCGAGGGCGAGGCAGCCGAGACGGCCCGCGACCTGGGGATGCTGGCGGAGTTCGTGGTGGAGACCCGCACGGCGGGCCCCTACCAGACCGTGGTGAAGACCGTCGCGGGCGCGGCCGGCCAGGTGGCCCTGGCGCTGGACCGCAGCGGCTGGCCGGAGATCGTGGGCACGGTGTCCGGCGACGACACTATTTTTATAGCCACCAGCACGGGTGGCGAGCAGAGGCGGCTGGTGGCGAAGCTCCGGGCGCGGTTCAACGAGAGGCAGACATGACCACCGACATGAAAGCGCAGAAGAACACGTCACCGATCATCCTCGGCTTCTCGGGGGGGCTCGACACTTCCTTCTGTGTGCCCTGGATGAAGGAGCACTACGGCCGGCCGGTGGTCACGGTGACCATCGACACGGGCGGCATCGACGCCGCGGCAGCGAAGGACCTGGAGCAGCGGTCGAAGGCGCTGGGCGCCATCGAGCACCTGCTGGTCGAGGCCCGGCCGGTGTTCTTCGACCGGGTGCTGAAATACCTGATCTTCGGCAACGTCCGCCGCGGGCACCTCTATCCCCTGTGCGTGGGCGCCGAGCGCGGCATCCAGGCCACGCTGCTGGCCGAGCTGGCCAAGACCCGGGGCAGCCAGACGGTCGCCCACGGCTGCACGGCCGCGGGTAACGACCAGGTGCGCTTCGAAGTGGCCCTGCGCACGATCGCGCCCGGCCTCGAGGTGCTGGCGCCCGTCCGGGACCAGGGCTTCATCCGCTCCGAGCAGCAGAAGTACCTGGAGCAGCACGGCTTCCCGGTGCCTGTGAAGGGCTCCGCCTACTCCATCAACCGGGGACTCTGGGGCGTGACCGTGGGCGGCCGCGAAACCCTGGACTCGAAGGAGTCGATCCCCGAGGACGCCTGGGTGCTGTCCCCGAACGCCTTCGACAAGCCCCGGCCCGCGGTCCGGCACACCATCAGCTTCACGCAGGGCGTGCCGACGGCGCTCGACGGCAAGAAGCTGGACCCGGTCACGCTGATCGAGACGCTGGAGGCGGTCGCCGGCCCCTACGGCATCGGCCGGGGCATCCACGTGGGCGACACCGTGCTCGGTACCAAGGGCCGGGTCGCCTTCGAGGCGCCGGCCGCGGACATCCTGCTCACCGCCCACCGGGAACTTGAGAAGCTCGTGCTCTCCGGTCCCCAGCAGCGGATCAAGGACCAGGTGGCCACCCAGTACGGGGACTTCGTCCACGAGGGCAAGCAGCTGGACCCCGTGTGCCGGGACATCGAGGCGCTACTCACCTCGTCCCAGCTGCGCGTGACCGGCGACGTGAAGATCGTGCTCCGGCCCGGCAACCTGTTCATCGAGGGCGTGATCTCGCCCCACTCGCTGATGGCGGCCACGAAGGGCGTCTACGGCGAGAAGGCCGGCGAGTGGACACCTGCCGACGCACTCGGCTATTCCCGGATCCTGTCGCTGCCCGGCATCCTGCAGACGCGGGCCGCCGGCGACAAGACCTGACCAACTGCCCTGAACAACCGAACCGGGACGCCATGAAAACTGTCATCGCCGACAAGATCGCCTCGATCGCCCAGCACCTGAACCTGAAGCGGGAGCTACGGGTGAGCGCAGACATTCCCTGTGAGGAGGGCGTGGTGGTCGCCGCCGAGGTGCTGAACAACAAGAACACCTACAACCAGCTGGAACTCACCAGCGGGCGCATGGCCGTCGTCAAGAAAGGCGACATCATCGTGGGCGCGCTCGGCCAACGGAAGGCGCTGTTCGGCTATTCGGGCCACATCCCGGAGAAGCTGGCCGTGGGCGACACCCTGCAGCTGCTCAACATGGGCGGCGTGATCGGCGTGTGCGACTCGGTGAACGCCAGCTTCGGCCAGCCCTTCGACACACGGGTGCTGGGCGCGGTGCTGGACTTCCCCTACCTGGGCCAGCGCATCGGCGTCCCTGCCCGGATCGGCATGGAGAAGCTCGCCGCCACGCCGGCGGTGGACACCCAGGGTGTGCCTATCGTGGCGATTGCGGGCACCTGCATGAACTCGGGAAAAACTGCGGCCGCCTGCGCCATCGTGAGCCGGCTCCGGCATCACGGCCACACGGTCGATGCCTTCAAGGCCACGGGGGTGTCCCTGCGGCGGGATATCCTGGCGATGGAAGACGCCGGTGCGCGCTCGACGCTGATCTTCACGGACTTCGGCGTGGCCTGCACAACGGGGCTGAACGGCCCGGCGGTCACGCGCACGATGATGACGCGTCTCGCCGCGAACAAGCCGGACGTGATCGTCTTCGAGCTGGGCGACGGCATCCTGGGCGCCTACGGCGTCGAGGCGATCCTGAAGGACGCAGGCATCCGCGACTCACTGAGCTGCCTCGTGCTCTGTGCCAACGACCCCGTCGCGGCCTGGGGCGGCGTGAAGCTGCTGCGGGAAGACTTTGGCATAGAGCCAGGGATAGTCACTGGCCCGGCCACCGACAACGACGTGGGCAAGGAGATCATCGTGCAGCGCATGGGCGTGAAGGCCATCAACGCGGTCACGGATTCCATGCAGCTCGGCGACGCCGTGACGACCCACATCGGCCTTAAGCTGACCTGACATGGCGAAGCCTGTTCCAGCGCTGATCATCGGCGGCACCGGCTATGTGGCTGGTGAGCTGTTGCGCCTCGTGGGCCAGCACCCCGGGCTCGAGCTGGCCGGCGTCTCCTCGGAGAGCCAGGCCGGCACGGCGGTGAGCGCGGCCTTTCCGCACCTGGCGCCCGTCGTCGGCAACCTGCCCTTCGTCACCCAGGCGGAGCTGGCTGCCCGGATCACCGGGCCCCGGGTCGCGCTGTTCTCTGCCGCGCCCCACGTGGTCAGCGCGGGCGTCGTCGCCACGATGCTGCAGGCAGCCGGCGCGAGCGGCAGCCAGCTGACCGTGGTGGACGCCTCATCGGATTTCCGCTTCCGGAACGCGAGCGACTTCGAGGCCGTGTACAAGCAGCCCCATGGCGCGCCGGACCTGCTGCCGCATTTTGTCTGCGCGCTGCCGGAGCACGTGGCCGGCATTCCCGGCGCCCACGTGGGCCACCCAGGCTGCTTCGCCACGTCCATGCTGATGGGCCTCGTGCCGCTGCTGAAGCTCGGACTCGCCGACGGTCCCGTCTACGCG
>JBBQSA010000004.1:0-101184 GCA_038214295.1 Gammaproteobacteria bacterium
AGTCACCGAGCAGGGCCAGAAGGGCCTGCTCGCTTTCGTGCAGGGTTTCATTCCGCTGGCGGAGATGTTCGGCTACATCAACTTCCTGCGCTCCGCCACGAGCGGTCGCGGCACCTTCACGATGGAGTTCGGCCACTATGCAGAGGTGTCTGCAGGCCTGGTCGAGAAGCTGATGGAGCGGGAAGCGAAGTAGCCTTGCTGGAGAGCCACAGGTCGCGGCTCCGGCCGTGACCGGCGAGAACAAAAGGGCCGGCCCCCGGCATGGGAGGCCGGCCTCTTTTTTTGCTGGAAAGTTCTACGGGGCGACGACCAGCTGGTAGGTGCCCGTCAGGCCCTGGCTGGCACCGGAGGTGATCTGCCAGTTTCCCGTGGTGCTCGTCCGGAGCGCGTTGATCGTGCCGGTGAACTGCACCTGGTTGGTGGTGCCGTTGGCCAGTCCGAAGCTGACGGTGTCATCGGCATTCAGGGTGCCATCCAGGTTCCATGACGCGTTGAGACCGGTTGCCGTTCCAGTGACGCCGCCACCGACAATGCGGAGGACGGCCGTGATCGGCCCCGCGATCTGGCCGGAGACAGTCCCTGTCCAGTCGTTCTCGATGCTCAGGGGAATATCGACCGCCGCACTCTGCTGGGCCCCCAGGTTCACCAATCCGCTGCTGCCGCAAGCGACGCCATCCTCATTTGCCGTGGTCCGGACGAGGGCGCAGCCGCGCAGGCGCACATTCTGGTCCGGCGGAATCGGCAGGTCCTCACTGCTGCCGGCGGCTGGCACATCTTCACCAGCCGCTGCCTGCGGTCCACCGCTGGCAATTGTTCCACCGAAGATCGTGCAGGGAGACGTCAGGCTGAATGATCCCGATACGCCCACGCACCGGGGCCTGACAAAGGCGCTGACCACGCTTCCCAGGTCCACATTCCACCAGGACAGATGTGAGATCGCGGCCCTCACGGCCAGCCCGCTGGCGCTGGTGCTCGCGACGACCGTGCCATCGAGTTCCTCGGTCCACAGTCCGGTCACTTCATCCAGGGACCAGACCGCGATGAGCTGCCCTGGCGTTACGGCGGAGCCGTTGGGGTTGAGGCTTGCATACAGCGGTATCTCGATGGTGGCGGCCTTGCCCGGTGCCAGCTGGAGTTCCTGCCCACCCTGGGTGAGCACAAACTCGGCGACGCCGTAGCTGACCAGGCTCACCCGGGTCCCACCGACTTGCGTGCCCGCAAACAGGCCGGGAAATGCGCCGACATCGTCAGAGGCGATATCGACCGGCGTGAGGGTCGCCTGGATGCTTCCCGTGACAGCCTGGCCGGTCCCATCGACAAGGGCGTCCGCCGGCAACTGGATACTGGTGCCGTTGCTGCCGCTGACAGTGCCACCGAGTTCGGCGCTCGTGAGCGTCTGCGCCGCTGCCCTGTCCTTCAGCTGGGCAATTAGGTACGCGTCCGTCGTTCCCGCGGGCAGGGTAACGACCTTGAACTGCTCTGCCTTGCCGGGTCCACTGAGCTTCAGGGTCACGGTCGCGCCAGCCGGCAAATCCAGGGAGCCCCGACCCTGTGCATTCGTGGTAGCGGACCCGCTGCCGCCGACCTCGACGATGGCGATGCCGGGCAGGCCCTCGCCCGCGTCGTCTGTAACGACCGCCTGGATGTTCGCGCGGCTCGGGACGAATGCGGCACCACCGCCGCCGCCGCAGCCGGAGGCCAGTGCAGCACAGACGAAAATCCCAAGAACATTGATCAGCTTTGGCCTGCGCATTCGGTTCCCCCCGCTAGTGCCGATTCCTCGGCATTCTTACACCCGGATCAGGTTCCTGAGAAGCACTTTTTGCTCGTGCGCGCGCCGGTCAATGCGGCTAGGGTATGTCCCGGCCGCAAGGCCGTGCCCGTTCCGGCTCTCACGCTGGGTGGTGGTGGCGATGCCAGGCCACTTGATCTCAGTCAGACTTTTGATCCGGGTACAGATTCCGCCCAGGCCGCGGGCACCTACGTGGCGACCCAGGCGGATGGCAAGCTGAAAGGCATCAAGCCGGAAAAGCTGCAGTTGGTGGCTGATGGCTTCCTGGCCCGGATCGAGTCCGACTTCAGGGCTGCCGGCATCGAGTTGGTTCCCTACGAGGAACTGGCTGCCAACGATTTGTTCCGGAAGTACGCGGACAAATACGGGAGTGGGGTGCGAGTCGGCCTTCGTTCCACGGCAGCCGGCAAGACCGGGCCGGGAGCGCGGATCTGGCTGAAGCAGTCCATCGACCATGGAGTCAAGCAGTTCACGGGAGATCTCGTTCAGCGAGGATCTCTACTACCGGAATGCCGCGGAGTACCTCGCCGCCATGCAGGGGATGTTCATGCAGAAGCTGCTGGCACGCTAGCGAGTAAACGGGGAGGTGGCGGTCAGGTGTCGGACGGGCTTTTCCGGGTGAATGCACCCCGGGCAACCAGTGACCGGACTGACTCGTCGAACACTTTTTCCGTACCGGCGTCGTCAGTGGGCGGCAGGTTCTTCGGCCAGATCGCCTGGTCGTAGATCTTCCGGTAGATTTCCGTGCGGAGGTAGGGCAGCCAGTTCTGGAAGCGGGCAGTCTCCCGGTAATGACGGAGCGCCTCGATGTTGATCTCGCTCGCCACGTAGCAGTCGTCCACCACGGTGCTCTGGGCGAGTACCTCGCCCTTGTAGCCGACGATCATCGACTTGCCGCCCAGGGCGCCACCGATCACAGTGGGCGGGTTGCCTGGCATGATCAGCGCCCCGCAGTTCGGGGCAACCAGGTAGGCGGTATTGTCAGCGGCACGTGCCCGGTTCTGCACATCCCAGATTTCCCGTGAGACCCACGGTTCGGGCAGTGAAGCCCGGTAGAGGATTTCGGCGCCATTCAGTGCGAAGCCCCGGTAACTCTCGGGGAAGGAACCCTCCACGCCGACACTGCCGCCGATATTCCCGATCTCGGTCTTCGCAACCGGGAAGAACGCATCGAGGGTATCCCCGTGGGTCTTTACCCACTGGTCGTACACATCGTGCGGGGTGGTGGAGTGCTCGACGAAGAGCACCACGTTCTTGCGGTGCTTGTAGACAAGGGTGCCGTGTGGGTCAAGCAGGAACACGGTGTTGAAGAACCGGTCGGGGTACTCCGGCAGCTTCTCCTTGAGCTGCGCCAGGATGAAGACCCCGTGCTGCTTTGCCTTGTTGCCGAGAAACTCGGTCTCCCAGCCCGGCAGTTCGGCGGCCATGCTGGCCGTGTACTCGGCGGAGGAGAGGTGCAGGATCTCGTCGGCAAAGCCCTGGATGCAGCCCTCGCCGAGGGCGATCAACCGGACTGGCAGTTCCAGTGAGCAAATGTGGCACACCAGGTCCACCATGTTGCCGATGTGTGTGAGGTTCCGCTCGACCTCGCTCCGCTTGGCGCAGTGGCGGACCGTGGTCTGCAGGGCAACCGCCATGTACGGGTCAATCATCAGGCAGCCGTCTTCTTGCTGATGTAATCGGCCAGCCTGACCTTGTCGGCGCCGGGAATGACCGGCCGCAGGAGCTTCCCCCGGTCTTCCATGTCCATCGTCGCATCGACGCCGAGGCGCAGCGAGCCCCGGCCATCCTTCGCGCAGCGCTCCAGCTCCCAGCTCTCGACATCCGGGATCACCCGGAACTTGCCGGCCGCCGCCACCCGGGTCCAGATGGCCCATTCCACGTCGTTCAGGTCATGTACGTCGATGTCGTCATCCACGACCACGATGCGCTTGGTGATGTGGCTGACGGGGAAGAAGCCGCCGGCCGCCTTGAAGGCGGCCTCGATCAGCGCCATCGGCTCGGCGTCGTTCTTCTTCGAGATCGAGATGACAATATGGGCCATGGAGCCGAACTTCGGATCCAGGTAGACGTTGATATCCCGGATGGCGGGCAGCTGCTTGCGGAGCGCGCTGGCCAGCGCGCGCTGGATGGCGAAGGTGGCGATCGAGCCCAGCGTGTTGTGCTCCGGGTTCTTGCCGGCCAGGATCGAGTAGAACATTGCGTCCCTGCGGTGGGTAATCGCGGTGATCTCGGTAACGGGTGCCGTTTCCGGCCCGTACTGCCCGGCGAACTCGCCCAGCGTGTTCTCGATCTTGCGGGAAAAGTCGACGCGGCCCTCGATGATCATTTCGGCATTCGCGGGCACGAGCAGGTCGCTGGTCTGGCACCTGACGAGGTCGATGGCCTTGCCCTGGAGGGCGCCGGCTAGCTCGAGCTCGGACTGGTCGGGCGGCAGCTTGCAGGACGCGGCCATCTGCAGCGCGGGTTCCACGCCGAGGGCCAGCGCGATGGGCATAGACTCGCCGGTCTTTTCCGCGTGTTGGTAGAAGGTGCGGAGGTCCGACAGCGAACTGGCATTGACCGCCACGATGTTCCTGCCGAGGATCAGGGTGCGATACACGCCGACGTTGAGCTGCCCGGTCTTGGGATTACGCGAGATGCCTACCGCGGCCGTAATGAATGGCCCACTGTCCAGCTCGAACACGGTGGGCACCGGCAGGTCCGCAAGATTGATATCCGCGCCGGTACGCACGACGGCCTGCACCGGGCCGGTGGCGACTTCCCGAGGCGCCACGCCGGCCTGCTTGGCTTTCTCGAAGTGGGCGTCCAGGTCTGCCGCCGTGTAGGGGTCGCCCGGCTTGCTCCCGAGGGCCCAGCCGTAGCATTCCATCCGGTTCAGCACGCCGCCGATCACCGGAAACTTCGCACCCGTGACGTTTTCGAACAGGAAGGCCCTGCGCTCCCGCTCTATCTGCTCCATGACCGCAGGCATCTCGAAGCGGGGATCCACGGGACGGCTGATCCGGTCCAGTTCACCTCGCTCCTCGAGAATCTTCACCAGGCCTCTGAAATCGTGCACGGGTTTGCCTCCTGCCGGACGGTTCACCACGACGAGTGGCGGGCGTCATTGTAAGACGGCCGGGGTGGCTGCCGGGCCCGCGACCGGCCCGTGTCCGCGGACCGGCGAGGCCACGCCGGTATAGAGGGTGCTTCCTATTCGGCTCGGGATCGCATACCGTTCGCTGGCAACTGGCGTTTTTGGCCAGCCTTGGACGAATTCCATCCCGCCACGGCGGGATGTGCCTCGCCTGAAGCTCCCCGGAAGTTCCACCTTGTACGGATTCGCAGAATCGTCGGGAGACGGCCTGTGCTTCCGTCGTTTTATCTTTTATATCATATACTTAAGGAAGATTTGTTAAAATGGCTACAGGTACTGTCAAGTGGTTCAATGCCCAGAAGGGCTTCGGGTTCATCCAGCCGTCCGACGGCTCGAAGGACGTTTTCGTGCACGTGACTGCCGTTCAGGCGGCAGGGCTCGCGACCCTCAATGAGGGCCAGAGCGTGACTTTCGACGTCACCAACGAGCGCGGCAAGCCGGCGGCCGCCAATCTTCGGGCAGCCTGAACGCACTACCCGAATGACTACCCCTCCCCGGGATCGCCCGGGGGTCTGAGCGGGTAATCCGAACCGACGGTGGCAGCTGGCGCCTTAATCTATCTGGCGACAGCTGCCACCCTAGGCGGGCTTCCCAGGTCCCGCCTGCTATCCGGCAGTGCCTTGCACAGGCACATCGAAGCCGGCAGCATGATCCGGCGATGGGCTCACCATTTTTTCCGCCATTGACGAGCGGGCATTCCGTGCCCCGGCGGGCCTCGGCCGCGCCGATCCGGACCGTGCTGTTAACCGTCGCCCTGACAGCCTGCGGCGCCATTGCCGCGGCATCCCCGAGCCTTCAGGAGCTGGTCAACCAGAGCGACGAGCTGGTCCGCGCTGGCCGTCTGGCCGACAGCAACCGCGTACTTACCCAGGCTCTAGACCTGGCGCGCCAGATGCCCGGCGGTGCCTTGGAAGAGGCCAGCGTACTCGAGCGGCTGGCGACCAACGAGGGTCGGCGGGGGCGGGTACCCCGCGCCAACAGCATGGTTGCCGATGCCCTGAGGCTGCGCGAGAAGCACTTCGGCAAGGACTCGCCGGAATTCGCTGCCGCGCTGCTTCGCTCGGCAGACTGGTACCGCCTGACCGGCGATTTCGGCCGGGAACTGGCCGCGGAGCGCCAGGCCGTCGGGATACTGCAGGCCCGGTTCGGTGCGCGGGATCCACGGCTGGCCATTCCCCTGATCCGCCTGGCAACCGCACGCATCGCCCAGCGAACCCGGAGCGACGAGGCTGAGGCAGCCATGCAGCGTGCGATCGGCCTGGAGTTCGGCCCGGGCCCGGAGGATGCCTACATAAAGGCGGAGGTCCTGGCGACGACGGCCGACCTGCGCGTGGTGTTCGGTACGCCGGCCGACAGCGGCTTGCTGTACCGCGCCGCGTGGCAGGTGCTTGCGGGCCACGGCGGGCTTGGCGCTACCGCCGCCAACCGGTATTTTGGCCGCGTCCGGCAGCTGCACCTCGCCATCCCGGATGACGTGGCCACGATCGGCACCATCGACCTGGGCTACACGGTGACTGCCGCCGGGACGGTCGACGACGTCCGCATCCTCGACAATGCGGTGCCCGCGATGGACGGCGGCAGCGAAGCGGTCAGGAGCACCGTGGGAGCCGCGAGCTGGAATGCCATGCGCCGGTCCCGGTACCGGCCGCGAGTAGTTGACGGCGAGCCGGTCGCCACCACTAGCCTGCGCTTCTCTACGGAGTTCTGCCTCGACCAGACCGACATCGTGCCGATCTGCAAGGCGAAGGCGAACGCCTCGGTGGTACCCTGACGCACCCTGTCAGCCGTCCCCACCATGTCCCGAAAATCCCGCAAGGGCTATTACGTCGAAGGCGAGTTCATTGCTGCTGGCAGCGATGCCGACCAGCAGTTCCGCAACGACATGAAAGGCACCGACGCGCTCAGTCGCACGGAGCAGAAGGAGGCGAGCGAGCGCCTGCAGGACCTCGGCGAGGAGCTGCTGACTTTGCGGGCCGACCTGTTCGCCGGGCTGCCACTGCCCGAGAAGCTTCGCGACGCCGTGATCGAGGCGAAGCGCATCACCAATTTCGAGGCGCGGCGCCGCCAGAAGCAGTTCATCGGCAAGCTGATGCACCGGCTTGACCCAACGGAACTCGAGGCCGTGCAGGCGGCGCTCCGGGTACAGCACTCCCAGTCCGCCCGGGAGACGTTGCTGCTCCACCGGGCGGAGGAGTGGCGTGACGGGCTGATCGCCGCGGATGATCGACTGGAGGAGTGGCTGCGGGAGTTCCCGGCGACAGACGCCCAGCAGCTCAGGGCCCTGGTCCGCCAGGCGCGCAAGGATGGCCAGGAGCACACACCTGGTGATAACCAGCGGCGCAACCGGACCTACCGGCAGATCTTCCTGTTGCTCCGGGAGCAGCTCAGTTCTTCAGGCGATAGCCCGTCCTGAAGATCCACCAGATTGCCGTCAGGCAGCCTGCCAGGAAGAGCAGGATCATTCCGAGGCTCACCCCCGCGCCAATGTCCGAGATGCCGTAAAAGCTCCAGCGGAAGCCGCTGATCAGGTAGACGACCGGGTTGAACAACGCGATCTTCTGCCAGACCGGTGGCAGCATGCTGATCGAGTAGAAGCTGCCACCAAGGAAGGTCAGCGGCGTCACCACCATCAGCGGAATGATCTGCAGCTTCTCGAAGCCGTCGGCCCAGACCCCGATGATGAAACCGAACAGGCTGAACGTCACGGCAGTCAGAATCAAAAAGCCGAACATCAGCACCGGGTGTTCGATTTCGTAGGCCACGAACAACCGGGCGGTCGCCAGGATCAGCAGGCCCAGCAGGACCGACTTGGTGGCCGCGGCGCCCACGTAGCCGAGCACGACCTCCAGAGCCGAAACGGGCGCGGACAGGACCTCGTAGATGGTCCCGGAGAACTTGGGCATGTAGATTCCGAAGGAGGCGTTGGAAATGCTTTCGTTGAGCAGGTTAAGCATGACCAGGCCGGGAATGATGAACGCACCGTAGCTGACGCCCTCGATCGATCCCATCCGCGCGCCGATCGCCGCGCCGAACACCACGAAGTACAGGGACGTGGAGATCACAGGCGAGGCGATGCTCTGGCCCAGGGTCCGGAACCAGCGGGAAAGCTCGAAGCCATAGATGGCGCGGATCGCGTGCAGGTTCATGATTGCGCCCTTACCAGGCTGACAAAGATGTCTTCGAGGGAACTCTCGCTGGAATGCAGGTCCCGGAAATCAATGCCCTGCTCGTTGAGTCGCCGAAGCAGGGCGCCGATGCCGCTGCCTTCGCCCTGGGTGTCGAAGGTGTAGACGAGTTCGCAGCCATCGCCGGACAACTCGAGCGGGTAGGACGCCAGGGCTTCCGGAATCGCCGGCAGCGGTTCCTGCAGGTGGATGCGCAGCTGCTTCTTGCCGAGTTTACGCATCAGCGTGGACTTGTCCTCCACCAGTATGATCTCGCCCTTGTTGATGACGCCGACCCGGTCGGCCATCTCCTCGGCCTCTTCGATATAGTGGGTGGTGAGAATGATCGTGACGCCGCTCTCCCGCAGGCCCCGGACCATCGCCCACATGTCCCGGCGCAGTTCCACATCCACGCCGGCCGTGGGCTCGTCGAGGAACAGGATGGCAGGATCGTGGGAGAGGGCCTTCGCGATCATGACCCGTCGCTTCATGCCGCCGGACAGCTGCATGATCTTCGACCGCCGCTTGTCCCAGAGGGACACATCCCGCAGCACCTGCTCCACCCGGGCAGGGTCAGGCGGCTTGCCGAACAGGCCGCGGCTGAAGCTCACGGTTGCCCAGACCGTCTCGAACATGTCGGTGGACAGTTCCTGGGGCACAAGGCCGATCCGCGCCCGGGCGGCCCGGTAGTCACGCACGACGTCGTGGCCATCGGCCAGGATTACCCCTGAGCCCGGATTTACGATGCCGCAGATGATGTTGATCAGCGTGGTCTTGCCGGCGCCGTTCGGCCCGAGCAGGGCGAAGATCTCGCCACGGCGGATCTCGAGACTGACGTTGCGGAGAGCCTGGTACCCGGATGCGTAGGTTTTTGTCAGTCCCTTTACCGAAATGATCGACTCCACGCCATGACCTCAACTAGGATGCTCAACCTTGCGCATCTTCTATGCATCTCCGGTCTACGACAAGCTCAGGGTCGCGCGCAGCGGCATCACGGGCAAGGGGCTGTTTGCCGGCTGCGTGATTCCGGCTCGCGCCAAGATCGGTGAGTTTGAAGGCGAGGTAATCCCGATCCGGGAGGCGCGCCGGCGGGCGCGGGGGCGCCGGGTGGTGGCGATCGTCGAGCTGGCAGGCAAGGCCATTGACGCGACCGACACCGGGCGGGGCTTTCGCTACATCAATCATTCCTGCCAGCCAAACACTTTCACACGACTGACCAGTGAGCGCGCCGAGTTCTACGCCTTGCGCCGGATACGGCCTGGTGAAGAACTCACGGTCGACTATGGCCTGAGCCATCATGATGGCCGGCTGCCCTGTCGTTGCGGCGCACCGCAATGCCGGGGCTGGATCTGAACCCGAGGAGCACCGATGCCCAACGAGACTGAGAAAGCCAACGAGGAGCTGGTTAACCGGTTCTGCAGCGACTGGTCGAAGCGCGACGCAGAGCTGCTCGCGGGCTACTTCACCGAACCCTTCGAGTACATGATGTGGGAGGGCGGGCCGGTCATTACTACCAGGGAAGCGTTCGTCAAGCAGCTCGGTCCCTTCCTGGCGAAGCTGAAGGCGGTCGACTGGTTGGTTGAGCGTTCCCACGCGATGGGCCCGATGGTCATCAACGAGCGTATCGACCACTTCTACGCCCATGACAGCAAGTACGACAATCATCCCCGGATCGCGGGGCTCTTCATCGTGCGCGGTGGCAAGATCGCCATCTGGCGCGACTACAACATGGGCTGAAGGCGGGTTTAACGATGCTGCTGCTCACGGGCGTTACCGGCAAGACGGGCGGCGAGGTCGCCCGGCAGCTGTCGGCCGCCAGCGTGCCATTCCGCGCGCTGATCCGTAATCCGGCCAGGGCTGAGGCCCTCGCGGCGCTCGGCGCGGACGTGGTCATCGGCGACGTGGCAGACCGGGAGTTCCTCGAGCGGGCACTCGACGGTATCGAGCGCGCGCTGCTCGTGATGCCGAATGGTGAGGACCAGCTGATGCTGGAGAATCGCTTCACCTTCCACGCGGCGCGCGCCGGGGTCAGCCACCTGGTCAAGTTGTCGTCCCTCGAGTCGGTACCGGGGTCAGCCAATCCGATCACCCGCATGCACGTTGCGTCCGAAACCTTCATCCGGGAGTCGGGCATGGCCTGGACCATGATCCGCCCGACATTCTTCATGCAGACCTTCCTGGGCTCGGCCGCCGCCATTCGCGACAAGGGAATCATCGCCATGCCCGCTGGTGGCGGCACGATTGCCCCGACCGACCTGCGGGACGTCGCCGCCGTGATTCACCGGGTGCTGACCGAGCCCGGACACGAGAACCGGAGCTACGACCTGACGGGACCGGAGTTGCTGACGCTGGAGCAGGTTGCGGCGCAGTTCTCCGCGGTGCTGGCTCGGGAGGTGCGCTACGAGGATCAGCCGATGGCGGGGTTCCGTACCCGTCTCGCCGGGGCAAAGCTGGCGCCCTGGCGCATCGACGCCGTCTGCAAGGAATTCGAGGCGATTGCGGCGGGCGTCATCGATCACACCACGGAGACGATGGCCGAGCTGCTTGGCAGGCCACCGGCCAGCCTCGGGCAGTTCATCCGGGATCACCAGGCTCTGTACAGATAGAGGCAGCCACCGATGAAGATCAACCACAGACTCATTTCTCCGGCAGCCCTGCTGCTGGTCCTTGCCTGCTGGCTGCAGTCGGCCGTGGCCCAGCACACCCTCACTGGCGAATTGCCGCAGCCGCAGGCCCAGGGTCCCGCCCTGGTCCTGGTGGCCGGCGCCACCGGGCGCACGGGCCGGCTGCTGCTGGAGCAGTTGCGGCGGGACCCGCGCTTCGCGATCCGGCCGATGGCGCGGGACGTGGCAGCGGCGCGGAAGACGGTTGGTGCGGATTACGCGTGGGTTGGGGGTGATGTGACCAGGCCAGAGACGCTCAGCCCGGCCCTCGCCGGCGTGAGCCTTGTGCTCGTCGCGATCGGGGGCACGGAGCGCTCCGGCCCCAACAGTCCGGAGTTCGTCGATTTCGGCGGGGTCAGGAACCTGACCGATGCCGCCCGCCGCGCAGGGGTCCGGCAGGTCGTGCTGGAGTCCTCCATCGGCGTTGGCAGCGGCGGAGGATTTCTCGGCATTATGCTCAATCTGCTGTCGGGAGACGCGCTGAAGTGGAAGGCGAAGGGAGAGGCCTATCTCCGGGCAAGCGGCGTGCCTTATACGATCGTCCGGCCTGGTGGCCTCACCGACGATCCCGCCGGCCAGACGGGACTTGTGCTCCAGCAGGGCGACAAGGGATCCGGGCGTATCGCCCGGGGCGATGTGGCTGCCGTGATGGTCGCGGCGCTCGATAATCCGGCGGCGCTGCACAAGACCCTCGAGGTATTCAGTGACAGCTCGTCCCCGCGGGACGCCTGGCGAAACCGCTTCAGCAGCCTGCAGCGGGATCCCTAGGCGGAAACGGGCCTCGTCAGCCAGTCCCGCACCGCGGTCCACGGTTCCACGTCGGCGTACTTCAGCATGAGGTCGCACAGGCTCGCAAAATGCGGGATCTCGTGCTTGTCCGCCACGCACTCCTCGGGAACGATGACGCGGAAGTTGCGGGACAGGGCATCCACCGCGCTGGCACGCACGCAGCCGGAGGTGCTGCCGCCGGTCAGGATCACCGTATCGACCCGGTGCCAGTTGAGCAGGGAGCCGATCGGCGTCTCGTGGAAGACGCTGGCCATCCGCTTGATGAAGACCGCGTCCCGGCTCCGGTCTATGCGCAAGCGTGGATCGAGCTCGGCGCGCGGTGAGCCCTCCCGGATGTTCTGGAGAGAGTCCTCGGTGTTGGTGCGCGTACCCCAGACGCCGGCGTCCGAGGCGTCCGGCAGGTAGGCCACATAGGTCCAGATCACGGGCCACCCACGGCCGCGGGTGAGCTCTGCAAGTGCGTTGACGTACTCGAGCTGGCGGGGATCGGTTTCGTAGGCGGTCCGGAACGTTGCCAGATCCGTGTAGGCCCGCTGCAGGTCGATGTTGATCAGGGCGGCCCTGCTGCCAAAGCCGAATTTCGCCCGGGCGGGCTTCGCCCTGACCTGGGCCCAGTACTGGCGCGGCGTGAGATTCGAGCTTTCCATCGTCGGCATGCTATCCCAGTCCCAACTGGCGTCGCAGTTGCCTGGGCGTCATCCCGCTGGCGCGGAGCGTAGCGAGCGCCTGGTCCCGGTCGCGCTTGGCGAGCCGCCGGCCAGCGGCGTCGCGCAGCAGCCGGTGGTGCCGGTAGCGGGGCGCAGGCAGGCCGAGCAGGGCCTGGAGCAGGCGCTGCACGTGGGTTGCCGGGAACAGGTCCTCACCCCGCGTGACCAGGGAAACGCCCTGGTCCGCATCGTCCACGACAACGGCCAGGTGGTAGCTGACGCCGAGGTCCTTGCGACCGAGCACGACGTCCCCCAGGGCGCCTGGCCGGACCCGGATCAGGCCCGTCTCGCCGTCCGGCCCCCGGCCCGTTTCCTCGAAGCCCGCTGGCTCCCCATGCAGGCGTGCGATCGCGAGGCCCACGTCGAGACGCAGGGCGCAGGGCTGGCCGGTAGCCAGCCGGGCCCGCCGGTCGTCCGCCGGCAGCGCCCTGCAGGTGCCGGGGTAAAGCGGGCCATCAGGCCCCTGGGGGGCCGAGGCCATTCCCTGGATCTCCCGGGCGATATCGCCGCGCGTGCAGAAGCAGGGGTAGACCAGTCCCTGGTCAGCGAGACTCTCGAGCGCGGCACGGTAGCTCGCGAGGTGCTCTGACTGGCGGCGCACGGGGCCCTCCGGGCGCAGGCCCAGCCAGTCCAGGTCTTCCAGGATGCCGGCTTCCTGCGCAGAGGAGCACCGGGCGGTGTCCAGGTCCTCCAGGCGGAGCAGGAAGCGCCCACCGGTCTCCCGGGCGGCGGTCTCCGCGTAGAGGGCGGCGAAGGCGTGGCCGAGATGGAGCGGGCCAGTGGGGCTCGGGGCGAAGCGCGTGGTCTCAGGAAGCAGCATGACGGGCAATTATGCCGCGCACACGGGATAATGCTGTCCCTTGAAAGCCCCGCATCCACACGCCGCCCCCGGCGCCGCCACGACGCCGATACCGGGCCTCCTCGGCCGGCTCGGCCTCAATTTTGGAGTGCTGCGCTTCAGCCGGCGGGCGGTCGAGCTGGTCTGGTCCACGAACCGCCAGCTCACGCTGCTGCTCTCGCTGTTCACGCTGGCGGCCGGTCTGCTGCCGGCCGCTGCGGCCTGGATCGGCAAGCTGGTCATCGACGCGATCGTGGCGCAGATGGCAGTGGGGTCGGCGGGCGGCGCGCCTGCCTTCGGGCCCGTTCTCAAGCTGGTACTCATCGAGGCCGCGGTGATCGCGCTGCTGGGCGGCGCCCAGCGGGGCATAGCGGCTTGCCAGTCGCTGCTTCGGGCCCAACTCGGCCAGCGCGTGAACGAGATGATCCTTGAGAAGGCCCTGACGCTGGATCTCACCCAGTTCGAGGACGCGGAGTTCTACGACAAGCTCACCCGCGCCAGGCGCGAGGCATCGAGCCGGCCGCTCAGCCTTGTGATGCGCAATTTTGCGCTTTTCCAGCAGATGGTCTCGCTGATCAGTTTCGGGGCGCTGCTGGCAGCCTTTTCGCCCTGGGCAATGGGCCTGCTCGTGCTGGCCGGCCTGCCGGCCTTCGTCGCCGAAACCAAGTTCTCGGGAGACGCCTTCCGGCTGTTCCGCATGCGGGCCCCGGAGTCCCGCCTCCAGCTGTACCTCGAGACCGTGATTGCCCGGGAGGACAACGCCAAGGAGGTGCAGCTCTTCCAGCTCGGCCCCATGCTCCTCCAGCGCTACAAGGACATCTTCGGGAAGATCTACCGGGAGGACCGGGCGCTCACGATGCGGCGGGAGACCTGGGGACTGTCGCTGTCCCTGTTCGGCACCGCCGTCCTGTATGGCGCCTATGGCTGGATCGCGGCGAGCACGGTCCGGGGCGTGATCACCCTCGGCGAGATGACGATGTACCTGCTGCTCTTCAAGCAGGGCCAGGGGGCCGTGGCGTCCAGCCTGAGCTCGATCGGCGGGATGTACGAGGACAATCTCTACCTGAGCAACCTCTACGAGTACCTGGAACAGGCGCCCGCCCAGCAGTGGGGCGACGCGCCCCGTGGCCCGGACCCGGCGGATGGCGTGCGCTTCGAGGCCGTGTCCTTTACCTACCCGGGCGCCCGGGAGCCGGCGCTCGACGGGGTGACGCTGCACATCCGGCCGGGGGAGAGCCTCGCGCTGGTTGGCGAGAATGGGGCCGGTAAATCCACTTTAATCAAGCTCTTGTGCGGTCTTTATCAGGCCACTTCCGGGCGAGTTGTGCTCCACGGCATGGACGTCCGGGACTGGGACCGGCAGGCCCTGCGCCGGCAGATCGCCGTGATCTTCCAGGACTTCAACCGCTACCAGTTCACCGTGGGTGAGAACATCGGGGCCGGGGATATCGAGTCCTTCACGGACGAGGCCCGTCTCGAGGAATCCGCCCGCAAGGGCATGGCCTTGCCGTTCATCCGCACGCTGGAGCGCGGCTTCGGCACCCAGCTCGGCAGCTGGTTCAAGGGCGGCAAGGAGCTCTCCACGGGCCAGTGGCAGAAGGTCGCGCTGTCCCGGGCCTTCATGCGAACGTCGGCGGACGTGCTCGTGCTCGACGAACCAACCGCCTCCATGGACGCGGCGGCGGAGGCAGAACTCTTCGAGTACTTCCGGGAACACACAGTCGGCCGAATCTCGATCCTGATTTCCCACCGCTTCTCCACGGTTCGCCAGGCCGACCGGATCGCCGTGCTGGAACACGGGC
The DNA here is from genome assembly GCA_038214295.1 of Gammaproteobacteria bacterium. Classification (GTDB taxonomy): domain Bacteria; phylum Pseudomonadota; class Gammaproteobacteria; order Steroidobacterales; genus SHZI01. The sequence continues at coordinate 14,895 of JBBQSA010000004.1, forward strand.
GCGTGATCGAGTACGGCACTCACGCGGAGCTGCTGGCACGGACGGGCCAGTACGCCCGCCTGTTCAACCTGCAGGCGGAAGGTTACCGGTAGCCGGTAGTCACCGGCCGGTCAGCCGCCGGCGGACCAGCAGCAGGCCGAGCACGGCAAGCACCAGTGGGTGAGTCAGTCCGCCACCACCGCCGCTGCGGGTGGCAACGAGCGTAACGTCTGCCGAATCGCTGCGCCCGGCATCATCAGTGACAGACAGCCGGAGATTCACGTTCCCGGAAGCCGGCATCGCGACTGCTGCACTCGGCCCGGACGTGGAGCCAATGAAGTTGACGCCCGGGCTGATGGCAGTCCAGTTGTACGCGGCGATAGTCCGGTTGCGCGCAGCGGCGCTGCTGCTGCCAATAACTGTCACGTTAGTACCAGCGGGCGTACTGGACGGCACCACGATCCGTGCGATCGGACGGAGCGCGTCCGCGACAGCGCCCGCCGCATCGGCAATGCCGGCGCCGCAGGTGCTCGCCGTGCAGTTGCACTGGCCCAGCGAGCCGGCGAGGGGCGAGGTTGCCGGGCAGGTGGGCAGCCCGGGCTGGGCCGCCGGGAACGGGCGGGCGCTCTCCCGGATGCGGGCGATGTATTCATCGGGCTTCAGTGCCGCGTTCACGCCGCGCATCAGCGCCGCGATGGCGGTGACTACCGGGGCGGAGAAGCTGGTGCCGATATTGGCGTTGGCGTCCGTATTGTCGGTGTAGGTGGAGTTGCCGGGCACTGTCGCGCCGCTGTTACTCGCGGTCGTCAGGGAGTACTCGCACGTGAACGGTGTGCCGGGGCAATTGCCGCCTGGGGCGGCGATGCCGACCTCGGTGCCAAAGCTGCTGTAACCCACCTTGGTGCCCACGTGACGGAGGCCCGCGACCGCCAGGGCCCCCGTACAGTTGGCGGGCGTGTCCACGGGGCCACTGGCATTGCCGGCTGAGACCACGACGAGCACGCCGGCGTCCCGCATGGCAGCCATGGCCCGCCGGTAGGTGGCGGAGCAGGCGCCCGGGCCACCCAGGCTCATGTTGATGATCTGGGCGGGGTGGAGGTTGACGGGGGCATTGGCCACCGGCAGGCCCGCCGCCCATTTCATCCCTGCCACGATATCCGAGTCGTAGCCGCCGCACTTACCGAGGACCCGCACCGGCAGAACGCTGCCATTCCAGGTGCCGCCGGCGATGCCGGCGGCATTGTTCGTGGTGGCGCCCAGCATGGCCGCCACGCGCGTGCCGTGCCAGGAACTGGTGGGACTCTCGTCGCAGCCTGCCAGCGGACCGCTCTGGGCTTCCTCGGGCGTGACCCAGTCTCCCGGGTCCGACGCGTCGTCGTCCCAGTCACCGCCGTCGTTGGCGCTGACGAAGGAACTGGATGACTCTCCCGAGACAAAATCGTAACCGGGCAGCAGGCGGCCCGCGAGGTCCGGGTGCTCGAAGCGTACGCCCGTATCGAGCACAGCGATGACGGTATCGGCTGCTCCGGTGGTGGTATCCCAGGCAGGCTCGAAATTCGCGGCGGCCGTCTCGTGACCCTGGAAGTACCACTGGCTGTAGTACAGGGGATCGCTGGGCATTGTCCGGACCTGCCGCCGCTGGTCAACTTCGGCGAACTCGACGTCCGGGTCTTCCCGCAGCGCTTCCAGCGTTGCCGCCAGGTCCTGCCCGCCGACAGCCCGGCCGAGGGACAGCCCGATGAGGTCGTCGCCCAGGTCCCGGCTGGTCCGCAGCGGCAGGCCCAACCGCCCGGTGAGGGCGGCTACGCGGGCGCGGCGGACGGCAGTGGCCGTCGCCGTGAGCGCCTGGGTAGTGGCTCGGGCTTCGTTATCCGCTGTTGCTGTGGCGCGAAGCTGGATGATGAGCCGGGCTGTGGACCCTGGGTTCCCGGGCGTCTGTCCTGCCACTGGCGAGTTCCCGGCCAGTGCCAGCAGCACCGCGGCGCCAGCCGCCGTCGCCAACCGGAAACTCATGAGTCCTCCACGGGCAGCCACGCCCGGCACCATCCACGCTGGAGTATGCGCCACGGCCCCCGGCGCTGGCAGCGGACGTGCCTCACGTTTCCGCAGCCCGGGCCCCGGGTCCGGGCCACGGACGCGGGGGACTGGTAAGATTCCCCTGATGATTCAGAGTCAGACAGGAGATACACGCATGGCCAAGAAAACGCCCACCGAGAGACTCATCCGGGACCTGCAGATCGTCGTGGAGGATGCCGAGGCATTGCTGCAGGCCACCGCGGCCCAGACCGGCGACCGCGTTGACAGCGTGCGGACCCGGGTAAAGGAATCCCTGGCGCAAGCCAAAACCCGCCTGCTCGAGGCCGAGGGCGAGGCGATGGAGCAGGTGCGCGAAGCGGCGGCATCTGCCGAAGAGTACGTGCGCGAGAGCCCATGGCAGGCGGTAGGCGCCGCGGCCGGCGTCGGGCTGCTGTTGGGCCTGCTGATCGGTCGCCGCTGACCGTGAGCGATACCGACGAAAGCCGCGGGCCGGTCCGCCAGTTGCTGGCCTCTGTCAGTGGGCTGTTCGCCACGCTGATTGGCATCGGGCGGACGCGGCTCGAGCTGTTGTCCGTGGAGATCCGGGAAGAAATCGACCGGACTGCCGGGCTGCTGTTCTGGGGCGTCGTTGCGGCTCTGGCTGCCGGCGGCGCGCTGGTCTTTGCGGGGATGGCGATCATCTTCGTCTATTGGGACACTCATCGCCTCCTGGCAGCCGCGCTGGTGACGGCCGCCTGGTTTGTCCTGGCGGCCGTGGCGGGCCTCACGGTCTGGTCGCGTCTGCGGTCCCACCCGCCGTTCCTGGCCGCCACGCTTATGGAACTCGCCCGCGACGAGGACAGCCTGCGGGGAGACCGCGAGTGACTCCGTACGCAAACCGCCTGCGTCGGCGGCGCGAGGCGCTCCTGCTCCGGAGCGACTTTGAGCGGCTACGCTTGCGGATGCACCGGCGACAGCTGGAGGAAGTGGTCGACGGCGTGGACCGCGGCCTGGCCATGGTGCGCCGTTTCGCGACGCCGCCGGTGCTTGCGGTCGCCGGCGTGGCCGCGGCCCTCCTGCTTGGCGCTGGCCACATGAAGCGCACGCTTGCCTCTGCCATCGCGCTCCTCGGGCTGTTTCTGCGCGTGAGGTCGCTGAGGCGGATACTGGACCCGCGTGACGAGGATCAGGCAGTCAGGCGATCCCGGTAGCGCAGCGCGGGGAACCAGCGCATCCAGAGCCCGCAGACTGCCAGCGTGCCGATGCCGCCAACGACGACTGCAGGCACCGTCCCAATGAGGGCTGCGACGGCTCCCGACTCGAATTCCCCCAGCTCGTTCGACGCCCCGATGAACACTGAATTGACGGCTGACACCCGGCCACGCATGGCATCGGGTGTGTCGTATTGCACGAGGGTGGAGCGGACGAAGACGCTGATCATGTCGGCAGCGCCCAGCGCGAACAGGCACACACAGGACAACACGACGTTCGTGGACAGCCCAAAGCCGATGGTGGCTACGCCAAACACGGCCACTCCCTGGAACATCCGCAGGCCGCTCCGGGACTGGAGTGGGCGCTGGGCCAGCCAGAGCGCAACCAGCAGCGCGCCAACCGCGGGCATGCTCCGCAGCAGCCCGAGACCTCCGGGCCCCACGTTGAGAATGTCGCGGGCATAGATGGGGAGGAGGGCAGTTGCCCCACCGAGCAGAACGGCAAACAGGTCCAGCGAAATGGCGCCGAAGATGGCGGACCGCGAGCGGATGAAGCGAATCCCCGCGAGCAGTGTTTCCCAGGTGACATCGGCCGGTGCCGGTTGCGGCCGGCTGCGCATCAGGCCGAACAGCACGCAGCAGGCCAGGAAACAGGCAACTGCCGACCCGAAAGCGGCCGTGGGACCGAAATAGTAAAGGAGGCCGCCGAAGGCGGGGCCGGCGATGGTGGCCGTCTGCCAGATCGTCGAGTTCCACGCGATCGCATTGCCCAGCTGCTCCAACGGCACCAGGTTCGGAACCAGTGCCTGACCGGCCGGATTCGCAAACGCGCGGCTCACGCCAAACACCAGCAGCAAGCCGTAGATCAGTTCCACGCGCGCTGAGCCGGTAGCCGCAATGACCAGCAGCCCGGTAGCCGTGACGACGGTAACCAGGTAGCAGGCGACCAGGATCAGGCGTCGGTCATAGCGGTCCGCGGTGTGGCCTGTCAGCAGGGCCAGGGCAATGGCAGGCAGGAACGACGCCAGGCCCACGAGGCCCAGTGCGAACGGATCCCTGGTCAGGTCGTAGACGAGCCAGCCCACCGCGACGTTCTGGACCTGGATGGCCAGGGCGGACAGGAACCGGGCCGTCAGGTACAGGCCGAAGTCCCGGTTGCTGAAGACGGCCGGTGACGGTAGGACGCTCACCCCGCCAGTAGGTCATCACCCTCCCGCGAGCCCACCGGATCTGCAAAGGCAAAACCGGCGGCCTTGATGCGGGCGTTCGAGACGCCCTTCGGTCCCTTGACCACGCCGAGCCAGGTCACCGGCTCCAGGCTTGCGCGGGCCGCCACCTTCGCAAAGAAATCCTGCTTGTTCTGCGGAATATCGTTGAACAGGTTGAACAGGCCGGACAGGTGCTTGTCGACGGCAAAGGCAATGCCCCTGAGCACGTCATCCCGGTGAATGAGCATGGCGTCGGACTGGCCGTCGAAAGGAATCTGCTTGCCGGCAATGTGGCGCAGTTCGTTGGCATGCTCGCGGCCGGGCCCATAGATCGTGCCCGTGCGAAAATTGCACACGTGCCGCGAATCGGTGCCGAGCGCGGCCAGCTTCTGTTCCGTCTCGATGAACACCTGGGCTGCTGGCGAGGCGGCATTGGGCGGCGTGGTCTCCGTTACTGGCGACACACCGTGGGCATCGCCGTAGGCATTCAGCGAGCTGCAGAAGACAATCTGGCGGAGATTCGGTGCCGCGTCGAGTGCGCCAATGAGACCCTCTGCCGTGCCCACGTAGGAGTCCCGGTAGGCCACCGGGTCCATGAACGGCTTGCCGTCCCTGACGCCAAGCCCACCCGCCATGGTCAGGATTACCACATCGGCCCCGTCAATGAGCTTGCGCATCCCCGCCACGTCGCTGCCCTTGGTCACGATTACCTTGTCTGCCACGGCGGACAACTCTGTGGCGCGGTCCTCGCGAGTCGTGGTTACCCGGACTTCATGGCCCTGCTTGCGGAAATGGCGCGCAGCGGCCATTCCCGTGTAGGCGGCACCGACGATCGCGATTTTCATGGTCTGCAAGTCCTTAGTTATAGGGTAAGGGCGGAAGTCTAGCAGCCGCGGTTGCCGCCTACCGCCGGCGCTCGGCACAATCACCGCTGCATGGAGTGCGGGACCATGATGCTCGATATCGTCGGACGGGTGCGTACGGGACTGGGCAAGGGCGCGGGTTTTACGGCCCTGCCCTGGGCGCACCGCCAGTTCCTTCACTGCCTCGGCATCGAGTCCTTTCCGGGCACCTTCAACCTGCAGGTGGACCCGGCGGGGCTGGCGGCCTGGCAGGCCCTGCAGGCCCAGCCCGGACTGCCTCTCGTGCCGGAACGGGCGACCGACTGCGGTGCGCGGTGCTATCCGGTGCTGGCCTTGGGGCCGCGCCAGGTGGCGGTCACGGCGGGGATCGTGCTGCCGGCGGTCCCGGGGTACTCGCCGGACCAGGTGGAGTTGCTGGCCGCCGTGGGACTGCGGGAGGCGCTGCAGGTCGCCGATGGTGACCTCGTCACGCTCAGGACCGTGCCGGCAAGGAACCGCCGGGCCGTCCTCTTTGACGTGGATGGCACGCTGGTCAACTCCATCGAGGGCTACCGTCTGGCGGCGGAGCGCGCCGTTGAGCCCTTTGGCTGGTCAGTACCCGCGGACGCGGTGTCCCGGGCGCTGAATTTCGGCGACCCCTTCTGGGACCTGGTGGTGCCCGCCGAGTCACGGGGGGATCCCGAGCTTGCCGCGCGCCTGCGCCAGGCCACCATGACTCACTGGCCCCGCATCCTGGAGAGCGTCCGCCTCTATCCCGGGATTGGCGAGACGCTTGCCATGCTGAAGGCAGCCGGCGTCCGGCTGGGCATCTGCACCGCCTCCCGGGGCGAGTCATTTCGCCCGCTGGAGGAGGCCGGGCTGCTCGAATACTTTGAGGCGATCGTGACCGCCGAGGATGTCGTGCGGCGCAAGCCGGATCCCGAGGGCATCCTCCTGTGCATGGAGCGCATGGGCCTCGCGGCTGGCGAAACCGTGTATGTCGGGGACACCGTGGCGGATATTCGTGCCAGCCGCGCGGCGGGGCTCTACGCGGTGGGGGTGCTTACCGGTGCCGGCAGCTCCCCGCTCCTGTCCGGCGCCGGGGCGCACCGGATCCTGCCTGACCTCGGGCACCTGCCCGGACTCCTGCTCGGTGGCGGCTGAGCAGCCGTCGTGACTGCCAAGCCGTCAGCGCGGCCAGTTCTTCCAGTACCCGGCCCAGTGCCTGTCGACCAGTGCCCGGGTTCCGGGGCTGTGCTCATCCAGCAACACGCGGGACACGGCGGGCCACTTCTCCGGACCACCCTCGGCCGGCAGCTGGCGCGTGGCATCGATCACCATCTTGCTGGTGAGCCAGCGGGTGGGGGCGCTCGGGTCCAGGGGAAAACCCTTCGTCTGCGGGATCAGCAGCGATGCGGGGCTTGGCTGCCAGCGCGTGCCCAGTGCGTGGAATATCTGTTCCTTGTTGTGGAGGTCGATGTCCTTGTCTACGACGATAATTGCCTTGCTGAACATGTCGCCGGCCGCCAGGTACTGGCCGGCGACCATGCCGTCGCCCGGAAGGCGCTTGTCGATGCTCACCAGCACCACGCCGTTGGTCTCAACCGGCCGGTAGAGGTCCACGAGGTTCGGCAGCAGTTTCCTGTAACGCGCAAAATTGGCAACGGCCTGGGGCATGCTCATGGTCAGCTTCGTCACGCCGGCAAAGGCATTGACCAGCCAGGGCTTGCGCCGATGGGTGATGGCCCGGACGTGCATGACAAAGTTCCAGGGCTTCGGCAGGCCCATGTACCCGTAGACCTCGCCGTAGGGGCCTTCTTCCTCGCCCTGGTCGGTCGGGATCTCTCCTTCGATGACGATTTCGGCAAGGGCCGGCACGCGTACCGGACTGGTCTCGCAGGCCACCAGGTCCACGGGCCGGCCGCGCAGACCCCCGGCGATCTCAAGCTCGTCCTCGCCGAGCCCGGCCAGCTTGGAGGTGCCGATGGAGAACGTGATCGGGTCGACCCCGATGACGACAGCGGCCGGCAGGTTTGCCTCGCCACGCTTCCTTGCCCGCTGGATGAAGTTCCACCCGTGCTGGCCGATCTCGCAGTTCACGCCGAGCTTGCGTGCGCCCTTTACCTGGCAGCGGTAGGTCGCCACGTTCCTGCCGAGTTCCGGGTCCTCCATGAAGACCGTTCCGGCCGTGATGTAAGGCCCGGCATCGCCCGGATTGGTCTGCAGCCAGGGAAACTGACCCAGGTCCGCCTGCTCGCCCAGGGCCACCACTTCCTTGACAGGGGACGCAGAGCGCGGGATCTCCCGGGGCGCTATCCGTGGCCAGCGGCCGTCGTTGCTCAACAGCCGGGCCAGGTGCTCGCGGGTGGTGCGGTAGAGGTGCCGGTCATCCGCGTCCACGTTCGGCACACCGTAGGCGAGCGCCTCGGCGAGCCAGCCCGGGAACAGGTTGCCGAGCACAGGGCCGTCGTGCCAGCGGCCGCCGGTTTTCACGCGCTCGATGAGGAAGGCCGGGGCGGCGTGGTAGCCCATCTCCTCGATCATCCGGTACGCAAAGCCTGTGGCCTCGAACTGGTCCTGGTCCATGCTCTCGAGGCGCAGCAGTCGGCCACGCTCCTCGAGCGCGTGGACGTAGTCCCGCAGGGAGTCGAAGGGTCCGGTCAGCGGCAACGTCGGGCTCCAGGGGCGGTCAGATCACTCCGTCGCGGGCCAGGGCGGCGAGGTCGTCGGGTCCGTAGCCGAGGAGGCTGCCAAGCACCTCGGTGTTGTGAGCACCGACGGCGGGACCGGGCCAGTCCGTCCGGCCGGGGGTGTCGCTCAGGAACGGCATCATCGCGGGAATCTTCAGCGGCTGACCGTTGACCTGCACTTCCTCGAACAGGCCCCGGGCATTGAAGTGCGGATCGGCCAGCATGTCCACCACGCTGTAGATCGGGCCCGATGGAACGTCGGCCCTGCCGAGCACATCGAGGACTTCGGCGGCGCTGAGCGAATCCGTCCAGGCGCCGATCGCTTCGTCCAGTTCCTTCTCGTGCACTACCCGGCCGGCATTGTCTGCCATGCGCGGATCGTCGGCCAGGTCCGGCCGTCCCATGGCCTGCATGAGGCGCTTGTAGATGGAATCGCCATTCCCGCCGATGATCACGAACTTCCGGTCCTTGCAGCGGTAGGTGTTGGTGGGAACGATACCGGTCAACGTGGAGCCGGAGGGCTCACGCACGACCCCGGCCCCGGAGTACTCGGGGACCACGCCTTCCATCAGGTTGAACACGGACTCATACAGTGCCGCATCGATGACCTGGCCGCGCTTCTGCGGATCCCGCGTGCGCTGGATGCAGGCGAGCAGGACGCCGAGCACGCAGTGGATGCCGGCCAGCGTGTCGCCGATGCTGAGATTCGGCCGGACCGGGGCCTCGCCGGGAAAGCCGTTGACATACCGGAAGCCGCCGACCCCCTCGCACACCGAGGCAAAGCCCGGCTTGGAGGCGTAGGGGCCGTTCTGGCCGTAGCCGGAAATTCGTCCGTAGATCAGGCCGGGATTCTTCTGCCAGATGTCGGCCGGTCCCAGGCCCCACTTCTCCAGGGTCCCGGGCCGGAAATTCTCGATGAGCACGTCCGACTTCAGGGCCAGTTCGCGCGCCAGGGCACGGCCCTTCGGGGTCCTGAGGTCGATGGTCACGGATTTCTTGTTGCGGCCCAGGCTGTGCCACCACAGCGATACGCCATCCTTCATCACCCGCCAGGTGCGAATGGGGTCACCGGCGCCCGGTGGCTCGATCTTGATAACCTCCGCGCCAAAGTACCCCAGCACGCTGGCGGCAAAGGGCCCCGCCAGGAGCTGACCCATTTCGAGTACGCGGTAGCCGTCGAGAGGGCGTTGCCCCTTGCCTGTTTCCATGTCGGGTGCTCGCTGAAGGGACTGAACTTATTGTGATTTCTTGGGGCCGGACGCCGGCTGGCCGGCGCGCCCCATTCTGCCAGTTCCACGGGTCCGGCGTCATGCCCCACATGACCGGACGGCAGGCGCCGATCCCGGTGGCCGGAATCTCAGCTGGCGGATCGCCGCCGGATGGCGGCCACGACCATCTGCAGGAAGTCCTGCTCGTCCCGCAGGCCGCCGATGTCCCTGGCATCCACGGTGTAGCCAAGCCGGTCCGCCAGCGCGGCGTACCGGGGTCGGCGGTGCTGGACGAGCCGGGGGAATATCCAGCGTACAAAATCGTCAGGATCGATGTCGTTGGCGGAGCCCACGCCGGTCTCGCCCCGGTATATGGCCAACTCGCGATCAAGGAAGTCCTCCCGGTAGTAGAGGGGCTTCGGCGTTGCGGCGGCGCGCCGGATCAGTTCCTGCTCCATGTCGTCGCCGGCGCGCAGGTAGAGAACCAGGGTGTGCTCAGCCAGCGTGTGCAGCATGGCCGGATCGTCCAGCTCGCAGAGGCTGCCACCGGCGTCATTCAGGAAGTGATCGTAACCATAAATTTCCTTGGCCTTGACGATGAAGTCGGCCACGTCCTTCATGGCGGCGATCTCCGCCTGACCGTGCAGACGCTGGCGCCGCTTGAACTCGTCGAGCGGCAGGCCGCCGCGGTCCCGGGCGCCAATCTTGCCCAGGAATGTGGAAATCGGGCTGAGATTGTGGACGGTGATGTTGCTGGCTATATAGATGGAGTCGCCGCGAAGGAGGTCCCGGAGGAAGTCCACCTGCATTGCCTGGCGCTTGATGTTGTCGAGGATCGGCTCCTCGAGGTACTTGGTGCCGATCCGGTAGTCGCCGGAGTAGTGGAACCAGGACGACTGGGGCAGCTTGTAGGCAAGCGTCGTCTTGCCGACCCCGGACATGCCGAGGAGGGTGACAGCGCGACGCGGCCATGCCAGGAACTGTTCAGGGGTGAGAAGCATGCCAGCGAGTATACCGGCCGGCGCTCAGAGTCCGGCGAGCCGGCGGTGCAGATCGAGCGCCTCGGTGCTTGGCCGCTGACTCTCCTCCTTGGGGTAGCGAAGGGGGCGGCCGGCAAGAATCCGGTAGCTGGTCTGCAGGAGGTCGTCCGCCATGACAATCGACATGGTTCCCGTGTCGATGGCCATCTTGCCGAGATCAAAGAGGGTGTGAATATCGGCGCGCAGGAGCAGGCCATTCGTGGGGTCGTGGGTCAATTTGCCCCGGAACGGCACGATGCACGTGGCCTCGAGGGCATCGATCGCGTTGAAGTTCGTGATTGCGCAACGGAAATCGTAGGCTTCCAGGAGCGCGTGACGGAAGGCGGGCGGTCCCCGGCGCCTGATGATGGTGCCCACGACGGCCTGCCTGCCGTCCTTGCTGTTCTGGGGCTCGAAGACCTGTAGCCGAGCCATGTCCCGCTCGGAAACACGGATCATGCCGCTCATGTCCAGGATCGGGCCTCCGACGCCGGTGTTGAGCAGGCGCCGGCGGGCGAAGCGCTCGACGCTGCCGAAATCCGCCTCGATCCGGTCCATAGCTTCTGGTGGAACACAGGCGAGCTCCGCCGGTTCCACGGCGAGGTATTCCGCGAGTTCGCTGTAGGGAATGCCGAGGGAAATCGGCTCGGAAAGGAAGAACAGGAATTCCCTGACATCCTCAGCCTCCGTCTCGCTATCCCAGATGGCCTGGGCTGCCCTGGCGTTCTCGTAGCGCCCCAGGACCTTGGCGTAGTGCCGGAAGGAGTTGTTCTCGACCATGAGAATGAAGTCGCCAACTCCCATGACGAACCAGTTTTCGACGTTTTCCGGGGTGCCGCGCAGGCCCCAGGCAAAGAATCCGTGGCCCCGCCGCTCGATGTCGATCAGTTCCGGGTAGGTCGCATCGCTGAAGCTGCGGATAATGAGCTGGCGCTCTATGGACGCCACGATGGATCGCTCGAGATCCACCCGGTCGCGCTGCGACTCGATGCTGGCGATGAAGATCTTGGCCATCGGGCCGCGATTCTAGCTCACAACGGCCGCGGGCGTTCCGGACCCTGTAGCCGGGGGGCAGAACGGGTATCATTAGCCGCGTTTTTTCCTGATCCGACCATGGCGTATTCATGACCTCCAGGACCCAAGATCAAGCCAGCCCGGGCGGCTGGCACGTGCACAAGTTCGGCGGCAGCAGCCTGGCCGACGCCGACTGCTTTCGCCGGGTCGCCGAGATCCTCCTGAATGAGCCTGTCGGGCGTCAGGCGGTCGTTGTATCCGCCATGGCCAAGACCACGGACGCGCTTCTTGGGCTCGTCACCGCCGCCGAGCAGTCGGCGACCGACCTCGCTGCCAGGATTGACGCAATCGCGACCCGCTACAAGGGCACCGTCTCGACGCTGCTCAAGCAACGCGACAATGCCGACCGGGTTCTCAAGACTTTCACGGCCGACCTGGCGGATGTGCACGACGTCCTGCGGGGCATCACCCTCGTGCGGCAGGCAGGCGAACGCAGCCGCGACCTTGTCTCCGGCTACGGGGAACTCTGGTCGTCGCGACTCCTGGCGGCTTACCTCACTGAGCGGACCGAACCGTCAGCCGGCAAGCGCCCAGTGCACTGGGTTGACGCCCGGAGCCTCATCGTCATTGAACGCGGGGAAATGGGTCCCGCGGTGTTGTGGGAGGAGTCGCGGGCCAATGCGCGCCGGATTTTCACCGACAGCACCGTCGGCATCGCGGTCGTGACGGGCTTCATCGCCAGCGAGCGCGACGGGCTTCCGACCACCCTCGGGCGGAACGGCAGCGATTTCTCGGCTTCGATTGTCGGCGCTCTGCTGGCCGCCGAAAAGATCACGATCTGGACCGACGTGGATGGCGTCATGAGCGCGGACCCGAACCGGGTTCCCGAGGCCGCCATCATCAGTGCGCTCTCGTACAGCGAGGCCATGGAGCTGGCGTACTTCGGCGCGAAGGTCATTCATCCCCAGACCATGTCACCGGCAGTTGAGCGCTCAATTCCGATCTGGATCCGGAATACTTTCAACACGGCGGCTCCCGGCTCGCTGATTGGTCCGCAATCCGACCCCAACCAGGCAATCAAGGGCGTGACTGCCGTCGACGACGTGGCGCTGGTCAATATCGAGGGTGCCGGGATGATCGGCGTCCCCGGCACCGCCGACCGCCTGTTCGGCGCCCTCAGGGAGGCCAACATCTCGGTCATCCTGATCTCGCAGGCCAGTTCGGAGCACTCAATCTGCATCGGTGTGCCGAGCCGCATGGCGGCCCAGGCCGAGCTCGTGGTGCAGCGCGCCTTCGCCATCGAGCTGAAGCAGGGACTCGTCCAGAGCGTAACCGTCAAGAATCCCTGCAGCGTCATCGCTGTCGTCGGGGACGGCATGGCGGGTATGCCCGGAGTCGCCGGCCGGTTCCTGGGAACCCTCGGAAGCGCAGGCATCAACGTCAGGGCCATTGCACAGGGCTCGTCCGAGCGGAACATATCGGCGGTGATCTCGCGCCAGGACTCCACGCGGGCGCTCCGTGCCGTCCATTCAGGCTTCTACCTGTCGGCGGAAACCATTTCCATCGGCGTCATCGGGCCGGGCAATGTCGGGCAGGTGCTGCTGCGGCAAATGGCTGCCGAACTGCCGAGGCTGAAGTCCCAGTTCAACCTGGACCTGCGGGTCAGGGCTATTGCAGGTTCGACCCGGATGCTGCTGAATGACCGCGCCATCAATCTTGCCACCTGGCGCGAGGACTTTGAGGAGAAGTCCGTGCCGCTCGACTGGGCGGTCTTCACCAATCACGTGCATGCCGAGCACTTGCCGCATGCGGCCGTCGTGGACTGCAGTGCCAGCGAGGACGTAGCCGCTCGCTACGTTGAGTGGCTTGGTGGTGGCGTGCACGTCGTTACCCCGAACAAGAAGGCCCCGAGTGGTCCGCTCGCGGCCTATGACCAGTTGCATGAGGTCCGGCGCCGTCACAACACCCGGTTTCTCTACGAGACCACCGTCGGTGCCGCCCTACCCATCATCGGGACGCTGAGGGACCTGCGCGAAACCGGGGACGAGATCCGCAGCATCGAGGGCATCTTCTCCGGAACACTCGCCTACCTCTTCAACGTGTTCGACGGAACGAGGCCATTCTCCACGATCGTGCGCGAGGCCCGCGAGGCGGGCTACACCGAGCCGGATCCCAGGGATGACCTGTCCGGCCTCGACGTGGCGCGCAAGCTGATCATCCTCAGTCGCGAGATGGGCATGCGCCTGGAGATGCGCGACCTGGTGATCGAGAGCCTGATTCCCGCCGGTCTGGAGACCGGGTCCGCGGATGATTTTCTCGGGGCGCTGCCGGCGCACGACGCGGCCATGGCCGCGCGCTGGTCCAGGGCGCAGGCGGCAGGGGAGGTCCTGCGTTACGTGGGCCGCCTCGACCGGCGCTCGGGGACTGCCACGGTCAGGCTCGAATCACTGCCTGCGCGTCACCCCTTCGCCAACATCAACCTCACCGACAATATCGTGAGGTACGCGTCGGCCCGGTACAGCGAGAATCCGCTGGTCGTTCAGGGCCCCGGCGCCGGGCCCGCGGTGACGGCGGCCGGCGTGTTCGCCGATATCCTGAGGCTCGCCACGTACCTCGGCGCGTCCCTCTGAGGGCAGGGAATGCGCTACCTGAGCACGCGCGGCGGACCCGCCGTCAGTATCGAGAAAGCCATCATGGGCGGCACAGCCCGGGACGGCGGCTTGTACGTCCCGGAGGCGCTGCCCGCGTTCAATGCCAGCGACTTTCCTGATCCGGACGACTTTCCGGACGTGGCCACCCGGCTCCTGGAGCCCTTCTTCGCCGGCTCCTCGCTTGCCGCGCATCTCCGCGCTGTGTGTCGCTCCGCCCTGAACTTCCCGGTGCCACTCCGCCAGCTGGAAACGGCGCCGGGTTTCCTGGCCGTGCTGGAACTGTTCCACGGCCCGACGGCGGCCTTCAAGGACGTGGGTGCGCGTTTTCTCGCCCACTGCATGGAGCAGATCATCCGGGACGGGGTCTTCGCCACCGCCCCCGTGACCGTACTGGTTGCGACGTCCGGCGATACGGGTGGTGCCGTTGCTGCCGCGTATCACCGCCGTCCGGGAACCCGCGTGGTGGTCCTGTTTCCCGAGGGCCGCGTATCGCCGCGGCAGCAGCACCAGCTGACCTGCTGGGGTGACAATGTGGTCTCACTTGCCGTGCGCGGTGAATTCGACGACTGCCAGCGAGTCGTCAAGGAGGCCTTCGCGGACTCCGCGCTAAGCGCGCGGCATCGACTCTGTTCGGCCAACAGCATCAACGTCGGGCGTCTGCTGCCCCAGGCCGCCTATTACGCTCGAGCGAGCCTGGGTCACTGGCGGACCACGGGCCGCCCCCTCAGTTTTATCGTGCCCACCGGCAACCTCGGCAATGCGTTTGCCTGCGTGTGGGCCCGGCGGCTCGGTATGCCGGTGGGCAGGATCGTCCTGGCCACCAATGCGAACACCACAGTCCCGGACTACCTGGCTACCGGACAATGGCTGCCAAGGCCCAGTATCCCCACACTCGCCTCCGCCATGGACGTGGGGAATCCCAGCAACATGGAGCGTCTGCGGTCACTCTGCGGGGACGTGGAGACCTTGCGCCAGGAAGTCACAGCGGTGCCCGTGTCCGACGCCGAGATCCGCAGCACGATCATCGACGAGTATCACCGGCACGGCCTGCCCTGGTGCCCCCACACCGCCACCGGCCTGCGGGTCTACCGGGAGTTGCCGGAGGCCGAGTGCGTCCTCGACGACTGGGCGGTCGTAGCGACGGCCCACGCGGCCAAGTTCGACACCATTGTCGAGCCGTTGCTCGATATCCGGGTCGATCCGCCAGCCGAACTCACGGCCCTGCTGCAGCGGCCCGCGCAGTTCGAGACTATTCCCGCTGATCTCGGCGCGCTTGCCGCCAGGCTCTGAACCCGTGGCGGACCAACTGTCGACGGCCACAAGCGGTCCGCTGGTGCTACTACTTGCCGGTGGCGGGCTGCTGCTGGCCGTCGTCGCGGGGGCCTGGCTGTGGAGGGTCCGGCGGCGGCGGCGAAAAGACATCGACCGGCGGCTGCGTGAAGTCTGCCGGGGCGTGCTCGCGAACTTTGTGATACCCGATGGCAATGGCGAGGAGATACAGGTCCAGTACGCGCTGCTCACCGGGCGCGGCATCCTGATCCTCGACATCAAGGACGTGGAGGGTCATGTCTTTGGTAGCGAAGCCATGCAGGACTGGACAGTAATCGCTGATAACCGCCGCTTTACCTTTGCGAACCCCCAACCGGGCCTCTGGGACCGCGTGGCGGCGGTCAAGCGGCTGACGCCCGAGGTTCCGGTGGTCGGTTTCGTCGGGTTCACGGCGCGGGCCAGCTTCACCAAGGGGCGGCCCCGCAGCGTGACCCTGGTAGAGCCCTTGCTGCAGGAGTTGGAGAAAGACGCGGTGCATGCGGCGCCAGGGGACAGCGACGGGTATCTCACGGCATGGGAACGGCTGCGCCAGGCCGCTATCGCCCCGCGTATGGATCACCTGCTCACGTCGGGTTCGCGCTGAGGCCAAAGAGCATTTCCGCATTGCGGGTCGATGCGGCGGCGACGTCATCCGGGCTGCAGCCCATGAATTCCGCGAGCATGGCGATGATTTCGCCAAGGTGCGCCGGTTCGTTGCGGCGGCCGCGCGGCGCCGGATGAAGGCTGCGTGGCAGGAGGTAGGGCGCATCCGTCTCCACCAGGACCCGGTCCAGGGGCAGAGTGCGCACCGCTGCCCGCAGGTCTTCTGCGCGCCTTTCGTCACAGATCCAGCCCGTAATCCCGATGTGCAGACCCAGTTCGAGGTAGTCGGCCATTTCATCCGGGCCGTTGGTAAAGCAGTGGGCCACTCCGGCCGGCAGCCGCGAGCCCTGCTCCTTCAGGATCGACAGAAAGTCGGCGTGAGCATCCCGCTGGTGCAGGAAGAGGGGCCGTCCGCTGGCAGCGGCCAGCTCCACTTGCCGGGCAAAGGCCTCTCTTTGCGCTTCCCGGGGGGAATAGTCCCGGTAATAGTCGAGTCCGCACTCTCCCGCAGCAACGATGCGGGGATCCCGCAGCAGGTGACCCAACCGCGTCTCGGTGCCGGCCGCAAACTCCTCCGCGGCGTGCGGGTGAACCCCGGCCGTTGCCCAGAGTACGCCCGGATGCGCGTGGGCCAGCGCCAGCGCGGCTTCCGAGCCCGCCACGGTCGTGCCGGTGACAATCACCCGCCGGACTCCAGCCTGCACCGCACGCTGGAGGACCGGGCCGAGGTCGTCGCGAAAGCTCTCGTGGGTGAGATTCGCGCCGACGTCGATCAGATCAACCACGCCTGCCTCACGCCGAAGGACTCGACGCCGCCAGCTGCCGTAGGACGTAGTGCAGGATGCCGCCGTGGACGAAGTAGTCGCGTTCCTTCGGGGTATCGATGCGGACGAGTGCGCGGAAGGCGACCTCCGAGCCATCATCGCGCCGGGCCGTCACCGCAACCTCCCGGGCGCGGCCTTCATCGACGCCGGAAATGTCGTAGATCTCCGTTCCGGTGAGGCCGAGCGCAGCGGGATTGTCGCCAGGCCGGAACTCAAGCGGCAGTACGCCCATGCCGATCAGGTTCGAGCGGTGGATGCGCTCGTAGCTTTCCGCAATGACGGCGCGGACTCCGAGGAGCTTGGTGCCCTTGGCCGCCCAGTCACGGGATGAGCCACTGCCGTATTCCTTGCCGGCCAGGATAATGAGCGGCACCTTGTCGGCCGCATAGCGCATGGCCGCGTCGTAGATGGACAGTTTCTCGCCGTCCGGCAGGTGCGCCGTAAAGCCGCCTTCCGTGCCGGGAACCAGCTGGTTGCGCAGACGGATATTGGCAAAGGTGCCGCGCATCATTACCTCGTGGTTACCACGCCGGGCACCATACTGATTGAAATCAGCCGGTTGTACGCCCTTGCTAACCAGGTATCGACCTGCCGGGCTGTCCTTGCCGATGGAACCGGCTGGCGAGATGTGGTCAGTGGTCACGGAGTCGCCCAGCAGCGCGAGAACCCGCGCACCGGAGATGTCGGTGACCGGGGCCGGCTTCAGGGTCATGCCATCGAAGTAGGGAGGATTGCGCACGTAGGTTGAATCGTCAGCCCAGGCGAAGCGGTCGCCGGCCGGCACCTTGATCGAGTTCCAGTTCTTGTCCCCGGCAAACACGTTGGCGTAGCTGCTGCGGAACATTTCCGAGTTGATCGTGCCGGTTACGATGGCCTGGATTTCCTTCTGGCCTGGCCAGATGTCGCGGAGGTAAACCGGTGCGCCGTCGCTGCCGGTGCCAAGCGGCTCCTTGTCCATATCGATGTGCAGGTTGCCCGCAAGTGCGTAGGCGACCACCAGCGGGGGTGAAGCCAGGAAATTGTTGCGCACCAGGGGGTGGATGCGGCCCTCGAAATTCCGATTCCCGGAAAGCACGCTGCAGCCCACCAGCTTGCCTTCACGGACAGCCTTCTCGATGGGCGGGTCCAGCGGACCGGAGTTGCCGATGCACGTGGTGCAGCCGAAGCCCACGATGTTAAACCCAAGGGCGTTGAGGTCCTTGAGCAGGCCCGACTTCTCCAGGTAGTTGCTGACGACCCGGGATCCCGGTGCCAGGCTGGTCTTCACCCAGGGCCTGGAAGCAAGGCCGCGCCGCACGGCGTTGCGTGCCAGCAGGCCCGCGCCGACCATGACGTAGGGGTTCGACGTGTTGGTGCAACTCGTGATGGCTGCGATCAGGACAGCGCCGTTCCTGAGCTCGTAGGTTTGCCCCTTGGTAGTTACCTTGACGGGCGCGGTTCCGGTCTTCCCGTCTGCCGTCTGCTCGGCTTCGATCTTCCCGTAAGCAGCTGCAAGACTGCGCAGCGAGATGCGGTCCTGGGGCCGGCTAGGTCCGGCGAGGCTGGGCTCGACAGTGCCCATGTCGAGTGTCAGCACGTCGGTGAACAGCGGATCGGCCTGGCCGTCCTGGCGCCACAGGCCCTGGGCCTTTGCGTACGCCTGGATGAGGGCGATCTCCTGGGCGGGCCGGCCCGAGAGTTCAAGGTAGCGGATTGTCTCGCCGTCGATCGGGAAGATCGCTACCGTGCTGCCAAATTCCGGCGACATGTTGCCGATAGTGGCCCGGTCCGCCAGCGGCAGGTTCGAGAGCCCGTCGCCGAAGAATTCGACGAACTTGCCGACAACGCCCTTTTTGCGCAGCATTTCGGTGACCGTGAGCACCAGGTCCGTGGCGGTCGTTCCCTCGCGCAGTTGGCCAATGAGCCGGAAGCCGATGACTTCCGGGATCAGCATGGTGACGGCCTGCCCGAGCATGGCCGCCTCGGCTTCGATGCCACCAACGCCCCAGCCCAGGATGCCGAGGCCGTTGATCATGGTCGTGTGGGAATCCGTGCCAACTACGGTGTCCGGGTAGGCCACGCGCCGGCCATCCTTCTCGGCGTCGAAGACCACACGGGACAGGTATTCCAGGTTGACCTGGTGCACGATACCCGTGTTTGGCGGCACCACCTTGAAGTTGCGGAAGGCGTCCTGGCCCCAGCGCAGGAAGCCGTAGCGCTCCTGGTTGCGGCTGAACTCAATGGCGGTATTTGCATCAAGCGCACCCGCAGTGCCGTAGTTGTCCACCTGCACGGAGTGGTCGATCACCAGTTCGGCTGGCGATAGCGGATTGATGGCCTCGGCCCTGCCGCCGAGCCGGACGACCGCATCACGCATCGCCGCCAGGTCCACCACCGCGGGGACGCCGGTGAAATCCTGGAGCACCACCCGGGCGGGCGTGAAGGCAATCTCGTGCTCGGCCTTGGCGGCGGGATCCCAGTTCGCCAGCGCGCTGATGTCCTCGGCCCGGACGTCGCCACCCGCCGCATTTCGCAGAAGGTTCTCGAGAAGTATCTTCAGGGAGTAGGGCAGTCGGGCGACGTGTCCTTCCTTGACTGACGCGAGACTGTGGATCTCGTAGTCCAGGCCGTTGACGGTCAGGCTGGATCGAGCGTCAATAACTTTCGCCATGGCATATCTCTCCGGGGCAGAACGGGCGCGGGTCCCCCGGACCACCACCTGTGGGGCCCGGATGATCGGGTCAGGAACAGCGGGAAATTATAGCGGATCGGCCCGGTCTACGCCGTTGCGAGGCCGTCAGGGCGAACCGTCGCGCTGGTCCGCGCACCCTCGAGGATCACCCCGCCACCGAGGCATTCATCGCCCTGGTAGAAGACGATGAACTGACCCGGGGTCGGCGTCTTCTGGGGATCCGCAAAATGCACCGCCACTGCCAGTCCATCGACGGCCCGGACATGGCAGGGCGCAGGAGGTTGCCGGTGCCGGATTCGCGCCTGCAGACCGATTCCACGGTCGAGGCCGTCCGGGTCGCCGCGGAGCCAGCGGAGCTCACCGGCGACGAGATCCTGGCGCAGCAGCGCCGGGTGGTGGCGACCCTGGACGACCACAAGAGCGTTGCGTGCCGGGTCCTTTGCGGCGACGAACCAGGGCGACTGCGCGCCGCCCGCACGGCCGCCAATGCCCAGACCTTCCCGCTGGCCCAGGGTGTAATAGGGGAGGCCGAGATGTTTCCCGACCAGCTCACCGGACTCCGCAAGGATCGGCCCGGGTTCGGCGTTGACGTGCTCGGCCAGGAACTCCCGGAACGGACGCTCGCCCACGAAGCAGATGCCCGTGCTGTCCCGCTTGGCGTGATTCGCAAGTCCATAGTCCCGCGCTAGGGTGCGGACTTCGGCCTTGGAGACGGAGCCGAGGGGAAACAGCGTCCGGGTCAATGCAGCCGGATCCACCGCGTGCAGGAAATACGTCTGGTCCTTGGCCCTGTCGGCGGGTATGAGAAGCCGTGGTTGCGGATCCGGGCTCAGGTGCGCGTAGTGACCCGTTGCCATGTAGTCGGCGCCCAGCCGCAGTGCGTGGTCAAGGAAAGTTCCGAACTTGATATGCCGGTTGCAGGCGACGTCCGGATTGGGCGTGCGCCCGGCGCGCAGCTCCGCAAGAAAATCACTGAAGACCGTTTCACGGTACTCCCGGGCGAAGTTGACGTGATGCAGGGGGATGCCAAGATCGTCACAGACCTTCCGGGCATCGGCAAGGTCTGCGCCAGCAGTACAGTGCTCGCTCGCGTCATCCCAGTTGGTCATGTGCATGGCCTCGACGCGGTAGTTCGACCGCAAGAGGCACAGGGCGGCAACGGCTGAGTCGACGCCGCCCGAAAGGGCGACGATGACTCGCTTTCCGGGGGCGCCACGCATGGCCGGAAAGTCTAGCAGGTGCGGTTGCGACCGGGTCGGTGACCGGGGGTCACGGAATGACGGCGTGCAGCGCCAGTTCCGCGAGGGTGAGGCCTGCATATTGGCCCACCGGGTGGCGCTCACCCTGCTCATGGTCGGCGACTGCCCTCGGCACCAGGGGGCTTCGCCACCGGGCCCGGCTCGTCAGCAGTTCTGCCCGGGTCAGCCAGAGCACCCTTTCGATCCCGTCATCCAGCCGGCGTTCCGGGTGATGGGCCAGGCATTGCCCCGAAAATGCGATGCGCAGAAAAGGAGTGCGGCCGCCGCCTGGATCCCACAGATAGACGCCAATCACGGCCTCGGGCGCGAATGTCCACGCGGTTTCTTCCAGTACTTCCCGGATCACCGCGGCCACTGGCGCTTCGCCGGGTTCCACATGACCGGCAGGCTGGTTGAGTACGAGCTGGCCCAGGATCCGCTCCTCCACCAGCATATAGCGGCCGTCACGCTCGATTACGGCGGCGACAGTCAGTTCGGGCGCCAGTCCCGCCGGGGTCACAGACACGGGGAGGACGGCCTGACTGGCCTAGACGCGCAGCTGGCGGAGCTCACGGGAGGTTTCTGACGCCGCCCATATTTCCTCGAAGAGGGTCAGGTACCGGCGGGCAACAGCGGGTTCGTACGTGTCGGCGATGCCTTCCCACCGGGCGCAATTGATGCGGTAGAGAAGGGCTACGTCGTCAGCGAGCAGGAATGCCTCACGATGTTCGCGGTAATCTTCGTGCACGTTACGGAATTCAACGTAGGTATTCAGTCGCCGCCCGAGGCCGACGAGGCGATTGCCCAGACGGATCGTGCGCTGCGGATCGGAAATCAGGACCCTGATCCTGGCGAAGCGCTTGGCCAGCACAAGGCGCTTGACGATCTCCAGAAACCGTTCGTGGTCGTAGACTCCCGGCTCCAGGTCCGGCGTTAGGATTGCGAGGCCGCGCCGGGCCACGGCGGCAATCTCGATAGCTGCCGCCAGGGTGTCGTCCATCGTTGCCAGTACCCAGCGCCGGCCCTGCGTGCGCTCCGGCTCAAAGTTTTCTGGGGTCTTGTCGCTGGCCATGCCGAATTGTACGAACCGGAAGGCGGATGAATGTGCCAACTGGGTCACGTTTGTCACCCCCCATACTGTCTTAGGAGACGATTGGCCCCGTTTCGAGTCGCTGACTCAGGGTTCCGAGTCGGCCGCCAGCCGGGCGAGCAATGCCGCGTCCCCAGTGTAGGCCTCCGGGGTGAGTGCGAGAAGGCGCTCCCGCTCGGTGGGCGGCAGGTCTACGGACTTCAGGAAGGCCGCGAGGGATTCCCGGGTGATGGCCGCGCCCCGGGTCAGGCTCTTAAGTTGCTCGTAGGCGTCCGCGTGCCCGTGGCGCCGCATGACCGTCTGCACAGCCTCGCCAAGGACCTCCCAGGTTTTGCCCAGCTCACTGCGCATGCGCGGCGCATCCGCCTCGAGCTTGCGGAGTCCTGCCAGTAGCGACTGCGTGGCGAGTGTGGTGTGGCCGACAGCCACGCCAAGATTGCGCAGGACGGTGGAATCACTGAGATCCCGCTGCCAGCGGGACACGGGAAGTTTCTCGGCAAAATGCGCCAGCAGGGCGTTGGCAACGCCGAGATTACCCTCGGCATTCTCAAAGTCGATCGGATTGACCTTGTGAGGCATGGTGGACGAACCCACCTCTGTATCCACCTTGCGCTGGCGGAAGTAGCCCACCGAGATGTACCCCCACAGGTCACGCGCAAGGTCGATGAGGATCACGTTGCAGCGGATCAGGCAGTGGCAATACTCGGCAATCCAGTCGTGGGGCTCTATCTGGGTGGTGTAGGGATTCCACACAAGTCCGAGTGACTCCACGAACCGGCGGGAGATCCCCTGCCAGTCGGCATCGGGATAGGCTATCCGGTGCGCGTTGAAGTTGCCCACGGCGCCATTCATCTTTGCCAGGGGCTCCACCGAGCGCAGTTGTTGCAGCTGGCGTTTGAGCCGCCACGCACTGTTGGCGACTTCCTTGCCCAGGGTGGTCGGGCTCGCGGGCTGGCCATGGGTTCTTGCGAGCATCGGCACTTCTGCCAGGGCCCGGGCCATGGTGTCCAGCACGGCCACGATCTGCCGGAACTGCGGGAGCAGGCAGGTGTCCCGACCCTGCCGCAGGATCAGAGCGTAGGCAATATTGTTGATGTCCTCGGACGTGCAGGCAAAATGCAGGAAGGGCCGGATCCGGCTCAGTTCGGCGTCGTTGCCCAGGCGCTCGGCAATCAGGTACTCGACGGCCTTGACGTCGTGATTGGTGCGCCGTTCGATGTCCTTTACGCGCCTGGCGTCGTCGTGACCGAAACGTTCGGCCAGCGTGTTGAGCACGTCATGGACGACCGGCGACAGGGGGCCGAGCCCGTCGATACCGGGCTCCTGCGAGAGGAACTGGAGCCAGCGGACCTCGGCCAGCACGCGGAACCGGATGAGGCCAAATTCGCTGAAGATATCCCTCAGGGAATCCACCTTGGCGGCATACCGGCCGTCGAGAGGGGAAATTGCGGTCAGCGGATCCCTGTCCATATTTGTCTTGCGAAAAAACCCTATAATTCAGCGCGCAAATAATACACCAACGCGAATGATGATCGTGGGCCCAACCGGCCCCGGCCATCAGCTCCGGTATCCATCAGGAGAGGCAGGAATGGCCGACAAGGGTTTTCGGGTCGAGCGTGACAGCATGGGCGAGCTTCAGGTTCCGGCGGAGGCGCTGTGGGGCGCCCAGACGCAGCGCGCGGTCGATAACTTTCCAATCAGTGGCTTGCCGATGCCGCGCGGGTTCATCCGCGCCCTTGGCCTCATAAAGTGGGCCGCGGCCGGCGCAAATGCCGAACTTGGCCTGCAGAAGAGCGGCAAGGCGATGGCGATCCAGCGAGCGGCGCTGGAAGTCGCGGAAGGCCAGCACGATGCCCAGTTTCCCATCGACGTGTTCCAGACGGGATCCGGAACCAGCTCGAACATGAATGCCAACGAGGTGATTGCGCGCCTGGCGACCAAGCGCCTCGGCTCCGAGGTCCATCCGAATGACGACGTCAACATGGGCCAGAGCAGCAACGACGTGATTCCGACGGCCATTCACGTCAGTGCCGCACTCGAGGTCGCCGGCGAGTTGCTGCCGGCCCTGAAGCACCTGCGTACGATCATCACCAAGAAGGCGGCGGAGACCGACGGTGTGGTCAAGACCGGCCGCACACACCTGATGGATGCTATGCCGGTGCGCATGAGCCAGGAACTGGGCGGCTGGGCCCAGCAGGTTGCCAATGCCGAAGCAAGAATCCGGGACTGCCTGCCGCGACTCACCCGCCTCGCACAGGGCGGCACTGCCGTCGGCACCGGCATCAACGCGCACCCCAAGTTCGGCAAGAAGGTCGCTGTGCTGCTGGGCGAGCAGACGGGCGTCAAGTTCAATGTGTCACGCAATCTGTTTGAATCGTTGAGCTGCCAGGACACGGCCGTGGAGCTCTCCGGCCACCTGCGCACGCTCGCTGTAGCGTTGATGAAGATCGCCAACGACCTCCGGTGGATGAACAGCGGTCCGCTCGCCGGCCTTGGTGAGATCTCCCTGCCCGGTCTTCAGCCCGGCAGCAGCATCATGCCGGGCAAGGTCAACCCGGTGATTCCGGAGGCTGTCGCGATGGTGGCCGCCCAGACTATCGGCAACGACGTGGCTATCACCGTGGCCGGCCAGTCGGGCAACTTCCAGCTCAACGTGATGCTGCCGGTGATCGCCTATAACCTCCTCCAGAGTATCCAGTTGCTCGCCAACGCGAGCCGGTTGCTTGCGGACAAGGCCATTGCCGGCTTCAAGGTGAACAATGACAAGCTCGCGGAGGCACTGGATCGCAACCCGATTCTCGTCACCGCCATGAACCCTGTCATCGGCTACGAAAAGGGTGCGGCCATTGCCAAGAAGGCCTACGCGGAGCGGCGGCCGGTTCGCGAGGTCGCAGCGGAGCTCACCGATTTGTCCGCGAAGGAAATCAATCGCCTGCTGAACGCGAAGGATCTCACGAAGGGTGGCATCAAGTCCTGATAGGCCGCGATCTGGCGGCGTGATAGAGCGGCTGGTCGAGCGGCTCAGGAGTTCGCAGCCGCCCGTCGACCTGGTGAGCGAGTCCCTGGCGCGCCTGCCTCCGGGCATCGCAGCGAGGCTGTTCCCGGCCCCGCTGGTGCCTGCAGCAGTGCTCGTCGCCCTGGCGGCGAGGGACGGCGGCTGGGAGGTCCTCCTGACCCGCCGCACCGATCACCTCAGGGATCATCCCGGCCAGATCAGTTTCCCGGGTGGACGCCTGGAGTCACTGGACAGCGGGTTCGTCGCCACCGCCCTGCGTGAGGCAGAGGAGGAGATCGGCATTGCGCGTGAATTCGTCGAAGTCGTCGGCTTTCTGCCGCCTCACCCGGTCGTCACGGGCTTTGCCGTCAGCCCGGTGGTGGCGGTACTCCGTCCAGGCTTCAGCCTGCGGGCGGATCCCACCGAAGTGGCGGAAATCTTCGGGGTGCCGCTCGATTACCTGGCGAATCCCGCCAATTTCGCGCGTACCGAGCGGACCTTTCGGGGGGTGACCTTGCCGGTCTGTGACTGCAACTTTGGCGGGCACAGGATCTGGGGCGCCACTGCCCAGATTCTGGATACGCTGCGCGAGGCGCTCGGATGAAGCAGGAAGACAATCGGGACATCGGCAAACTTCTGGAGATCATGGCGGCGCTGCGGGATCCCGTCGGCGGCTGTCCGTGGGACAGGGAGCAGGATTTCGGGTCCATTGCCCCGTTTACGATCGAGGAGGCCTACGAGGTGGCTGATGCGATCGACCGGGACGACCTGGAGGAACTCCGCAATGAGCTTGGTGACCTGCTATTCCAGGTGGTCTTCCATGCACAGATGGCAAGCGAGATGAAGGCGTTCGACTTTGGTGACGTGGTGGCAGCCATCAACGACAAGATGCTCCGGCGCCATCCGCATGTTTTCGGCGGGCAGCAGGTGGCGACGGCCCACGCGCAGAGCGCGGCCTGGGAAAAGTTGAAGGCGGCCGAGCGACAGGCCCGCGGCGGTGACACCTCGGTGCTGGCGGGGATCGGGCTTGCAATGCCGGCACTGAGCCGTGCCGAGAAGCTGGGCAGTCGAGCGGCGCGGGTGGGGCTGGATTGGCCCGATGCGGACGGCGTTGCGGCCAAGGTGCGCGAAGAACTGGCCGAGGTCCATGCCGCCCGCGACCAAGGTGGGCCGGATGCCGTCGAGGAGGAGATCGGCGACCTTCTCCTGGCCTGTGCCAGTCTCGCCCGACATTGCCGCGTGGATCCCGAGCGAGCCCTGCGCCGGGCCTGCGGCAAATTTGAGGCGCGCTTCCGTCGCGTCGAGGCGGACGTCCGCAGCCAGGAGCGCGAGTGGGACAGCCTGAGCGCACGCGAACTTGACGAAATGTGGCAACGGGCCAAGCAGACGGGCTAGCCCGACCCCGGCGGTTAACAGCGGATTCAGCGCAGACAGACTAGCGTGGTCCTGCACCCGGAAAACTGGCTTCCGGGCAGGAGGATGAACAATGCGCCCTGTCACTCGAATGCTGGTCCTTCCCGCAGCACTTCTTATGGCCGCGGGCTCCGCCCATGCCGATCATCGCGGCAAAGGCCGCTACCCGCCGCCGGCCTATGCGGGCGGTACCACGATCGTCTACGCACGGGTCACCGATGTGCGGCCGCTGATCGAGCAGGTCCAGACCACGGTGCCCGTCCGCGAGTGCTACGAGACCACGGCCTATGCGCCACCGGCCTATCGCCAGGGGAGCCGTCCCGGCACCGCCGGTGGCACCATCGCCGGCGGCGTCATTGGTGGCGTGATCGGCAACCAGTTTGGCAAGGGCGATGGCCGGGATGCCATGCGGCTGTTCGGGGTGCTGGTTGGCGCGGCCGTCGGCCACGACGCGGCCGCGCGTCGCCAGTCCGGCTACTACCAGCCCGCGGCCGCGCAGGCCTATCCTGTTTCCGAGTGCACTACCCGCTATGAGACGCGCGTTGCCGAGCGGACCCGTGCTTACCAGGTGGCCTATGTCTACGAGGGCCGCGAGTACTACACGGAGACGGCCACCCCTCCCGGCGACCGCATTCCGGTCGAGGTGTCGGTGCGGCCCGCCTTCTGATGCTCCCCTGATCCGGGCCGGCTTTGGCTGGCCCGGAAGGCTTGTGGCATAGTCCGGCCGCATGACCCATCCCACGACTGAAGCCGGCTGGCTTCCCGCCAGCTGGCTGGACCGCCTAGCGGGCCAGATCCCGACTTACAAGGACCAGCAGCGCGCTGCTGCCGTGATGGCGGAGCTGGCCAGGTTGCCTCCGCTCGTCACCTCCTGGGAGGTGGACGCACTGCGGGAGCAGCTGGCACTCGCAGGGCAGGGCAGGGCCTTTGTCTTGCAGGGCGGCGACTGCGCGGAAACCTTCGACGACTGCCGGTCGGACGCGATCGTCACCAAGCTCAAGATCCTGCTGCAGATGAGCGTGGTGATCATCTCCGGACTGAAGCGACCGGTCGTCCGGGTTGGCCGCATGGCGGGACAGTATGCAAAGCCGCGCTCAACGGATCTCGAGACGCGCACCGACACGACTCTGCCCAGCTTCCGGGGCGACATCATCAATCGCAACGCGTTCACCGCAGCCGACCGGGAGCCCAACCCCGAGCTAATGCTCCGCGCCTACGAGCGGTCGGCCCTGACGCTGAACTTCGTTCGCTCGCTGATCGACGGCGGCTTTGCCGACCTCCATCATCCGGAGAACTGGGACCTCGACTGGGTACGGCATTCGCCAATGGCCGACCAGTATCACCACGTCGTCCAGACGATCGCAGACGGCCTGGATTTTTTCGAGAGCCTGACCGGGAAGTCGATCGACCAGGCGCGGCGCGTGGACTTCTTCACCTCCCACGAGGGCCTTCATCTGCCCTACGAGCAGGCGCAGACACGCTACCTGGAGCGCCGCAAGAGCTGGTATGACCTCACGACGCACTTCCCGTGGATTGGCGTGCGCACCAGTAACCTGGATGGCGCCCACGTGGAGTTCTTCCGTGGCATCAGTAACCCCATAGGCGTGAAGATCGGTCCGGACACCACGCCGGACTTTCTGACCGGCCTGATGGCAGCACTGAACCCGGCAAATCAACCCGGGCGCCTGACATTGATTCACCGTCTCGGAGCGGGTCGCATCCGCAAGGCCCTTCCGGGCCTGATCGGTACCGTGGCTGAGTCCGGAGCCAATGTCGTGTGGATGTGCGACCCGATGCATGGCAATACCGAGACGGCAAAATCCGGGCTCAAGACCCGGCGGCTGGAAAACATCCTGGAAGAGCTGGACGCTGCCTTCGACGTGCATCGGGCCGCCGGCTCCCATCTGGGTGGCGTACACCTGGAGCTCACCGGCGATCACGTGACCGAGTGTACGGGCGGCGCTCGCGGCATCACTGATTCGGACCTGAGCCGCGATTACCGGACGCAGGTTGATCCGCGCCTCAACTACGAGCAGGCGATGGAAGTCGCCATGCGGATTGCCGGGCATGGACGCGGCCTTTGACAGCAAGGCCTTTCTCGCCTCGTTGACGCATCGTCCGGGCGTGTACCGCATGCTGTCCGCCGAAGGCGGGATTCTCTATGTTGGCAAGGCACGCGATCTGCGCAAGCGCGTAGCGTCTTACTTCGGCAGCAAGGCCCACCTGCCCAAGACGCAGGCGCTGATGGCGCAGACGGTGCGCGTAGAGGTGACGGTCACCGGTACCGAGCAGGACGCACTTCTCCTCGAGCACAATCTGATCAAGGAGCATCGCCCCCGCTTCAATGTGGTGCTCCGGGACGACAAGAGTTATCCGTGGATTTACGTTTCCACGCAGCAGGATTTTCCGCGCTTCGAGTTCCATCGCGGGGCGCGGAAGGCCGCCGGGCGCTTTCTGGGACCCTGGCCGAGCGCCGGCGCCGTGCGGGAAACCCTGACCCAGCTCCAGAAGCTGTTTCGCGTCCGGCAGTGCTCCGACTCGTTCTTTGCCAACAGGACCCGTCCCTGCCTGCAGTACCAGATCCAGCGTTGTACGGCGCCCTGCGTCGGGCTGATCCCTGCCGCCGACTACCGCCGGGACGTGGAGGACGCGGTGTTGTTCCTGGAGGGCAGGAACTCCGCCGTGCTCGCGGGGCTTGTCCGCCGGATGGAAGCGGCGTCTCACGGCCTCGATTACGAACGGGCAGCAGTCCTGCGGGACCAGATTGCCCTGGTTCGCCGGATCCAGGCCGAACAGGTCATGGCGGGGACGGGCATCGTCGAAGCAGATGTTCTTGGAGTGCACCAGGACCAGGGCCAGGCTTGCATCGCCGCGGTCCTGATCCGGGGCGGCCGGGTACTGGGAAGCAGGACGTGGTTTCCCCGGATAGCCACCGGGACCGATACTGAGGAGATCATTGGCAGTTTCATCGCGCAGCACTACTTCAGCGAGTCGCCCCCGGCGGAAATACTTGTCCCGGCACAACCGCTGGACCGCGCTGTGCTGGAAGCCTCGCTCACGGCCCGCCAGGGGCGCGAGGTGCGGATCCGCCACCAGGTTCGTGGCACGCGGAAGCGCTGGCTCGAAATGGCGGCCACCAACGCCGCCCAAGGCCTTTCCAGCCGGATTGCAGCCGGGGTATCGCTGCACGGCCAGCTTGCCAGCCTCGCCGATGCGCTGGGTCTTGAAGAGGTGCCCCGCCGCATCGAGTGCTTCGACATCAGCCACACGGGCGGTGAGGAAACGGTAGCGGCCTGCGTTGTATTTGATGCTGATGGTCCGGTGAAGGCCGACTATCGGCGCTTCAATATCCGCGATGTTGAACCCGGCGACGATTACGGAGCCATAGCGCAGGCAGTCGAACGACGCTTCGCGCGCGTCAGGCGTGGCGAATCGCCGATGCCCGACCTCATCCTGATTGACGGTGGTCAGGGACAGGTCGAGCGGGCCCGGTCCGCGCTCGAGGAGTTTCAGCTGGCGCATCTGCCGCTTATCGGTGTCTCCAAGGGGCGGGATCGACGGGTAGGGGAGGAGAAACTGGTATTCCCCGGGGAAGCGTCAGCACGCACCCTGCCCGCAGAGTCGCCGGCGCTGCACCTGATCCAGCAGATCCGGGACGAGGCCCACCGGTTTGCCATCACCGGCCACCGGCAGCGGCGGGCCAAGGCGCGGACATCATCCAGCCTGGAGTCCATCGCGGGCCTCGGGCCACTGCGGCGCCGGGCGCTCCTGCGGCAGTTCGGCGGGCTGCAGGGCATCCGCCAGGCTGGTGTGGCGGACCTGGCCCGGGTCGACGGCATCAGCCGGCCGCTGGCCCAGCGAATCTACGATCACCTGCACGGCGGTGAACCCTGACCGGGGAGGCGTTGATCAATGACGTTGGCAGGCCGCCGAGCAGCTAGAATGCAGGCGTGTACCCCCAGTTCAACATCGCCACGTCGCTGACCTGGTTCCGGATCGCTGCGATTCCCCTGGTGGCGGTCGTCTTTTACTGGTCATCGCCCTGGGCCCGCCCGGCGGCGGCCATGGTTTTTCTGCTCGCCGCCATCACCGACTGGCTGGATGGCTACGTGGCCCGAAGGCTGCAGCAGACATCCCAGTTCGGGGCATTTCTGGACCCGGTGGCGGACAAGATGATCGTCGCCACGGCCCTGATCATTCTCGTGCAGTCGGATCCCCGGATCATCGTGGCGGCCCTGGCCGCCATCATTATCGGACGGGAGATTGCCGTGTCGGCTTTGCGCGAATGGATGGCCGAGCTGGGCACCCGGCACCGGGTGGCGGTGTCCGGCTACGGGAAGCTCAAGACCATCATGCAGATGACCGGACTCACCTGCATGTTGTTTGCCGAGCCGCTTTTTGGCCTGCCGACCTATGATATCGGGGTGCTTTTTCTGGTCCTCGCGGCCGGACTGACGATCTGGTCCATGGTGGGCTATATCCGGGCAGCCTGGCCCTCACAAAAAGAACGTGAGCCTCTTTCTTGACACGCGGCCGCTTGCCGGTAGCATATGCGGCTCTTGCAAGCGGGAATAGCTCAGTTGGTAGAGCGGTACCTTGCCAAGGTACAGGTCGGCGGTTCGAGCCCGCTTTCCCGCTCCAGTTTCTGCCCCTGCCGGCGTTGACCAACGCCGCCACCCGGGGCACCCCACAGCGGCTAGGTGGCAGAGTGGTCATGCAGCGGCCTGCAAAGCCGTGTACGCCGGTTCGATTCCGACCCTAGCCTCCATTCTGCCGAACTGCCCGCCTACAATGCGCCCCGAGGCCCGGGTGGCGGAATTGGTAGACGCTGCGGACTTAAAATTCGTTGGCCGCAAGGCCGTGCCGGTTCAAGTCCGGCCCTGGGCACCAAGCCTCCAGCGTTTTTCAGCGAGTGTCGAAACGCAGACGGAAATTGCCGATCGCGAGCACATCTCCGTGCTCGAGACGCTGTTCCATGACGGCCTCGCCATTCACCAGAGTGGCATTGGTGCTGCCGAGGTCGATGACGACCACATCTCCGGCCGACACAAGCAGGGCGGCGTGCTGCCGGCTGACGTACCGGCTTTCAAGGCAAAGGCCGCTCTGGGAACTTCTCCCGATAATCAGGCGGCCCGGCGCGAGGCTGTGCCGGCTGCTGATCGTGCCATCCAGCATGACGAGCAACGTTCTGTTCGGGTGGGGCTGCAGGGCCGGTGTCCCCGGCTCGCCGGCCGATCCGGGTCCGGGAGCAATGTTCACGACCGGAGGCCTGCTGCGCGTGGCGACCCACGCCAGGGACCGGTCCAGGTCGTAGCGTTCCCGGGTGAACTGGCGCAGTCCCGCCATGCCCCGGGAGTCGAGAATCCGGTTGAGGCCGGTGGATCCCGCGAGTATGAAAGTTATCCCCGGCGTCGTACCCGCACGCACGCTCGACAGGACTTGCAGGTGTTCGAGCACCCGGGGTCCGAAGTGCTCGGTGTCATCGATGATCACGACTGTCCGGCGCCCACGGGCGCTCTCGTGGCGAAGGAACACCACCAGCAGGTTGTGCAGGTCATCCAGGGCTGACAAGTGAAGATCGAAGCCCAGTTCGCCAAGCACATTCGTCAGGAATGCGTGGACGCTGTCAGTCGGCGTGTCGATGCGAGCGGTGTGCAGATCGTCTCGCGCCAGGCAGTCGGCCGTGACGCGCTGGAGGAGGGGCTCCAGGCTGGTACCGGAACCCGTTATGATCCCGAAGGGCCGGTGACCCCTGAGGCAGCGGCCCACGTAGGCGAGACCCGCCGCAAGACCGGCGCTGTCGCCCAGTTGCAGTTTCCCGGCCGGTTTCTCACCGGATACTGCAGTGGGATACGCCGTTGCGCTGTCTAGTCGTGCGGCCATGGCTGTACTCCCGAACTCAAAACCCCGGCTCGTTTACAGGTCTGTTAGGCGGGACTCTGATGCCCGCGGCGACCCTTTGCTGCTGTGCCGGGTTCAGGTGGGAGGTTTCAGTCTAGGCATGGCACGCGCTTATGTAAAGGTGATCGCGGACCTCGATCGGCGAGCCCCACGGTTGCGAAAGTATTGCAATAAAGTTCCGTAGGAACTTGTTTCAGATACGGAAGTTGTTAAGGTTGAGGCACCGTTCGGGGTGATCGGCGGGCCCGGTCGCCGGGTGTGGATACGGGTTCGGGAGACGGGCGTGCTGGCAGGCGCTAATTTGACGCTTTGGCGCGGAACTACCCGCCTATTCGAGGACCTGTCTTTCAGCGTGCCGGTTGGCAGCCCCCTGTTGATCGAGGGGCCCAATGGCGCCGGCAAGACAACGCTGCTCCGGGTCATCGCCGGGTTGACAATGCCTGAGGACGGGACCGTGACCTGGTGCGGCCGGCCACTGCGGGACGAGCTTCAAGCGGCCAGGCTGGGACTGGCCTTCGCCGGGCATGCCCTGGCACTGAAGGCGGAACTGAGCACCCGGGAGAACCTGGATTTCTTTGCGCGGCTGGCGGGGCAGTCCTCACTTGTGGACGACACGCTCGAGGCCACCGGGCTGGCCGACTGCGCGGCTTTGCAGGTCCGGTTGCTCTCCGCCGGCCAGAAGCGCCGGGCGGCGCTGGCCCGGGTCCTGTTGTCCGGCGCTGATCTCTGGCTGCTGGATGAACCCCAGACGAATCTCGATGCGGCCGGTCGCCGGTACCTCGATGGAGTTCTGCAGCGGCACCTCGCAGCGGGCGGAACCCTGGTCGTCGCGGCACACCAGCCCCTGGACTTTGGCCGCTTTCCAACGACACGGCTGGTTCTGGGGGAGGCGTGATGTCCGGCACCGACACAAGCAGCACGTTAGCCCCGCGTAGCGCCGCGCCGCGGCTCGGATTGCTCTCGCTCTTCCACGCGGTGTTCACCCGGGATCTTCGCGTTGGCCTGCGCCGCTGGACTGATGCGACCAACTCCGCGTTGTTTTTCGTGCTGGTCGTTTCGCTTTTTCCGCTCGCGCTCAGTCCGCAGGCAGAGGTCCTGCGCATGATCGCGCCGGGGGTTATCTGGATCGCCGCCCTGCTGGCGACGCTGCTGTCGCTCCACCTGCTGTTCAGGTCCGACCTGGAGGACGGAACCATCGAGCAGCTGCTGACCCTCCCCTATCCGCTAAGCTGGATGCTGCTGGCCAAGACCCTGGCCCACTGGATCATCACCGGAATCCCGCTCGTGGTCGTGGCACCGGTTCTGGCAATCACCTACCATCTGCCGGCGACGGCCCTGAAGGTCCTCTCCGCCAGTCTGCTGCTGGGCACACCGACGCTGAGCTTGCTTGGCTCCATCGGGGCTGCACTGACGGCGGGACTCCGTGGGTCCGGGGTCCTGCTGGCCTTCATCGTCGCGCCATTGATGCTGCCGGTGCTCATCCTGGGGGCCAGGGCTACGGACCTCGCCCTGATGGGGGAGGACGCAACAGGCCCGCTGTACCTGCTGGCGGCGTTACTGGCGCTCGCTGTCAGCCTGGCTCCGTTGCTGGCGGCGGGAGCGATTCGTGTCAGTGCCGACTAGACGACATTCCTGAGAGGAGAGGCATCGTGTGGACGTGGTTCTTCCGGCTCGCATCGCCACCGCACTTCTATGCGCTGGCAGGCAGGCTGACCTATTGGCTGCTCGTTCCCGCCATCGTTCTCCTCGCCGTCGGTAGCTGGGGGGGGCTCGTGCTGGCGCCGCCCGACTACCAGCAGGGTGATGCTTTCCGGATCATCTACGTCCACGTACCCAGCGCCTACCTGTCCATGATGATTTACGTCACGATGGCCGTGGCGGGCGCCATCGGCCTCATCTGGCGCATCAAGCTGGCCCACGCCGTCGCGGCCAGTTGTGCGCCGATCGGGGCTTCATTCACTTTCGCGGCGCTGGTCACCGGCGCCGTGTGGGGGAAGCCCATGTGGGGCACCTACTGGGAGTGGGATCCACGCCTGACCTCCGAGCTGATCCTGTTGTTCCTGTACTTTGGCTACATGGGTGTCCGCAGTGCCTTCGAGGATCTCAACCAGGCTGACAGGGCCAGCGCCATCCTCGCCATAGCCGGTGTGGTCAACGTACCGATCATTCATTTCTCGGTGATCTGGTGGGCGAGCCTGCACCAGGGACCCACCCTGTCCAAGCTGGACGCACCATCAATCGCCGGGAACATGCTCTGGCCGCTGCTCACGATGATTCTCGCGTTTACACTCTTTTTCCTCGCCATCCTGGCCACGCGGGTCAGAGGAGAGGTACTCGAGAGGGAAGTGCAGTCCCGCTGGGCTCAGGACGTGTTGCGTGGCGCCAGTCCAGCCGGGGTAAACTTGTGATGCAGTCGCTGGTCCATAGCAGCTATGCGCAGTATTTGCTGATTGCCTACGGGGTCACGGCCCTGGTGGTTATCGGCAACATTGTTACAGCGCGGCGGCGGTTCAACCGGACGAAGGCGCGCTTGCGTGAACAGCTCGCCCGGCGCGCCGGAAGCCGCCGGGCAACAGGGCCTGGCAGGAGCGACCAGGGCACAACACTAGGGAGTGGTACATGACCCCGCGTCGACAAAGAATGGTGGTAGTTGGCCTCGTGCTGGCCGGCGTGGCGCTCGCCGTTGGCCTCTCACTGCGCGCCTTCCAGGAAAACCTCCTCTATTTCTACACACCCTCCCAGGCACTGGCCGGAGAGCCGCCAGCCGGCAAGCAATTCCGGCTGGGCGGGATGGTGGAGAAGGGGAGCGTCCGCCGCGAGCACGGCGCAATGGAAGTCCGCTTTGATGTCACCGACAATCAGAAGACGTTGACGGTGGCCTATTCCGGGGTGCTTCCCGACCTGTTTCGGGACGGGCAGGGCGTAATCGCCAGGGGTCACATGGAGCCTCAGGGCGTGTTCCGCGCCGAGGAGGTCCTTGCCAAGCACGACGAGAACTACATGCCGCCGGAAGTGGCCGAGTCCCTGGCGTCCCGGGCCAGTCCTGCTGACGCCGTCTCTGCTGCTGTCCCACCAAACTGAACCGCGGACTTCCGGTCCCAAGAGGGCGCCACGATGCTTCCTGAACTCGGTCAGCTCTGCCTGATCCTCGCCCTGTGCCTGGCGTCATGCCAGACACTGTTCGCGCTCGTCGGCGCCCAGCGCCGGCAGGCGGGTCTGATGGCCGTGGGGCCGGCCGCCGCGGCGGGGCAGTTCGTGTTCGTGGCGGGGGCATTCGGCCTTCTCGCCTGGGCCTTCTGGCATAACGATTTTTCGCTGCTCTACGTCGCGAGCAATTCCAACAGCCAGCTTCCCGAGATGTATCGCTTTGCCGCGGTGTGGGGCGGCCACGAGGGCTCCCTGCTGCTCTGGGTGCTGATTCTTTCTGGCTGGACGATTGCCGTCGTGGCCGGCAGCGCCTCGCTTCCGCGGGAGGTTGCGTCCCGGATCATCGGTGTCATGGGGGCGATCAGCATCGGTTTTCTTGCGTTCATTCTCTTCACGTCGAACCCGTTCCTGCGCCTCAGCCCGATTCCGCTCGATGGCAATGATCTCAACCCGCTCCTGCAGGACCCCGCCATGGCCCTGCACCCGCCCATGCTCTACACGGGCTACGTCGGATTCTCGGTAGCTTTCGCCTTTGCGGTTGCGGCCCTGCTGAGCGGCCGCGTGGACCAGGAGTGGGCGCGCTGGGCTCGCCCCTGGACGACCAGCGCCTGGGTGTTTCTCACCGTGGGAATTGCGCTCGGCAGCTGGTGGGCCTATTACGAACTGGGATGGGGCGGCTGGTGGTTCTGGGACCCGGTCGAGAATGCCTCGTTCATGCCCTGGCTCGTTGGCACCGCGCTGATGCACTCCCTCGCCGTCACCGAGAAACGGGGCATCTTCAAGGGGTCCACCTTGCTGCTCGCGATTGGCGCGTTTTCACTCAGCCTGGTTGGCACCTTCCTGGTCCGGTCCGGCGTGCTGGTTTCCGTTCATTCCTTTGCCGCTGACCCCAGCCGTGGCCTGTTCATCCTGACATTCCTCGCCATCGTGATTGGCACTGCGCTCAGCCTCTATGCGTGGCGCGCTCCAACGCTGGACCGGGCCGTGGGATTCAAGCCCTTTTCGCGCGAAAGCTTCCTGCTCATCAACAACATCCTGCTGTGCATTGCGGCCGGCCTGGTGTTTCTCGGCACGCTCTATCCCCTCGTCCTCGACGCTCTCGACGAGGGCAAGATTTCCGTGGGTCCTCCCTACTTCGAGACCGCGTTCCTGATTCCCATGCTGCCATTGCTGCTGGCCGTCGGCGTCGGGATGCACACCGCCTGGCGAAGCGCCAGTCCGGCCGACGTGGGCCGGAAGCTGCGCCTCATCGCGGGCATCGCCGTCGCCATCGGCATACTCATCCCGATCCTCGTTTACGGCGGCGGCAGCGGCGTGCTCACGGCCGTGGGGATTGCTGCCAGTGCGTGGCTGGTCCTGGCGGCGCTCCTCGACCCCATCCGCCACCTGCTGGGTCGTGGGCCGCGCCTGACCCAGGCCGCGCTGGGGATGTCGGTTGCCCACCTCGGGCTCGGCCTTTTTGTGCTGGGCGTCACCGTGACGTCGTCGTTCGGAATTGCAACCGACCAGCGCATCGCGCTTGGGGAATCGGCCCGGGTCGGCGACTACGAGGTTGCCTTCCGGTCGACGACGCCCGTGACCGGCCCCAACTACCAGGGGCTGCGGGGAGAAATGACCATCACCCGCGACGGCCGCCCGGTGGGCACGGTCTACCCGGAAAAGCGCACCTACGCGGTGCGCTCGTCCCCGATGACGGAGGCCGGCATCGATGCCGGCTGGTCGCGTGACCTGTTCGTCGCGCTCGGGGACGAGCTCGGTGGTGATGCCTGGAGCGTCAGGCTCCAGTACAAGCCCCTCGTGCGGTTTATCTGGCTGGGAGCCATCGTGATGGCCCTCGGTGGGCTCCTTGCGGCAACTGACCGCCGCTACCGCGTCCGTGCCCGCGAAGCCGCCGCCAGCGCTGTCGCCCAGGCGGCACAGCCCTGAACCCCCCGCGCGAATCCGGCTCGGCCACATGGCGCTTCCTGCTGCCCGTTGCCCTGTTCGGGCTGCTGGTCGTGGTGCTGATGATCGGGCTCCGGCGCGATCCGACCCTGGTGCCGTCACCGCTGGTCGGCAAGCCGGCGCCCGAATTCACGCTTCCCCGGCTGGATGACCCCGCGAGAACCCTCAGCCGCTCTGACCTGCTTGGCAAGGTCAGCCTGGTGAATGTGTGGGGCACGTGGTGCGCTGGCTGTCGACAGGAGCACGAGACGCTGGTGACGCTGGCACGGGACTCCGGGGTACCGATCTTCGGCATTAACTGGAAGGACGATGATCAGTCGGCCAGGCAATGGCTGGCGACGCTCGGGAATCCGTACGCGGCGGTTGGCGTCGACCAGGACGGGCGCGCTGCCATCGACTGGGGGGTCTACGGCGCGCCGGAAACCTTCCTCATCAGCCCGGATGGCATCGTGCTCTACAAGCACATCGCACCCCTGACCCTTGAGGTCTGGCGCGAGGAATTTCTCCCGCGAATCACGGCGGCCGGGGCAGGGCGGTGAGACGTTTACTCGCGCAGTTTGCCTGCCTGCTGGTCCTGGCCATGCCCGGTATCGCGCCCGGCATGGATGCGGAACCAAAGCTCGTG
This sequence comes from Gammaproteobacteria bacterium, assembly GCA_038214295.1. Taxonomy (GTDB): domain Bacteria; phylum Pseudomonadota; class Gammaproteobacteria; order Steroidobacterales; genus SHZI01. Next base: position 52,492 of record JBBQSA010000004.1, read on the forward strand.
GATCCCGTGCAGCAGGCGACGTATGAGCATCTGACGAAGGAAGTCCGCTGCCTCGTCTGCCAGAACCAGACCATTGCCGATTCCAGTGCGCCGCTGGCTGCCGACCTGCGTCGCGAAATCCGGGAAATGCTCGAGGCAGGGCGGTCCGAGGCGGAGATCAAGACCTTTCTCCTGGATCGTTACGGCGACTTCGTGCTCTATCGTCCGCGATTCATGCCGACGACTGCCGTCTTGTGGCTCGCGCCAGGGCTGCTCCTGCTGGTGGGCGGGCTTGCCCTCCGGCGGATTATCCGGAAGCGCGCCGCGCTGCCGGTTCCCACTGACGAGGACGATGGTCCGCCAGCCGCGGCCTGAGGGGTTCCAGTTGACCGTTTTTGCCATCCTTGGCGCACTGTTCACCGTCCTGGCGGTGGGCCTCGTCGTCTGGCCGTTGCTGCGTGGCGGAGTGAATCCGCATCCATTGGCCGCCACCCTGACGGCGCTGGCGATTCCGGCCGCGGTGCTGATCACCTACCTCATTGTCAGTGACTACGACTGGCGCAACCCGGTACGCAGCGGTGACAGCGCCGCCGCGTCTTCGTCCACCGGCCCTGGTTCGATCGAGGACGCCACGGCATCTCTGGAGCGGCGCCTGCAGTCCGAGCCGGAAAACGAGGAGGGGTGGCTGCTGCTCGGCAGTTCTTACCTCAACCTGGAACGCCCTGCCGATGCCATCAAGGCCTACCAGCGCGCCCTGGATCTGTCCGGGGGCCGGAATGTCGATGCGCGCCTGGGGCTCGCCGAGGCGCGCATCGTTATCGATCCGGGTTCCCTGACGGGTCAGGTGGGCGACGAGGTCGAGGCAGTGCTCCGGGTAGAGCCCCGCAATCCCAAAGGCCTGTGGTACGGGGGCCTGCTGGGTCTGGCGCGCGGCCAGCCCGCCCTGGCCCGTGAACGCTGGACCACGCTGCTGGAGCTGTCGCCACCGGAGCGCGTCCGGCAGATCATCGAAAGCCAGCTGGCGGAACTTCCTGGTGGTCCCGGGGCGGTTGCCAGCGTGCCGGCCACCGCCCCGGCGGTGCCGGACCAGAAAGCAGCATCGACAGGTGTCCATATCCGCGTCACCGTGTCCGTTGCCGGCGACCTCAAGGGCCGGGTAGCGGCATCGGCCCCCTTGTTCATATTCCTGCGGGATGGGGCCAACCCCGGGCCGCCCCTGGCAGTGGTCCGGCGGCAGGCCGTGGAATTGCCCCTGACGGTAGAGATCAGTGACGCGGACCTCATGCTGCCGGGCCGGAGCCTCGCCGGGCTCGAGACGGCGACGCTGGTGGCCCGGGTCGCCAATGGCGGCGACCCCGTGGCAAAGCCGGGAGACATCTTTGGGGAAGTGCGCTGGGAGCGCGGGACCGGCGGGTCAAGTCCCGTGGCCGTGCTTATAGACAAGGTCGTGGGCCGCTGATGGCATCCGGAGGCCGACGCGGGACTGCGAGCGACTCCCCGGGGTCTCAGTAGTCAGTAATTTAACATAATATATATTATACGCAGATCAGGTGCGGATGCCTTTGAAGTCGCCCCCCCCATGGACCTGCCCCGGCAGAACGCTCACTCTCAGGGGCCCCGGCCCGTCGCAACCAGGACATCACTCATGTTGCTCCGACCAGTGCCAATCCTCCTCTTGGCGATGTTAATTACCGCTTGCAGCACCTCGGGACTGCCGCCATTGCGCGGTATCGGCCAGACGGTCGACCTGCCGCGCTTCATGGGGCCCTGGTACGTTATTGCCTGCATCCCGATCGACATCCCACTGCTGCCCATGCTTTCGGAAAAAGGCGCCCACAACGGCGTAGAAACCTACCAGCTGGCGCCCGACGGGACGATCGCGACCACCTACCGGTTCCGTCGCGGCGGCTTCGATGGCCCGGAGGTGGTCTTTACTCCCCGAGCTACCGTTGCGAACGCTCCGGTGAATTCCGAATGGAAGATGAAGTTCAAGTGGTACCTGCCGGCGGGCGATTACCTGATCCTGCACGTGGATCCTGCTTACCAGCGGACGATCATCGGCGTGCCGGACCGCAAGTACGTCTGGATCATGTCCCGGACGCCGACCATGCCCGCTGCGGAGTACCAGGACCTGATGGCCAGGCTGCGGGCGATGAACTACGACACGACGCTCGTCGAGACCGTGCCCCAGAACTGGCCGGACTAAGCTCCAGCCGCGAGGTGCTGCACTACAACGTCGGGAAAGTCCGCGAAGACGCCATCGACCTGCAGGGAACCGAACAGCGCGTCCAGCAGCTCCGAGGGCGACGCGCAGCCGGCGGGCAGTTCATCCACCCGGAACGTGTACGGGTGAACCAGCAGCCCCAAGCCCCGGGCTCTTGCGACCAGCCCCGTGTCCGGCCAGACCATGCCGAGGGGCGGCCCCAGGCCCTGGGCGCAGGTGGCCACGGCGGACAGCGCTTCCGGCGTTAGCGGCGCGCCATCGTCGAGCAACTGGATCAACGGCACCGCTGAGCCGAATTTCCCACGAACCCTCAGTAGCTCAACCGGGTCAAAACACTGCACGAAGAAGCCATCGTCCGCGCTTTGGTAGCCGAAATCGGCAAGCGTCTCCACGACCCGGTCGCCCAGGGGAAAAGCATGCCGGGCGTGCCAGCCGGGATCCTTGATCTCGGTGTAGACCCCCGCCGTCCGGCCCGTAGACCGGTTCAGTCCCCGGATGAATTCGAGTTCTTCCGCGAGGGTGTGGATCCGGAACGAGCCGGTGTTCACCGGGAATCTCCCCGGGAAGCGGGCCGTGTCGGTCCCCTTCCGGCGCCGCTCCGTGACCCGGAGGCTCCTGAGCTCCGTCAGCGTGAAATCAATGCAGTAGTGCAGCCCGTCGGACCTGGAACGGCCGGGAAAGCGCTGGCCAACATCCGTGAGCTGGTCGAGGTGCAGATCGTGAAAAACGATGAGCTCGCCATCCCGGGTGCCGATTACATCCTGCTCGAGGAAATCGGCACCCATGGCGTGGGCCATGGCCTTGGCGGCGAAGGTGTGTTCCGGCAGGTAGCCGCTTGCCCCACGGTGCGCGATGACGGCGGGACGGCGGCTCACGGAGGCAGCTACTCGCCGGTCACGCCGAGGCGCTTCTGCATGAGCGGGCTGGTGGTCGTGTACTGCAGGTGAACCTTCTTGCCGGGCTCGATCAGCGCCTTGGCGGCAAAGGCCGCCAGGGCCGCCTCATGGAAACCGCTCAGGATGAGCTTCTTCTTGCCCGGGTAGTCGCAGATGTCGCCAATGGCAAAGATGCCGGGAATGTTGGTCTGGAAGGTCTCGGTGTCCACCGAAATGGCCTTCCGGTGCAGGTTGAGACCCCACTCCGCTATCGGCCCCAGCTTGGGCGACAGGCCGAAAAATACCAGCACATGGTCTGCCTCGACGAGGCGCGTGCCGCCGTCCTTCAGGCCGATTTCGATGCCGGCAAGCTGTCCGTCGTGGAGCGCGAGGCCCGTGGCGCTGGCGGTTTCGATGATTTCGAGTTCGCCCCTCGAGGCCCGGGTCTTGAGTTGTGCGACCGAGGCAGGCGCTGCCCGGTAGTCGTCCCGGCGATGGATGAGGGTCATCGACTTTGCGTCCGGCCCGAGGGCCAGCGCCCAATCCAGGGCCGAGTCGCCACCGCCCAGGATTACCAGCTTCTTGCCCGTGAACTGCGCCGGACTCTGCACGCGGTAATGAATACAGCGGTCCTCCAGCGCATCGGCGCCATCCAGGTGCAGCTTGCGTGGCTGGAAGGAACCCACACCACCGGCGATGAACACGGTCTTTGCCTGGAACTCCTTCCCCGGCGCGGTCTGGATCCGGAAGCCACCCTCCACAGGCTGTAGCGCGGCCACCTCCTCCCCCAGGTGAAACGTGGGGTGGAAAGGCTCGATCTGCTTCATCAGGTTGGCAACCAGTTCCGCGCCGGTGCAGACCGGTACCGCGGGTATATCGTAGATCGGCTTGTCCGGATACAGCCAGCTGCACTGCCCCCCGGGGGCCGGCAGGGAGTCCACCACATCGGCCTTGATGCCGAGCAGCCCGAGTTCGAATACCTGGAACAGGCCGCAGGGGCCAGCACCGATGATCAGCGCGTCTGTATGAATTGTCATTCTCTTGGGGGGGGGCCGTAACGTCTCCGGCCACCGTACCGATTGCGGTTTCGCCGGGCGGGCCGGCGGGACTGAAATTTTACGTGAGCCGGCCGGACCGGAACAAGCGCACGCGAGTGTGGCACGACGCCACGGTGCCGGGGCTTGTCTGGGCTCGGGAGCAGGCTAGTCGAGCTTGAACTCCACGACGTCCCAGCGCGCGGTGTTTTCGTGGCGGGCGTGGAGGCGAATGGCGTCGACCAGGCTGCGGGCGTCCCATTCGACGATGTCCGCCACCCTGTCGAGAATGATCTTGTGGATCACGACTGTCCCCCCAAATGACCTGACGCCAATGATGGGTTTGTTGAAGGCGCCCGCACAGTCCATCTGGAAGGTCACCAGTTCGTGACCGCGGTCAAACAGGGAGACCGGAAGCACCATGATTTCGGAAGCCTTGATCTGGCTGCGCAGTTCCTCCTTGAGGGCTTCCTTGCCGCCCGCAGGCAGGCGATCAGGATCGCTGACGTTCAGGTAAAGGAACTTCTCCCGGCTTTCGAGGTACTCGAAGACGCGCAGGTAATCCTGATGTTTCTCGAAGAGATGGCTCACGAAAACACGGATCGGATCTTCATCGGACATGCATCTACCCTCCGCTGGCCTCATCCCAAAATACCACGGAGTTTCAACCCCGGTGGCTGGGGATTACACTGGGCCCGAACATGCGGCTCCTGGTATACAACATCCGATACGCCGTTGGCGCAGGAATGCCGCCCCATCTGCCGGTTCCGGGTGCAGGCTACCTCTTTGGGAATCCGGGAAACCTCGACAACATCATAGATTTCATCAAGGGCAGCCGCCCTGATGTGGTTGGACTCCTCGAAGTGGATGTGGGCTCGGTGCGCAGCGGCGGGGTGAACCAGGCGGAGGCCATCGCCGGCGCCCTGGGCCACTACTCCTGCTACCAGAGCAAGTACGGCGAGGAATCGGTGAACCAGTTGCTGCCAATCCTGCGCAAGCAGGCCAACGCGTTTCTGGCTGCTCCGCATATTCTCGGCGAACGCTTCCACTATTTCGACACGGGCATCAAGCGGCTGGTGATTGAACTTGAGCTCGATGGGGTAGTCATCTTCCTGGTGCATCTCTCGCTCAAGTACCGGCATCGCCAGATCCAGCTTCGTCACCTCTACGAGCTGATATCAAGGACGCGAAAGCCGGTGATACTGGCCGGTGACTTCAATACCTTCTGGGGCGAGAGCGAGACGTTCCTGTTCATGAAGGCGGCGGGCCTGCGGAGTGCCAACGTCGATGGACTGGCCTCTTACCCGAGCAAGTCGCCACGCATGGAGCTGGACTTCGTGCTCTACGGTGATGGCATCCATATCACCTCTTTCGAGGTGCCACGGGTTTTGCATTCCGACCACCTGCCCTTGCTGTGCGATTTCGAATTGAGGTAGTTCCATGACGCAAGAAACGTCCCCGTCCGGCGCGGCTGAAATGCGGCACTGGCGGCTCGACATCGATGCGAACGACACTGCCTGGCTGTGCTTTGACCGGGCCGATGCAGGGGCAAATACGCTTTCCGCCGAGACCATGGCGGAGTTGCACTCCGTTCTCGCGACGCTGTCGGCGAGGAAACTGCGCGGACTCGTGGTCTATTCCGGCAAGGAGTCGGGCTTTATTGCGGGCGCCGATATCAACGAATTTCCGCAGCTGGACTCCGAGGAGCGGGCCTTTACGCTGACCCGGCAGGGACAGCAGGTCCTGGAGGCACTGGAACGGCTGCCCTGCCCCACCGTGGCAGTGCTGAACGGCTTTGCGCTGGGCGGCGGGCTCGAGCTTGCCCTGGCCTGCAGCTACCGCCTCGCCCTTGCCAGCGAGCACAAGTTGTTCGGACTTCCGGAAGTCCAGCTCGGCGTGCATCCGGGATTTGGCGGCACGGTGCGCCTGCCCCGCCTGGTCGGCGTGCGCAAGGCCATGGACCTGATGCTCACTGGCCGTTCGGTTAGCCCCGGCGAGGCGCTGGCTGCGGGCCTGGTGGACGGGCTGGCCACCGCCGGCGACTGGCGGCAGTCGGCCGTGCGCCTGCTGGCCAAGCGCCCGCCACGGCGGTCCGCTCCCCTGCTCGACCGGCTCCTGGCTGCTGGACCCCTGCGGCCGCTGCTGGCGAGGACGCTGCGCCAGAAGACGAGCCGGAAGGCCCACGAAGAGCACTATCCCGCGCCCTACGCGATCATCGACCTCTGGGAGCAGTTCGGGGCCGCTGACTCGACGGCGGCCTACGAGGCTGAAGCCCGGTCGTTCGGGCGACTGGTAATGACAGCGGCCTCCCGCAACCTGGTCCGGGTCTTTTTCCTGCAGGAGCGGCTGAAGAAGCTCGGCTCGCCAAAGACGGGGATCCGGAATGTGCATGTCATCGGTGCGGGCGTGATGGGCGGCGACATTGCCGCGTGGTGCGCCCTCCGGGGCCTCAACGTCACCCTTCAGGACAGGGATATCAAGTTCATCGAGCCGGCCCTGGCGCGGGCCCGTAAACTGTTTGCCAGGAAACTGCGGCAGCCCGGGGCCGCAGACGCCGCGCTCGCCCGTCTCCAGGCGGATCCGGCGGGCGACGGGGTGGCTGCCGCAGACCTCGTCATCGAGGCCGTCTTCGAGGACCTGGAGGTCAAGCGCCAGGTCTACGAGCGACTGGAGCCGGCCCTGAAGCCGGGGGTTGTGCTGGCCACCAACACATCCAGCATTCCGCTGGAGCAGCTCGGCACCTGCCTGAAGGACCCGGGCCGGCTGATCGGCATGCATTTCTTCAACCCGGTGGCCCAGTTGCCCCTGGTGGAGATCATCGCGGCGACCGGCAGCGCCGCGGAGGCGCTCGCGACCGGCACGAGCTTCGCCCGGCAAATCGGCAAGCTGCCGGTTCCCTGCCGGAGCCACCCGGGTTTCCTGGTCAATCGCATTCTGGCGCCCTACATGGGCGAGGCCATGGAAATGATCCGGGAGGGTGTCCCGCTGGCCGAAATCGATCAGGCGGCCGTGGAGTTTGGTATGCCCCTGGGACCAATCGAACTGGCCGATTCGGTCGGCCTCGATGTGGCCGATCACGTCGCGCGAATCCTGGCGCCCGTGCTGGGGCGGGAGCCGGCGCCCGAGCTGGAGGAACTGGTCGGCCAGGGCAACCTGGGCCTCAAGACGGGTCGGGGGTTCTACACCTACCGGGACCGCAAGCCGGTGCGACCGGACCTCGTGTGGGGCTCGGCCAGCCCGGCTGTTCAGGACCGGCTGATCTACGCGATGCTCAACGAGGCAGCCGCCTGCCTACATGACGGGATCGTCAGCGACCCGGACCTGGTCGACGCTGGCGTGATCTTTGGCACCGGGTTTGCGCCATTTCGCGGGGGGCCGCTCCACTATGCCCGGGAACTGGGCATCGACCAGGTCGAGGCCCGACTGCAGGAGCTGGCCAGCCGGCACGGTCCCCGCTTCAAGCCATCCCCCGGCTGGGCCCGTCTCCGGAACTGACCTCACAGATTCGGAAGATAGAGACTGTCACCTTTTAAAATCGTACGGTTACAATGCTTCCCTGATGACTTCTTCAGCTGTTACCCCGGACTTGCTGCGGCGTTTCTCCCCCCTGGACGGGCTCAAGCGGGAGAACGTGGCCGCGTTGGCGAAGAAAATGGAAGTCCGGATTCTCGAGAGTGGCAAACAGCTGCTCCGCGAGGGGGACACCGACAAACGCACCTACTACCTCGTTGCCGGGACACTGGAACTGACTGATCGCAGCGGGGGCAGCCGGCTGCTGCGTGCGGGCACGGACGAGGCGCAAAAGCCCGTTACCCCTGCGCTGCCACGCCGCTACACCATCCGCGCGGTTGACCGGGTGGAGTACGTCTCCGTCGACACGGAGCTGCTCGACGTCATGCTGACCTGGGACCAGACGGGCAGCTATGAGGTCAACGAACTGAGCAGCGAAGACCACGGCAGCTCTGACGACTGGATGACCACGCTCCTGCAGACGAAGGCCTTTCACCGGATACCGCCCGGCAATATCCAGGCCATTTTCATGCGGATGCAACAGGTGCACTTCCATGTAGGAGAAGTGATCATCAAGCAGGGTGATGAAGGCGACTATTTCTACGTCATTACCCGCGGCCGCTGCGCGGTAACCCGCGAAACTCCCCTGAACAAGGAAGGCATCAAGCTCGCCGAACTGGCCGTCGGCGACACCTTCGGCGAGGAGGCGCTGATTTCGCACAGTCGCCGGAACGCGACGGTCACGATGCTGACCGATGGCACCCTGATGCGGCTGGGCAAGAGCGACTTCAATACGCTACTCAACGAGCCCATGGTGGCCTGGGTTGATCATGAGGAGGCCCGGCGTATTGTTGCCGCCGGTGGCAAGTGGCTCGATGTGCGCCTTCCCAGCGAGTTCGAGGCCTTCCACGAGCCCGGGGCCATCAACATCCCGCTGTACTTCATCAGGCTGAAGCTGAACACCCTCAGCACAGACACGACCTACATCGTGTGTTGCGACACCGGCAGGCGCAGCTCCGCCGGCGCGTTCGTCCTCAATGAGCGCGGCTTTGACACGCGTGTGCTGCGCGGCGGGCTCAATCTGGCCAGCCGCTAGCCGGCAGCACTACATGGTGTGCGTGGGCTTGTCTCCGCCGAGGGCCCCGGCCAGGTAATTCTCGATCTTCTTCTGGGTCGCGCCGTTGTCCTGGTCGCTGAACTGGACCCCGATGCCCGCTGTGCGCTTGCCTTGGGCACCTTTCGGGGTCACCCAGATCACCCGGCCGGCCACCGGGATCTTTTCGTCCTCGCCCATGATATTCAGCAGCATGAACACCTCGTCCCCGATCCGGTAGCTGCTGCTCGTGGGAATGAACAAGCCGCCATTCCGAATGAAGGGCATGTACGCCAGGTACAGGGCGCTCTTGTCCCTGATGGTCAACGTCAGCAATCCGGGTTTCGACATATGACTACCTGGCAGCTCCAGCCGCACCGTACCACCACATGAGCAGGTCAGCGAACACCGCTTCCATGTTCAGGGCGCGGTCCTTGAGGCGCTGCGCCTCCGTGACCTGTTCCAGGTAGGCGCAGCAGGCTGCCATGTTCACGGGCGCATCAGGAATTTTCAAGGGCGCCAGTCCGTTCCCCCGCTCGCCCGGGGTGGACAGCTGTCGCCGCAGCAGATCCGCTACCTGCAGATAGAGCCAGCGCAGGCAGACGCCGGCGTCGCGCCGGGCCCAGACGCGTGCGATCGTGGTCGGCGGCGTTGCCCGGTCGATCAGTTGTTGCAGTTCCCCCGTGAGCTCTGCCAGCAGCGGCGCGAGGCCACCCGACTTCTCATCGCCCAGTACCGCGCGGGCCCCCAGCGGGGCTCCCGCCGCAAAGGCCAGGGCCCGTTCGCAGGCGCTGCGGTCCGGATGACGCGCCACAAGCCAGTCGAGCGCCGCGGCCGGGGCCGGGGCAGACAGTCGGATACGCTCGCAACGGCTGATGATCGTTGCCGGAAGACGGTTGGGCGCATCCGCCACCAGGATGATGGTCGTGGCCCGCGGTGGCTCCTCCAGGGTCTTCAGCAGCGTGTTGGCGGCGTTGGCATTCATTACCTCGGCGGGCCAGATCAGTGCCACCTTCCACCCGCCGTTGTGACTGGTCAGGCCCAGCGCCCGGTTCAGGTCCCGGATCTGGTCAACCTTGATGACACGGGAGTCCTCCTCGGGTCCGACATTCCAGTAGTCAGGATGGGGTACACCGGCCAGCTCGTCGGCGGGCTCATCCAGGGAGGGACGCCAGCCGGAATCCAGCAGGCGCGCCGCGACCGTCAGTGCGAAATACCGTCGGCCGATCCCCGCCGGGCCGTGTATGAGCAACGCCTGGGGTGTCTGCCCCCTGGCCAGTCGCCCCTCAAAACGCCCCAGGGCGTCGTCCAGCCAGGGCACCCTAGACGAGCTATTAGTCATTTTAAAACATCATCATAGGAGGCATATATCGAGTGATATCTAGTTCAATGTCGCCAGGGCGGCCCGGATTGCCGCCTGCACATCAGCCAGCGGCTGGCTGGCGTCGATCACGCGGATCCGGGCCGGTTCCCGGCCAGCCATGTCCAGATAGGCGGCCCGGACACGCTGAAAAAACTCGGCGGACTCCTGCTCGAAGCGATCGCGCTGTGCGCGGCCGGCCAGCCGGTCCACCGACACCTGCAGTGGCGCATCCAGCAGCAGTGTGAGGTCCGGCCGCAGGCCGTCCTGGACGAGGCCGGCGAGAGTGTCGATGCTTGCGGCCGGCAGGCCCCGGCCGCCACCCTGGTAGGCGTGGCTGGCATCCGTAAAGCGGTCGCAGACGACCCACTTGCCGCTGGCAAGCGCCGGCCAGATGACCTCCTCCAGGTGGGTGGAGCGGGCCGCAAACACCAGCAGCAACTCGGTCAGCGGCGCGATCCGGATTTCCGGACTCAGCAGGATTTCCCGGATGCGCTCGCCGAGAGACGTGCCGCCGGGTTCCCGCGTTTCCACCACCGCGTTGCCGGCCCGTCGCAGTTCATTGGAAATGAAGCTGAGATTGGTGGACTTGCCCACTCCCTCGATGCCCTCGACGGTAATGAAGCGGCCCCGCGCAGCTGGGTTAGTCGTCAATGACCTAGTTCCTTCAGTTCCGGTTCCGGCGGCCAAGCGTGGCCAGGTAATCCCGCACAGCGGCCTCATGCTCCTTCAGGGTAGCCGAGAAATGGTGGCTGCCGTCACCCGCCCCGGTCGCCACGAAGAACAGCGCGTCGCCGTCAGCCGGATTGGCTGCTGCCTCGATCGCGGCGGCGCTTGGCGCTGCGATGGGTGTGGGTGGCAGGCCGGTGCGCGTGTAGGTGTTCCAGGGCGAATCCGCGTCCAGGTCCCTGCGTGTAAGGTTGCCATCGAAGCGTTCGCCGAGCCCATAGATGACCGTGGGATCGGTCTGCAGGCGCATGCCTTTCTGGAGGCGCCGGATGAAGACACCGGCGATCACTGGCCGCTCGCTGGCAAGGGCGGTTTCCCGCTCGATGATGGACGCCAGGACGAGGAGCTCGTAGGGGCTGGCAATTGGCAGGCCGGCCCGCCGGCCCGTCCAGGATCGATCGAGCTGCTCAACGAGAGCCTGGTGTGCCCGCGACAGCAGCTCCCGGTCGGTAGTGCCCCGCGCGAACAGGTAGGTTTCCGGCAGGAACGCGCCCTCCGCGCTCGGCCAGGCCAACTCCAGCTGCCGCGCCAGGCCGGCCGGCAGCTCACCTGCGCGCGCGTCGTCCAGCGTCTGGTCCAGCGCCGGTTGTGCCCGGACCGCCCGCACGATGTCCTGGATCGACCAGCCCTCCACCAGGGTGAACTTGTGCAGGACCACGCGCCCGGCCACGAGCTGCTGCAGCAGCTGTGCCGGGGTTGTCCCCGGAGCGAGTAAGAACTCTCCGGCCCGGATGCGGCCGGCGTGCCCGGCTAACCGGCCGTACGCGCGCAGGACCTGGGGGTGTGTGGTCAGGCCAGCCGTGCCGACCTGGGCCGCCAGCGCCGACCAGGCAGTCCCCGAGCGGACGTCGAGCACGTAGCCGTCCGGCGGGATGGCGAGGGGCTGGTCCAGGAAATCGTTGATCCAGAGCGCGCCAGCCGCCAGGAGGACGACGATCAGGCCAGCGAGGCTCAGTATGACGCGGCGCATTCGCCCACTCCCCTCGCGTACAGCAACACCTGCAGCCGGCGGGTAACCGGCCCGGGTCCCCACCTCTGGGCGCCCAGCCGGTGCACGGGGCGAATGCCGGTCAGCGCGTTGCTCAGGAACACTTCAGCGGCCCGCGGCACGTCGCCGGGAACGATCCGGGTCTCAAGGACCGGGATGCCGGCGCCGCGCGCGGCTTCCAGTATCGCCCGGCGCATGACGCCGGCGATGCCGGCATGGGCAACGTCCGGTGTCAGCAGCTGACCCCCCGCCACGACAAACACGTTGCTCGATGTGCCTCCAACAAGCTGTCCATCCGTGCTGGTCATCAGTCCTTCCGCCACGTCCGGGTCCGACCACTCGGCGCGGGCGAGGACCTGCTCAAGTCGATTGAGGGACTTGAGCCCTGCCGTCGCCGGATTGGGTGCCACCATCGTCTCACACCAGCGCGCGGCCACCGGGCGCGCGGGGTGCGGCGTGCTCTCTTCGGTTCCCCAGGCGATGGTACTTGCCGGCTGCGCGGGTGGCCGGTAACCGCGCGGACCGGGCCCGCGGGTAACGACCAGCTTCAGTACGCCGTGGGCCATTCCGGTAACGCTCAGGGCCAGGTCACGGGCCAGAGCCGCACGGTCGGGCGGCGGGATGCCCAGCCGGCTGAGTCCATCCAGCAATCGGTCGAGATGCAGCTCCAGGAAGCGCGGCTGCCCAGCCCTGATCGCGATGGTCTCGAAGAGGCCATCACCGTAGGCGAGGCCACGGTCGGTGACATCGACAAGGCGGCCAGGCTTTCCATTGATCCACCAGCGGTCCATCGGCACCTACCCCTTGAGAGCGAGCAACAGGCCCTTGGCCTTCGCCCGCGTTTCGTCGAGTTCCCGGCCGGGATCGGAGTCGGCAACGATGCCACTGCCCGCGGCGAACGACAGCTCGCGGCCGCGCAGGACAAAGCTCCGGATCAGGATGTTGAGGTCGCAGCTGCCATCGCGGTTGAGATAGCCCATCGAGCCCGTATACGGACCCCGGGGCTCCTGCTCCAGTTCGGTGATGATCTGCAGGCAGCGCACCTTCGGGCAGCCGGTGATTGTGCCGCCGGGAAACATCGCCCGGATTACACCGCCCGGCGAGACGCCCGGCCGGAGCCTGCCGCGAATGTTCGAGACGATGTGATGTACATGGGCATAGGACTCCACGGCCATGAATTCGTCCACCTCAACGGATCCGGCCTCGCTGATGCGGCCGAGATCGTTCCGTTCAAGGTCGATCAGCATGACGTGCTCGGCGCGTTCCTTCGGATTGGCGAGAAGATCCTGGCGGCGGGTGTCCTCCAGGGCGGGATCGTCGGCGGTTGGTCGCGTTCCCGCGATCGGCCGCGTCTCGACGATGCCGTTCCCGCAGCGCACCAGGCGCTCGGGAGACGAGCTGACCACGGCCCATGTGCCGCGAGTGGCCAGGCCGGAAAAAGGCGCCGGGTTGGTCCTGCGCAGTCGCCGATAGAGTTCGGCAGGTGTGATTTCCGGCTCGACCGTCGCGCGCCAGTGACGCGCCAGGTTGACCTGGTAGACGTCACCCGCGGCAATCCGCTTGCGAACCTCGGCTACCGCGGCCAGGAAGTGACTGGGATCGGCCTCCGCAACCGGTGTCCCTATTGCCCCTGCACTTGCCTGCAGCCGTGTCGGCCGAAGCGTCGCCACATCCTGCAGGACGATCGCCGCCAAGGCTGCGTGCCCGGCCTCTGCAACCAGAAAGGCCGTCCCGTTCCGGCGGTCCCGCACCAGCGCAACCGGCACGCGCGTCGCAAAGGCGACAGGACCGGCCGGCGGAGCGTGCGGGCGAATGGTGGGCTCGATCTCGGTGACGAGTTCGAAGCCGAGGAACAAGAACCAGCCGCCTCGAAAGGGTACGAGCGGATCGGCCTCCGCAGGTACGCCAAGTTGCTGGTGCCAGGCGTCGAGCGCCCGGAGAAAGGTCTCGTGCCCGTTGCCCGCGGCGCCGTGCAGCCGGTAATCGGCATCGAGGCTGAGCGTGTCGCCCGGGAAAGCGAACAGGATGTCGTGAGAGGCAGCCCGGGCGGCGCCACTCTGCCTGGCGGCACCGCTTTCCAGGAGGAAGGGGTAGCGATCGGGCAGAGCCGCGTGCAGGTCCAGAAGGTCGAAGCCCGGTGGCAGTGACACTGCCTGGATCGCCGCAGCCGGATGCTGGGCCATCGGGTTCGGCGTCAGACCCGCCGGAAGATCAGGCTGCCGTTCGTGCCACCGAAGCCGAAGGAGTTGCTCAGGACACTGTTGATGACCATGGAGCGGGCCGTGTTCGGGACGTAATCCAGGTCGCACTCCGGATCCGGAGTCTGGAGATTGGCCGTCGGAGGTGCCACCTGGTCGCGAATCGCGAGCACGCTGAATACCGCCTCGACGGCGCCGGCGGCGCCCAGCAGGTGACCGGTCGTGGACTTGGTGGAACTCACGGCCAGTCTGCCGGCGTGACTGCCAAATACGCCGCGGATGGCGCGGGTTTCGGCGGCGTCGCCCAGCGGCGTGGACGTGCCATGGGCGTTGATGTATTCGACCTGATCGGGATTGAGGCCGGCATCCCGGAGAGCGGCAGCCATGCATGCCTGGGCACCCTCCCCGTTTTCCGGCGGCGCGGTGATGTGATACGCATCGGCGCTCATGCCAAAGCCGACCACTTCCGCGAACACCTGGGCACCACGCTTGCGAGCGGCCTCGTACTCCTCCAGCACGAGGCAGGCTGCACCGTCACTGAGCACGAAACCATCGCGATCCTTGTCCCAGGGGCGGCTGGCGCCTGTTGGATCGTCGTTGCGCTGGGACAGCGCCCGGGCGGCGCAAAACCCGCCGAGGCCCATTGGTGTTATGCCGTGTTCGGCCCCGCCGGCCAGCATGACGTCCGCGTCGCCATGGGCGATAAGGCGGGCTGCCATGCCGATGCAGTGGGTCGCGGTGGTGCACGCGCTCACCAGCGCGATGTTGGGACCCTTGTACCCGTACAGGATGGATACATGGCCGGAGATCATGTTGATGATGCTGGCCGGCACGAAGAACGGCGAGATCTTGCGGGGGCCGCCTTCCCGCATGCGCTCGTGATTGGCCTCTATCGTGCCAATGCCACCGATCCCGGAACCCATCGCAACGCCAATGCGGTCCGGTGAATGACCGCTGTCCACCAGCCCGGCGTGCGCTACCGCTTCGGATGCCGCGGCAATCCCGAAGTGCATGAACGGATCCATCTTCTTCACGTCCTTGGCGGGCACGTACTGGCTGGCATCGAAATCGCGGATGCTGCCGCCAAAGCGGGTGGAGAACTCGGTAACGTCGAATTCGGTAATCGGACCAATACCGCTTTCGCCGGCAACGACCTTTTTCCAGGCCGTCTCCAGATCATTGCCGACTGGGGAAATGACCCCCATGCCGGTGACGACGACGCGTCTACTGGACATTCGTAGTTGCCTGTTGGATGGGGTCAGTTACCGGCGGCTGGACCGGTGCCGGGCCCAACCGCCTGCACCGGGATCCGGTCCAGCGCGGCCAGGCCGTTGACACCGATCAGGACGCTGCGGCCCGCTGGGTGATGTAGTCGATCGCCTGCTGGACGGTCTTGATCTTCTCGGCGTCCTCATCCGGAATCTCGGTCTCGAACTCTTCCTCGAGAGCCATGACCAGCTCGACGGTATCCAGGGAATCGGCGCCTAGATCATCGACGAAAGAAGCCTGATTCGTGACTTCCTCTTCCTTAACGCCGAGCTGCTCAGCGACGATGCTTTTGACCTGTGCCTCAATGCTGCTCATGTGTGCTATGTCCTCTTCGTGAGACCGAACCAGGTAGATTGAGTCGCTCGGGAAAACCCCGGATCAACCCCCTGACCGGCCGCTATTCTAAGTTAAGCCCACCGGCCAATCTAGCACTGCAAAAAAGAAGGCCATCAAGTGGCCCAAGATGCCCTTGCGGCAAGGCTTCAGACCATCAGGAGTCCGCCATTGACGTGCACGGTCTCGCCCGTGACGTAGGCGCCAGCCCGCGAAGCCAGGAAGAGGACCACACCGGCGACATCATCGACAGTGCCGAGCCGTTGCAGTGGAATCTGTGCGGCGAGCTTCTGCCGCTGTTCTTCGGGCAGCCCGCTCGTCATGTCCGTCTCGATGAAGCCGGGCGCCACCACATTCACTGTAATGCCTCGGCTGCCGACTTCCCGCGCCAGGGATTTTGAAAACCCGATGATGCCGGCCTTGGCAGCCGCATAGTTTGCCTGGCCCGGATTGCCCATCGCGCCGATAACCGACGAGATGTTGATGATCCGGCCATGGCGTTTCTTCACCATGCCACGAACAAACGTCCGGCTGGTCAGGAATACCGACGACAGGTTGGTGGCAATGACCGCACTCCACTCCTCGTCCTTCATGCGCAAGAGGAGATTGTCACGGGCAATACCGGCATTGTTCACCAGTATCGATACCGGACCCTCGTGCCTGGCGAGATCAGCCTCTAACGCGGACACGGATTCCGCCGAGGACGCATCCAGCACTACGCCACGTCCGGCGAGCGACTGCGAGTGCAGGCGCGCGGTAATGGCGCTGGCGCCGGCTTCAGTGGTCGCCGTTCCCACGACTGTGGCGCCAGCCCGGGCCAGGGCATCGGCAATGGCGGCGCCGATGCCGCGGGAGGCTCCCGTGACCAGCGCTGTCTCGCCGGAGAGCGACAGCAGTTCGGAGATCGTTTGCATAGGTTTCTTCCAGCCGTTTTAGTGTGGACCGCGAGCATGTACCCATCGCCGGTAAAGCGCTTCTCCGGCAACATACAACAGTCCACCAACGGCACCCCACAGGTGCGCATCCGTCACGATGGCGGAGCCCAGCGTTTCCGTGGAGAAGGGCATTGCCCCCCGCGTCTGCTCCCAGATCAGCTTGCCGGTCCAGATCGCCAGCAGGAGCCACCCCACACGGTCCCCCTCGCGAATCCAGTCGATCGCGCCGATCATCAGCAGCCCGTGCAGGGCACCGGACATGCCGACACACCAGGCAACGTTCGGGCTGAACCAGTACAGTCCCAGGCTGCTCACCACGGAGCAGACGACCTGCGCAACGGCCCAGGCGATCGGTGTCCTGGCGGGATAGAAAACCCAGGTGCCGATGACCAGAGCCGTGACGTTAAGCGCCAGGTGCGTCCAGCCGAGATGGACCAGATTGCCGGTGAGAATTCGCCAGTACTCGCCGGCAGCAATGGCCTGCCGGTCGTACCAGAGCGCCCGGTGCCACTCGACGGGCAGCAGCTGCAGCGCGACCAGCAGCCCCGCAAAGCCCGTTGCCCAGACCAGCGACGAGGATTCCAGGCGGGGAGAAAGCGTTATTTGTCGGGAACTTGGGGCCACTTGGTGAAAATGGGCTGAATTTTGCTGACAGGGCCTGACGGGTGGCAGATAATCGCTGCTTGCTTTCTGCCGCTTCGGGTTGCGGCGGATCATCGCAGAATCACAGGGTCAATTCATGCAGTTCGCGCACACGCCGTTGCGAGCCACTCGCGGCTTTACGCTCATCGAAATCATGGTCGTCGTGGTGATCCTCGGCATTCTTGCCGCGCTCATTGCGCCCAACGTTATCAACCGCATTGATGACGCCCAGGGGGCCAAGGTGAAGCAGGACATTCGCGCCATCGAGAGCGCACTCAAGTTGTACCGGCTCGACCGGTTCCGCTACCCCACCGGGCAGGAGGGCCTGGATGCCCTCGTGACGCCGCCGCAGGACTCGGCGCAGAAGTGGCCCGAGGGTGGCTACCTGGACCGGCTGCCAAAGGATCCGTGGGAAAGGCCCTACATCTACGAGAACCCTGGCAAACAGGGCGAGTTCGACATCTACTCCCTCGGTCGGGACGGACAACCCGGAGGCGATGGCCCGGATGCCGATGTCGGGAACTGGGAAATCAAGTAGCGGCGTTCCGATCCGGGAGCAGGGGTTCACTCTCCTCGAATTGCTGGTGGTGGTCTTCATCATCGGCATCATGGCGGCCATGTTCACGCTGTCGGCAGGACTTGCTGGTGGCAGCGACCGCGAACTCCGCAGGGAAACCGAGCGACTGCAGACGTTGCTCGCTCTTGCACTGGAGGACGCCTCGTTCCAGGCGCACGAACTTGGTCTGCGGCTCTATCCCCGGCGCTATGAATTTTCCGTGTTCGACCGGGGGGATCCACTGGACCCCAAGGACGACAAATGGATTCCCCTGGAGGGCGACGTCTTCGCCGCCCATGAGCTGCCACCCGTATTCGGCCTCGAACTGGAGATCGAGGGGCGCTCGGTGAACCTCGAGCGCAGCGAAAAGGACGTGGAGAAGAAGTACCAGCCGCAGCTGTTCATCTTTTCGTCGGGGGACATCAGCGACGCCTTCGAGATCCACCTGCGTAGTGTCGAGGAGGATCGCGGCTACACGCTCAAGGTCGGCACGGACGGCGTAACCAAGCTGACCAAGGACAATGGCTAGATCCCGTCCCGCCGCCGGCTTCACCCTGCTCGAGGTGCTGGTGGCGCTGGTGATCGTCGCCCTCGGCCTGATGGCGGCCTTTGGCCAGGTCAACCAGTCGCTCACCGTCGCGAGCCGACTCCGCGAGAAGACCATAGCCAACTGGGTCGCCGTCAACGAGATGACCCAGCTCCGCCTGCTGGGCGAGTTCCCGGCCATCAGCAGCCGCTCGGACGAAGTCGAGATGGCGCGAGTGAACTGGCGCTACACGATCAAGGTCGTCAAGACGCCCGTGGAGGCCCTCCGCCGCGTGGACATCAGTGTGGCCATGGTGGACCGGCCCGACACGGTGGTGACCACCCTGACCGGCTTTATCGGCCGCCCGCCTGCCGGCGCGCAGGTACCGCCGCCCGGTGGCGAGGCCGACTGGCTGCCCCTTGAGGTAACCGGTCGGTGATCGCCCCATGACCGCCCGGCGTCAATCCGGCTTCACGCTGCTTGAGCTGCTGGTGGCCATGGGCATCTTCGCGATCATCGGGGTGATGGCGATGGGCGGCCTTAACGCCATCGTGGGCCAGTCAACCCAGTCCCGGATCCAGGGTGAGCGCCTGGCGAACCTGCAACGGGCGATGCGGCTGATTGTCACGGACCTCGGGAGCGCCGACCCACGCTACGTGCGGGATATCCTCGGCCAGGAACAGGAGCTGCCGTTTCTTGCGAACGGCACCGGCGGCTATCTCGTGCGACTGACCCGTGGCGGCTGGCCGAATCCGGCGCTGCTGTCCTACCGGGGCGCGCTGCAGCGGGTCCAGTACCGCCTGGAGGACGGCAAGCTCCTGCGCGAGTACTGGCCCGTCCTCGACGTGGGTGCCCTGGGCCAGGACCCGCGCAGCGAGGTCCTGCTGACCGGGGTGAAGGACATGAAGCTGCTCTTCTACGATCCGACCCAGGGGGCCGGCGAGTGGCAGCAACAATGGCCGCCGTTGCGGAACGAGGCCGCGCCGCGCCCGCGTGCGGTCCAGGTGAACCTGGACCTCGAGGACTGGGGTGAGATCGAACGACTCATCGAGGTGGTCCAGTGACTGCGTCGGCGCGCCGGCGACAGGCTGGTATCGCTGCCCTCACTGCCATTCTCGTGGTGGCCATCGCCACCGTCCTCGCCGTGAACCTGCTGTGGCAAAGCAGTGTGGACCTGCGCCGGACGGAGACACTGCTGCTGCAGGACCAGGCCCGGCAGTACGACCTCGGCGGCGAGGAGTTCGCCAAGTTCGGCCTGGCCCAGGACTTCCGCGACGACGGTGCCGGTGGCAGCGACACCCTCCGGGAGAGCTGGGCAAAGCCGCTGGCTTTTGACGTGGAAGCCGGCAAGCTCGAAGGCTACCTCCAGGACCAGCAAGGGCGCTTCAATCTCAACGGGCTGATCGGTGCGGATGGCAAGCCCGTTGCAGCAGTCACCGAGCAGTACGAACGACTGCTGCTGCTGCTGCCCCTTGAGCGCCCCCTGGACCCGGGTACCGCGCGGGCGCTGGTCGAGGCCACCGTCGACTGGCTCGATCCGGACCAGTCACCCCTGCTCGACGGGGCCGAGGACGACCATTACACGAGCCTCACCCCGCCCTACCGCCCCGCCAACTTCTGGTTCACATCGACCAGCGAGCTGCTGGCCGTAAAAGGCTACACCGCCGAGATCTTCGTGGCACTTCAGCCCCACGTAGCGGCGCTGCCGATGCTGTCCAGCCTGGCTCCCTGGAATCTCAACGTGAACACCGCGACGCCCCTCGTGCTGGCATCCCTCCTGCCCAACGTCTCCGTCGCGGACGTGGAGCCGTTCCTCAATGGCGCCTATGACGACGTCAACGATTTCAAGGCGGATTTCCCTGGCGGGGAGCAGATCCCGCCCCAGATCCCGTTGGACGTCGGTAGCAGCTGGTTCCTGCTGACCGTGACTGCGTCTATTGGCACTGCGCAGTCCACTATGTACAGTCTCCTCGAGCGCAACGGCGAGACGGTGCGTACCCGGCGGCGAACCTTCGATGCCTACTGAAGCAATGCGACAGCAACGATGACCGAAACTCTAGTCATACGACTCCTGGCTGACGGCCAGGCTGCGGGCCAGACCGCGAGCCAGACCGTGGGCCAGACCGTGGGCCAGGCTGATGACGGCAATGCCCCGGACGGCGGCCAGGCCGAGTGGGCCGTCGTCGACGCCACGGGAGCCTGCGTGCTCGCGCCCGCCACCGGTCCCCTGTTGCAGGCGGCGCCGCTGTGCGCCGGCCGGCGGACCGTGGTCCTGGTGCCGGCCGCCCGGGTGCTGCGCACCCGCGTCGACGTGCCGCTGAAGGGGGCGGCTCGCATCGCCCAGGCCCTCCCGTTCGCCCTCGAGGACACGCTCGCCGACGACGTGGAAGACCTGCACTTTGCCGCCGGCACCCGCTATCCCGATGACCAGGTCGCCGTGGCGGTGGTCCGCCGGGAATGGATCGATGCCTGGCAGTCCCGGCTCGCCGCGGCCGGCATCGCTGGCCAGGCGATGTACGCGGACAGCGACGGTGTCGTTGATATCACCGGGACCTCGACCCTTGTCCTCGAGGAGCAGCACGCGATGCTGCGGGATCCCGGCTGCGACCCCGTGATCTCCGATCTGGCCACCCTGGAGGGCCTGCTGGAACTCTGGTTGGCCCAGCCGCGGCCCCCGGCCGCCGACGGCGTCGTGCCGCCGCGGAACCTGCAGGTCTACGACGCGACTGTCGAGGGGCTGCCCAACCGCATCTGGGAGGAACTCCAGGAGCGGGTGGCCAGCCTGGAGGTGCGCCGGCTGCCTGATGGCGCCCTGCTGCGGCTTGGCGCCGCCATCGTGACGAGCCCCGGCGTCAACCTGCTGCAGGGCGACTACGCCCAGCGCACCAGCATGGGCAGCTACTGGCCCCGCTGGCGACTCGCAGCGGCGCTCGTCGCGACGCTGGCCGCCACCGTCATCGCGGCCGCGGGAGCCGACGCGTGGCGCCTCAGGCAGGAGGGTGCGGCCCTTGAAGCCGAGATCCGCGCGGCTGCCGACTTCACGTTCCCCGGTGCCGATGCCGGGGGGAACCTGGGCGCACTGGTCGCCGCCCGCCTCGAGGGCAACAGTTCCGCCGCCCAGGGCGCCGCCAGCCGCCAGTTCCTGTACACCCTGCAGACCGTCGCGGTGGCCGTAGCAAAGACCGGCAACGCCACCATAGAGGGCATCAACTACCGGGCCGGCGTCATGGAACTGCAGGTTCGTGCGCCCAGTGCTGATGCGCTGGATACCATCCGCAAGTTTGTCGCCGAGGCGGGCCGGCTGCAGGCCGAGATCCAGTCGTCCAACGCGGCGGGCGACGAGATCCAGGGCCGCATTCGCATTTCGAGCAGTGGTGCCTGAGAGGCCGGTGATGAATTCAGCAGCACTTCGTGACTGGTTCCAGAAGCTGGCGCCGCGTGAGCGGTGGATGGTCCTCGCGGCTGCCGCCTTCGCCCTGATCGCTCTCGTCTATGCGCTGGCACTCCAGCCTCTGTACGCCGCCCGCAGCCGGGCGGCGGCTGACGTGGAGGCCAAGCGCAGCCTGCTGGGCGAAATCGAGCAGGTGGCCCGGCGCTTCGGGCCCCAGGCAGGAGCAGCCCCCGTGGTGGCACCCGGCGCCGACTCCCTCGTTGTGGTCATCGACCGCTCCACCCGCGAGCGCGGGCTCGGCGGCAACCTGAAACGCAATCAGCCGGAAGGCGCCAACGGCATTCGCCTGCGGCTCGAGAACGCCCCCTTCGACGACCTGACGGCATGGCTCGCCGAGGTCCAGGCCAGCCACGGTCTCGCCATCACGTCAGCATCGTTCGATCCCACGGGCGAGCCGGGGCGCGTCAACTCCAACCTCGTGCTCGAGCGCGTCGGACCCTAGCGGCAGGATGCGTCAGTTTCGTCTCCTGGCCGGCGCTGGCGCTGCGGCGTTCCTGCTCGCAGTCATCGTCATGCTGCCGGCGCGGGTCGTGCTGTCCGGCATCGGACTGCCGCCCGGCCTGGTCAGCCACGTCGCCGGCACGATCTGGCGAGGTTCCGCCGGGCGGGTTTCGCTGGGCAGCCTTGCCTTCGGCCCGGTCAGCTGGAGCGCGTTGCCGGCACGGTTGCTGACGGGGCAGCTGGCGGCCGACTTCGACGCCACCGTGCCCGACGGGTTTGCCAAGGGCAGGGTAGCCCTCGCGCTCGGCAACCGCGTAACGTTGCGGGACCTTACGGCCGCCGCGCCGCTTTCCTGGCTTGCTCCGGGCGTTGCGGCCGGCGGCGGGCAGCTGACGACGCGCTTCGAGCAGCTGACCATCCGCGCCGGCCGTGTCACTTCGGCTGTCGGCAAACTCGAGCTCGCCGGCGTCGTGCTGCCGATTCCGACGACGGGGCCGCAGCTGGGTCCCGGTACTTACGCAGTGACCTTTGCCGCCGACAATCTCGCTGCGGACCAGCCCCTGACCGGTGAACTGAAAGACGCCGGGGGGCCACTGGAAATCGCCGGTACCGTGACCATCACCCCGCCGCGCAGCTACGAGGTCAGCGGCACCGCGAAGCCCCGCCCGGGGGCGCCGCCCGAATTGCGTGATGCCCTGCAGATGCTTGGCCCGGCCACGCCGGATGGCGGGCACGTGCTGAGCCTGGCCGGCACTTTCTAGTCCAGGCCGGGTTCCACGACCTGCATCCGCTGGAGCAGCGGAAAGTACAAGGCCGTGCGGATGGTGGTCTGCTCGAGGCGTCCGAATGCCAGCCGGTAGGTCTGCAGCTGGGCGGCGTAGCGCTCTACCTCCGACTGGATGAAGGCGGGCTGATCGCCGCCCTCGTGACTGCCGGTCTTGTAGTCGATGATCCAGCGGATGCCGTCCGCGTCGATGAATGCCCGGTCGATCACCAGCTTCCGGAAGCGGCCACCCTCCACCACCGTAACGGCATACTCATTGAGGCAGCCCCGGTGTTCGGCCGAGAGCAGCCAGCGTCCCGTCGGGTCGCTGAGTGCCGACTGCAAGGCCGTGACTACCCGTTCGGTCGCCTTGTCGAGAGCCGCGGCCTCGACGCCCTGCCGGAGCAGCAGCCGCCGGAACCGGGGCCGCAGCGCTTCAAGGCGGACATCCGCATACCGGTCCACGCCGTCGACAGCCATCTGCTGCAGCCAGCGGTGGGCGACCGAGCCCGCCTGGCGCGCCCAGGCACTTGCCCAGTCGTAGGCGACCAGTGTCCGGACCGTCACCAGCGCCGGTGCGGGCAGCGGCATGCCGGGCGGCGCTGACGGCCGGTGCCAGTCCGCCGGCAGCCGGTGGAGTGGCGGCTGGCGCCACTGTAGGCCAGAGTCGGAGTCAGGGTCGGCGCCAAGATAGACAGCAGGGTCGTCGGCCGTCTCGTCCGCTGCCATGGCGGGCGGCGTTGAGGCAACCCTGGGCCAGGTGGCGCCCAGCACCGGCCACAACCGGTCCAGCAGGCTGCCCCGCGCCGGGCGGGCGTCGCCCCCCTCCACCACCCGCCGCCTGACCGGCTGGACCTGCCCAAACAGGTGCAGGCGTTCCCGGGCACGGGTGACCGCGACGTAGAGCAGCCGGTCGGTTTCGGCC
Organism: Gammaproteobacteria bacterium; assembly: GCA_038214295.1. Taxonomy (GTDB): domain Bacteria; phylum Pseudomonadota; class Gammaproteobacteria; order Steroidobacterales; genus SHZI01. The sequence continues at coordinate 76,323 of JBBQSA010000004.1, forward strand.
AGGTCCTGCTGGGCTCGCAGGTTCCAGAGCAGCTCGTACAGCGGGTCATTCGCCGCGCCGCTCGCATTCACCGGCGCGAGCAGCAGGTCCAGGGACCCCGGCTGCGCGAGTTCCTGCCAGAGGAGTGCCGGGCGACCCTCCCGCCGGATGCCCCGGCCCAACGCCGGCACAATGACCGTGTCGAACTGCAGGCCCTTGGCCTTGTGGATCGTAATCACCTGCACCGCGGCGCCGGGCTCTGGCAGCGAGCCCCGCATCTTGTCCAGAGACCGTGCGAGGGCCTCCATGTCCGCACAGTCGCCGCCAACATCATGGCGTCCGATTTCGTCGAGGATCAGGTCGGCGAGAGGCAGTTCGTGGCCAGCGGCGACGGGACCGCCGACCTCCAGCCAGACGCCCTCGACAACATCCCGCAGCGGGATCTGCCCCAGGCGGCCGAGACCGGACCTGAAGGCCGCCGTCACACGGGCGAGTCGCGCCCTGCCATCGGCTGTCAGCTCGTCCCCGGCGGCGGGATCCTGCGCCAGGTGGCAGGCCCGCTCGTAGAGACTTTGCCCGTCCGGCGTACCGGCAAGGCGGAGCAGATCCGCCAGCGACAGCCCGCACCAGGGCGCGCGGAACACGGTCAGCCAGGCCAGCCGGTCGCCCGTGTGGACGAGCGCGCGGGTGATGGCAAGGAGGTCGTGGGTGAGAGCTGTACGCCCGACCGCGACGAGGTCGGTGGCCGCCAGCGGGATCGTTGCGGCCCGGAGCGCCGCCAGCAGGTGGGCCGCGTGGCTCCGGCTCCGCACGAGAATGCCAATGCTGCCTCCCGGGCGGTCCGCGAGCGCATCGACGACGACCCGCACGATGTCGTCGGCTTCCGCATCGGGCCGCTCCCAGGCGGACGCGTGGAGGGTGACGGCCCCCGGATTCCTGTCCGGACCAGACCGTGCGGCCACGCTGGGTGCAAACGAAATCGCGCTGCTCACCAGGTCATCCGTTGCGGGGAACACCCGTGCGAACGTGTCATTGGTCCAGCTCACCAGCGCGGGAATGGAGCGGAAATTGGCCCTCAGCCGGACGAATTCCAGGACGACTCCCGGCAGTCCGTGGTCCCTGACATCCAGGAAGAGACGGACCTCCGCCTGGCGGAAGCGGTAGACCGACTGCATCGGGTCACCGACAAGAAACAGCGTGCGTCCGTCGCCCGAGCTCCAGCCCCGGGTCAGCGCGCGCAGCAGAGCGTACTGGGCCTCGGAAGTGTCCTGAAACTCGTCGAGCAGCAGGTGCTGGAGCCGCCCGTCGACCCGCAACGCAAGGCTGCTCGGGTCACTCTCGTCGCCCAGGGCCGCCCTCGCCTCCGCCGCGATTTCCGCGTAGTCCGTCGCGCCCTCAGCCGCAAACACCAGCTTGAGCTCGGCTGCAGCGAAGGGCAGTAGCCGAAGCAAGGCGTCCAGCGCGCTCCATTGCACGCCGGAGTAGTGCGGCGCCGGGAGCTTCTGCACGCTCATGAACGCGTCCAGCAGCCGGCCGGCGGCGCGCAGCGCGCCGAGCACTTCCTGCGCGTGGGCCTTCAGGCCCTTCTGCTCAGGCGGGAATCCCTCGCGCACGGTGAGGCTCTTGCGCCAGTCGTTCTTGCCGGTCAGCAGGGTCGCCGCCGCGAATTTCCACCAGGCTGCGCGGTTGGCCAGCGGCTGGTCCGCCGTGCCCGGCGCCAGTGACAGACCACGGTTGATCGCGGCCGCGTGCACGATCTCGGCAAGCGCGTCGCGCTGCCCGGCCGGAATGCCGGCCTCTACCCGCTCCAGTTCGCGCTCAACCAGGCGCGCGAGGCTCGCCTCGAGCTCCCGCCGGGCAGCGTCCAGGTCCAGGCCGGCTCCGATGAACGGCAGCCACTGGTCGCGACGCGCGAGCAGCCCGGCGAGGAGTTGTTCGGCACGGCCCGGATCGTTGTCCAGGTGCCGCAGCAGGTCGGCGACGGCCGCGCCGGCTCCGTCGGGCTCGCCAAGCATCCGCAGCGCACCGCGGCTGGCAAGACGGTAGAGCCGGTCGGGCTGCTCCGCCACCGGCCGCAGGACACTGGCGCCGGCACTGACCGGCGCACTGCGGGCCAGGGCGGCGTTGAGAGCGTCGATGGTGCTGATACGCAGCCGGGCGGGATGCCGGGCGAGCTGCCAGCCACGGTCCCCGTCCCGGGCCTGTACGGCGGTCACCAGCGTCTGCAGCGCCGGGCTGGTGCCGCCGGTGGACCCGCCTGCCGCATCACCCGCCAGCGCACCCACGATGCGCCGCTGCATCTCCGCCGCCGCCTTGCGCGTGAAGGTCACCGCGAGGATCTCTTCCGGTTCCGAGGCCTGGGCAAGCAGCCGCAGGTAGCGCTGGACCAGCAGTTCTGTCTTGCCGGCGCCCGCTGGCGCCTGGACAAGGAATGACCGGCGCGTGTCCAGCGCACGCTGCCGTTCGGCGGCGTCCGGTGCCACAGGCGGCGCCGTCATTCCTCAGCCCCTTCCGGAAGACCGTCGTCGTCTGCAACTGGGAGGAAGTCGTGAATCCGGGTCAATCCGGCAAACTGGCCGCCCGCCGTGCGCTCATCGGCCGGATTTACGCGGAAATCCCCGGCGCAGAATTCCCCGGCCAGCGTCTCAAGCTGGACCCGCCAGCGCTCCAGCGCGCCGGGCCAGTCGAGGCTGACGTCCCTGAAGTACTGAGCCGCGGTCTTCATGCCGTTGATGTCCAGGCCGTCAGCGCCAATCCCGCGCAGAAGCCCGCCACCCGGACGGAGCTGGATGACCGCCAGACCGCGGCTGCCAGCGGTCACGGCGTAGAGCGGCAACTGGCTCTCGGGCAGGCGTGGCCGCTTCCAGCCCCCGAAGGCGAACTGGCCGGTCTTGTAGTCGAGCACCAGTTCGCCGTCATCCTCCAGGCGATCCAGCCGGTCCAAGCGCACGCTGAGTTCCAGCAGCCCGACCCGCACCCGGCGCTCGACCTCGGTCACCACGTCGAAGGCTGGCCGTGCCTTGTCGAGTTCACGCAGGCTCAGCACCAGCGCCCACAGGCGTTCCTCCTCTAGGGGCCGCAGATGATCCAGGAACGCGTCGCCGGCCGGGAGGAACTCATCGAGGACGCCCCCGACGAGGCCGGCAAAGGCCTCCCGCAGCTCGCTGGTGCCGGGTCCACCAAGCCCACGGGAACAGGCCGGCAACCGGTACAGGCGCTCGAAGAGCCGGTGCACGATCCGGCCGCGAGTGGCGAGATCCAGCGGCCGCGCCGGCGGATCAAGGGCCGCCCCGCGCAAGCGGATCTCGACAAACGCACGCGCGGGACAGATCGCCTGCAGGGCCAGCACACGGGCGCCCCCGGGCACGGCGGTTGCGGACGGCAGTGCCGGCGCGACGTCGGTGGCGCACTCCTCCAGCGCCGCCGAGGCGGCGATCCGTTCCCGGTCAGGGTAAAGGACCTGGGTAGTTCCACCCGGCTCGTCGCCAGGCCCATCGAGACCCGCCAGCAACGGGCTCGGCAAAGTTTCCGTCTCGTCCCACTGGGCGGGCCAGCTCAGGACCAGCTCGCCGGCCGAGGCCAGCAGCCGGCTGAAGCGACGGCGGGTGTGGGCCTCGAGTGTCGCGGGGGCCGCCTCCGGTATTCCGACCGCCTGCTGCAACGCTAGCGGAATCAGCGGGTGGGGACGCGCTGGCGGGGGCCACTCGTCGGCCGTGAGGCCGCAAACCCAGAGGGCGTCGAAGTCCTGCCCCTCGGCCTCGCGCAGCGTCAGGACCTGGATGGCGCCGGCCGGGCTCTCCGGTTCGAAGGCCCGGTCCCGCGCCTGCTGGGTGAGAAGCTCCAGCGCGGCGCCCAGGGCAAGCGTGCCCGCCACCTCGTCGGTCCCGGCAAAGGATTCCAGCAGGTGCTGCCAGGCCTCAGCCGCCTGGTACTCCTCGCTTGCCAGGCTCCTGTCGCCCGGCCAGCCGGCCGCCATCAGCCAGGCCGTGAAGTGGCCTGCCCACTCGCTCGGCGGCCGCTGACGACGGCGCTCGGTAGCCGCCAGGCCGTCTGCCTGGCGCCAGCAGCCCCGGGCCATGCTGGCGTCCTCCCCGAGGATGCGCAGGAGCGTCGGGACGCGGATACGCTCGAGGGGCAGGCGACGCAGCCGGAGTTCCGCGCCGGCCCGGCTGCCGCGCTCCGCCTCGGCGCCCACCAGGTAGGCGGAGCGCAACAGCAGGCTCGCCTCCTCGAAGCTGGCATCACTCGTCAGCAGCCGGAGCACGCCGAGCGCACAGGCCACGACCGGGTAATCCACCAGACTACGACCGATGGCGAGGGCGACGGGCCGCGATCGCGGCTCCCTGAGTTGCCAGCCGGGCGCCAGGATCCCGAGCGCCGTCCGGCGTACTTGCCCGGCGTCCTGCTCGAGATCGGGCGTGATGATCGCCACGCTAGCTCCCGAATCCTTCGTCGCGTGGCCCGCGGCCCAGCGGCAGGCCCGCGCCAGCTCATCGCGCTCGTCACTGGCCGATACGACGAGGCAGTGACCCGCACGCGCAGGCGGCGCGCTGCGGTGGACACTGGCTCCCGCCTCTTCCAGCGCCGCCGCGAGAGCCGCGAGAGACGGCGTCCAGGGCTCGAAGCCTGCGAAGCCGAGCGTGCTCTCTCCGGCAGCCCGGGCCGCCGTGCCATCGCTTCCCAGGGCGGTGAGCAGTCCACCGCTGTCCAGCCAGCCGCGCCGCGCCAGTTCGGCGGCATAGGCCGCTACCCAGCCGGCAAATGCCCGGCTGTCGTCGGACTCCGCGGCCGCCGCGAGATCCTGCGGCCGGATGCCCCAGGACTGACACAGGCGCCAGCCATTCGCCACCAGCGGGACGATGACGCCCGCATCCGGCCGGTGCGCGCCTCCGCGCAAGAGCACCCGGCGCCAGACGAGACGGCTCTCGTTCTCGGCCAGCAGACGGAGCCTGCCGAGCAGCCGTTCCCCCACGGCGTTAGCTTCCCAGGCGCGGCGCAGCCAGGCATCCAGCGGGAGCACGTCGGCCGTGGGCCAGGCGCGCGCGCCCGCGGCCAACCGGGCCTGGTCGTGCCGAAGCTGGATCTGCCTCGCGAGGCGGGGGGTGGCGGTCACGATGGTGCCGCCGCCGGTGAGTACCTCGGCGCTCGCTGAGCCGTCGATCATTCCTGCCGCGGCCCGTGGCCGGCGACTGGACGCCGAGTCCGGACGTCAGGCTGCCCGTTCGGCGGCATGGCTTTCGAGCAGGTCGTGAATGCGCGTGAAGACCTCCCGCAGGGTCTCCGCATCCGGAAGGTTGGTGATGCGGAAGTAGTTATTGTCCCGGGTGTTGAAGCTGGTGCCGGGTGCCACGAGCACGTGCTTCTTCTCCAGCAGGTCGAGCGCGAAATCCTGGTCATCAAAATCGGGAAAGCGTGCCTTGTCAACGCCGATGAACGCGTAAAGGGCTCCGCTCGGCGGCACGACGTAGAGGTACGGACTGGCCGCCACCGAGTCGATGATGACCCGCCGCGACTCATAGAGCCTGCCGCCCGGGCGGATCAGCTCCTGGATGCTCTGGTAGCCACCCAGCGCCGTCTGTACCGCCCACTGCCCCGGCACGTTGCTGCACAGCCGGAGCGACGCCAGCAGGTCCAGCGCCTGGAGGTAATCCCCGGCCTGCTCGCGCGCGCCACTGAAGGACACCCAGCCCACGCGATAACCGCAGGCGCGATAGACCTTGGACAAGCCGCTGAAGGTGGCGCACAGGGTGTCGTTGACCAGCGTCGCGAGCGGTATGAACTTCGCGTCGTCGTAGGTCATCTGGTCGTAGATCTCGTCGCTGAAGACCACGAGCTGGTGTTTCTCGGCGATCCGGACAATGGCCCGCAGGGTTTCCTCGGAATAGACGGCCCCGGTCGGGTTGTTGGGGTTGATTACGACGATGCCGCGGGTGCGGGAGGTCACCAGGCGCTCGATGGCGACCGGGTCCGGCTGAAAGCCCGACTCCGGGGGGCAGGGATAGTGCACGGCCGTGCCCTGGTTCAGGGTCACGCTGGCGGTCCACAACGGGTAGTCCGGGCTCGGCACCAGGATCTCGTCGCCGGGATCGAGCAGCGCCCGGAGGGTCAGGTCGATCAGTTCACTGACGCCATTACCAATGAACACGTCTTCCGCCGTCACCCCGGTTACCCCGCGGGACTGCTGCTGCATGACGACGGCCTCGCGTGCAGGAAAAATGCCCTTCTGATGGCAGTACCCTTCGGCGCTGGACAGGTTCTCGATCATCGCGAGGCGCATCGTCTCCGGCGCGCGAAAGCCGAAGCGGCCAGGGTTGCCAATGTTCAGCGAGATGATCTCGTAACCGCGCCGTTCCATCTCGTGGGCCTGGTTCGCGAGCTTGCCGCGGATCTCGTAGCGAACGCCGCGCAGGGCACCACTGGGCTTGAAAGCATCTTGCATGGGCATGTCTCAGGTGGCCGCGGTTGGCCGGGGCACCGGCCTGTCCAGCCGGAAGCGGGTGGAGATGAGCAGCGCCAGGCTGACAAGGCCTGCCACCAGCATGAATGCCGGCCCGTAGGCGCCGGCGCCATCGCGGATCGCGCCGATCAACGGCGGACCAAGCCCCCCACCGAGCGTGTCAAGCACCGTAATGGCGCCCAGGATCTTGCCGAGATGCTGCGGACCGAAGTAGTCCGCGGCAAGCAACTGGAGCAGCGTGTACAGCCCACCCCAGCCAAGACCGAAGAGGACGAGCCCGCCCCACAGGCTATTTCCCGACGGCACCGCCAGCAGCCAGGCGCCGGCTGCCATGACGGTGAGCGTCGTCACGAAGATCCGCTTGTGGCCCAGCCGGTCCGCCAGGAAACCGCTGGAGACCTTGCCAACCAGCCCCAGGTAAAACAGGACTGTGTAGCTGAAACCCGCATCCATCTGCGAGAAGCCGCGGCCGAGGATGTACAGATTGAGGTGTGCCTGGGTGCCGATGATCGAGAAGAAGGTGAGCATCGCGATCAGTGCCAGCACCCAGAAGTTGGCCGACTGAAGGGCGGCGCGCAGATCGAGGCTGCTCCTGGCGGCCGTCGCCTCTCCGACGGAGCCGGCGGGAGGCTTCTGCGCAGCCAGGTCCGCGGGCCGTTCCCGGATGACAAACAGGATCACGGGGATCAGCAGCAGCGGCAGGAGGCTGGTCCAGGCAAACGCCGCCCTCCAGCCCACCTCACCCATCAGCGCGGCGTTCAGCGGTGGCAGCGTGCCGTTGCCGAGGCTCGTGCCAGCAAGCGCAATGCCCAGCGCGAGGCCGCGATCCTTCACGAACCAGCGGGACACGAGGATCACGTTGACGACCAGGCCGCAGGTGGCCAGGGCCGACGCGAACAGCACGTGAATGCCGTAGATATCGCCAAGGCTGTCCACCGTGGAGTAGAGGAAATAGCCGATCGACAGCAGCAGGGCCCCGATGATCATCAGTGGCCGGACCCCGAAGCGGTCGGCGGCGGCGCCGGCCAGCGGGGCCATCAGGCCACTGACGGCCAGGGTGATCGCATCCCGCGACTTGAGTGCCGCCAGGCTGACGGGTGCGCCGGTCGCCTGGCCGAGAGCCTCGAGCAGAGGCTTGTCGAAGACGTTCAGGCCACCCAGGGTCATGCCATTGGTGACCACCAGGATGAGGCCGGAAGCGACGGCGATGATCCAGCCGTAGTACAAGCCGCTGCCGTCCTTTGCCGCCATCGAATCCCACCGCGTCTGATGCGGCGATCACGATACCGGAATCAGGTCGCTTCCCCAAGCCAGCAGAGCCCCGTCGACCGGGGCGTTGCCACGGCTCCAGGGGCGACTAGAATCCGGAAGCATGGCCCGTGGACGACCGCGGGATGCTGGGGCACCGAATGCTGAAATATATTGCGACCGTGACTCTCATCGTCAACCAGCTGGCCGCGATGGAGGGCCCCTACCGGGACGAGCTCGGCTACCAGCCCGTACACCGGGGCGTGGTTCCGGCAGAGCAGGCGATGCTGTGGGCGGCCCCCGCGCTCGCCGGGCGCAAATTCGTGATCCTCGAGCCCGCCAGCCGGCGGCCGGTCTACCTGCGGATGATCGAGGATCCGGCAGCGGCGGCGCCGGAGGCAGGTACCACCTTTGGCTGGAACGCGATTGAAAACGTGGTTCAGGATCCCGACGCCCTGCTCCGCCAGTTCGCGGGAACCGCGTTCACGGTCATCGGGCCGCCCAGGAACCTCTGGCAGGCAGCGGATGCGCCCCGGGCCATGCAGGCTCTTGGGCCTTCCCGGGAGCTGCTCTACTTCACCCGGGTGGTCCCGTCCGGCTTCCGCATCCCCATGACGCCCGCCGCTACCCCCGTGGACCGGGTCTTCATCATGGTGGTCGGCGGACCGTCGATGACCGCTCTGAGGGATTTCTACGGCCGGGGACTGGGCCTGCCGGTCGGCGAGCCGGCGGCGTGGCAGATCACGACCTTGTCCCGGGCCCTCGGGCTGCCGCTCACGACCACCTATCCACTGGCGGTGGCGCCGCTGCCGAAGGACTTCCTCATCGAACTGGACGAGTATCCTGCCGCGGCGCTGCCGCGCCGCGTGCCACCGGGTGCAATGCCACCGGGGCCGGCGATGGTGAGCTTCGGCGTGGAATCACTCGACGAGTTCGACCTGCGCTGGCGGGCGCCGCCGGCGCGCATCGCCGAGTTCCCCTACAGCGGCCAGCGGGCCGCCGTCACCGTCGGCCCGGCCGGGGAATGGGTGGAACTGGTCGAACGCGCGGGCCTGGCCGCGCGGGAGTGAACGCGCGGTAGTGACCCGGTCCGCCTGTTCAGGCGTTCTCGTATTCCAGGCGCACCAGTTCGTACTCGGTCAGCATGTAGCCGCCAATGACACCCTTCAGAAAGACGTAGTCGCCGTCAGCGGTGCACCAGATGTCGTAGGGTGGATGAGCCTGGGGCAGGCCAGGTGACGACACGAAGCGGAAGTGCAGCGCGTCGAAAGCGCCCGCCTTCACCGTGATCCGCTCCTCGCCCACGTACTCGACGCCAAAGCCGATCCGGAACAGCATGGGTCCGGTGGCCCCGCGATGATCGGGCGACGACAGCAGCATCTCGTCGATGCTCTGCAGCCCCGGGCCCTTGTGCCGGTCGAACAGCTGCATGTGCCACGCGTCGCAGACGATCGCGTGATTCTGGAAGGCCTGCAGGCGGCCTTTGGTCTCCATACGCTGAGTCACCCGGCCATCCAGTGAGGTGTAGGTCTCGCACTCCGCGAAATCCGGGCCGAAGCGGAACCAGCCACTGCCCATGAAGCGGTCGTTGACGGTGAGCCGCACCGTGCAGTCCGTGGGCAGCCAGTGCTCATCGAGGCTGTAGACGATATCCCGCATCACGCTCGGCCGGTCGTCGATCTCTGAGTGCGCGCTGCAGGTCCGCCGGCCATCGCTGTGCACGGAAATGTGGAAGTGCTCGCGCCCGCGGTCCTGTCCGACACGATCGGGCTTGTTGCTGGTATAGGCAATGGTGCCGCGAATGGCCCGGTGGTCGCGCTGCAGGATGCTGCTGTTCATGCCGGAGGACGTCCTTGGTGAGGTGATTGGCGGGGCGAGACTCTACGGCGAAAGGTTACGGGAGCCAACCGCCCGCCCGGACAATTTCTGCCGGGTTGTCCGCTATTCAGCCGGCCGGGGTCGCCGGACCTGGCGCCGACGTGGCGACGGGCCGGTCGGGCGACCGGATCCACTCGCTCCAGGAGCCCGCGTAGAGGGCCGCGCCCGGCACACCGGCCAGTTCGAGCGCCAGAATGCCGTGGCACGCCGTTACGCCGGAGCCGCACATGCACACGATGTCGGCCGGCTGGTGTCCAGCCGCCAGCGGCGCGTAACGCCGCCCAAGGGCTTCCGGGGCCTGGAAGCGCTGGTCAGCATCCAGGTTGCCCGCGAACGGGACGTTGGCGGCCCCGGGCACGTGACCGGCTACCGGGTCTATCGGTTCCACTCGGCCCAGGAAGCGCTCCTCGGCGCGCACGTCGAGCAGCTGGATGGTCTGCCCGGAGAGGCCCTTGGCCACCGCCTCGGTCGTCAGGACGGGCATATGGCCGGGCTCGCCGACGAAGCGCCGCTGCTGCGGGTCTGGAATCGCCTGGCTGAGGGACAGGCCGGCCTTCTGCCAGGCAGCAAGCCCCCCATCCAGCAGGTACGCGGACCGGTGGCCCATCCAGCGCAGCAGCCACCACAGGCGGGCAGCGATGCCTCCCCCACCCTCGTCATAGGCCACCACCCGACTTTCCGGCCCGATACCGAAGCGGCCGAACAGCAGGCGCAGCTGCTCCGGCTCCGGCAGGGGGTGACGCCCTGTCAGGGGACCCGGCGACGACGACAGGTCCCGGTCCAGATCCGCGTACCAGGCGCCAGGGATGTGCCCATCGAGGTAGGCCGCTCGCCCGGCGTCCGGCTTGAGGAGATTGAAGCGGCAGTCCACCACGACCCACGGGGCCCGCGCGTGGACTTCGCCAGGGGGGAGCGCCGACAATGCCGCCGCCAGCTCCCGCACGCCTATCAGTGGTGATTCCAGGCGACCGGCTTTCGTTGACGCCATAACGGCTTGTTCCTCATGCACTGGTCGTTGAAAATAGCCGGCTCTCCGCGAATCGGCCCACAAGGACTGTTCCCTCATGCAGAAAATCATCGTATGCCTGAAGCGCGTTGTTGACTACAACGTCCGCATTCGCGTCAAGGCTGATGGCACTGGTGTCGTCACCGACGGGCTCAAGATGAGCATCAACCCGTTCGATGAGATCGCGCTTGAGGAAGCCCTGCGGATCAGGGAGCAGGGCGTCGCCCAGGAGATCGTGGTGGTGTCCATCGGACCCGAGGACGCCCAGCAGCAGCTGCGCACCGGGCTCGCCATGGGAGCGGACCGGGCCATCCTCGTGCAAACTGACGCAGAGCTCGAGCCGCTGGCAGCGGCCCGCATTCTCCACATGCTCGTCGAGAAGGAGCAACCCGGCCTCGTCCTGCTGGGCAAGCAGGCCATCGACGATGACTGTAACCAGACCGGGCAGATGCTCGCCGCGCTCTGGGATCGCCCGCAGGCGACGTTCGCGTCGAAGCTCGAACTAAACGGCAACGTGGCCAGGGTGACCCGGGAGGTGGACGCCGGCCTCGAGGTCCTGGAAGTTGACCTGCCGGCCGTCGTCACCAGCGACTTGCGGCTCAACGAGCCGCGCTACGTGAAGCTGCCGGACATCATGAAGGCCAAGAAGAAGCCCATCGAGATAATCCCGATCGAGTCCTTCGGCGTTGACGTGGCCCCGCTCCTGCGGGTGACGAAGTACGAAAGTCCGCCGTCCCGGTCGCGGGGGGTCATGGTCAAGAACGTGGATGAACTGGTCGGCGCCCTGCGTGACCGGGGGTTGCTGGCATGAGCCGGATCCTGATCATCGGTGAGCACGACGGCCGCCACCTCAACCAGAGCACTGCGCGCTGCGTCGCCTGCGCCATTGCGATCGACCCGAGTGCCATCGATCTGGTCGTCCTGGGCAGCGACACAGCGGCAGTGGCCGCCGAGGCCGCCACGCTGGCGGGCGTGGCCACGGTGCTCACGGTCACGAGCCCGGCGAACGCGAACCCGGTGGCCGCTGTACTGGCGCCGCAGATTGCGGCCCTCGCCGGCGACTACGACGTGGTGCTGGCACCGTCCACCACCTTCGGCAAGGATCTGCTGCCCCGGGTTGCCGCGCTCCTCGGCACGCCACAGGTCAGCGACGTGATGGCCGTCGTTGCGCCACGCACGTTCCAGCGGCCGATCTACGCCGGCAACGCACTTGTCACGGTGGAAGTGCCGGCAAGCATCAAGGTGCTCGCCACCGTGCGCGGTGCTTCCTTCAAGCCGGTAGCAGGCGGCAACTCCGCCTCCATACGGCCGGTCGACGCCAGCGTGGCACCGCCGTCCCATTCCCGCTTTGTCGAGTTGCGCTCCGGCAAGACGGACCGGCCAGACCTGCAGACCGCGCGCCTTGTGCTCTCCGGCGGCCGCGGCGTTGGCAGCGCCGAGAACTTCGGCCTCCTCTTCCAGCTGGCTGACCGGGTCGGCGCGGCCGTCGGAGCCTCGCGCGCGGCGGTGGATGCCGGTTTCGTCCCCAACGACATGCAGGTTGGGCAGACGGGCAAGATCATCGCGCCCGATCTCTACATGGCCTTCGGCATCTCGGGCGCCATCCAGCACCTGACGGGCATCAAGGATGCCGGCACTATCGTGGCGGTAAACAAGGACGGCGAGGCGCCGATCTTCGAGATTGCGGACATCGGCCTCGTCGGTGACCTCTTCGAGATCATTCCGGAAATCGAGAAGCGGCTCCGTTGACCCGCGGGACCACCCCGTCCCTCTGGCTGCTGAGCCTGGCGAGTTCGCTCTCGCCCTTCGGGATGATCGTCGTTGTGCCGAGCCTCGGAGCCCTGGCTGACCAATTCGCGGTCGGCCATTCGCAGGCACAGTTCCTGATCGCCACCTATCTCTTTGGCCTTGGCGCGGGCCAGCCCCTGGTCGGCGCGCTGAGTGACCGGTATGGCCGCAGGCCCGTCATCCTGACCGGCTTCGTCCTGTTTACAGCCGCGAGTGTCGCCTGCGCCACCGTCACCAGCTTCCAGGCGCTGCTCGTCTACCGACTGCTGCAGGCTCTCGGGGTGAGCGTGGGGACCGTTGGCTCCCGGGCCATCGTTCGGGACACCAATGACGCCCTTGGAGCCGTGCGGGCCCTGTCCTGGATCGGTGCCGCGATGGGCGTCGCGCCGGTCATCGGCCCCCTGCTGGGTGGCTTCCTCACGCGCTGGGGCGGTCCGCAAATGGTCTTTGCCGCCAGTGCCGCTCTCGGCCTGCTGGTGACCGTCGCGATGTTTTTTCTCCTTGGCGAGACGCGACAGCGGCTGCCGGTAGTTGCCGGCTCTCGCCACTGGACAACCAGCTACATGGAGTTGCTGGGCTCCCGTGTCTTCCTCGGCTACACCCTCATGTACGCCTTCATGCAGGGCTGCTTCTTCGCGTTCCTCGCAGTGGCGGTGGTCGTGTTCGCGGATCACCTGGGACTGGACGAAGCCCAGTTTGGTGCAATCTGGGGCGCCATGGGCCTGGTCTACGTGGCGGGCGCCGCAAGCGGGGCCCGGCTGACGGCGCACTTCGGGGTGAGGGCGGTGCTCCGGGCCAGCGCCGGGCTGATCGTGACGTCCGGAACCCTGCTGCTGGTGGCGACGGCCGCCTGGGGCGTGAGCCTCGCGGGCCTTCTGCTGCCCCTCACCCTGCTCATGTTCGCGGCCGGCATCCAGACACCGCTGTCAGTCGCCGGCGCGGTGAACTGCCGCCCGGACATCGCCGGGACCGCGGCAGGGCTGTCGAGCTCGCTGGGCCTTGTGCTCAGCGGCAGCTTCAGCATCGTCGCCGGGTACCTCTACACCGGCAACTTCCTGCCCGTAGCAGCGCTCATTGCCGCCTCGTCAGCGACGGCGATAGTGACCTACCGGATGACCCGGTAGCGGTCACATACCCGGCTTCCAGACTCCCAGGAAGGCGGACAGCGCAACGCCGCCCCAGATCGCCCACACGTAGGGGCGGCAGGCCATCAGCCCGTCATACATCTTTGTATCGCTTTCCGGCGTGACGCCCTGGCCGGCCATCATCCGGAACCCCTCGATAAACGGGGGCAGCTTCCTGCGAATCATGAATCCACAGAAAATCAGGAACGCGAAAATCAGCAGCTTGCCGGCCAGCCAGGGAAACGGCTTCAGCGGCCCTGTGATCCAGTGATACACGACGGAGGCCGGCAGCGCGAAGATCATGACGAAACGGAACCAGTAGTCGCCCTTGGCGAGCGCCTTGCCAAACTCGGTGCCCTCCTTCGCGTGCACCATGTGCACCACCCAGACCCAGACCGGGCCAAGCGCGATGATGCCGATCATCTGCCAGAGGGGGTGCTCGTAGCCGACGAATTCAGCCAGGATCCCGCCGACCGTCAGCATGAGCGCCAGGCAGTAGCGCGGCAGCATGTCGAGGTTCAGGAAGATCTTGAACGCAGTGAGCCGGGCGTCCCGCGACAGCTTGTTGTTGATGACGAACGTGCTCGAGTAGAACACGCCGGCATCGCCACCAAGCCAGTAGACAAAGAGCAGGATGTGTATGTACTTGAAGACGGCATACACGAATGGCAGGGTCTGAACGACCTGCGTTTCTTCCATCGGACTGTTCCTGGGTGCGGTGGTGGCTGAATCAGAGCTGGCCGAGCACGCACTCGGCGGTGCTGACCTTGAATTCCCGGGGCGCCTCCACGTTCAGCTCCTTGACGATGCCGTTCTCGACCACCATAGAAAAGCGCTGGCTGCGATGGCCCATGCCAAAGCCGCTGGCATCCAGTTCAAGGCCGAGGGCCTGGGTGAATTCGCCGTTGCCGTCCGCGAGCATGAGGACCTTGTCGCCAACGCCGCGGTCCTTGCCCCAGGCATCCATCACGAAAACGTCATTCACCGACATGCAGGCAATCGTGTCCACGCCCTTCGCCTTGATATCGGCAGCGTGCTTGACGTAGCCCGGGAGGTGACTGTTGGAGCAAGTCGGGGTAAATGCACCGGGCACCGAGAAGAACACGACTTTCTTCCCGGTAAATAACTCCTGGCTGGAGAGGGAGCCGGGGCCGTCCTTCGTCATGATGCCGAATTTGCCGGAGGGAAGCCGATCGCCAACCTTGATCGTCATCGGAGTGTCCTTTGCTTATTAGTCGTGGATGGTCTGAATGCCTTAGGCGGGTATTGTACAGCCCGATGGCCCGCCGTCATCTCACCCCGGCCGCGCGAGGAGGAACAGGGAAAGCTGCGGCACATAGGTGACGACGATCAGGCCGGCCAGCAGCAACGCAATAAAGGGCAGAACCGCCCGGCAAATCGTCCAGAAGTCTTCCCGGAAGGCGATGGTGGCTACAATGAGGTTGAGCCCCATGGGTGGCGTCAGGTAGCCGAGTTCCAGGTTCACGGTCATGAGTATGCCGAGATGCACCGGGTCGATTCCCTGGGCAACGGCCAGTGGCTTCAGGAGCGGAGCCAGGATCAGGATTGCCGACCCGATGTCGACCAGGCACCCGACGAGCAGCAGGAGCACATTCGTAAAGAGGAGGAATGTCCCGGGACCGTCGATGGCCGACGCCAGACCGGCGACGAGCGACTCGGGCACCTGCTCGTAGGTCAGGAAGACATTCAGGCTCAGCGCGAGCATCAGGACCGGGAAAAGCGCCCCGAGCAGCTGGACAGTTTCGATGACCACGGCATGGAGGTCGCGGATACCCAACCGGCGATGGACCAGGGTTTCCACCAGCACGGCGTAGACAACCGCCACACCCGCGGATTCGGTCGCTGTGAAATAGCCGGAGTAGATTCCGCCGAGGATCAGTACCGGCATCAACAGCGACCACGCCCCGCTCCGGATCGCCGCGCCGATTTCGGCCACGTCCCAGCCCGCGCCACGGAGGCGCCAGTGCCGGGTAATCGAATAGCCCGCCAGGAGGATGATCAGCAGCAGTCCTGGCCCGATGCCGGCGAGGAACAGTTCCGTCACAGACGTCTGCGTCATCACCCCGTAGAGGATCAGCGGAATACTGGGCGGGATGATGATCCCGAGGGTGCCGCCCGCGCACAGCAAGCCCACGGCGAACGCTCGCGGGTAGCCGGCCTGCACCAGCGCGGGGTACATCACGGGGCCAATTGCCAGCAGCGTGACGGTGCCCGAACCTGACACGGCGGCAAAGAGCGCGCAGCTGATGACAGCCGCGATCGCCAGTCCCGCGGGAACCGGCGCGGCCAGGGCCTTGCTGACCCGGATCAGCCGCTCGGCCATCGCGCCGCGCGACATCAGGTTGCCAGCGAGGATGTACAGCGGGATCGAGAGCAGCAGCTCGCGATTCGCCGCCTCCCAGGCATCCACCACGATCCAGCCGACGTTCCCGTGGCTGATCAGTGCGTAGCAAAATGCCGTCGCTGCGCCCAGGATGACGACCACCGGCTGGCGCAGTGCCAGCAGTGCCAGGACGAGGCCGATGAGCAGTAGCGCCGTCACGGTCACGATGGCCCCGGGGTCCCGGGGTTGGCCGGCGACGTTGCTGCTTGCCGCGGCCGCAGGGCCGGCCAGGCCGAATAGATCAGGTGCCTGACCGCGCCCGCGGCAGAGACGGCCGGAATCAGTGCCTGCAGTGGCCACACGAGGTTACCGAGCACCGGGGCCCTTTCGCCCAGTTCGCGGGTCTCGGCCACGACCAGGGCACCCACGATGGCAAAGGCAGCGAAGAACAGGCCGGTGACGCCTTCCTGGAGGCGCCCCAGAACCCCGTCCCAGGCACGGGGTAACCAGCCGTCGGCAAACCGGGGGCGCAGGTGCGCGCCTGCTGCCGATGTGATGCCGATGCCCAGCAGCACGACGACCAGGTTGGCGTACACGCCGACTTGCATCGCCCAGTGCAGGCCGGTGCCGGTGACTTCCCGGCTTGCCACGTCCAGAAAGACGACGCCGATCAGCACGAGGAACGCAAGGAACGCGCCCAGGCGCTCTAACCCGGACAGTATCTTCAGCAGCCGCTCCGCGGTCCTCATGGCGCAATTCCCGTGATTCCGGCCGGCAGACCGCTTGATGCCTTGCCTGTGGCCCGGCCCGGCAATTATGCTGACTGGCTTAGCCCCCGGAGATTATCCATGAGCGCCGCCGCACAGAACACTACCCCAAGTCCCGAGGCACGCGCCTTTCTTGGTCGTGACCACCGCCTGCTGATCGGCGGCGAGTGGGTGGCCTCCTCCACCAGGGAGATGATCGACGTTTTCGATCCGGCAACTGAGTCGCGGCTCGCCCGGGTCGCCGCCGGTGGCAAGGACGATATCGACCGGGCTGTTGCCGCAGCCCGCAAGGCTTTTCGCGGCGAGTGGTCAAAGCTGACGTCCTACGAGCGCACAAAGCTCATCTGGAAGCTGGCCGACGAGCTCGAAGCCAACCTGGCCCTGGCCAGCGAGCTCGAGACGCTGGACAACGGCATGCCGCGCATGGTCGCCCAGTTCTCCATCGCCTCGTTTGGCTGTGACTTCCTGCGTTACTACGCCGGCTGGGCCACGAAAATCACCGGTGACACGATCCCGGTGTCCCCGGGGGGTGTCCGCAACGGTGAGTCCCTCACCTACACCCGCCGCGAGCCGATCGGCGTGGTCGGGGCCATCATTCCCTGGAATGCGCCATTGATCATGGCCACGCTGAAGCTTGGCCCCGCCCTGGCAGCCGGCTGCACGGTCGTCCTCAAGCCCGCCGAACAGACGCCGCTCACGGCGCTGTTCCTGGGTGAACTCATCAAGCGGGTCGGGTTCCCGGCTGGGGTCATCAACATCGTTCCCGGTCTTGGCGAGACGGCCGGTGCCGCCCTTGCCGCTCATCCCGACGTGGACAAGATCGCGTTCACGGGCTCGACGGAGGTTGGCAAGAAGATCATTCAGGCGGCAGCAGGCAATCTGAAGCGCGTGACACTCGAGCTGGGCGGCAAGTCACCGATGGTGGTGTTTCCCGACGCTGACCTGGACCGCGTAATTCCCGGCGTAACGCGCGGCGCTTTTTTTCTCCAGGGCCAGAATTGCATGGCCGGAACGCGGCTGTTCGTGCACCAGGACATTTTCGACAAGGTCATCAGCCGCGTCGGAGACATGGCCAACCAGTTCCGTATCGGCCCGGGGATGAATCCTGAAAATGATCTTGGTCCGCTGATTTCAGCCGAGCAGCGCGAACGCGTGATGGGCTTCGTGGCGTCAGGCAAGAAGTCCGGCGCGGAACTGGTCTGCGGTGGCGACGCGCTGCCCGGCCCGGGGTTTTTCGTCAAGCCGACGTTGTTCAGCAAGACCAACATGGACATGCAGATCGCCCGGGAAGAAATTTTCGGGCCGGTACTGTGCGCCCAGTCCTTCAGCGATTCGGACCTGCAGAAGGTGGCGGACGAGGCCAACAAGAGCGTCTACGGCCTTTCCGGCAGTGTGTGGACCCGTGATATCTCGGCAGCGCACAAGTTGGCGGCCCTGATCGACGCCGGGCAGGTCAGCATCAACTGTCATGCCGCTGTTGATCCGGCGATACCCTTCGGCGGCAACAAGCAGTCGGGCTGGGGTCGTGAGTTTGGCCGCGAGGGACTCGACCCCTACCTGAAGACCAAGGCGACGACCGTCATCTACTGAGCACCGCGACGGCGCCTCTGGACCTGGCAGAGGGACGGGCCGGGGGCCTACCAGGCTACCGGCTGGCCGAAGCGGTCGATGAACTGGCCACTGTGCGTGCTCGTGAGACCGTCGAAGGTCACGAGCTGGGCCCGCACGCTGTCGTCCGGGGCGATCTCGGCGCCCTCGCCTCCCAGCTCCGTCTGGCACCATCCGGGCGCCATCGCGACGACGATCAGGTCGCGCCATTCGTTCGCGATGCTCCTGGTCAGCATGTTGAGGCCGGCCTTGCTGGTGCGATAGGCGTGCGACTGTCCCATGCGATTGTTGGCGATTGAACCCAGATCGCTCGACAGCATGATCACGACCGGCCGGGGCGCCAGGCGGAGATTCGGCGCCAGCGCCACGGTCAGCCGGAATGGCGCGAGCAAATTGACCTCCAGAATGTCCCGCCAGATTGCGTAATCCATCTGCGCGAGACTCTGGTAACGCATCCCGCCGGGCGATCCCTCCGGACCGAAGGTCCCGGCATTGTTGATGAGCATGTCGAGCGGCGTGCCGCGCAGCTCGACAGCCAGGGCCAGGACATCCGCTTCGCTCGTCACTTCCAGCTTCAGTATCCGAACACGGGCACCCGGAGCGCGCGCCAGGGCCTGCAGATCCGCGGCGCGCTCTGGATCCCGGGCGGCTGCAAGCACACGCCAGCCACTGGCCGCCATCTGGCGGCAGTACTCCAGGCCAAGCCCGCGACTCGCGCCCGTGACCAGTACCGTGCCACGGCCCGGCTCAGCGCCGCTCATCGCGTGGCCTCTAGCAGGGTCGCAATGACCCGTTGCCGCTGGTCAGCGTTCGTGATGGGAGCGAGGCGCATGCGGTTCCCCGGCACGTAGTGGTGCGGGTCAGACAGGAAGGAATCGAGGGTCTCCGGCGTCCAGATCACCCCATTGTCCCGGGCCTCGAGGAAGCCCCTGGAGTAGGCAAAGCCGCTGACGACGCCCGCGGGCCGGCCGACGATCCGGTGCAGGTTCGGGCCGACGCGATGGCCTTCACCCGCCTGGAGGGTATGGCAGAAGCGGCACCAGAGGAAATCCTGCTGCCGGAGTTGCCGCTCGCCGGGCGAAACCACGGGGACCGGTAAGGCGTAGTAGTCCGGAAGCTCCGTCCCGGCGAGGAGCGCAGCCACTTGCGCCTCTGGAACCGAGTAAGTCCGTGTGTATGGAATGACCCCGAATACCTGGAAAGGCAGATAGACGGCCACCGCCAGAAGAGCCAGGAGTATCCCCGCGTGGAGAGCGTGTCGGACTGGTGATACGGTCATTGGCGTTGCCTTCGGCAGTTGCGCGATTCAGGTCGTCAAACCCGGGAGCCGGGCAGCAGGCGCAACAGGCCTGCGCGGTACCGGACGTGCTGATAGAGGCCGACGACGAGCCACAAAGCGACCAGCCCGAGATAATAGAAACCGAAAGCACTGTGAAAGTAGCCGCCAAAGACGCGCAGCGGGTAACTCTCGGCGATGAGCAGCGGGAGATGCACCCCGTAAAGCGACACCGGCTGCCCGTCGGCATAGGCGTAGACCGCGCCCACCATTGCTGTCACAAAAAAAGTGAGTAGTAGCGCCAGGAGAATCGCCCGGCTGAAGGCAAACGCCGCGGGGGGCAGTCCCGGTGGCGGCCCTGGCTTGGGCGCAATAATCCACCAGTAAAGGCGGATGCTGACTAGCACCCAGACCGACAGGCCGAGCGTGTAATGGAAAGCCCGCAGCACCAGGCGGGCGTCCGGTGGCTCCAGGGGCGTAGTCGGTATGGTGATGGTGTCGTAGAAAAGGTAGGTGAAGATCGCAAATATCAACGCGCCAAGAACGGTCGATACCCCGTCCTGCCGCCCGGCAGCCATGCGCTCGGTCATCGTCATTGCTCTCCACCCTGCCCGGCCGTGTTTCGTAACCGTATGTAACAATTCTCGCTTGCTATTGGTTTTCAGGGTCCCAGTGACTACCATCGTCCGCCTGTTGGTCAGGTCTGGGAAGCTGAGAACCCGATGACATCCACCCGCCCCATCCGCGCCCTTCTTCGTGGCCTCGAAGTCCTGCACGTGCTGAATCAGCACAACGGGGCAACCGTTTCCGAGGTCGCCACCGCGATCGACCTGCCGCGCACGACAACCTACCGGATTCTCGAGACGCTGTGCCATGCAGGGTATGCCTATCGTGCCGCCAGTGACGAGCGCTATCGCCTGACCATCCTGGTTCGTGGCTTGTCCGACGGTTTCGATGATGAAGCCTGGGTGACGCAGATCGCCCGCCCCTACATGTACGAGCTGTGCAACGAACTCGTCTGGTCCATCGCCATCGCGACGCTGTCGGGCTCGACCATGCTGGTGCGCCAGACGACCGACCACCGCAGTCCGCTCGCTGTCGAGAAACGTGGCCCGGGCTTCCGGGTTGCGATCCTGGGCTCGGCCTCCGGCATTGCCTACCTGGCCTGGTGCTCAGCGGAGCAGCGTGAAGCCCTGCTGGACTTGCTGGCCAAGTCCAGGAAGGTCGAGGACCAGCCGGCGGCCAACCGCAAGAAAGTCGCGGATCTGATGCTGGAGACCCGCAAACGCGGCTACGCCGTGTGGCGCCGTCCGCGCCGGGTATCCGACGAACTCAGCCTATCGGTGCCAATCCTCGCTGGCGAGCGGCTGCTAGCGTCCCTGACCATTCGCTTTTCGAGCACGGCAGTTCCCGAGGTCGAGGCCATTCAGCGCTTCGTGCCACGGCTGCAGTCCACGGCCCAGCGGATTGGTGCGGACTTCCTGTCCCAGGGCGAGGATCAGGCCCTCTCGATCGCCACCGACAATCCGCCGGGCAGCGCCGACGCCTGATCGGCCGCGAGGCCTCCTCAAACGAACAAGGCCCTGGCGCACCGGTTGGTGCGCCAGGGCCTCTTTCGTGGCGCTGCGCGTCGATTGCTGCGGGCAGGCCGGTGGCCTTAGGCCACCTTCCGCGCCGGCTTCTTCCCGCCGGATACCTTGGCCGCCGGTGCTTGTTTCACCCAGGTCTGGAACACCGGGGTCTTCGGCGGCTCCATGCCGGTTTCCTTCTTGCAGGCCTTCTTCAGTTCGGGAATCGTACCGCCGAAGTCGAACAGCTTGGTCTTGCCGCGCTTCTTCGCCATCTTGGCCCGAAGCGCCACCGTGGCCTTCTCGTCGAGAGCGGCGTTCGGCTTGATGACCACGCCATAGCGCTTGGCACCCTCGCGGGTAACCAGCCCTGCGTCGACGTCAAAGACCACCTTTTCCGCAGGCCGCTTCAGCGGGTCGCCCCAGCCGCCGCCGCCCCAAGTGTCGAAATACAGCAGGTCGCCCTCAGCTACGACCACCCGGTCGCACTTGGACGGCAGGAGTTCCTTCTTGCCGTTCTTGCGGACGAGCGTCTTGCGGCTGCGGGCACCAGGCAGGCCGCCGTTGACACCCCACGGGTAGGTCAGCCAGCGATCATCGTGGATCGAGATCTGGCCGGGCTCCAGGAACCGGTAGGCCACACGCAGCGCATTGCCACCGCGATTAAGGCCGGCACCGCCTGAGTCAGCCAGGGTCTCGTAGGCCTCGATGCGCAGCGGGAAGTAGCTCTCGAGGAATTCGTTCGGGACATTCGTGAAATTGGGCCACAGCGAGTGGCCATCAGGACCGTCACCAAACGGCTTACCGGGGATGCCGCCAAAGCCGATGCTGTACAGCTGGTACCACTCCCCGGTCTTCCGATAGCCGGAGTACATGAAGTGGGGGCTGTCCGAGAAACCGGCCGCGCACAGGAAGTCGGGATTCCCCTGGCCGAGCAGGCCACCGAGGATGTCGAAGATTCGCCCGAGCGCGTGCGTCCGGCAGGAAAGAGCGGCCGGGAAGCGCGGCTTCAGGAGGGAACCCTCGGGGATCCGCACTTCCATGAGGTCATAGAAGCCGTCGTTGAATATGATCTGCGGGTCGAACACCATGATCATGTACACGCCACAGAACATCTTGAACATCTCCTCGTTGAGGTAGAAGTTCACGGAGCCCGTGGACTGGGGATCGGTGCCATCGAAGTCGAAGATGACCTTCTCGCCCTCGCGCCACATGGCGCACTTGATCTTGTAAGGGCCCATGCCCATGCCGTCGTCGCAGAGGTAGTCCTCGAAGTACTGCTTCTTGGCCGGCACCGCGTCCTTGATCAGCTTGGTCATCGCCCGCTTGTTGCGATCGAGCAGCTCCTCAAGGGCCGAATAGAAGGTGTCATCGCCGAACCGGGTCGACATCTCGATGACGCGCTTCTCGGCAGTGCGGATGGCGGCGACGATGGCGTAGAAGTCGCTGCGGTTCCACTGCGGCATGCGGCAGTTGTGCAGGATGACCTCGAGAATGTCCTCCTGCAGGACATCCTTCTTGAAGATCTTGATGGGCGGCACCCGGATGCCTTCCTCGAAGATCGACTGGGCGTCTGTTGGCAGGCTGCCCGGAACCTTGCCGCCGATATCCGTCATGTGGCCGAACATGGCCGCATAGGAGATCAGCCGACCGTCCTTGAATATGGGCCGGAGCAGGAGCCAGTCGTTGGAGTGGCTGACCGCACCGTTACAGGTGTAGGGGTCGGTCGTGAGGAACATGTCGCCCTCTTCGATCGTCCCGTGGTAGGCCGCCTTGAACCCATAGATGAAGCTGCCGAACTGCCCGACGACCATCTTGCCGTCGAGGTTGGCAATCATCGGGAACTCATCGTGCTGCTCGCGAATACCCGGCGACATCGCGGTGCGGAACAGTACCGCGTCCATCTCGAAGCGTGCGTTCAGCATCGCGTTCTCGATGATATCGAGGGTGATCGGGTCGATCTTGACCCGCTTGAACGGCCGGGGGCGCGTCTCAACAATCTTGGCTGGCATTTGCTTGCTCCTGAATTCTGTAGCTGGGCTGACCGGATGCTGCCTGCATCAGGCCGCGGGCGTAATGAGGATATTGCCCCAGTCGTCGACCTTGCCGACGTGGCCGGGAAGGATCAGCGTGGTGGAGTCCATCTCGAGCACGATGGCCGGCCCCTTCACGACGTTGCCCGACTTGAGCTTGGACCGGTCGTAGAGCGTGGCGTCCTGGTCCTTGCCTTCGACAAACAGCGTGAGTTTCGCGGCGGCGGCAGCGGACGGGCTCTCGCCCCCCTTGTCGACCCGCAGGGCCCGCACGTTGGTCGGCTTGCCCTGGGCAACCGCGCGCAGGTTGACCAACTCCTTCTCCAGCGGCAACGCGAAGGTGAACAATTGGCGGTGCATCTCGTCGAAACGCTCGCCAATGCCGTCCAGGCCGCGCTGCTCGAACTCCTCGATCTCGAGGTCGACCGTGAGAAGCAGGCCCTGCCCGTGGTAACGGATATCCACCTGGTAGCTCGCTGACTGGTCCGACTTCGGGATCCCTTCGTTGTCGAGGGCCTTGGAGGCGGAAGCTGCCAGGGTGCGGAAGATCTTGGCAACTTCCTTGGCAGTCGTCTCGCTGAAACGCCGGATAAATGTCCGCGAGGCCTCGTCACGGACCCGCGTGGTGGCATCACCGTAGGCGCAAAGCACGCCGGGACCGGGAGGAATGATCACGGGCCAGGAATTCATCAACTTGCCAAGCGCATTGGCATGCAGCGGCCCGGCACCGCCGAACGCGATCAGCGCGAAGTCGCGCGGGTCGAAGCCCTTCTCGACCGAGACAAGGCGCAGGGCGCCATACATGTTCTCGTTAACGATATCGATGATTCCCGCCGCCGCCTGCTTGGTCGACAGCTTGAGGGCATCAGCGACGGACTGGACCGCCTTTTCCGCCAGATCCCGCCGGAGCTTCATGTCGCCGCCGAGCCGGACCTCGCCACTCGGCAAGTAGCCGAGCACCACGTTGGCATCGGTCACGGTGGGCAGGGTGCCGCCGCGGTTGTACGCAGCCGGACCGGGAACTGCTCCGGCGCTCTCCGGCCCCACGCGCAGGGCCTTGGTGAGTTCCGGGACCTTGGCTATGGAGCCGCCGCCTGCACCGACCGTGCGGACGTCGAGGGATGAAGCCCGGACGACCACGTCGCCGACGGTAGTCTCACGGCGCAACTGTGCCTTGCCATCCTGGACCAGGCACACGTCGGTCGACGTGCCACCCATGTCGAAGGTCAGCAGGTTCTTGTAGCCGGCCTGCGTCGCAACCCAGACGGCGCCGGAAACACCGCCAGCCGGGCCGCTCATCAGCAGGTTGACGGGATACTCCTCCGCGGCTTTCGCCGACGAGAGGCCGCCATCCGAGCGCAGGATGTGCAGCTGGACCTTGCTCATCGTCTTTTGCAGTTGGCGGTGCAGGTTGCGGACGTAGGTCTCTACCTTGGGCCGAACGTAGGAATTGGCGACGGTGGTGATCGTCCGCTCGTACTCCTGCATCTCCGGAACGATCTCCGAAGAGAGCGAGATCGGGATGTTCGGCATGACTTCCTTTGCGATGCGGGCAATCCTTGCCTCGTGGTCGCCGTTGGCGAAGGAATTAATCAGGGAAACCGTCAGGGCCTCGATGCCCTTCTTGTGCAGCGCCTTCAGGTCGCGGCGCAGCTTGGCCTCGTCGAGCTTCCGGACCACTTCACCGCGGGCGCCGATGCGCTCGTCGGCCTCGATGGTCAGGGCGAGCGGGGCGATCGGCAGGCTCTTGTTGTAAATCACCCAGCCGCCGAGTCCGCCCGGCACA
>JBBQSA010000005.1:0-99917 GCA_038214295.1 Gammaproteobacteria bacterium
AAGCCCGCAGATGATCGCCGGGCCCTTTTCAGAGACGGTCCAGCACCTGATGGCCCAGCCGCTCTACGTGATGGTGCGCTTCGGGCGCTGGCGCGACATCCTGAAGGAGCCGGCGCCAAGTGCCGGATACCCGCTGATCGATGCCATGTGGCACTACGCCCGCGGCATGGCTTACGAGCGTTCGGGCAAGCCGGGCGATGCGCGCCGCGAGCTGGCTGCCCTGGACAAGGCTGCCGCCAGCGACAGTATGCGGGACAAGCTGGTGGGTTTCGCCCCGGCGCCCGCGCTACTGGGCGTTGCCGCTGCCGTCCTGCGCGCCGAGATGGCCGGTGACCGGGGCGACCGGGAGGGTGCGGTGGCGGCGCTCGACCGGGCCGTGCGCGTCCAGGACAGCTTTCTCTACAACGAGCCGCCGGACTGGTACTTCCCGACCCGGCACTACCTGGGCGCTGCACTGTTGGCCGCGGGCCGGCCGGGGGAGGCTGAGACCGTGTACTGGGCCGACCTGGCCCGCAACCCGGCCAACGGCTACGCGCTGTTCGGCCTGAAGCAGGCGCTGGAGGTCCAGGGCCGTAAGGCCGACGCCACCGATGTGGACGCGCAGTTCCGGGCCGCCTGGAAAGGCGCCGATGTGCAGCTGACGTCCTCCCGGTTCTGAGCAGGGTATCCGTCGCTGCCGCGAGACGCACCGGATGCGTGGGGCGTGTTTAGGGTACGGCGCCCCTGCGCGGCGGAGGCGGGCGTTATGTAACCTTCGCCAGCAGGGGAAGTTTGCCGGCGGCCGGGTATACTTGGTCCTAGCAAGAATAATGCAGCGGTAGTCTGGTGCGAGGCGCGGACTACCCGCCCGCTTCAGAGGAGATCGTCAGTGCAAGTCCGTAGTTTTCTCGTGGCCTTAGGGGCCACCGCCAGCCTCGCGTTTAGCGGAGCCGCCAGTGCTGCCAGCCTGTCGTTCACCGGCACCTTCAGCAAGGACGACGACGTCCAGCTGTTCAACTTTACCGTGTCCACGACCTCCGTCGTGACGCTGGTCAGCCTGTCCTACGCCGGTGGGGTCAACGCGGCCGGTACCACGATCGCAGAGGGCGGCTTCGACCCGATCCTGACGCTGTATAGCGCGAGTGGCGCGTTTATTGATCGCAATGACGACGGTGGCGATGGCGATACGGCCGGCGACTGCCCGGTGGCGGCATCCGTGGTAACCGGTGCGGAATACGATACCTGCTTCCAGAAGGAGCTGGGTCCCGGCAGCTACACCGTTTCCGTCCAGCAGTTCGACAACTTCCACCTCGGCGACCTCGCCGATGGCTTTACCTATACGGGACAGCCGAACTTCACCGCCAAGTTCGGGTGCTCCGCCGGCCAGTTCTGCGACGTCTCCCAGCTGATCACGGACCAGGATGGCAACCCGACCGGCGGCACGAGCTTCAGTCGCACCGGTGCCTGGGCGTTCGACATCCTGAACGTGGATGGCGGGACGGTGGTGCCCGGGCCGGCCACGGTCTGGCTCCTGGCCACGGGCATCGCTGGCCTGGTGCTAAGGTCCCGCCGCTAGGGCAACCGCCGGCGCTCCTCAGCGGGGCAGCGCGTAAGCCACTATGTAGTCCGAGACGTTGCGGA
Source organism: Gammaproteobacteria bacterium (assembly GCA_038214295.1). Taxonomy (GTDB): domain Bacteria; phylum Pseudomonadota; class Gammaproteobacteria; order Steroidobacterales; genus SHZI01. Next base: position 1,621 of record JBBQSA010000005.1, read on the forward strand.
AGCCCGTCACGATGTGGCCGCCGGCGGCCACTACCACGAACTGCCGGCCACCCACCTGGTAGGTCATGGGCGTGGCCATGGCGGAGGCGGGCGTGCCGGTTTCCCAGAGCTGCTTGCCGGTGTCGATGTCGAAGGCGCGGAACTTGTCGTCCGCGCTCGCGCCGATGAAGACCAGGCCGCCCGCCGTGATCGTGGGTCCGCCGGACAGTGGTGTGCCGAAGCGAAGCGGGATCGGCACGGGCATCAGCTTCTCCAGCGTACCCAGCGTGAAGCGCCAGCGCGTGCTCGTGTCGCCCGACAGGTCGATGGCGGCCAGCTCGCCCCAGGGCGGCGGCGTGCAGGGCGAGAACAGGGGCGAGAGCACCGGCCCGAACTGGAACGAGTAGGGTGTGCCGGCCATCGCCGTGGGCGGGCCGATGGGACCGAGCCGGGGCTGGGCGAGTTCCTCGGCCGTCACCTCTGCGGTGGGCTTCAGCTTCGTGTAGATCGGCGCCTGGGTAATTGGCAGCACCAGCAGTTCCCGCTCCGGGTCGTAAGCCGCGCCACCCCAGTTATTGGCCGAGGCCACCAGCAGCGTGCCCTTGAGGCTGGGCGGCTCGTAGAGCCCGGCACGGCCGAAGGACGCGAGCTTGCGGCGGCAGGCCTCCCGGTCGAAGACCGTGAAGCCCCAGGCGTCGTCCGCGCCGTACTTCAAGGTGCCGAGGGGCGCAGGCCGCGTCGGAAAGGGCTGTGTGGGCGACAGCAGCTCGCCGGGTACGCCGTCCGTGGGCACCGGCCGTTCTTCCACCGGGAACACCGGCTCGCCGGTCTCCCGGTTGAGCACGAAGATGAGTCCCTGCTTGGTGAGCTGGATGACGACGGGCACCGTCTGCCCGTCGCGCCGCAGGTCGACCAGGATGGGCTGCGCCGGCAGGTCCAGGTCCCAGACGTCGTGGTGAACGACCTGGAAATGCCAGGCGACGCTGCCATCTGCCGCGCGCAGCGCCACGACGGAGTTGGCGTAGCGGTTGTCGCCGGGCCGGTGCCCGCCGAAGTTGTTGGGAGCCGCCGTCGCGGTGGGCAGGAAGAGCAACCCACGCTCCGGGTCCGTGGACATCATGCTCCAGACGTTGCCGCCACCGGTCTTGCCCAGCGCCTCGGCGGTCCAGCCGAGCGCCCCCGGGTCCGCCGCGTCGTGGGGGATGGGATCGAACTTCCAGCGCAGCGCGCCCGTGCGGGCGTCGAAGGCGCGCACCTCGCCGCGCGGGCTGTCCGCGCGCCAGAACTTGCTGTTGTCGGACGCGCCGATCACCACCAGGCCGGCGATGGTCACCGGAGGCGCGGAGAACTGCACGTCGCCCTCCTTGAGATCTGGCACGTCGTCGTAGATATCCGGCCGGACGTCCACCACGCCCGCGGCGCCAAAATCCGCGCAGGGCTGGCCGGTGCGGGCGTCGAGCGCGATCAGCCGCAGGTCCTTGGTGCCTGTGAAGATACGGTGCTTGCAGGCGGCGCCCACTGCGGCGCCGGCGTCCTCCCAGTAAGCCACGCCCCGGCACAGGAACTTCTGGCCCACCGGTCCCAGGCGGATCTGCGGGTCGTAGACCCAGCGTTCGGCGCCGGTGGCCGGGTCGAGAGCAATGACCCGGTTCATCGCCGAGCACAGCACGAGCGACTCGCCCGCAGCCGGCGGCAGCAGGATGGGCGTGACGTTCAGGGCGGCCAGTTGGCGGTGCTCGGGATGGCGCTCCGTGTCGCCGGTGCGGTAGCTCCAGGCGAGTGCGAGCGAGCCTACGTTGTCCCGGTTGATCTGGGTGAGCGAGGAGTAGTGGGAGCCGCCGGGGCTGCCGCCGTAGTAATCCCAGCCGCCCCCGTCGCCGGCCGGGGCCTGCATTCCCGCCAGCAGTGAGGCCACGCCGGCGAGCCAGGCGGCCGCGGCCAGCCCCCGCGGGGCGCCACCCGCACCGTACTGACGAATGCCGTCCATCATTGCCCAGCCTCCCGAATCCATTGCTGCCCTGCCGGGAAGAATACTGCCACGGGGCTGGGGCCGCCGGGCGCAGCAGCCCTTCATAGTCTCTCAACTACGCCTCGCGGCGGATCATCAACGAGACTGCGGGGACGTCATTCCGGCGCAAGGCCTATACTTTCTCCCGAAATGTCTGTCCTTCTCGCCATCGCCGCCGGCGCACTCGTCGGTCTCGCCCTGGGGTTGACCGGCGGCGGCGGCTCCATCTTTGCCGTGCCGCTGCTCATTTACTTGCTCGGCCTGCCGCCGGACCGGGCCGTGCCGGTGTCCCTCGTCGCTGTCGCGCTCACGGCCCTGGTGGGTGGCATCCAGTCTGTCCGGCGCCGGCTGGTCGTCTGGCAACCGACCATGATGTTCGTGCTGGGCGGTGTCGTTGGTGCGCCGCTGGGGATCCTCGCCGCGAGACACGTGCCCGAGTCCGCGCTGGTAGCCGGTTTCGGGCTGCTCGCCCTGACCGTGGGCTGCCTGATGTGGCGCGCCGCCCTGGCGTTTCCGACCCAGGCCAGCGCGGTCCGTGCCCGTCAGTACGAGACGGACGGCGGCCCGGTGTGCGTTTTGGCCCCCGACGGCCAGCTGCGCTTCTCCGCCCCGTGCGCCGCCGTGCTGGTTGTCGTCGGTCTCGGTACGGGCATCCTCAGTGGTCTGTTCGGTATTGGCGGCGGCTTTCTGATCGTGCCTGCCCTGGTCTTCGTCACCCGGATGGGTGTGCATCGCGCGGTCGCGACGTCGCTGCTGATCATTGCTGCCATCGGCTCGGCGGGTGCCGCGAGTGCGCTCTGGCATGGCCGGCTCGATTGGCCGGTCTTGCTGCCGTTTGCGGCGGGGGGCGCCGTTGCAATGCTCGCCGGCAGGCGGCTGGCCGAGCGCCTCGCCGGTCCGCGACTGCAAAAGACCTTCGCGCTGCTGATCATCGGCGTCGGCATTGCCATGCTGGTGGACAGCCTGATCTGACACCCCGGTGGATCAGGCCGGGGAACTCATTGACCTGGTCGCGACGAACGCCGCGCTTACTTCGGCGGCAGCGGTTTGTTCTCCCGCGCGTACACGCTGAAGCTCGAGTCGTTCCTGCTGCCCCAGGTATCGGGCGACGGTGCCTGGAAGTATTCCGGCAGACGCTCCTCGGTGATCTTGCGCAGGCCGGCTGGAAGCTGGTCAACGCCGGCAAGCTTGGTCATGAACGTGCGGAACAGCAGCGAGCCGTCAGCCTGACCCTGCCGCATCCACGGCAGCCAGGGGCCGACACGCGTCCAGGTACCGGAGTAGTCGGCGCTGGTCGTGGCGGGATTCTCCACGTCGGCGAGACTGGCAACCCGTTGGAAGATCTCGGCGATGCGCAGCACCTTGCCCGCCGACTCGCGGGGCCACACCTCTGGCTTCAGTTCGCTGGGGAAGGCGGTGTGCACCTCGAAGGTCGAGAGCAGCTTGTCGCCGAATTGATTCCAGCCGAGCGGTAACGGTACCTCCATCTTCGTACCGTCGAAGTCCATCTCGATGGCGGTGCCGACCTTCTTGCTGACGATCAGGTGGGCGTTTACCGTCAGGTTGTGAATGGGCTTCACCTCGCAGATTTCCTGCGTGTAGGGGTTCTTCCATTCGTCGATGAACGCACCGGTCTTCAGGTCCTTGTAGAAGGCGCATTCGCGGTTGAACACCCTGAAAGAGCCGTCGGGCTGCGCCTCGGTGCGGACCACGCCGAAGCCCTCGACGCCAATCAGCGGCATCAGCGGCCGGTTACGGCTCGTGTCACCGAAGATCGTCCCGCCGAACCACCCGGGCGTTTCCTTCCTGGGGTCGAGATCACCGGTCAGCTTGATGAATGCGCGCAGGCTCTGGGCCGGATCGGCAAAGTTCACGGGCACGCGGCCCGGTGCCGTCGTCCGCATCCCGGGCTGCGCGGCGCAGGCACCCAGCAGCAATCCACCCGCGGTCACGCCGCCTGCCGTCAGCAGCGAACCCAGGGCGTCCCGCCGGCTGTGCGGCCGGTTCATCCAGTTACTGTCCATCGTGCTCCTCCTGATGTGGCGTGGGCAGGCTGTCCCTGTTGATCACGGACGAATCCATTATGCACTTGACCATGGATTGTTGGCAGCTAAAGTTCTCATGATGAGGGTCGTTCTCGCGCAGTCGGCTGACGTAAGCAGGGCGGTGAGCCGGACCGGCGCAGAGGGAGTCATCGGCCCTGCGCGGCTTCCTCGTGGCAAAGCGACTAGACTGTAATCCGTCATGACAGAACAGGGCCGCCTCGGGAAGTTTGTTCGCCAGCTGGACTGGCGTATCTGGTTTGGTCTCGTGGTGTCTGCCGCCTGGATCTCCGGCGGTGTGTTCTTTGTCGCCAACTTCCACTATTCCAACCCCGACCAGCTGCTGACTCTCGAATCCCTGGGCACATTTCTCCAGGGTGCGTTCGCGCCCCTCGCTTTTCTCTGGCTCGTGCTGGGGCTCCTGGTTCAGCAGCGGGAGCTGACGCGGCAAGCCGACGAACTGCGAGGGTCGACCGACGTCGCCCGCCAGCACAGTTTCTTCACCATTGCAGAGAGCGTGAATCACCTGCTTGGCGGAATATCAGGCATGTTGCTGATGTCAGCCCGGGGTCCCGCTGGCAGTGGGGACTACGACCGCGAGCAAATGGAAGGTATGTTCAGCAGGGCCGCCAGTGGTGACTGCGAGATCTTTGCGCGCGAGTTGCTGAGTATCGATCTCCTCCGGGAGGGAGGAATGCCGGATCTCCTCTATGGCACTGAAATACGCCGTCGACACGCGCGGAATTTCCGGCGCACGTTTGAGCGGCTCCTTGCGCTCGCGGCAAGCTGCGACCGTGACGGGATCCTGGTCGATACGCTGAAAAGCACCGTGTTCGGCCTCTTGTATCTGCGCATGGAGCTGTACACGCCCGAGAGCCTTGCCAGGAGCACCGGCAACGCCACTAACCTGCCCGGCTCGACGCCCTGACCCCTCGCCCGGTGGCTGGCAGGCCCGGGGTCTGGCAGACTTGGCTGATGCGCTCTTGGTGCCACCTCCCTGGCCGCCGTCCAGCGACCTTTCCCGCGGCCACGCTGCTTCTGGCCGTCGTCCTGCTCGCGGCCTGTGGCAAGGCGCCCGGCCCGGATGCCGGCTGGTCCCGCGTCACGGCCGAGGCCCTGGCTGGCGAGTTGGCGCAGGGCCGCCCGGCCGGCGCCCGGCCGCTGACCCTGGTGGATGTCCGGGAGCCGGAGCTCTACGCGGAGGGGCATATCCCGGGGGCGATCAACATCCCCTGGCCGGGCGTCAAGGAGTCCGCCGCCACGCGGCTGCCCCGCGACCATGCCATCGTGATGATCTGCCACGGCGGACCCATGGGTGACGACGTGGCCGAACGGCTGGTCGCCGCAGGCTTTACCGATGTCCGTAACCTGGAGCGCGGTATGCGCGGCTGGCGCGGCCCGCTGGCTAAGGGCGGGCAGGACCCGGGTCCGGCGCCGTCGCAACCACTCTGAAGCCGTTGTAGTACAGCCGCCGGTCCGGCGCGTAGCGGTCCCGGGTGGCGATGAAGCAGACATCGGCCTGGTTGTACCAGGAGCAGCCACGCAGCACCTTTTCCTCGCCGGCCGGTGGGCCGGGGGGATCTTCGCCCGGCGAGTGCCGGTAGTAGTCGGCCTCGTACCAGTCGCTGGTCCACTGCCAGACGTTGCCAACCATGTCGTACAGGCCCCACGGCGTTGGCGCGAAACTGCCGACGCGCGTGGTCATGGGCTGCGACTTCGCGAGGCGCTCGCCCTCGCTGTCCCACCAGGCTTTCCAGCCGTCACGATCCACGAGCCTGCCGATGTGCCAGGTGGCCGTGTTGGCCGCGCGGGCCTGCCACTGGTCGCCGAAAACGAAATTCCGGCCCTCGATGCCGGAGCGCGCGGCGTATTCCCACTCCGCCTCGCTCGGCAGCCGGTAAGACTCGCCGGTAATGGCGGTGAGCCACTGCGTATAGGCCGTGGCGTCCGCGTAATTGACGTTGACCACCGGGTGATTGGGGTAGCGCCGCGCGTAATCCCCCCAGCCTTTGGGCGGCAGGGGCGGCTCGCGTTTCGTTGCCGTGCCGAAGGCCAGGTACTGGGCGTTGGTCACCAGAAAGCGGCTCATGCGGAAGGGGGAGACGCTGACGGTATGCACGTGGGCGTAATCCGCGCCGAAATCCGCTTTGACCGCCGGGCCGTTGTTGCCCATGCGGAACGTGCCCGCCGGGACCACCAGCATTTCGGGCAGCAGCAGGCCGTCGCGCTGGACACCAAAGAAGTCACCGGCGCTCGCTGCGACGATGCCGGCGGTCCGGGCCAAACCCTCGATCTGGCCGCCGTCCGCCGCCTGCGCTGCCAGCGGCCGCCGGCCGCGATGGCCGGTGAACGTCGCGCGGCCGTAGAGGCCGAAGTCGATCGTGCCGCTCATGGAGTCACCGTCGACCGTCGCCCGGTACACGGCGGCCATTGGCTCGCCGCCGAATTCAAGCACGGCGGTGAAGTCCAGGCGTGTGCCATCGAATTGACCGACGAAACGCCCGCTCGCCGAATCGCTCTCGATAAAGCCGATGACCCGCTGGTCCTCCTGCCGGAACAGAACGTCGCGGTGGCCGGGGCCGTTCTGCGCAGCCACGTCGAAGTACCACTCCCCGGAAAGGTCAGCCGCGGTTTGGCCGGTGACGGGTAGCATCGAAAACAAGGCTGCCAGCAGGCAGGTGAAACGCATTGAGTACCCTCGAGCCGCTTAGTAGAAGACCTTGTTCAGCAGCAGGGGCGTGTCGATCACGACCGGCGTGTTGCGGTCGATTACGTTCACGTCCGCCAGCACGATGTGGTCCTTGCCGACGTAGGGAATCGGGTTGCCGCCGTTGGCCACATAGATGAGGATCGCGACAGAGTAGGTGCCCGGAAAGACCGTCTGGTTCGCGTACTTGACCGGCACCTCGTAGTGCATCTCCGAGCCGGGGCCAACGGCGCCGGGGTCGAAGCTGAGGCTCAGTATCGAGGTGGGCCCGCCGCTCAGCGGCTGCTGCGAGCCGGCCGGGTAGAGGCCTATCGCGCCCTGGGTGACCTGGCCGATGCCGGCGGGATAGCGGAGGGTGAAGGAAATTGTCGTATCGACAAGGTCCGCAACCCTCACGTTGCCGCCGCCGGCCGGCGGTGCGCGGTTGCCTGGCGGTTCGGACGACAGGCGGGAAAAGAAGTCCCAGATCGCGACCGAGGCAAAGCTGGGCCAGTCGTGGGAGTCGAGGCCTTCGCCCTCCTGGTGCAGGCACCATTCGACCGGATAAGGTGAGGTGCCGCTGACATCGTGGTCGATGCAGGCGACGTTGCTCCCGGAGACCGACTGGCTGTACTCAAAGCCGTTGTACAGCACCCAGAAGTTGTGACCGGCCTCGCCGGTGCCCCACGGCACCAGCGTGTCCCACTCGCCGTGCGTCTGGAAGACAGCGACTGCTCCGACACACTGGGTGCTGCGCAGGATGCCGGACACCGGCGCGATGCCGCGGACGAGGTCCCCGTACTCGCAGCCGAGCTCGTGGGCCATGCCGCCGCCACTGCTGTGCCCAGTAACGAACACGCGGCCCCGGTCGAAATTCATCCTTTGCTCGACGTACTGCAGGATGTCCTGGAAGTACCGGGGGTCGTTGGCGTAGTTCCACTGGTTGACGCCGTTGCTGTCGGGCAGTGCCTGGGGCAGCACGACGATGGCCTGGTCGCCGACGAAACTCAGCAGGTCGTAATAACCATTCAGCCAGTAGTCGTAGGTGCCGCCCGTGCCGTGATAGGCAAACAGCAGCGGCTTTACCGGTTGGGACGCATCGTAGTCGGCGGGAACGATCAGGTAGAACTTGCGTTCGGTGCCCGACGACATCAGCGTGACTTCGCCGGTTTCCGGGGCGGGGGGTAGTACCGCTACCGCTGGTTTGCTGTCGTTCCCGCAGCCGGCAATCAGCAGCTGCGGCAGCAGGACAAGCCAGAGGCCGGGCGCCTTCATCGGCGCATTTTAGTCGAGATGCGGCTCCCGGGCATCACCACCGGCCGGATGCAGCCACCGGCTGACCCTGTCCAGCAGCGCCTTCATGTCCGCGCCGGTCTGGGGCAGTTCACCGGCCGGCAGGTCCATGTGGTTCAGCGGCACTTCCTGCCGGTACTGGCTGAATACCGGCGCGACCACTTCCAGCGGGTAGCGGGGTATCCGGCGGTTCTTGCGGAACTCGGCGATGGGAATCGTCGCCTCGATGATGCCCTCGTTGTTGGTCGGGTCTTCCGCCAGCACGTCGCCCCGTGGGCCAACGATCAGCGAGTGCCCGCCCATGGCCGCCACCGGGCTGTCCGGCGGGAAGGTGATGTTCGACATGGCGGAGTAGACGTTGTGGAAGCGCGCAGTGGCTTTCACGTCGTCGGTGGAGAAAAGGGTCGCGGTGCGGAACATGATCTCGACGCCGCGCATGGCGAAGGCGGCGAACACGAAGGGGTCCAGCTGCACCGTGCTGACGGCGATGTTGCCGTACTCGGTCTGCAGCACCGGGAACTCGGCCTCGATGCCGTAGCGGGCCCGGAACCGGTCGCGGACGCTCTCGATGGTCGTGGTGGGAATCTCCTCGCCTGGCGTCAGTCGCGTGACGTTGCGCGTCTTCCAGAACTTCTGTGCGATGCGGCCCTGGCGGTCCAGCACGGTGTTGATGCTGAGGATGTGGCCGGGCCAGTCGTCATCCCGGGCGTAGCTGCCGAAGATGAGGTAGGTGTCGCAGTCCCGGGCGAGGGCACCCAGCCGCTCCGTCTCCGCGCCCGGGATCTTGATCGTGAACTTCAGCTTCTCCTCGCGGGAACCTGCCGAGTAGCCAGTGAGCGGGAACTCGTTGAACAGCAGGAAGTCGGGCTTGGCGCCCGTGGTGCAGGCCTTGTGGACGAGAGAGGCCATCTTTTCCAGGTTGATCTTCAGCCCGGCCTCGACGCTCGGCGCCTGCTGGAGGTTCCGGACGCCGTTCTGGATCACCTTGACGACGACGGTGTCCTTCTCCAGGGCTTTCACCGGGTAGCTGCCATCCGGCCGCACCAGGAGCGGCAGCCCGGTGGCGCGGTCCTTCGCCTGCTCAGGTGCCGGGTCCTTCGCCGGGCGCTCCCCGGGACGGCACCCGCTCGCAAGCAACGCCGCAAGCACGGCGAGCGTGCAGATGAGCAAGCGGTAGTTCATGTCGGCCTACGGCTCCTTCAGAAGCTGGAAGCGCCCCGTGGCGCCGCTCAACACCTCGTCCAGGGTCTGCTGGTGAAAGGCCCGGAGCCAGTCACCGTCCCGGTTCACGTAGACACTGGATGCCAGTGTCCGGTAGGTCGTGAGTTCCTTGCGGCGATGGGCGCTGGCGTTGTACGCAATCAGGACGATCCGGTCGTGCAGCCTGATAACCCGCCGCCCGCCGAAGCGCACACCCGTCCAGGGTACTGTCTCCCGGGCCCAGGCCACCGCGCCGTCCTTGCCGAGCACGCCCGCCGGTTGCGGGAGCAGCAGGCAGCAATCGTCTGTCAGGTGCCGGGTGTAAAAGTCGGCGTCGCCGAGCCAGAACTTCTGCTCCAGGTCCCAGAGCGTTTCTTCGAGCGTCATCATGGTGCTGTCATCCGTGAAGCTGCCAGGGTCGCCAAATGCGATCCTACCCGTCGGGCCACGCTGCTGCGCGGAAGCCGTCCGGGCCTCCTATACTTGCGCACCATGCCGCCTCCCGAAAACAAGGGTCCCGTCCCCGCCTGCGGCGTCGCCGACCCGCGGGCGGACGCGGACTTCATGCGCCGGGCCCTCGAACTGGCGCGCAACGCGGAAGCCGCCGGCGAGGTGCCCGTGGGCGCGGTACTGGTGCTGGACGGCGTAGCCATCGGTGAGGGCTGGAACCGGCCCATCAGCAGTTCGGATCCCACCAGTCACGCCGAGATCGAGGCCATTCGCGCCGGTGCCCGGCAGATTGGCAATTACCGGCTCACGGGTAGCACGCTCTACGTGACGATGGAGCCCTGCCCGATGTGTGCCGGGGCGATGATTCACGGGCGGGTGGCCCGCGTGGTCTACGGCTGCGAGGATCTGCGGGCGGGCGCGACTGGCACCGTGATCGATGTCCTCGGCGGTCCGGCAGCCAATCATCGGGTGGCGGTCACTGGTGGTGTCCTCGGCGACGAGTGTCGCGCGCTCCTGCAGGCGTTCTTCCGGGCGCGGCGAGGCTAGCCGCGATTATCCGCGGCACGGGGCGGCAGACCCTCGTTTTCCGCCGTCACCGGCGGGCTGCCGGGTGTCCCGGGCTCCCGGTAGTCCTCCGGCCCGTCTTCCAGCCACACCAGGATGTCGTAGTAGTTGCGGATGTTGCGGACGTAGGTGCGGGTTTCCGCGCCGCGCGCGTAGCCCCAGCGGGCCTGGGCGTACCAGCGGCGTTCCATCAGAAGCGGCAGCGCGTCCTTCACGTCGACCCACCGGTCCGGGTTGCCGCCGCGGGTCTTCGTGACCTGCCGGGCGTCGAGCAGGTGGCCGAAGCCCATGTTGTAGCCGGCGAGCGCCATCCAGGTGAGGTCCTGGTCGGGAATGTCCGGCGCCAGTCGCGCGATCCGGCGCTTCATGCGCCAGAGGTACCGTGAACCGCCGACGATGCTCTGGCCCGCGTCCATCGGGTCCTCGATGCCCATCAGCAGGGCCGTGTCCGGCGTGAGCATCATCATGCCCTGGGCGCCCTTGGGCGAGATCGCCGCCGGGTCCCAGTGGCTTTCCTGGTAGCCCACCGCCGCGACGAGCCGCCAGTCCAGGTCAGCCTTCTTCGCGGCCGCCTCGAACTGGCGCCGGAAGCGCGGCAGCAGCTGCTGGTAGTCGCGCATGAATTTCTGCGTGCCTGCGTAGTCGAAGCTGCTCTTGTGGCCGTAGTAGCGGTCCATCACCTGGGCCAGCTGGCCGGAAGCGCGCATCCCGGCGAGGTAGGCCGCGGCCTCGTCAATCAGGCTGCGATCGCCGCGCCGCTGGAACGCCCAGGCGATGGCATCGCCGTCCGTCATGTTGAAGGCCACCCGCAGTTCCGGGTGGTAGCGCTGGAAGATCGCAAACAGGTTGGAATCCACCAGGGTGTAGTCGGCGTCGCCGCTGGCGACACGGTTCAGCAGCTCGCCGGCGTCCGCCGAGGGATTCTCGGTCCAGGCCAGTGCGGGTACCTGGCCCCGGGCTGCGCTGAGGGTTTCCACGTAGCTGGAACTGGCCACCACCTCGATGCGCTTGCCGGCGAGATCCGCCGTCGTGCGCGGCGGCGTGCGGCCGCGGTGGTAGACGAGGTACTGGCTGACCTGCTGGTAGGGCGGGCCGAAGTCCACCCGGCGGGAGCGTTCGGCCGTGACGGTGAGCCCGGCGGCGGCCAGGTGCGCGCGGCCGGCCTCGACCTCGGTCAGCAGGTCGGCGAAGCGGTCGACCTCCACGATCTTGAGTTTCACGCCCAGCCGGTCGGCGAAGCCCCGGACCAGGTCGAAGTCCGGCCCCTCGGGCCCGGCCTGGCCGATGAAATAGGTGATCGGGCTGTTGCGGGTGACGACCCGCAACTCACCGAGTGCCCGGACTTCCTCCAGGAGGGTGGGCCGGACCCCGCAGGTGGTCAGCAGGGCGGCGAGGAGAATAATGAGTACGTGTCTCATAGGTCAGTGGTTCCGGGTTCGCACCCGGCCTCATGGCCGTTGGACAACCGGCGTGCACCGTAGCACGCGGCTTTCGGGAGACTCCAGACGGTGAGTCTCCCTTCGAAGGTCCTGCCTTATGTCTGAAGTGATAGGAAACAGGAGCTTGCAAGACTCTCCTCTTGTTATTGTCAAGTCGCAGTGCGGACGGTTCTTCGGCTATCGTAGTGGTTCATGAACTCACCCACCCCCATCGCTGCCCCGCACAACGCCGTCGCTCCCGCCTGGCGCGCCCGGGCCCGGGCGGCGGGCATAGACCCCTCCGAGGTGGAGATGGTTTCCGGCCGCTACCGGGCCTACCGGGACTTCATGGCCACCCGCGGCGGCGGTCTGTCGCTGATCGAGTGGTTTTGCTTCTACCGGCGGGAAAAGCAGTCCGAGAGCCCCGACCAGACGGGCGGGGTGGTGAGCGGCTGCTCCGCAACTGGCGAAGCGGTCGAGCAGAACGTGCTGACGAACCCCGCCGAGTTCTTCGCGGTCCTCCAGGATCAGCTGGGGCTGAAGCCCGACGCGCGCTGACCCCCGCGAGTCTCTATAATTCGCAGCGCCGGAGGGATGCCGGAGCGGCTAAACGGCCCTGACTCGAAATCAGTGGGGGGCGCAAGTCCCACGGGGGTTCGAATCCCTCTCCCTCCGCCACATTTTCAGTGCTCCTTCACTGCTCCGCGTTCGCGGGGCTAATATCGTACCGAAAGCGCTGCCGATTCCGCAGCCAGATAAATACCCCTCCTGTTATTCATCATGTTCGACACCTTGATGCTTTGGCTATTCGTTGCCCTGGCGATCGGGCATGGTCTACTTTGCTTGATCTGGCCCGAACGTGTCATGGCGTTCCGTCGGCGTCGCAACTGGTCTGAGTCGTATTGGACCGGAGGAATATTTTTTCGGTCGGCAGACTCGACCCGGTTTATTGGTATTACTGAAGGGCCTTAGCTCATGATATTGATGCTGGCTGGTGCGCGATCGTCGGGTACTTACGTTGAGGAATAACCGTGAGAATCAGGCGCCAGCCTGACGTGCACCCCGGTGAGGTTATCCGGGAGGAATTCGCGCAGCCCCTTGCTCTCAGTTCCTATCGTCTGGCCAAGGAGCTGCACGTGACGCAACCGCGGGTCAACGACGTTGTTCTGGAGAAGCGGGGCATCGCGGCCGATATGGCCTTGCGCCTTGGTACTTACTTCGGCACGGGCCCGAAGTTCTGGATGAACCTGCAACAGATCTACGAGCTGGAAGAGGCCCGGCGTGCGGCGAGCGCCAGCTTCAGGCGGATCCCGCCGAGGCCCCAAGCCAGGGCCGCTCGGGCGGTAAGGCCGTAGGCGCAGGCAATTGGCGGGTATGCGGGGCCTTGGTTGACTGGAGGGCGGGCTGATCGGTTACTCAAATACTTTGGTCCCTGAGCCCTTTTCCTTTGATCAAGGAATTCTGGCAGAGACCGGTGCACGCTAAACTCGCTCCACGGCTAGCGTTAGTTCTCATTAAAAAACAAATACTTATAATGATATCCTCATTTCGAGGATAGTCCCGACATTCCGGGCCTTTGGTGCGGTGTGCATGGCGCGCCGGGTACCGGAGGCCGTCACGAAGGACGTCTGTGTGGCGAATTGCTATTCAGGCTGCAACGGGCAGTTGAAACAACCCTCGGCAATGGGATTGGCAGCGAATATGTTTCAGACCACGAACCGACAGGCCTCTTCCAGGTTGCTCTCGTAGGTCCGGAGGCCGACCATCGAGCGCCCAGTGAGTGTTGAACGAACAGGACAAGGGCATCGCGCACCCCGGGTAGCCTAATCCTTTGGATCGGCACCACCAGTCTTGGCAAGACGACGACATTGTGCGAGACATCGCAATGTCGCGACACACGCGCAGCCGGTCTGCAGGCGAGCGGAATTGATCTGCATCTATATTTCAACCACAACGACCTGTATCACGTTGTCCAGATCACCGCGACGCCACTGTTCTATGTCGGCGCCAGGGCGCTACGTGATCGCGTTGACACCCGACAAAGTCCCTTTAACCGCGCTCGGGTGTTCGCGCAATGTCGGTTACTCATTGATGTTCGTATTTACGCCCTCAACCGATACACGTGCAATCCGGCCGCGCCAGAGGCCGCCCCTCGAGTAGTTCTCCCAGGCCCACGGCAGCCAGCGCAGGAACGCGAACACGATCCACAAAGCCCAGGCGAGCATGACGCCCTTGTACCACCAGATATCCACCGACAGGACGCGCGCTTGCGGCAGCCCGTCGGGGCTTCGATCAGTGAACCAGCTTAGGTGGTTACCGATGGAGTCGTCGCCGACGATGTGCATGTCGGGATTGCCGAGCAGCGCCTGCGGGATGCCGCTGACGAGTGCACCGACGGCCACCACGGTGAGTGCCCCGAGCGCGACCTGGATCGCGTTGAATTTTCTGGCCTCGCTGGCCGGCAGCTCGGCCATGGTCCCGCGCCAGCGCAGGGCGAAGAACCAGACCGTCACCAGCAGGAGCAGCGCCCAGGAAAAAGTGCTGAAGCCAAGCCCGAGCAGCAGCCACTCGTGAGTGCGCAGGGGCGACCAACGAGTACGGCCCAAGGCGACCGCGACGATCAGAAATACCGCTAGTTCCCCCCAATAGAGAAATGCCGGGCCGGTACCCGGGCCGAATGCCAGCAGGGGCCAGCGGTCGCTGGGCAGCTGGATGCTCAGGTTGACGTTGGCGGAGGCCACCCCAAGACCGACGGGTGGTGTCGCGAACTGCACACCAACGGGTTGTTCCCTTCGCCACCCCATAGCCACGTCGTGTTGACCCGGCAAAAGTGACAGTTCAAGTGCGCCGTCCCGGGGCCGGGCCGGCAGCGGCTGGCCATCCACTGTCAAAGATTGCAGGACGGCCTCCGCGGGCAGCGTGAGCTTCTGCTGTCCACCCCGCGTGCTTCGGTAGGTGAAGGACAAAGCCGTGTCGCTGGAACGCTGCCCCGCGGTGGTCTCGAGGCGGGCCACATCAATGGCCAGGGTCGCGCCCGCCACGGCCTCGGGCCGCGTGATCGTCACGGCGAGACTGTCGCCGGGCCGCGGCTGGAATTCGGGTGCCGGCGCCATGTCAGGTGACTCCGGCGCGACGGGCGACATTCCGGTGTAGTCCAGGTGCCAGGTCGGGCCGGCGATCAGCAGCCAGACTTCCGTCCAGGGTTGGCCTTGTGCCGCCGTGAGAGTGAGGGTCGTCGAGCGGGGCAGTGTGGAGTGCCAGCTGACCTCGTCTTCGCCCGCGGCCAGTGAGACCCGAGCTTTGCCGTCACGAACATCGATATCCGCCGTAGTCACGGATTCGCCTGGCAGAAGGTCTATTGCCAGGTTGATGGCGTCGCGGGCCGGTGCGACCCGGGTGACCGTCGTATCCACGCCCCAGTCGAGGTTGAAGCGGAGCCGGCGCTCGACCCGTGCAAAGGGCGGGAAGGACCCGCCAGCCAGTGCCGTTCCGTCGGATCCGGTACCCGTACGGATTCGTGACAGCTCAATCGCGCCGGCACTGAGGTGTCCCTCGTGCACGCCGCCGGTGACCCAGCCGCGCGCGGTTGCGCTAATGTTCCGGGGCCGCTCCGGAAAGGTGATGGTCAGGGCGTCCAGCCCGGCGAGCGAGCCGGTGACGATGATGTCAGTGACGCCGGGCGCGACCGGTGCCCACAGTCCGTCCTGACGGTCGCGATAAATTTCGAGCGGGGTGCCACCGGCGTTCGTGACGGCGTCCGGTTCCCAGGCATCGCCGGCGCTCGGCAGCGCGACGGCGGTGGCCGCCTCACTGGTCACCCGCAGCCGGGCGGTAACCCGGTCGTTCTCCACCGTGACGGCCGCGCTTTCGATGACGGCGCATTTCGGTGCACATTCGGGCGGCTGGGTGAGGCGACGCTTAAGTTCTGCCAGCAGCTCAGTGTCGGGGTCGTTTGCGGCGGCGACCGGTGAAGCGGGGACCAGCAGCGCCAGGCCGACGAGGAGCATCGCGAGACCGCCCATGCCGGCCGGGACACGCCAGCGGCCACGATAGGTGCCCTTAAGCAGCAGCGCGAGGAGCGCCACCGACAAGGCGATTCCGAGAAGCCGGGCGATGGCCGTGCCCGGTCGGCCGATAATCCACAGGCTCAACGTATCGTCGGGAGCTACCGGGCCGCTCCAGCCGAGTTCGTAAGCGTGCCAGCGCCAATCCGGAATGCCGGGCCCGGTTTGCACCAGGGCGTCCGGCGCGTAGCGGGGCGCAGACTCCGCCTGCCTGCGGGTGGTGACGACCATTTCTCCGACTCCACCGACGCTAGAGGCGGCTGGTGACTCGACGGATGGCGACGCAGCGACCGGAACATTTCTCTCGTCGAGGAAGTAGGCCCGATTCCCGGAAATCTGCGGGACCAATTCCCGTTCCAGTTGGGGATGTAACAGGAGTCGCGCCTGGTTGGCCACAAAGGGCACCAGCAGGGCGATCAACGCCAGCGCACTGAGGTGCCGGTACCATACGGCCGTGTGACGGAACCGCCCCTCGGGCAGGTACTTCGCCAGGCCGAGGGCGGCCAGCAGGTTGACCCAGGCCCACACCGGTGCGCCACTCTCGTGGTACGTGAGCAGCAATGCCAGAAAGGCGATGCCGCCGGCCATCGGGCCGAGCAGGCGGCCGGTTCCGACCGCAATCAGCAGGAGAAGAAATAAGTCGAGGAGTGTCCACAGATTGACCCAGGCTTCGGGAGCCCTATCGGCACCCCGGGCCCAGAGCAGGCGGTGTGCTGGCGGCAAATGAAGTACCGCAGAGACGCTGTCGAACCTCTGGGTGTAGCCGGTCGCCGCACCGCCCAGCCTGGTCGCCGGCACCCGCCCGACGACCTGCAGGGTCGGCTCCGTGGCGCGTATTTCGATGCCCGTCAATCCCGCGCCGCCGTGAGTCACCAGGAGGTTGGTGTCATCACTCTGGGCGCTCTCCATACTGAACGGGGCGCGCATGTCCAGACGCCAGCCCCGACGCATCTGGCCAGTGACCCGGTCGACGGTCGTATAGCCCCTGTCGTCGAAATCTCGCCAGATCTGCCGCTGCAGCTGCAGTTGGTTGGTCTCGGCACCTCCGACTTCGCCTCGCACGGCAACCTTCAGCCGATTACCGGACACGACGCGAAAGGATGGCAATTCAGCCCAGTCGTCGGGAACGCCGGTTTGAGTCGGGTCCACGGCGGCGGCCCCTTCGAGTACCGTGGTGCGGCGGCGGTCGTCGCTGCGGTAACTCCAGATTTCCTCAGACGCTGTAACTTGCGGTTGTATTTCGTCCTGCAGTCCAGTGGCGCGGGACACCAGCGTCAATTCCCAACGGCCGGGGCGCAGCTGAATACGCAGGCTGCCGTCGGCTTCCACCCTGGCGGGAAGTTCCGACTCCAAAGCCACAGCGACGAAGCCGGGCTGCAGGACGTTCTTAAGAACTTCTTCGCGACCCTGTCCGGACACGTCGAGGCGCAGTTGAGTCTCGATCCCCATCGGTATTTCGTCCGTGAGGAGGCGATAGGCGCGCACATCGACAGAGTCCTGGGTTGGGGCCTCGCCCGGGCGCTCGCCGAGCCAAAGGTGGTTCCCGTCCCGCCCGGGGCGCAGGACTGCTTTCCCGTCCATCGTGAGTTTGACGATGCCCGCGGATGCCGGCACGGCGAGCTGGGCGGGACGGCGAGCCCAGTTGATGGTGCCGCTCAGGGTGTGCGTCCCCGCGGCCAAGCGCAGTGACGGTGTTCCCTTGCGGTCAATGACAGCGGCAGGTCGTCCGTCCATGATGACTGCCACTGGCCACAACTGACCGTCGCCGGGCAGGTCCGCCCAGGTCTCGGTGCGCACGTCCCAGTCCTGGGAGAAGTGAGCACTGTCGATGCCGGCCGTCAGGACCAGGCGCCCCGGCCAGGCGCATACGTGCGAATCCTTGGTCTTTGGATCCTGGCCGTTCAAGAAAGGGCAGCGGTGAAAGTCTTCCCCGTCGAGCACCCAGGGTGCCCAGGCCTTTAGCGCCTCCGGGACATAGGTCTCCGCCCCGATGGTGGGCGTCATGCCGAGGACACTGAGCCAAACAGTCACTAGTAGACGCCGGATGCGTACGGGCATGGTCATCACTCTTGTGGCTGAAGGAGAATGCTTCAGAATGATCATAGCGGTGGCTCAAGGCCTGTTATCGTCGCTGGAGGACCCCGAATGCGGTGAGGAATTCCCTGTATTTTCGCTGTTCAACAGGGCAACGGCGTTGGGAGACGACTTCGACAATGACTCATTCTGCAGCCACATTTTCACTGCCCCGCGTTCGCGGGCTCAATAGCGCAGTCCAAGTCGCGGAAGTTCGCCGACATTCCGGGGCTTTGGCGCAGGCGCCATCGCTGGTTGCGTAACGGAGACCGCCGCGATGGCCGCACTACCGGCTTGTTTCGTGCGCCGTTTTTCGGCCCCCCAAGCTAGGGTGACACGTCAGTCGTGACAAATGCACTCCGACTTCGGCGGTCGAAGTGGTAACTGCAGCGCAATCATTGCCCCTCAAGATCGTCCCTGCCGAATCGCGGCTGTCATCCAGGCAATGGCCGAAATCAGCAGCAGCAAGAACCCGAGGTTGAAGAACAAATGATGAATGTGCAGCAGCAAGGGGTTGCCTGCCGAGGTCTCGTGATTCGCCACGTCATGACTGGCCGCGCCGATGCCGAGCAGGATGAAGAGCAGCTTGAGAGGAAGTCCGGCCAGGCCAAGCAGGGAGCCGATCAGGATCAGCCGCTCGGGCAGGGGCAGAGTTACCCCCGGGTGCCGCCGGCGATGCTGCCAAAGCAGGAACAGGCCGCACAGGAACGCGGCAACGGCGAGTGCCTCGGCCAGCGTGAACGCCTTGAGGATGCGTGTGACCAGAATGCTCGCCAGTGCCAGGCCGTACACTGCGGCCAGCATCAGCGGATTGCGCAGGATCGTCGTCATGTATTTGTCCAGGCCGGAGGTTGTCTTGTTTAGCTTACCATCGAGCACACAGATGAAGCCCGCCGCTATATCGTCCCTGCAACCGTGGGTTGCCGCGGGGCTGCTGATTGTCCTGGCGACGGCAGTGCCTGCCTTGGGCGGCACGCCGCCGGCAGCCGGCGTGTCCGGGGTCGCACCACCGGTCGACATCGTGATCCTGGGTCGTGCTGTCTACGTCGGCCTGATGCTGCTGACCATGGGTGTGGCCTGGTTCCTGCTGCTGATCCCGGTGCCGGCTGCGATCACCGTATTCCTGCGACGGCTTCTGGCGGCAGGCGCCGTCGGCGGACTCCTGGTTGGCGCGTTCAACGTGCAGCAGCTGAATCTTCTCGCCGTCGCGGGCTTCGGCCTGCTTCTTGCGGCGAGCTGGCGGGAGCACTGGGCCCTGCTGCTCGGCGGGGCCCTGGCGTTGGCCACGAGCCGCGCGCTCATCGGCCACCCGGCCAGCCTGGAACCTGCTGCCGTTCTCATGCCGCTGATGATCCTGCACGTGAGCTGCGCAGCCTACTGGCTGGGATCACTCTGGCCGCTGCACCGGGTGCTGGGCCGCGAGGCGCCGGTCGCAGCCGCGGCGGTGGTCAACCGATTCTCCAGGCTGGCGGTGGCGGCGGTGGGCACGCTGGCGCTTGTCGGCGTCGTTACTGCCCTGATCCACCTGGCGTGGCCGATTGCCCTTTTGAAGACCTGGTACGGACAGCTGTTGATCATGAAGTTCACCTGGTTCACGGTGCTCATGTCAGTTGCGGCCTGGCACAAACTGAAGCTGTCGCCTCGGCTTGACGCGGGGGATGTCGGGGCGGCGCGGCACATGCGCTGGGGTATTCGCCTGGAAGGGGCGATCATGCTGCTCGTGGTTCTGCTCTCGGCACTATTGGCTTCGACGCCCCCTGCCGCACTGCCGCCTTGACTCGCTCGGGCCACGCTACAGCCTCATGCTCCCTGTGCTATGTTTTCACTCGTGACAACGCTCCGCCGCGAAGCCCTCGTGATTGCCATGGTGTTTCTGCACCTGTTTGCTGTGCCCTGCGCCACGGCGATGGTGCTGATGCCGGCCGATGCCGACTGCGAGCACTGTCTGACGAGCGAAAATGCAGGGGCGTGCCTCGTGAGTACGGTCACCGCGGGAGCCGCCATCGAAGATCTGGCGATCGGTTCCGGTCGGGTGGATCCGCCATTCGTCGTTCTCAAAGTTTTGTCGCCAGCCCCGGCGGCACAGGCAGCGGTTTCTTACACTACGTTTGCCTTTTCACGCTCTGTTCGCCCCGGCGCACAGCCGCTATACCTGCTACTGGGTCAGTTCCGGATCTAGTGATCTCCTCATCACCGCTTTGAACCGGGGCTTCGGCCCCTGGCTGGTGTTACTGGAGAATCTGATGATCAATCATCGCAGGCAGGGCGTCCTGCCATTCAATGCAAGCGCCGGTGTCCCTGATCCCGGCCGGCGTCGTTTCGTCCTCGGGGCGAGTGCCGCCGGGTTGATATCTGCCGTGGGCCGCTGGCAGCCGGTGAGTGCGGCGACTGACGGCCGCGGCCTGACTCACCTCAGGGGCAGCGACTTTGCACTCTCCATTGGTGAACTACCTGTCCGGATTGCCGATCGCGAGAGGCTGGCAATCGGAATCAATGGGTCACTGCCGGCGCCGGTCCTCCACTGGCAGGAGGGGGATACCGTCACGCTGCGTGTGACCAACACGCTGACCGAGCCCACATCGATCCACTGGCACGGCATTATCCTGCCGGCTGGCATGGACGGCGTACCTGGGCTTAGCTATGCCGGCATCGCGCCCGGCGAAACCTTCACCTATCAGTTCCCGGTGAATCAATCTGGGACCTACTGGTACCACAGTCATTCGGGATTTCAGGAGCAGGTCGGCCTGTACGGGCCGCTGGTCATTCACCCTCGTGATCCCGACCCGGTGGCCTTCGACCAGGACCACGTCGTGATCCTGACCGACTGGACCGACGAGGATCCTGAGCGCGTCTTCGCGAAGCTCAAGAAGCAATCAGACTACTACAACTTCAATCAGCCGACCGTTGGCGATCTCGTGAAAGACGTGCGGAAGATCGGACTACGCGAAGCGATCTCCAAGCGAGCCATGTGGGGCGAGATGCGGATGAATCGCACCGATCTCTCCGATGTCACTGGCTACACCTACACCTACCTGATGAACGGCCAGGCGCCCGCTGAGAACTGGACGGCCCTTTACAAGCCGGGTGACAAGGTGCGGCTACGCTTTATCAACGGTTCGGCGATGTCATTTTTCGATGTCCGCATTCCCGGACTGCGAATGACCGTCGTCGCAGCCGACGGTCAGCCCGTCGTACCCGTTACCGTCGAGGAATTCCGCATTGCCACGGCCGAGACCTTCGACGTGATCGTGACCCCCGAACGCGATGAGCCGTACACGATCTTTGCCCAGTCAATGGATCGCACCGGCTTTGCCCGGGGCACGCTGGCGTCGCAGGCAGGGATGGTGGCTGCAGTGCCAGCCCTCGACGCTCCCGTCGAACTGACAATGGCAGACATGGGTCACGACATGGCGGGTGCCGCCGGGCACGAGGGCCACGACATGGGCGCGGTGAAACCTGATCCGCACGCCGGGCACGACATGTCGGCGATGCCCGGTATGACGATGCCGGGTACGGAGACACCGGCCATGCCCGGGCCAGCAGTGGTGACGCACGCACCGGCCGAGAGGGGCCCCGGCGTCGATATGCTTGCCATGAGCCCGACCAACCGGCTCGCTGACCCCGGAATCGGGCTGCGCGACAACGGCCGGCGCGTGCTGACTTACGCTGACCTGCGCAGCACGTTTCCGGACCCTGACGGTCGCGAGCCCACGCAGACCATCGAGTTTCACCTGACCGGCCACATGGAGCGCTACATCTGGTCCTTCAATGGCGTGAAGTTCTCCGCCGCCGAGCCGATCGTCCTGCCGTACGGAGAGCGCGTGCGCTTCGTGCTGGTGAACGACGGGATGATGACCCACCCGATCCACCTGCACGGCATGTGGAGCGACCTGGAGGACGAGCAGGGCCGCTTCCTGGTCCGCAAGCACACGATCAGTGTAAAGCCCGGCGAGCGGGTGACCTATAGGGTCAGCGCGGACGCGCTGGGTCGATGGGCCTACCACTGCCACCTGCTGATGCACATGGAAGCAGGCATGTTCCGGGAGGTGCGCGTCGATGCGTAGTCAAAACAGAAGAAGAAGTGTTGGTATCGCTGCATTCCTGATGCTGGTGAGTGGCGGCGCGGTGGCAGAAGGCATGGATCATGCGCACATGAACGACGATCCCCTGGTGGGTATGCTGCTGGTGGACCAGTTCGAGTGGCAGGACACCTCGCCGGACAGCACGCTCGCCTGGAACGTCTCCGCCTGGCTGGGGCACGACACCGGCCGCCTGCTGTTTCGTTCCGAGGGCGACAGGGCCGACGGATCCGTGAATGACCTGCGTGCCGAGCTGTTGTGGTCGAAGCCCGTGGCGGCCTGGTGGGATTTGGTTGGCGGTCTCCGCCAGGATGCTGGGGAGGGGCCGGGGCGCACATACGGCCTGGTCGGCGTCCAGGGTTTGGCCCCGTATCGCTTGCATGTGGAGGCCGACCTGTTTGCCGGCGAGCGGGGGCAGGTGGGCACGCGACTTGAAGCCTCGTACGAGATCTTGCTCACCAACCGGCTGATCATGGTGCCAAAGGCTGAACTTCAGGCCTTTGGCAAGGATGACGCGGCAACCGGCCTCGGCAGCGGGTTGAGTCAGCTCGAACTGGGCTTGCGGCTCCGCTACGAGATCCGCCGGGAAATAGCCCCGTACGTCGGGGTGGAGTGGGCGGGCAGGTTTGGTGACACCGCCGACTTTGCCCGAGTCGACAACGAGGCAGTGCGCGACACCCGCGTCGTGGCCGGTATTCGTCTCTGGTTCTGATCAGGAGTTGTCATGAAATCCATCGTGGGTACATTGCTCGTGTTGCTGCTGGTTGGCGGTGCCATAGCCGGTGCCATCGTGTGGTCCGGGACGATCAACGCGGCTGCCGACGAGCCACACAGTCGCGTGGTGCATCGCCTGCTGGAGATTGCCCGGGAGCGTTCCGTGGCGACTCGCTCTGGTGCCATTGAGGTTCCGGACCTGGCCAATGCCGAGCTACTGCGCAACGGCGCCGGAAACTACGCCGCCATGTGCGAAGGCTGCCATCTTCGGCCCGGCCTGGCTGATTCGGAGCTGCGCCGCGGGCTCTATCCCCAACCGCCTGCCCTGGCTTCGCGTGGCGAGCGCGACCCAGCTCAGGACTTCTGGATCATCAAGCACGGACTCAAAGCCACCGCCATGCCTGCCTGGGGACTGAGTATGGACGACGATGCAATCTGGGGCATGGTGGCGTTTCTCCGTTCCCTGCCAGGCCAGCGCGAGGCGGAATACCTGGCGTCCGTGGCCGGCAGTCGTGGTCATTTTCACGGTGGTGTCGATCAGGGCGCGTCGCAGGGAGATCACGAGCATGGCGCTCACGATCACAAGCACGGAGAACACGAGGAATAGCATCTGCTGATCGACACAGGTACCGGTGCGTCGGTGGATATTCCCCCAGCGATTTCGGGCCTCGGCCCGCGCACTCGACTGCAGCGTGATTCCGGACGAGACGGTCACCAAGCGCGACCAGCTCCGAAGCCTTGTGGTGGCCGAGAAGGGCGCCTGCGGTGTCACTTCAGAATCGATACCTGATGGGATAGCCAGAAACCCTGCTCGAGCCGACCAAAGTCCCTGTTCCTTACCTGCTGATCAGGAAATTCAGGCAGAGAGCGGTTCGCGCGCCAGATACAGCACTCGCGATATTGTCGGTTTACGCCCTGAGCAACTTGGGGTCGTCCTCCGCAGGCGGACTCCCCAGGACCATCCGCAGGCGGTGAGTGGTGCCATCGTCCACGAGCGCGATCTCGCTCGTGCCCCGTGGCAATGGCTGGTCGTCCAGCTCCGCGTAAGCGACGCCACGGCTGACACCGGCGGGGTTCTCGACGAGGATTTCGTAGCGCGTGGCGTGATACCTGAAGGCAATCTCGAAGCGCGGCCACTGTCCGGGTATGCAGGGCGAGAGCCTCAGGCGGTTTCCCTGCAGGCGAAACCCCAGGATCCACTCAAGCCCGGCCCGGTACATCCAGCCGGCCGAGCCCGTGTACCAGGTCCAGCCGCCGCGGCCGACGTGCGGCGCTACGGAGTAGATGTCGGCGGCGATAACGTAGGGTTCGACCTTGTAGCGATGCACGGTGGCGCGCGTGGCCGTGCGGTTGATCGGGTTAAGCATCGAGAACAGTTCCATGGCCTTGTCCGCCTGCCCGAGCAGGGCAAATGCGATGACCGACCACGTCGCCGCATGGCTGTACTGGCCGCCATTCTCGCGAACGCCTGGCGGGTAACCCTTGACGTATCCGGGATCCAGCGGCGTCTTGTCGAACGGTGGCGCGAACAGCAGTGCGAGGCCGCTTTCCCGCTGGATGAGTTTGGCGTCCACGGCAGCCATTGCCGTGGACGCGCGCGACGGTTCCGCCGCGCCCGAGAGCACGGACCAGGACTGGGCGATCGAATCGATGCGGCACTCCTCGCTGGCGGCCGATCCGAGTGGCGTCCCGTCATCGAAGTAACCGCGGCGATACCAGTCGCCATCCCACCCTTCCTGCTCTACCGAAGCGCGCAATAGGGCGGCGTGCGCCAGCCAGCGCTTGCTGCGCGCATCCTCGCCCCGCGCAGACGCCAGGGGAGCAAACGCGGTGAGCGTCGCGTGGAGAAACCAGCCGAGCCAGATGCTCTCGCCACGGCCCCGCTCGCCCACGCGGTTCATGCCGTCATTCCAGTCGCCGGTGCCGATGAGCGGAAGGCCATGCGTACCGAGATCGAGGCTGTGATCGAGCCCACGGGCACAGTGCTCGAAGAGCGATGCCGTTTCATCAGAAACTGAAGGCTCGAAATACGCATCGTGCTCGCCGGGTTGCAGTGACGGGCCGTCGATGAACGGCACGCCCTGCCCGAGCACGGCGACGTCGCCGGTCACCTGCACGTAGTGCGCGGCCGCATAGGCTAGCCAGATCCGGTCATCGGAAATACGCGTGCGCACGCCCTGGCCGGAAGTGGGCATCCACCAGTGCTGTACGTCGCCCGCGGTGAACTGCCGCCCGGCTGCGCGGATCAGGTGCTCGCGCGCCAGCGCGGGCGCGGCGACCGCCAGCGCCATCCCGTCCTGGAGTTGGTCGCGAAAACCGTAGGCGCCGCTTGCCTGGTAGAACGCCGAGCGGGCCCACACGCGGCACACAATGGTCTGATACAGCATCCAGCGATTGAGGATGATATCCATGGAGCGGTCCGGTGTTTTCACCTGGACGGCGCCAAGCACCTCGTCCCAGTGCTTGATCACTTCTCGAAAGACTGCGTCTAGGTCCGCCGACCGATAGCGCCCGAGCAGTGTTCGGGCGGCCTGCGCATCCCTGGCTTGGCCCAGGAAGAAAACGACGTCCACGCTTTCGCCGACTTGCAGCTCGACGGGCCGCTGCAGTACGCCGCAGGGATCTAGGCCCTGACCGACCCGTCCCGAGAGAGGCCCCGCTGCGATGAGCGCCGCTGGTTCGGCCAGCGTGCCGTGACGCCCGAGGAACTCCCGCCGATCTGCTGTCCAGGCCGTTTGCCGACCGCCCAGGTCCATGAACGCTACCCGCGAACCGAATGCGGCGTTCCAGGGGTTGCGTGCGAACATCGCCCCCGTTGTGTCGTCCATCTCCGTCGCGGTGAACGGTGCACAGGTAGCTCGCGATGGGCCGAGTACCCATTCGACATAGGCGGTCAGCGAGAGCCTGCGAGGCCGCCCGGACGTGTTGCGGATCGTCAGGCGCGAGATCTTGATGGGATCGGTAATCGGCACATACATCAGCAGGTCGAGCGCCACCCCGTGGGCTTCGTGCGTAAACCTGCTGTATCCCTGCCCGTGACGAGCTGAATAAGTGGTGCCCGGGGAGCGAATCGGCGCCGCCGTGGGCCCCCACAGATCTCCGGTCTCCTCGTCCCGCACATAGATGGCCTCACCCGGGCGATCGCTGACCGGATCATTCGACCAGGGCGTGAGCTGGTTCTCGCGGCTGTTCATCGACCAGGTATAGCCGCTACCCTCTGCAGCAACCTGGAATCCGAAAGCCGGATTGGCGACGACGTTGATCCATGGCGCCGGGGTCGACTGCCCGGGCCCGAGCAGGGTGACGTACTCGCTTCCGTCGGCAGCGAAGCCGCCGAGCCCGTTGTAGAACTCCAGGTCCTTCGGTTCGGGCGCAGTTACCGCGCTGACCCCGGGTGGGGCCCTCCGCGGCAGCGCACGCACCCGGTTCGCCGCGGGCGTGCGCGAGCGATCCAGCTGGTCTGCGAGACTGCCGCGCTGAGCGACGATCTGGACACGTGCGACGGACGACAGCCGGGCACGGGTCTCTGCGGCGATCAGGTCCGTGCGCAGGAGGTAGACGGAGCCGCGCGCGCCATGCGCCGCGACCTGAACCCGGGACTGACTCGCGCGGACCAGGGTCTCCAGGGCGATCTGCAGGTCCTGCACATAGGAGGCGCCGCGCTCGTTCAAGATCACGAGATCGACGGCGAGCTGTTTCATCCGCCAATACGCGTGGGCGTGCAGGAGTTGGCGCGCAATGGCGACATCTTCGATATCGTCGATCCGCAGCAGTACGATCGGCAGGTCTCCGGAGATGCCCTGGCTCCACAGTGCGGCAGGCCCGCCGCCGCCACGGCGGATGGTGTCAGGCAGGGGCCGCAGCGAGCCGTCGGCGAACAGGATATGCCCCGCCAGTCGCTGGAACAGGCTGGCCTCGGCGGCCGTGATGCCCAGGTGCCGCAGCTGGACCTGTGCATGAGTCCATGCCAGGGTACTTGCGCGCAGGTAGGCGTTGGGGTCGCGGAGCTTGTCGAGCAGATCCAGTACGGCCTGGCGCGATGGCGCGACGGCAGTCCAGAAAGCCAGGCGCACGGTTGCGCCGGTCGGGACTCGCATGCGATAGCGCAGGGCGAATACCGGGTCGAGCACGGTCCCGACGGTATTGGAGAGGCGCCGGCCGTCCATCACGGCAATGGGCGCGCGCACTTCATGCCCGCGACCGATGAACCGGGCCCGGTCAGTTTCCAACTCTGGTGTACCCAGTACCTGGCCCTCAACGACCGCCTGGTGCGCCGCCCAGATCTCCGGTTCGCCGGGCGAGCGTCTGCGACGGGTCGCGAGAAGTGCGGCGTGCCGGGCGACGTACTCCGTCTGGACAAAAAGTTTCGAGAAGGCCGGGTGTGCGGAGTCGGCCGCTACCGGCGCGAGCACAAGTTCCGCATAGGACGTCACGTCGATGTCTCGCACACGGCCGCTGTTGTTGGTAATCGAGAGGTGTCTAACCTCCGCATCGTCCTCGGGCGAGACGACGATTTCCAGGGTCGTGGTGATGCGCGCGTCAGTCCTGATGAATTCCGCGCGATCCTCGGTGAAGGTCGCCTCGTAATGATCCGGCGCAACGCCGGTTGGCTGGTAACCAGCTGACCACACCTCGCCACTTTCGACGTCGCGCAGGAAGATGTAGCTGCCGGTGTCGTCGCGTGTCACGTCCTCTCGCCAGCGGGTTACGCCAAGATCACGCCAGCGGCTGTAGCCCGATCCCGCGGCGGTTACCATCACGGCGTAGCGGCCGTTGGCGAGCAGATGCGCCTGCGGGGTCGCGTCATTTACCGTTTGCAGCCGGCGCACTTCCGGAAGTTGCAGGTCATCGAGTCGCGGCGCCGCCCGGACCTCCTCCGCTCTCGGGTGGGCCACCGAGATGTCGCGCGGTGTGCGTTCCTGCAGGAGTAACTCTGTCGCCTGGATCGTTGGATCCCCGTGGAAGCGTTTCCGCATGATCCCGTGCAGCAGGATGTTGGTGATGGCCACGATGGTCATGCCCTGGTGGTGCGCCATGAACGCGCGCACGACGGCGAACTTCGTCCCCTCTGGCAGCCGACTCCGCGTGTAGTCGAGCGCCTCGTAGAACCCGTAGCGGCCAAGCGCCCCCAGGGCGGTGAGCCGTTCGAGATTGCGCGTCGCCTGCTCCGGTTCGACCATGGTCGCGAGCGCCGTGGCGTAAGGCGCAATAACCGTGTCTGCGCTCAACCCCCGCTTGAGGCCCAGACCCGGCACTCCAAAGTTCGAGTACTGGTAGGTGAGCTCCAGGTCGCGCCCGTTGTAGGCCGATTCCGATATGCCCCAGGGGAGTCCCAGCGCGGCGCCGTAGCTCATCTGTCGTTGCACGATCAGGCGGCTGGTCTGCTCCAGCAGGCTTCCCGCGGGTGCGCGCAAGACGAGAGAGGGCATCAGGTACTCGAACATCGAGCCCGACCAGGAAATAAGCGCCGCACCGTTGCCGACGGGAGTCACGGGCCTCCCTAGGCGGAACCAGTGGCGGCTGGGGACGTCTCCCTTGGCGATCGCAACGAAGCTCGCCAGGCGTGCCTCCGAGGCGAGCAGATCGTAACAACTCGGGTCGAGCGTGCCGTCAGCGACGCGGTAGCCGATGGAAAGCAGCCTGCGGTGCTCATCGAGCAGGAAGCCGAACTGCATCGCTTCCGCCATGTCCTTCGTGATCGCCTCCACCCGGCTCAGCCGCTCGTTCAGCACGCTCGTCGCGGCGCGGTCTTGTGTGGAGTCCCGATGCCAGCTCTCGATGGTGCAATGGGTTGCCTCAGACCAGAAAAGCAGCTCGCCGTAGCCATCATCGCTATGGTCGCTCGCCAGTGTCCGGGTGATGTCCACGAGGATCGCTGCGCGTGAGGCCAGCTCCTGCAGCCGTGCAGCGACGTCGCCGCCGGCAGTGCCGAGGTCCCGCAGGGCGGTGCCGATGGCATCGAGCTGCTCTTCGAGCTGCTGCCACACGACGGGCTGCGTGCGCAGGTGGGCGGGAAGCGCTTGCAGCGCATCGCGTGCCAGGTGCAATGCATCCCCGGCACCGGCAGCCGCGTCGCCCGGCTTCACCGCGACGTCCGTCCACCCCCGGGTCGCACTGGCCACCGTAATGAGGTGGGCCGCGAGGTTGCCGCTGTCCACGGAAGAAACGTACTGCGGTTCCAGCGGACGGAGATCGCGGGTGTCGTACCAGTTATAGAAGTGACCACGGAAGCGCTGCAGGCGGTCCATGGTGCCGAGTGTTGCTTCCAGGCGCTCCAGAGCCTCTACCGTCCCGATCCAGCCGAAGTCCCGCGCGCTGACGATGCACAGCAGGTATACGCCAAGATTTGTCGGGGAGGTTCGATGCGCCAGGACCGGGAGCGGGTCTTCCTGGAAGTTGTCAGGCGGCAGCATGTGGTCCTCGGCCGTGACAAAGGTCTCGAAGTACCGCCACGTGCGGCGGGCTGTCAGGCGCAGTGAGAGCGCATCCGGTTCTGATACCAGGAGGTGGCTCGCCACGCGCGGGGAGCGGCTGATCCACTGGGCGACGGCCGGGGTGGCCAGCCACAGGATCACGAACGGCACCGCCATCCATGCCGCACCACTGTTCGAGACGCCCACGACGAGCGCGGCGACGAGGGTTGTGGCGACACCACCGGTCATCTGCCGATACCCACCAGCGAGGCCGGGCCTGGCACTCTGCTCGGCCTGTGCGGCAGTCACCCACTCCAGTAGGTTGCGGTGGCTCACGAACAGCCGGAACAGGGTCCGGCCGATGGCGTCGGCCATCAACCATGCCTGGTGCGGCAGGAAGGTGATCTGCAAGAACAACTGCCCAGCGGCCACCCAGAGATCATTGCGGAGCGCCCGCAGGTGGCTGCGCGCGGTGATGCCGGCGCGTCGCGGCAGGATCTCCGCGATGACCGGGATCAGCGTCGGCAGGGCCATCGTCGCCAGGATAAACGTGGTCCAGATGAGTGCAGTGCGCCCCGGCATCGTCCAGCCGGCCACCAGTGCAAGCAGGCTCGCCGGCGAAGAAAACGTCCTGCGCAGATTGTCGAGAATTTTCCAGAAACCGATCAGCGGAAGGGCGCTGTGGCGCCGCTCGGCACCAGCGGCATCGCGCCGGCCGAGAAGCCAGGGCAGCAATTGCCAGTCGCCACGGGCCCAGCGATGCTGGCGCGCAGCCGCGACGTCGTAGCGCGCCGGGAACTCCTCGATGACCTCGATATCGGAGACCAGCCCGGCCCGCGCAAAGATTCCCTCGAAGAGATCGTGACTGAGCAGGGAGCCTTCCTCCACGCGATCCGCGAGCGCAGCCTCGAACGCATCGACGTCGTAGATGCCCTTGCCGGCATAGGAACCCTCGCCGAAGAGATCCTGGTACACATCGGACACAGCGGCGGCATACGGATCCAGGCCGGGTGCGCTCGAGACAATGCGCTGGTAGAGCGAGCCTTCGCGCCCCATCGGCAGTGAGGGCGTGACTCGCGGCTGGAGCACCGCATAGCCCTCTATAACCCGGCCGGTCCCCGCATCAAACCGTGGTTGATTGAGCGGGTGGGACAATTTGCCGATCAGGCGTCGGGCAGTTTCGCGCGGCAGCCGGGTGTCCGCGTCGAGCGTGATGACGTAGCGCACGCTGGGGGGAACCGCAGAAGGACGCCCTGCGATCTCTATAAAGGTCGTGTCGGTCGCGCCGCGCAGGAGCCGGTTCAGCTCGTGCAGCTTGCCCCGTTTCCGTTCCCATCCCATCCACTTTCGCTGCCCGGGGCTCCATATGCGCCGACGATGCAGAAGCATGAAACGGTCTCCGGCTGTCCCGGGCGCATAGCGTTCATTCAGCCGCTCGATGCCATCGGCTGCGCTCGCAAGTAGCGCATCGTCTGCCGGAGTGCGTTCGGACTCTGCATCGACCCAGTCCGACAACAGGGCGAAATGCAGGTCGCCCTCGGGGCAGGCCAGGTAGTGAATCTCGAGCCGCTCGAGCATCTCCTCGATGGCCACGGGCGTAGTCAGCAGTACGGGGACGGCCACCAGCGTGCGCAACTCGGGCGGCACACCCTCGCGCAGCGCCAGGCCCGGCAGGATCGTCGCGCCGAACCCGCGGGTCACCGCACGATTTACGACAGCAATGGCTGCATCCAGCGCCGGGA
The DNA here is from genome assembly GCA_038214295.1 of Gammaproteobacteria bacterium. GTDB lineage: Bacteria > Pseudomonadota > Gammaproteobacteria > Steroidobacterales > SHZI01. The sequence goes on from JBBQSA010000005.1 coordinate 32,346, forward strand.
AGAGACCAAGAAGCGCGAGCAAAGCGGGATTCCAGTCGCTCAATTTACCCGCGTCGATCTGCAGTATTGGAAGGGCAAGAATGATTGCGCCGGTCAGCAGGATCGCACCGATGTAGGGCCCGGCGCCGTGGCGGATGATCCAGCGAGCCGGCAAGTGCGCAAGCGGCGCCCGATATCTGACTTCGGACTCGAAGCCACGCCGCCCCGAACCGATCAGGTAGTAGCCGGGATCGCACTGTCGGTGCGTGCGGCCCGCGACGCCCCCGGCACGGTTTGCGGCGGCGATTACCGCACGCGTGATCTCGAGCTCCGTCAGCCCGGAGCCCCGGGAAAGCTCCTCGATCTGGCTGCGGTACAGATTGCGGGTGGCGAAGTCCATGTGCGCCAGGTCGCTGCCCGCCCGGAGCGCTTTATCGACGAGGCTGACACTCTCGAAGAAGTCCGACCATTCCAGTTCCGAGATAAGCCGCATACTCGTGATGATGTTGCGCACGGTCACGTTCGCGGCGCTCTGCTGCTGATGCTCCTCGCGCACGAGCACTTCGGCCGTCGTTCCCTGGTCGGAAAGCCCCTGGTCCAGCCAGACTAGCGCAGGAGTAACCCTCGGGTCCTGATCGCGCAGCCGCTGCGCCAGCTGCACGACGAAGGCCCGTGAAAGAGTGTTTGCGTTGTCGTAGCGCTGGGCCAGGGCATCGGGCTCGGCTGCATGGCCGTTCAGGCCGAGCAACTGGTCCGCGACGTCGTCTGCTTCCTGGCGCGCGGCGCGGGCTCTTACGATGCCATGGACCGCGCGTCGCAGGTTCTCGACCAGCACGATGCGCAGCGTAATCGCGACGGCCCATAATTCGCCGATGGTCAACGGCTGCTCGCCCTGGTAGGCAAGCACGAAACGCCGCAGCGCTTCCGGATCGAAATGACTGTCCGTATGCGCCACGAAGGCCCAGGCGATGCCGAACACGCGCGGATATCCGGTGAAGGGGCCGTTCGCAAGCTTCGGCAGCTGACGGTAAAAGCCCGGCGGCAGGTCCTCACGGACCTCACGAATCTGCGCTTCGACCAGATGGTAGTTGTCGAGCAGCCATTCAGCGGCTGCGGTGATGGTGCGGCCTTCGCTCGCAACTTTGGCGATGGCCCGATAGCCGCTCAGCAGCACCGCTTCGTTGTCGTTCAGGCGCTGGGCAAGAGGCGGCCGACGTACCGGGCTCAGTGCGGTCCGTTGGGCGACGGCCAGGCTGGCCGCATGCTCCTCGAGACGCTCGATACTGAAGAGCTCTTCGCGCAGGACCTCCTCGGTGTTCCACGGCGAGACGCGCGCCATTCGGCCCAGTGCGCGGGCACCGGGCCGGTGCCCGCCTGCCCGCAGCAGCCTGGGTCGTCGCATGGGCAAGAAACCTCGCGAGGTAGCCGGATGGGAGGCGGCTCTGGGCTTTCGCGCACCTGCCGGCCGCCTGCGCTCCGTGGAGCGAATGGAAAAATCACCTGGTGCCAGGCGAAGTGGAGAGGGGTCACATTACCACGAGGGGCGCGTACGAGGCGCGTGAGGACTCAGCCCGTGCCGGTGCGCAATTGCAGCTTCGGCCAGCCAGTCGCGGAGCGCTCGTGCAGCAGCGCCCACGCCTCGCCGCCTGCGACCGGGCCGCCATAGTGGGCGCCGAGGGCCGCCCGGCAGCCTGCCTTACGGAGCCGGTTGGCCTGCGCCCGCGTGGCGACTCCCGAGGCGATCGCCGCCTTGCCGGCGTTCTGTGCTACAGCCACGATAGCCTCCACGACCGCGGCCACGATCCGGTCGTCACCCATTGCTGCCGTCATCCCGGGCGCCATGATGACCTCGTCGACCGGCAGGTTCGCGAGGTCGATGAGTGAGCAGTGGGCCGCGGAGAAATCCTTCAACCCCACGGCAATACCCAGGCTGCCCAGTTCCATGACCCTCTCGGCAAACTGCTTGCCGCCGGCCTGCATGAAGGTTTCCGGCACCTGGAAGCGCAGCAGCTCCGCAGGGACCTGCTTCTCCGCGATGCAGGTGGCCACATCGCTGACGAACCCGTCGTGTTGCCAATGACTGCCAAATGCGGGCAGACGCACCGAGACCAGTCCGGGTCCGTCCGCTTGCCACGCTGCCAGGTCATCGCAGGCCTGGCGGATGGCCCACACGCCGGCTTCGCGGAGCCCCGCTATGTGGTCCATGCCGGGTGGCAGTCTGTCCAGCGGCAACTCGGGCTCGCCAACGGGGCAGAGCCAGATGCTCGCCTCAAAGCCCAGCAGGGCCCCGTTCAGCAGGCTCACCAGCGGTTGATACCGGAGGTTCAGCGTTTGCTGGTCGAGTGCCTGCCGCAGCTGTCGTTCCAGGTCATGGCGGACCAGCGCCTCCTTGTTGAGTTCAGCCGTGTAGAAGCGGATGTTGCCCGGCCCGGCGCGCTTGGCCTGGTACATGGCCAGGTCCGCGTTCCGGAGGAGCGTCGTCGCATCCGGGCTGTCGGGCGGAAAGAGCGTGATGCCCACGCTGGCACTCACCAAGTACATGCTGCCCAGCACCTCGAAGGGGCGCGCCAGCTCCGCCACGATCTTGGTAGCCACGATTTCCGCATCCATCCCCGTGTTTACCCGGGGGAGCACCACCGCGAACTCGTCGCCGCCCAGCCGGGCCACCGTGTCGCCGGCGCGGACGACGGCGCGGATACGGTCGGCCACGCCGCGCAGGAGCGCGTCGCCGCCCTCGTGCCCGGCCATGTCGTTGACGAACTTGAAGTTGTCCAGGTCGAGAAAGAGCAGGGCGCCCACGGCATCCTGGCGGGTGGCTGTCGAGGTTGCCCGGCGCAGCACGTCGCAGAGCTGTTGCCGGTTGGCGAGCCCCGTCAGCTGGTCGAAGGCGCTCAGGTAATGGAGGCGCCGTTCGATCTGCTTGCGCTCGACGGCGTAGCGGATGGACCGGGTGATGCCCTCGGGGGTAAACAGGCCCTTGACGAGATAGTCCTGGGCGCCCAGGCGTACCGTTTCTACTGCCAGGCCGATGCTGTCGCTGTCGCTCAGGACGATCAACGGGGTGCTGCTTTCCGTGCTGGTCAGGGCCTGTACGATTTCGCTACCGGCGGCATCGGGTAGCGACAGGTCTGCCAGCAGGACATCGAAGTGGTCGCTGGCGAGGCATTCACGGGCCGCGGCCAGGGATACCACCCGCTTGATTACGCCGCAGACCCCCGTCTCGCCCGACAGCATGGCGATGATGTCGGCAGCTTCCAGCGCATCGTCTTCTATCAGCAGTACGCGCATGTGGTCTCCCGGGTCCGGCATATTCCGGACAGCTTCACTACATAAGTTAGAAGCCGGAAGCCGCCAAAGGTTTGCACGCTGCTCGCAAACTGTGACCCGGTTCACGGCCCGGGTGTGTAACGTGGCCCGAAAGCTGGCGAGAAGTGCGTGGCGCGTCGCAGCGCCAGTGCGATGCCGGGTATGCTGCTGGTTGGTTGCCTGGCAGAACCATCAGCCACTTTATGTGGAAGCCACAAGTCCAGCCGCTGCCCGGGGGTCGCACGATCGGGGTTTCGATCAGTCGCGACTCCTCAGCCGTTTCCCTGGCAGAGGTCCTCGCACTCTGGCGTAGCAGCCCGGAGTTTCGTGACTTCTTCAACAGCCTGCTGGCGAATGCACCCTTCGCCGGGTTCCGCTGGGAAATGCCGCCGGTCACAGCGATGACTGCGGATCGCGCCTTCGAATTCGTCCTGCTCGACAGCCCGGGTCTCGGGCGGCACCCGGACCCTGATGCCTTCGCGGCGCATTTCGCCGGGCAAGACCCGGCCGGCGTCGTTGAGTTTGCAAACCTCGGCGGGGATGCGCGTCTCGTCGTGCCGGGCCCCGCAGGCTCGCCGACGGCCTGTGGGCACATCGCGGCCTTCGTGCGCGGGGCGCCGGCAGCCCAGCGGCACGCGCTGTGGCAGACCGTTGGCCTCGCGATGGAGCGTCGACTCTCGGAGCGGCCGGTGTGGCTCAGCACGGCCGGAGCCGGCGTGCCCTGGCTGCACGTGCGGCTCGACGACCGGCCGAAGTACTACGGGTATGCGCCGTATCGGGCCGTCGAGTAGCGTTGCAGATCTCAGCCCAAATTCCGCGCCGCAAACTCCCAGTTGATCAACTTGTCGAGTACCGCCGTGATGTAGTCCGGGCGCTTGTTGCGGTAGTCCACGTAGTAGGCGTGCTCCCAGACGTCGATCGTGAGCAGCGGCTTCTTGCCGGCGGATTCAAGCGGCGTGCCGGCGTTGGACGTCTGCTCCACCTGGAGCTTGCCGTTTTCCATCACCAGCCAGGCCCAGCCGCTGCCGAACTGGGTGGCGGCGGCCTTGGACAGCGCGTCCTTCAGGCTGGCCACGTCGCCGAAGTCGGACTTGATCTGGTCCAGCAGCTTGCCGGTCGGGTTGCCGCCGCCCTTGGGGCTCAGGCTCTGCCAGTAGAAGGCGTGGTTCCAGGCCTGGGCGGCGTTGTTGAAGAGGCCCCGCTGGTCCGGCTTGCCGGCGGTGGCCTTCACGATGGCTTCCAGCGTCGCGTCGGCGTGCGGCGTGCCGGCGATGGCCTTGTTGGTCTTGTCCACGTAGGCCTTGTGGTGCTTGCCGTAGTGGAAGGAAATGGTCTCAGCGGAGATGCCGGGCGCCAGGGCGCCTTCGGCGTAGGGCAGGGCGGGGAATTCAATCATCACGTTACCTCCGGTTATCTCGTGTACTGATCCTGGGTGGGCCCGCGTCGGGAATGCAGGCATCAAATCACCCGGCAGAGGTCCATTATAGGCGCCAGGCGCGATTCGGAGTGTTCGCCAGGGAGACTGCCGGTGGGTTCGAAGTCATACGTCGTCGCGGTACTTTGCCTCGCGACAACAGCCGCCGTCGGTGCGAGCACTGCCGCGCCTTCACCGGCGCCCGAGGGCATGGTGCTGGTCCCCGCGGGCCCGTTCATCATGGGCAACAACAACGATTTCTACGACAACGACAACGACGAGAAGCCGCAGCACACCGTGGACCTGCCGGCCTTCTTCGTGGACCGGTACCCGGTGACCAACCAGGACTACCAGGCCTTCATGGCGGCGACCGGTCACGCGCCGCCGCGCTACTGGCCGGCAAGCGGCGGAATGCCGCCGGGCAAGGCGGATCACCCGGTCGTCGGCGTCACCTTCGCCGATGCCACGGCCTACGCCCACTGGAAGGGCCGGCGGCTGCTCACCGAGGAGGAGTGGGAGAAGACGGCGCGGGGCACCGCGGGGCTTCGCTGGCCCTGGGGCAGTGTTTTCGACGAGCGCAAGGCCAACGTCGGCACAGACACGACGACCCCGGTGCACGCGCACCCGGACGGTGCCAGTCCTTACGGTGTCTTCGAGATGGCCGGCAACGTGTGGGAATGGACCGACACCTGGTACGAGCTGTACCCGGGCAGCCCGCCCAACCGGACCGTGCAGCGTTTCACCGGCGGCAAGGTGAAGGTGGTCCGGGGCGGGTCCTATTCCAGCGATATCGGCAGCGCGCGTGGCGCCGACCGGGGCAACAAGAAAATCGACGAGCCAGGTCCGAGCCTCGGCTTCCGCACGGCGCAGGACGTGCCCGGCTACGAGAGCTACGCCGCGGCGCTTAAGGCCCGGTCCGCGGCCCGCGAGGCGCAGGCCGCTGCCGCGCTGGATATCACGGAGTACGCCGAGCACGAGCCGGCGCGGGCGCTAGCCGCCGGGGCGGCGCGCACGCTTCAGCAGGCTGACGGCGCCTTCGACGGTCGCGACTTCGCGGCAAGCGAGCGGCAGGCCGGCGAAGCCCGCACGCAGTTCGATGCGGCCCGGGAGAAGGCCCTCGACTACAAGCGCCAGGTGATGGCGAAAAAGGCGGCCGACACGGAGGAGCAGTTGGTGCGGCTGGAGACGGCGCTGAAGGCAGTGCCGGACGGGCTGTCGCCGGAGCAGCAGGCGCTGAAGACCGACGCGGAGGATAACCTGCGCCGGGGTCGGGAATTCTTCGACGAGGGCGGCTGGGGTTTCGCCGGCATGCACGCCTTCATCGGCCTGCGGCAGCTCGAGAATCTCCGGAAGCTCGCCGGACCCTGAGGGCGCAGCGGCGCGCTGTCTCGCCGGGCTACGCCGGCTTCGCCGCTGCCGTCGGGCTGTCCGGTCGCGGCTTCAGCGAGAAGCCCAGCATGATCATCACGGCCGCCACGATCGCCAGGCCGGCGAAGGCCGCCTGGTAGCCCGGGGCGCCACTGCCCACGGACGCGGCAACCGTGCCGACGAAAGCGGCGCCGAGCAGGCGTCCGGCGGACGTGAAGTTGCTGAGCAGGCCCTGGGCCGCGCCGCGCTCCGCGGGCAGGCTGTTGTCGAGCACCACGAGCCGCAGAGGGGCGCCCAGCACGCCGCCGAGGCCCGCGCTGCCAAGCACGCTGGCGACGATGAAGGTGGCCACGGTGATGTGGGCGAGGCCAAAGGTGGCGAGGCTCAGCGTGACGAGGGACAGGCTGACCGTCACGATGAGTCGGGTGCTGATCAGGTTGACGAGGCGGCCCGAAATGGGTGAGGCGATGGTGGCGGCGATGACCCCCGGCAGCAGTAGCCAGGAGGCCGTGCTCGGGGAGACGCCGGTCGCGGCGATGGCGAGCGCCGGGTAAAAGGAGCCGCCGGACTGGATCGCGCCAATGCCCGTGCCGATCAGCGACGCGGTGACCACGGGCCGGGCCTTGAACAGTCCCGGCCGGATGACGGGGTCCACGGCGCGCTTCTCGATTCGCCAGAAGACCGGTGTCATGACCAGGACCACCGCCAGGGCCGCGAGGAACTTGCCCGACACCAGGCTCGCCGCGAGGGCCTCGGTGTCCAGGCTGTCCACGGCGAAGACGAGCGCGGTCAGCAGCACGGCCAGGGCCGCGATGCCGGCCACGTCGAGGCGCTTGCGGGTGGCGCCGCTCCTGCCGGGCAGCAGCAGGAGTGCGCCGGCCAGGAGTGCAGCGGCGATCGGCAGGTTCACGAGGAACAGCCAGTGCCAGCCGTAGGGCAGCAGCACCCCACCCATCACCGGGCCGATGAGGAAGGCGAGGCCAAACACCGTGCCGAGCACGCCGAGCGCGGGGCCCCGTTCAGCACGGGGCAGCGTGTTGCCGATGACAGCGGCGGCAATCGGGAAGATGCCGCCGGCGCCGAAGCCCTGCAGCGATCGCCCCAGGTAGAGGAAGGCTGGCTCGCCGGCCACGACCAGCAGCAGCGAGCCGCAGGCAAAGAGGGTGATGCTGACGATGTACGCAACCCGCGGGCCCACCCGGTCGCTGAATTTGGCGAGCACCGGCGTGCCGATCATCTGGCACAGCACGTAGGCGTTGAAGAGCACCGAGAGCTGCCGCGTCGTCATGCCGAAGTCGGCCTGGATGGCGGGCAGCGCCGGTCCGATGATCGCCAGGTCGAGGGCTCCCATCAGGACGCCGGTAAACAGGAGCGGGAGCAAGGCGCGGGAGGTCTTTGATTCTGATTGGATTTGCAACAGGGCTTCCACGTTTGATGTCAGGGTAGTTCGCCGGCGCCGCGCCGTCGGATCCGGTCGTATACTGGCAGAACAGCGGCGATTCCTGCGCCGCTGATTGCACTGCCTGCAGAGGGTCAGTCGCCGTGAATCGAACATTCGTCCTTTCCGGCCTGGTCAGCATCCTGCTGAGCGCCGGCTGCGTACCGGCGAAGCAGGCCACGGAGCCCGGGGCAGCCCGCGCAGGGCCGGAGGCGGTGGATCGGCGGGACGTCGAGCCGCCGGCCTCGCCGCCGCCGACCTCGACAGAGGCCGTCGCACCGGCACTGCCTGCAGTGGTGGCCGCGCCGAAGCGACCCCCGTCTGCCGCACCGCTGTCGTCCCCGGCCGTGACCGCCCCCCAGGTCACTCCACGCGTTCCGCCGCCCGTGCCGTCCAAACCCACCCCCGCCGTCGCGGCGGCATCGGCACTGCCCCCTCCGGCAGCCGCCCGCCCCGCCCCGCCACCTCCGACGCCCGTGTCACCGACCACCGTGTCCCCGGCGCCCAGGCCGGCACCCGCCCCGTCGCTGAACCTGTCGTCCCTCGAGGCCCGGCTGCGGGAAACGAAGGCGATCGGCGTCTTCACCAAGATTGCGCTGAAGAACCAGGTGGATGATCTTCTCCAGAAGTTCCGGCTGCACTACAAGGGACAGAAGAAGGCATCCATGCCGGAGCTCCGGCAGTCCTACGAGCTGCTGCTGATGAAGGTGCTTGCCGTCCTCCAGGACGGCGACCCGTCGCTGGCCAGGGCCATCGTGGCCTCCCGGGAGTCGATCTGGGGCATCCTTGCGGACCCGCAGAAGTTTTCAGAAAACAACCTGATGGCAGGAGTGTGAGCGTAGTGAGGCATGCAACCCGTTGGACGGCCGTCATTGCCGGCGTCAGCCTGTGTTTGGGTTTGGGCGCCGGACTTGCCCGGGCGGCGGACCCCGTGGCTGACGAGGCCGCGGTGGCTAAGGACCTGACCGCCGTGATCGCGCTCCAGAGCCTGCCCTGCGGACAGGTTCTCCGCGCGGCGAAGCAGGGGGACAACGACTACCTGGCCACCTGCCAGGACGGCAACCGCTACCGGGTGACGGTAAACCCGGAAGGCCGGGTCGTCGTCACAAAGCAGTAGCTGGCGCGCCTAGCGCAACGCCGGCGCCACCCGTTCGCCGATCAGCCGGATAGCGTCCGCTGGGTCGTCGTGCACGCGGAGGGCGATCTCCGTGAGGCCCGCTGCGGCGAAGCCCTTCAGGGTCTCGATGGCCGGCTGGAGCTGGTCCAGTCCGCCCGCGAAGGAGATATTGCGGATCATCTTTGTCACCAGGTCGGGCGGCACGTTCTCTATCACGTCCGTACCCCGCAGGAAGGCATTGAGAAAATCCTTCTCGTGGGTACGCATGACCTGGAGTTCGTCGGCGGCGAGGAACGGCGCGAAGTACTGGTCGCCAAGCCAGCCCCGCAGCATGAGTTCCCGCCGGGCCTCGCGCATGGAGGCCTCCGCATCGGCCTTGATGTGCCAGGCCCAGAAGTTGCTGATGCGGAAATCCCGGGGCGAGCGGCCCGCGGCCTTCAGGTCCGCGTGGGTCGCGGTGATGAAGTCCTTCATCAACGGCACGACGAAGTCGCTGGTGATCAGCCCGTCGGCGAGGGAGGTAGCGAGCTTGCGCGTCTGCGGGTGGTTGGAGCCGAAGTAGACCAGTGGCGGCTTGTCCGTGTGCCACTTCGGGCGGTAGCCGTACACCTTGTAGATCTCGCCGGTGTAATTCATCGTCTTGTCCGGCGACGCGCCCTTCAGGATCTCCAGGCACTCCCGCGAACTCCGGATCATCCGTTCACGCTTCTTGCCCATGGCCTGGGACACGGCGCCGCCGCCGCCAACCATCAGCATCGCGCGGCCACCGCTCAGCTCGTTGAGGGAGAACAGCAAGTTCGCCATCTTCAGCGGGTGCAGCTCCGCCGGGCTGACCGCCATCGGTCCGAGGCGGATCCGGGACGACTGGTGGGCCAGCAGGGACAGGGTGAAGAAGGGATCCCGGGACCAGCCGTAGTTGCTGGCCCAGACGCCCCGCAGGCCGTAGCGCTCGGCCATCAGGCCAAGTTCCGCCGCCTCCCGGGGCGAGGCGAACTCGTTGAGGATGATGTCGATTTCCATGGCCGGGGAGTATCCCACCAATCGGCGGCCGGGCGAGGGCGCCCTGACCGGCCATTGGATAGACTGTCAGGATGAGCCGATGTACCCCGGGCGCCGTGGCAAGGTGGCGACCCGGCAGAACCACTCCAGAAGATCCACTCCAGCAGAGAAGGGCTACCGCGTGAACCAGGCAAGCAGCAAGCAGAGCGACGTCAAGACCATCCACGAGTTTCTGGCCGACAACCCCAATATCGACGTCTCCCGCCAGTGGGAGCGCTGCTGGGACATCCACGGCCGGATCGCGGACCGGATCATCAAGCACTTCGACGCGAAGCTGCACCCGATTTCCCAGGGAGCCGAGTACTACACCTCGCCGGACAAGCAGATGGAGGGCGCGTTCTTCGGCTACACCGCGAAGGACGTGGACTGGTTCGTGCGCTCGTGGCTCGGCAACCGGAAGGCCAGCATCATCGACATGAACATCAACGTGGTCCTGGGCCAGGAAACCCAGGTGCCCAACCTCATGATCATCTTTGGCACGGTGCCGAACCTGCTCTTCTACGCGGATTACGTGCCGCGCGTGGACTTGAAGGTGAACGAGGACTACGTGAACCGCTACTACAGCGGCGACGTGAACAAGGACTACCTGGAGTTCCGCAAGAACACCGACTACGTCTGGTCCGCGAGCCACGGCCCGGTCATCCGCGCCATGCAGTCGCCGGTGTGCTCCAGCTATATCACCGCGCTGACCGACGAGCACATCGACCAGTGCGAGGCCTATCTCACGCGCTTTGTCGACCGGTGGTTCAAGATGTACGACGAGGCCCCGCGCCTGCCGGCCGACAAGCGGGCTGCCCAGCAGGCCTACGACTTCGCCTACCGGGAGTACACCAACCGGTCCGACCCGATGAACGTCCTCGCGGAACGCGTCTTCGGCAAGGAGCAGGCCCAGTTCATGCTGGACCGGCGTGGCGGCAAGGTGCAGATGGAGGCCGACCGGGGCAAGTGGCAGCGCTGAGCGGGCGCTAGCCGGCCGGGCGCTGCTGGTCGTCGGCGCCGGCGTTTGGCGCCTTGTCGCGCCGCCGGTAGAAGTGGAGCGTCGCTTCCGCCTTGGGGGGCGCCGCCGACGCGCAGTCGCCGCAGGCGGAAGCCCCCTTGGCGTTCTTGTGCCGGGTCAGGCGCCGGTACAGCAGTCGTCCCGCGACCAGTGCCACGATGCCGATGGCAAGCAGGGTCTGGATATCGGGCATTGCAATGACTCCCTTATTGACCCAACTGGAACGCCAGCAGCGCGCCCAGGTAGCCGAGGCCGGTCATGTACACCCACGCGAACGCGGGCCAGCGCAGGGAATTGGTTTCCCGCCGGATCACGGCAATGGTCGCTGCGCACTGCAGGCAGAACACATAGAAGATGAGCAGCCCGACAACCATCGGGATCGTGTAGACGAGCGTGCCATCGGCACGCGTGGCCGTCTTCAGCCGCTCGCGCAGTGCCCCCTCGGCGTGGTCACCCTGGTCAGCGACCGAGTAGATGGTGCCAAGGACGGCGATGATCACCTCCCGGGCTGGAAAGCTGGCGATCACGGCGGCGGACACCTTCCAGTCCCAGCCGAGCGGGGCAAAGACGGGGGCCACGCCATGCCCGAGTCGTCCCAGCCAGCTCTGTTCCAGGTAGGCTGTGGCCTCGCCGGCATCAAGCTTCGAGAGGCGCGTCGCGCGTTCGCCGGCGTCCAGCGCACTGGCCTCGACCGCTTCGCGCTCCGCCGCGTAGGTCTGGCCGATTTCGGCAGGCCGCGGGAAATAGGCCAGCGCCCAGATCAGGATCGCCACCGAGAAGATCACCGTGCCGGCGCGCACGAGGAAGATCCGGCCCCGGTCGAGAAGCTTGAGCAGCAGCGAGCGCCAGTTCGGCAGCCGGTAGGGCGGCAGCTCGATCATGAACGTCGGGGTCGGGCCGCTGAGTACGGTGCGCTTCAGCAGCAGGGCCGTCATTACGCCGCCCAGGATCCCGAGCATGTAGAGCCCCAGGAGTACCAGTCCCTGCAGGTTCACGAGCCCTCCCAGGTAGTGTCGCGTTGGTACGAAGGCGCCGATCAGCAGCGCGTAGACGGGCAGACGAGCGGAGCAGGTCATGAATGGCGCCGCGAGAATCGTCGCAAAGCGGTCGCGCCGGTCGGGGATCACCCGCGTGGCCATGATGCCGGGTACCGCGCAGGCGAAGCTGGACAGCATCGGGATGAACGACTGGCCGGAAAGCCCAACCGAGCGCATCAGCCGGTCCACCATGAAGGCCACCCGCGGCATGAAGCCCGAGTCCTCCAGAAAGATGATGAAGGCAAAGAGGATCAGGATCTGGGGCAGGAAGACGATGACGCCGCCGACGCCGCCGATGACGCCGTCCACGATCAGGCTCGTCAGCGCGCCGGGCGGCAACATCGACCGGACCCACTCGCCGGCGCCGGCGGTGCCGGCATCGATGAGATTCATCAGCGGCGTTGCCCAGGAGAACACCGCCTGGAACACGGTAGCCATCACCAGCAGGAACAACACCGAACCGATGACCGGGTGATTGGTGATCCCGTCCAGGCGGTCGCCCAGCGTGACCTCGCGCGGCGCCCGCCGTTCAATGCGGGCGACGATGGCATTGATCAGGCCGTAACGGGCGGTGGCTTCTGCCTCGGCCAGCGGGACTCCCGCACCGAGCCGTTCGCGGAGCCGGCCGAGCTCTTCCCGGAAGTCCGGGCCAGCCGTCATCTCGAAGCGCCGCTCGGCGCTGCCGTCGGCATCGATCAGGGCGCGTTCCACCTCGTAGTCCTGCAGGTGCGAGCCGGCTGCCCGCAGCCGCGCGCCGAGTTCTGCGGCGGCGTCGCTCACCTCCGGCAGTACACGCAGCGCCGCGGGGGCCGGCGCCTTCAGCGCGGCCGCCAGCGCGGCGCGTAGCGCCTCGAGACCGGTGCCCTTCGCGGCGGAGACCGGCACGACGCTGGCACCGAGTTCGCGGGCGAGGGCGCCGGCATCGATCTCGATGCCGCGACTGTCTGCGACATCCGACAGGTTGAGCGCGATCACGAGAGGCAGGCCCAGTTCCGCGAGCTGCGTGACGAGGAAGAGATTGCGCCGCAGGTTCGTGGCATCGACCACGGCCAGCACGGCCCGTGGCCGCGGGAGATCCGTGACATGGCCGAGCAGCACGTCGATGGCCACCATCTCGTCGGGTGACTGGGCGGCCAGGGAGTAGGCGCCGGGAACATCGACCAGCGTGACCGTCTGCCCGTCCAGCCGGATCTCGCCCGTGTGCCGCTCGACGGTAACGCCGGGGTAGTTGGCGGTCTTCTGGCGCAGGCCGGTCAGCGCGTTGAAGAGCGTGCTCTTGCCCGTGTTGGGGTTGCCGAGCAGCGCGATGACCGGGGCAGGGGCCGGGCTGGTGGCTGTCATGGGACCCTGACGACGGTGACCCGGCGGGCTTCCTCGCGGCGCAAGGAGAGCGCGTAGTCCATGATGGCAACCTCGATCGGATCGCCCCCGATGGCCCGGCGTGTGACGCGGACAGGCGACCCGGCCAGCAGGCCCAGCGCCATCAGGCGCTGTACCGCCGGGCCCTGGCCCACGATGCCGGTGATCGTTCCGGCCTGGCCGGTCTTGAGTTCATCCAGTGTCATGTGCAGATTCTAAATGAGAATCATTGTCATTTGATAGCCCGCTTAGCAGCCAGCATGCCGTCGGGCGGCACGGGGAAGGTATCCGTGGAAACGCGGACCCCCGTCGGGACGTCCGCAGACGGCAGCCGGCGAGGGGTCCCTAGCGGCTGCGGGCGGCCTTGGGTCCGTCGAGTTCCTGCTGGTAGGCGCGGACAAACTCTTCCGTGAACAGCTGCGGCGGGCCGCCGTCGTCACGCTGGGTCAGGGCCGGGTAACTCTCTTCGTAGAGCTCCCAGTACTTCAGCTTGTTGGCGCTCGACAGCAGGCCACCGCGTTTCAGTCCCTTGTCGAAACGGGTCTTCAGTTCCTCCGGGTCGAAGCGCTCGACGTAGTCCTGGACGGCCTGCAGCATGGCCTTGACCAGCGCCCGCTCGTGCTGCCGCACGTCCAGGAAGCCGGCCCGGACGGCGTCCTCGGCGCCCAGGTACGCGCCCTCGTCTGTGTCGTTCAGCAGGTAGCGCAGGGCTTCGTCCACGCTGGGCGAGAATTTCAGGGGATTGTTCTGGGCCGCCTGCACCATCGTCTGGGGCAGCCGGAAGCTGTCCTTCACGTGACTGCGGTCCCGGAGCAATTCCATCAGGCCACTGACCATGACCCGCAGGAGCTTGCCGGAACTCTGCAGAACGTCGGCGGGCGTGTGGCCCGCGATGCTTTCCGGCTTGACGCCGGCCGCCTCGAGGAACATTGCGAGCGCCCGCTGCTCAGTATCGGCTGACGCCGGGGTGGATGGGGCAGGCGGGGCAGCGGGCGCCCTGCGCGCGGCGCCGGCCACGGGAACGGGCCGCGACGCTGCGGCCTGGGGCTTTCCCGCCGCCGGGTTCTTGTCCGCGGCGCTGGTCGCTGCCTTGGCCGCCGCCTTGGCGGGACCGGGCCGCGTTGGGCTGAGATGACGTTGCAGATTGGAGTCCCGGGTCAGCTTGTCCTCATCGACCAGCTGCAGCTCGATCGACTCGTCCTCCGGGACGAGCTGGGCGCGAACGATGGAGTCGCGCATGCCGTCGTCGTCGCGCAGTTCCTCGTCGCCGGCGCTGATGTCCACGGCGATCTCGAACTCGCCGATCCGCAGCTGGTCGCCGTCAAACAGGCGCTGGGGATGTCCCTGGCCTACTGGTGTGTCGGCGCCGTTCACGAAGACGCCGTTGCGGCTGGTGTCGATCAGGTAATAGGCGCCGCCCTGATAGTCGATCATGGCGTGGCGGCTGGATACGTAGCGACTCTCGTCCGGCAGGACCCAGTCGTTGTCCGGCCCGCGGCCGATGCTGCCGCCCACGGCCGGGAATTCCTGCACGCGGTGGTCGCGCGGCAGTTCCTTGCTGTCACTGGTGACGCGAAGTCGAAGCGGCATGGCAGTCCCTAACCCAGCGTGCATGATGGCGGATGGCGACTGTATGGTACCTGTAGCGGTTCACACTTCGGGGCAGCTCTGAAAGCGCTGGGTTATACTGCGCGCCCCAATCCGATCCAGCCATGTCCGCCAGGCACCTCTACAAGGTCATTTTCGTCAACCAGGGCAAGATCTACGAGATCTATGCCCGAAGTGTGACCCAGGGCACGCTCTTCGGCTTCATCGAGGTCGAGCGGCTGGTTTTTGGCGAGCGCAGCACGGTCGTGGTTGATCCCGCGGAAGAGCGCATCAAGACCGAGTTCGCCGGGGTCCGCCGCACCTATCTGCCCATGCACTCCATCCTGCGCATCGACGAGGTGGAAAAGCAGGGCGTCAGCAAGGTGACGGTGGCTGAAGCCGGCAACGTCACGCCGTTTCCCACGCCGATCTACACGCCGGGTGGTTCCGGCGACATGGGCAAGTGACGGCGCCGCTCGTCCGCCCGCTCGTCTGGCCACTGGTCTGGCAAGGCGGCTCCGCGCTGTCCGGATTCCGGCTCGATAAACTGCTGAGGGACATCCAGGCACTGGTGCCCGCGGTGTCCGGTGTCGCCGCCCGCTTCCTGCACGTGATCGACTTGGCGGGCCCCCTGGCGGCCGATGCCGAGCACACGCTCCACAGCCTGCTCGAGGACGGCTCGCCGGCGGGCAACGACCTGCCGGACGCCAGCCTCGTCGTCATGCCCCGCACGGGCACCATTTCTCCCTGGTCCAGCAAGGCCACCGACATTGCGCGCAGCTGCGGGCTCGACGCCGTGCGCCGGCTCGAGCGCGGCGTGCACTTCAGCTTCGCGACGGCGCGGCCGGTCACGGCGGCTGACGAGGCACTGCTGGCACCACTGCTCCACGACCGGATGACCCAGAGCGTCCTGCCGGGCACCTGGTCCGGCGCAGAAATGGCGGCAGCCATCCTCACGGCCGAGGCGCCTCGGCCACTGCGGTGTGTCCCGCTGTCGCGGGATGGAATCCCGGCGCTCGAGCGGGCGAACGTGGAGCTCGGCCTCGCGCTGTCGCCCGACGAGATCAGCTACCTCGCCGCAAAGTTCGGTGCCGAGGGCCGGGACCCGACGGACGCCGAACTCATGATGTTCGCGCAGGCCAATTCGGAGCACTGCCGGCACAAGATCTTCAATGCCCGCTGGATCATCGACGGGAAAGAGCAGGCCCACAGCCTCTTCCAGATGATCCGGTCGACGCACGCCACCAACCCGAAGGGCGTATTGAGCGCGTACCGGGACAACGCCGCGGTGATGGAGGGTTCAGTCACGAGCCACCTGCACTCCGATCCCGCGACCGGCGCGTGGGTGGCCAGCGTCGGGCCCGTGCACACGCTGATGAAGGTCGAAACGCACAACCACCCCACCGCGATCTCGCCGTTCCCCGGCGCCGCCACCGGCTCGGGCGGCGAGCTGCGAGACGAAGGCGCCACCGGCCGCGGCGGCCGGCCCAAGGCGGGCCTCACCGGTTTCACGGTCTCCAACCTGGCCGTGCCCGGCTGGGAGCAGCCCTGGGAGCTGCCGGGCGACGGTCCTGGCAGGCCGGAGCGCATTGCGAGCGCTCTGCAGATCATGCTCG
Source organism: Gammaproteobacteria bacterium (assembly GCA_038214295.1). Lineage (GTDB taxonomy): Bacteria > Pseudomonadota > Gammaproteobacteria > Steroidobacterales > SHZI01. The sequence goes on from JBBQSA010000005.1 coordinate 48,623, forward strand.
AAGGACCGATCGGGGCTGCCTCCTTCAACAACGAATTCGGGCGGCCGAACATCGCCGGCTACTTCCGCACTTTCGAGCAGCGGGATGCGCGGGATCCCGGCCTCGCCCGTGGCTATCACAAGCCCATCATGCTGGCCGGCGGGCTCGGCAACATCGCCGCCGACGACGTGGAGAAGGCCGATCCGCCGCCCGGCTCCCTGGTCATCGTGATTGGCGGTCCCGCCATGCTCATCGGGCTTGGCGGTGGCGCGGCCTCGTCGGTCGGCAGTGGCGCCAGCTCGGCGGACCTGGACTTCGCCTCGGTCCAGCGCGGCAACCCGGAGATCGAGCGGCGCGCCCAGCAGGTAATCGAGGCCTGCCGGGCCCTCGCCGCCCTCAGCGGCCGACCCAATCCCATGCTCATGGTGCACGACGTCGGCGCCGGCGGCCTGTCCAACGCAGTGCCGGAGCTCGTCGATCACGCGCACCGGGGCGGGCGCTTCGAACTGCGGGACATCCCGAGCGCCGACGCCGGCATGTCGCCACTGGAAATCTGGTGCAATGAAGCCCAGGAGCGCTACGTGCTTGCGATTGCGCCCGGCGACCTGCCCTGGTTCGAATCGGTCTGCGCGCGGGAGCGCTGTCCCTACGCAGTGCTTGGCGCCCTGGACGACACGCGCCGGCTGGTCGTGACCGACCGACACTCGGGCGACACGCCAGTAGATATGCCCCTCGAGACCCTGCTCGGCAAGCCGCCCCAGATGGTCCGGCAGGTGAGCCGACAGGCGAGCGCCCGCAAGGCGCTGGACCTCGACGGCATCGAGCTGCCCGAGGCCTGCCTGCGTGTCCTGCGGCTGCCGACGGTGGCCGACAAGTCCTTCCTGATCCACATCGGGGACCGGACGGTAGGCGGCCTGGTCGCGCGCGACCAGCTCGTTGGTCCCTGGCAGGTGCCCGTCAGCGACGTGGGCGTCACGGCGCTTGGTTTCGATACCTTCGCGGGCGAGGCGATGGCGCTGGGCGAGCGCCCGCCCGTGGCCCTGCTGGACGCGCCGGCCTCCGGACGGCTGGCTGTGGGCGAGGCCCTGACCAACATCGCGGCAGCGGCGATTGGCGACATCGCTGACGTGCGCCTGTCGGCCAACTGGATGGCCGCAGCGGGCGCGCCCGGCGAGGACGAACGCCTCTACGACACCGTCAACGCGGTGAGTGCCCTGTGCCGCGGGCTCCTGATCGCGATCCCGGTGGGCAAGGACTCGCTGTCCATGCAGACGCGCTGGCAGGAGGGCGGTGCGTCCCGTGCGGTAGTGGCACCCGTGTCCCTGGTGGTCACCGCCTTCGCCCCGGTCACCGACGTGCGCCGCACGCTCACGCCCGAGTTGCAGCGGGAGCCCGGTACGAGTCTCTGGCTTATCGACCTTGGCGCGGGGCGCAACCGGCTGGGCGGCTCCTGCCTGTCCCAGGCCTTCCAGCGCGCCGGTGGCGTGCCACCGGACCTGGACGACGGCGCGCTGCTCGGTCGGTTCTTTGCTGCCGTCCAGGAACTCCGCGGCGCGGGACTGCTGCTCGCCTATCACGACCGCAGCGACGGCGGCCTCTTCGTCACCCTCTGCGAGATGGCGTTCGCGGGACGCGCCGGTCTCGAGGTGCAGCTGGAGGCGGGTGGCCGCGAGCAGCACCTGGCTGCCCTGTTTGCCGAGGAACTCGGCGCAGTCGTCCAGGTGCGCGATGCGGACGCGGGGGCCGTTACGGCCGTGCTGGGGCGCCACGGGCTGGCCGGCGCCTTCCATCGCGTGGCGCGGGTGACCGCTGTCGACGAGATCATCGTCGCCGCGGCTGGCACGCGGCTCTTCGCAAGTTCCCGCACCGCGCTGCTGCGGGCCTGGTCGGAGCTCTCCTACCGGATGCAGGCACTGCGGGACAACCCGGCGTCTGCCGCCGAGGCCTGGCAGTCCCAGCTCGACCCGGCGGACCCCGGGTTGTCGCCGCTGCTCAGCTTTGATCCGGCCGAGGATCCGGCGGCCAGTGTCGTGGCGGCCGCCCGGCGCCGGCCCCGAGTCGCGATCCTGCGGGAGCAGGGCGTCAACAGCCAGGTCGAGATGGCCGCCGCGTTCGGCCGCGCCGGCTTCGACGCCGTCGACGTGCACATGACGGACGTGCTCTCGGGCCGGCGCTCGCTGCGCGACTTCGCCGGGCTGGCCGCCTGTGGTGGTTTTTCCTACGGCGACGTGCTCGGTGCCGGCGGCGGATGGGCCAAGTCGATCCTGTTCAATCCGCGGGCGCGCGACGAGTTTGCCGCGTTCTTTGCCCGGCCCGAGACCTTCACGCTCGGGGTGTGCAACGGCTGCCAGATGCTGTCGGTGCTCGCCGAGCTGATTCCCGGCGCCGGCCTCTGGCCGCGTTTCCGCCAGAACCGCTCGGAGCAGTTCGAGGCGCGCCTCAGCCTCGTCGAGGTGCTGCCGACCCCTTCCGTGCTCCTCGATGGCATGGCCGGCAGCCGCCTGCTGATCGCCACCTCCCACGGGGAGGGACGTGCCAGCTTTGCGCCGGGCCACCAGGAGGCCTGCGCTGGTGCGGGGCAGCTGGCGGTTCGCTACGTCGACAACTGGGGCCGGCCAGCACAGACCTATCCCGCCAATCCCAACGGCTCGCCGGGCGGCATCGCCGGGCTGTGTTCCGCCGACGGGCGGGTGACTATCCTGATGCCGCACCCGGAGCGGGTGCAGCGGACGGTGCAGCACTCCTGGCACCCGGCCGGCTGGGGCGATGAGGGTCCCTGGCTGCGGTTGTTCCGGAACGCGCGGCGCTTCGTGGGTTAGTGAGGGCAGGGACGATGAATTCCAGGACCCGATTGTGGGTTGCCCTCGCCGCCTTCCAGGTGGCCTTCGGCCTGGCGGTGTTTGCGTTGACCCGCCACTTCTACCTTGCCGACCGAATACCGCTGAATCCCGGGGTGGCGGCGATCCTCGAGTCACCGCCAACGTGGCCGGGCCCGACCGTGGGCAGCGGCCCGTCGTCGCCGGGTTCGACGCTGGCCCCACCGGGTCCGGTCACGCAGGATCCCGCCGAAATCTCGCGCCAGGCCGATGAGGCCTTCAGCGCCGGTCAATACGACAGGGCGGCAGCGTTGTACGAGCGGCTGCTGGCGTTCGACCCGAAGAACGTCGGGGTCTACAACAATCTCGGGCTCACGCTGCACTACCTCGGGCGGTCGGCAGAAGCGCTGCAGAAGCTGGGTGAAGGGCTGGCGATCGATCCGCAAGACCAGCGGAGCTGGCTCACGACGGGCTTCGTAAACAGCCAGCTTGGCAACACGGAGCAGGCGCGCACGGCGCTGACGAAGGCAGCGCAGACAGGCACCGATGAGCAGATTCGCGAGTCCGCGCGCCAGATGCTGGCCGGTTTGCCGCCGGCCAAGTAGCGGGCTGCCGCGCCGCTCCTGGGCTGCTCCTGGGCCGCTCCTGGGCCGCTCCTGGGCCGCTCCTGGGCCGCTACGGCGCCGCTCAGGCCTTTCGGACCGGAAGTTCTGCTTCGTCCTCGTCGATGCCCGCGGCCTGGTTCGCGAAGAAGCGGCGGACCTTCAGCGCCTGGCGCAGCTTGGCCTGGCGCACGTAGGTCTGGGTCAGCAGGTCCTTCATGGTTTCCAGCAGCACCGCCGCCTGGCGGCGGTCGTATTCCGGCTCGTGCCTGCTGGCGTCCGGGTCGAAGATGATCCGGCGCACGGCGTTGAACGTGGCGTCGTCGATATCGCCCAGGTCCTGGACCTCGGCGACCTGGTCGAAGACGCGCAATCGCCCGGCATCGCCCACGTCCTCGAACACCGCCCGGGAAGTCTGCCGGCACATGGCGGCGAAGGCTTGCCAGAGCCCGCTGCTGAAGCAGGCGAGCGCTTCACGGAAACGGGCGGCCACCTCGGGTGGCAGGTAGTTCAGGCTGAAGCGTTCCGGCGGTTGCTCGACGGGCTGGGGCAGCGGGTGGAGCTCGACGCGATCGTCCCGCCAGGCCCGCGTCCGGTAACGGAGGAATACCGGCGCCTTGCAGCCGGCGCATTGCAGGACGACCCCGATCTGCGCCGGACGTTCAGCCTTCAGCTTGTGGAAGGCGGGGAAGGCGGTCACGGTCATTGGCCCGAGGTTGCCGCAGTGGGGGCATTCCATGGTGCCCGTGCCACCGTTGCGCTCGAAGCGTCCGTCTGCGGTGATGCTGGCTGTCATGGCTGCCTCGTCGCTGGTGAATACGCCTGGTGGGTCAACTTGGCGAGTCAGAACTGGCGAGTCAGGACCTAGCGCGTCAGGGGCTTGAAGCGGATCCGGTGCGGGTTGCTGGCATCGTCGCCAATACGCCGCTTGAGGTCCGCCTCGTAGTCCGCGTAGTTGCCCTGGAACCATAGCACCTGGCTGTTACCTTCAAACGCGAGAATGTGGGTTGCGATGCGGTCCAGGAACCAGCGGTCGTGGGAGATCACGATCGCGCAGCCGGGAAATTCCAGCAGCGCCTCCTCGAGTGCGCGCAGGGTTTCCACGTCGAGATCGTTGGTGGGCTCGTCGAGCAGCAACACGTTGCCGCCGGATTTCAGCACCTTCGCGAGATGCACCCGGTTGCGTTCGCCGCCCGAGAGTTCGCCGATCAGCTGCTGCTGCTGGGTGCCCTTGAAATTGAAGCGCCCGCAATAGGCCCGGGACGGGGTCTCGTACTTCCCGATCTTGAGCAGGTCCTCGCCGCCGGAAATCTCCGCCCAGACGGTCTTGGTGTCGTCCAGCGACTGGCGGGACTGGTCTACGGCCGCCAGCTGCACGGTGTCGCCGAAGCGGATCTCGCCGCCATCGGGCTTTTCGAGGTCGGTCAGCATCCGGAACAGCGTGGTCTTGCCCGCGCCGTTCGGGCCGACGATGCCGACAATGGCGCCGGGGGGAACCGTGAAGCTCAGGTCCTCGATCAGCAGCCGGTCGCCATAACCCTTGCGCAGGTGACTGACCTCGATCACGAGGTCACCGAGCCGGGGCCCGGGTGGAATATAGATTTCCTGGGTCTCCATGCGGGTCTGGTATTCCTGGGACACGAGTTCCTGGAAGCGGGAGAGGCGGGCCTTGCTCTTGGCCTGCCGGGCCTTGGGATTCGCGCGCACCCACTCGAGCTCGGCCTTGATGGACTTCTGGCGGGCCTGCTCGGACTTCTCCTCCAGCGCCAGGCGCTTCTCCTTCTGGTCCAGCCAGGACGAGTAGTTGCCTTCCCAGGGAATGCCGTGGCCCCGGTCGAGCTCCAGGATCCAGCCGGCCACGTTGTCCAGGAAGTAGCGGTCATGGGTCACCGCGATGACGGTGCCCGGGTAGCTCTCGAGGAACTTCTCCAGCCAGGCCACGGACGCCGCATCCAGGTGGTTTGTCGGCTCGTCCAGCAGCAGCATGTCCGGCTCGGACAGCAGCAGGCGGCAAAGCGCAACGCGGCGGCGTTCGCCGCCGGAGAGCTTGTCAACTAATGCGTCCCAGTCCGGCAGGCGCAGGGCGTCGGCGGCGATCTCGAGCTTGCGTTCGATCTCCCAGCCGTTCTTCGCGTCGATCTTGTCCTGCAGCTTGCCCTGTTCCTCGAGGAGCTTGTTCATCGCGTCGTCGTCGAGGGGCTCGGCGAACTGCTCACTGATCTCGTTGTAGCGCTTCACCAGCGCCATCATCTCGCCAAGGCCTTCCTCGGCGATTTCCCGCACGGTCTTGCCGGCGGGTAGTTCCGGCTCCTGGGCCAGGTAGCCGATGCGGATCCCGGGCTGCGGCCGGGCCTCGCCTTCAAACTCCTTGTCGACGCCCGCCATGATTCGGAGGAGGGTGGATTTGCCGGAGCCGTTGAGGCCGAGAACGCCGATCTTGGCGCCCGGGAAGAAACTTAAGGAGATGTCCTTGAGGATGAAGCGCTTCGGCGGGACGATCTTGCCCACCCGGTTCATCGTGAATACGTACTGCGCCACTGAAGATCCTGACTGCCGCTTGCTGGCCGCGTGCTGGAGAAACCGGAGAGTGGCGGCATTATCGGGCAAGGGCAGGACCTTGCAAAGCTATACTCGGGTTCTTATCGGCGGGTGTTCTGGAGACTGGCGGTGGATTCGGGGCAGAACGATGTGCTCGTGCTGAAGGGTGCGAACATCGCCGCCTATGGCTTCGGCGACGGTCATCCCTTCGGCCCGGATCGCCACGACGCCTTCCAGCACGAACTGGCCAGCCGGGGCCTGGCCGAGCGGGTCACCCTGGCCTGCGCCACGGAGGCAACCCACACCGAACTCGCCGCCTTTCACACCCGTGAGCACATCGCCCGGGTCGAAACCCTGTGCTTCGAAGGCTCGGGCTGGCTCGACGGGGGAGATACGCCGGCCCGGCGCGGGCTGGACGCCGCCGCCGCCGCCGTCGTCGGCGCCTCGATTTTCGCGATGGAGAACATCATGGCCGGCCATGCGCGCCGCGCCTTCGTGCCGATCGCGGGCCTGCACCACGCGGCGCGGGACCGGGCCGCTGGCTTCTGCATCTACAACGACTGCGGGGTCGTCCTCGAGCTGCTCCGGTCCCGGCACGGCCTGCGCCGGGTCGCCTATGTGGACATTGACGCCCACCACGGTGACGGGGTCTTCTACGCCTTCGAGGAGGATCCCGACATCGGCTTTGCCGACCTGCACGAGGACGGGCAGTACCTGTACCCGGGCACCGGGGCTGCCATGGAAACCGGCCGTGGGGCCGCCGAGGGCACGAAGCTCAACATCCCGCTGGCGCCCGGGGCCGGCGACCACGACTTCCGGCGGGCCTGGGAGCGGGTCGAGGCCTATCTCGCGGACTTCCGCCCCGAGTTCATTGTTTTCCAGTGCGGTGCCGACAGCGTGGCGGGCGACCCGCTCGCCCACCTGCAACTGTCCCCGGCCGCCCATGGCTATGCTGCCGCGCGGTTATGCGCCCTGGCGGACCGCTATGGCGGCGGGCGGCTGCTGGCGACCGGCGGCGGTGGCTACAACCGGCGCAACCTGGCCCTGGCCTGGACCAGCGTCGTGGAGGCCTTCGTCGCCGCCGGGCAGCCTGCCTGACCCTCCCGCGAGACCCCGCGACCCCGCGGGCCTCGGTTAGAATGTCCTGCTTTCCCCTGCGGAGCTCACCGATGCTCAATACCCATTCCGACCTCGCCGGGTTCGACCCGGAAATTGCCCGCGCGATCGCCAGCGAGGAGCGCCGCCAGGAGGAGCATGTCGAGCTGATTGCCTCGGAAAACTACGTCAGCAAGCGGGTCCTCGAGGTCCAGGGTTCGGTGCTGACGAACAAGTACGCGGAAGGCTATCCCGGCAAGCGCTACTACGGCGGCTGCCAGTTCGTCGACATCGCTGAGAACCTGGCCATCGACCGGGCGAAGCAGCTCTTCTCTGCCGCCTATGCCAACGTTCAGCCGCATTCCGGCTCCCAGGCGAACGCGGCCGTCTACCTGGCGCTGCTGAAGCCGGGCGACACGGTGCTCGGCATGAGCCTCGCCCACGGCGGACATCTCACCCACGGCTCGCCGGTCAACTTCTCCGGGCGCCTGTTCAATATCGTCTCCTACGGCGTCCATGCCGAGACCGGCCTCATCAACTATGACGAAGTGGCCAGCCTTGCCCGCGAGCACAAGCCGCGCATGATCATCGCCGGGTTCTCGGCCTACTCCCGGGTCGTCGACTGGCAGAAGTTCCGCGACATCGCAGACAGTGTCGGCGCCTACCTGTTCGTCGACATGGCGCACGTCGCTGGCCTGGTCGCCGCGGGCGAGTACCCGAACCCGGTGAACATCGCTGACGTCACGACCACGACCACCCACAAGACACTGCGTGGACCCCGTGGCGGCCTGATCCTCGCCGGACCGAACGAGGAGATCCACAAGAAGATGAATTCGCTGATCTTCCCCGGCACCCAGGGCGGCCCGCTGATGCACGTGATTGCCGCCAAGGCGGTCGCCTTCCTCGAGGCGCTGCAGCCGGAGTTCAAGGTCTACCAGAAGGACGTAAAGGCGAACGCCGCGCTGATGGCCCAGGTTCTGACTGAGCGGGGCTACAAGATCGTGTCCGGCGGCACCGAGAACCACATGTTCCTGCTCGACCTGATCGACAAGGGGATTACCGGCAAGGATGCGGATGCCGTCCTCGACGCCTCCCACATCACGGTGAACAAGAACGCCGTCCCTAACGACCCTCGTTCGCCGTTCGTCACCAGCGGCCTGCGGCTCGGCACCCCGGCGGTGACGACCCGCGGCTTCCGTGCGGCCGAGATCCGCCAGTTGACCGGCTGGATCGCCGACATCCTGGACGACATCAAGGATGAGCGGCGCGCCACGAAGGTGCGCCAGCAGGTGATCGAGCTCTGCGGGCGCTTCCCGGTCTACCTGTAGCCGCGGGGCCGGTGCCAGCCCATGCACTGCCCGTTCTGCAGTCATCCGGAGACGAAGGTCACTGATTCGCGGCTGGCGGGTGATGGCACACAGATTCGCCGCCGCCGGGAATGCCTTGGTTGTGGCGAGCGCTTCACGACCTTCGAGAGCGCGGAGCTCGTCATGCCACGGGTCATCAAGCGTGATGACAGCCGGGAACCCTTTGATGATCACAAGTTGCGCAGTGGCATGATCCGGGCGCTGGAAAAGCGGCCGGTGAGTAGCGAGGCCGTGGAAGAGGCCCTGGCCCGCGTGACCCACCGGCTGCAGACGATGGGCGAACGCGAGATTCCCTCCCGGCGGATCGGCGATTTGGTGATGGAGGAACTGCGCGCGCTCGACGAGGTGGCTTACGTGCGCTACGCCTCCGTCTATCGCAGTTTTCAGGACGTGGAATCCTTCCAGGAGGAGATCCGCCGGTTGCGCGAGCTGGGTGACCAGGACCGGCGCAGGGACCAGCTGCCCCTGCTCCCGGACGACAGCGCATGAGTTTTACACCGGACGATCGCCGGCACATGGCGCGGGCACTGCAGCTCGCGGCCCGTGGCCTCAACACGACCCATCCGAATCCGCGCGTCGGTTGCGTGATCGCGACCGGGGCAACCGTCCTGGCCGAGGGCTGGCATGTGCGCGCCGGCGGACCGCACGCGGAGGCCGACGCGCTGGCGAAGGCGGGGGGCGCGGCGCGCGGCGCCACGGCCTATGTGACGCTGGAACCCTGCTGCCACACCGGGCGGACGCCGCCCTGCACGGTTGCCCTCATCGCCGCGGGCATCAGCCGCGTCGTTTACGCGGCGGCTGATCCGAATCCCCGGGTCAATGGCGGTGGCGAACGGGCGCTGCGGGCGGCGGGCCTCCAGGTCGAAGGCGGGCTGCTGGCGACCGATGCCGAGCAACTCAACGCCGGTTTCATCCACCGTATGCGCCGGGGCTGGCCGCTGGTCCGGAGCAAGATCGCCACCACGCTCGACGGGCGCACGGCGCTCGCGGACGGCCGCAGCCAGTGGCTGACAGGCGAGGCGGCCCGCGAAGATGTCCAGCGCTTCAGGGCCCGGAGCGCCGCCATCCTGACGGGCATCGGCACCGTGCTCGCCGACGATCCGGCGCTCACCGTGCGCGAGGCCGGGCAGCCGCTGCCGGTCCAGCCGCTCCGGGTCATTCTCGACTCCGGCTGCCGCACACCGCCCGCCGCCCGGATCCTGGCGAGACCCGGGGACGTACTGGTCTTCGACTCGGGCGAGGCCAGCGAGGCTCGGCGGGCCGCGCTGCTCGCCCGGGGTGCGCTGGTCGAGTCGGCGCCGGCAGACGACGGGCACGTCGACCTGGGCGTGGTCTTGCGCCGGCTCGGGGAACTGGAGATCAACGAGGTGTGGGTCGAAGCCGGCCCGATCCTTAACGGGGCGTTGCTGGCGGCCGGCCTGATCGATGAACTCTTGGTCTACCAGGCCGCCAGCGTGCTCGGGGCCAGCGCCCGGGGCATGTTCGACCTGCCATCCCCGGGCGACCTGGCCGGTCGGCCCCGGTTCCGCCTTGAGGAGGTCCGGCGAGTGGGCGAGGATCTGCGCCTCATTTATGTACCGGCCCCGCCGGCAGGAGAGACCGGCTGATGTTCACAGGAATTATCCAGGCGCTCGGGGCTGTCCGCTCGGTCACGCCCACGCCGTCCGGCCGGCGTTTCGTCATCGGCCTCGGCGCGCTCGGCGCGCGCCCGGGTTCCCGGCCGATGAGCCTCGGTGACAGTGTCGCGGTCAACGGGGCCTGCCTGACCGTCGTGGAGTTCAGTCCCGACAGCTTCGCTGCTGACGTCTCGGCGGAGACCCTGCGAGTGACCACCCTCGGGACCCTCGGTCCCGGCAGCCCGGTGAACCTGGAGCCGGCGCTGACCCTCGCTGAACCTCTCGGCGGCCACCTGGTCACCGGGCACGTGGACGGCGTCGGTGAAGTGGCCGAGCGGCGCGAGGAGGGCGGCACCGCGATCCTGCGCTTCGCACTGCCCGACGCCCTCCGGCGCTACGCGGCCCACAAGGGGTCGATCTGCATTGACGGGGTCAGCCTGACGATCAACGACGTCGCCGATGGCCGGGTGCTGGTGACGCTCGTGCCGCACACCCTGGCTAACACAATCATGCAACACTACCGCATCGGCACACCGGTCAACGTCGAAGTCGACCTGGTGGCGCGCTACGTGGAAAGACTCCTGGGTAATTCATGACGCGATTCGACAAGGGCATACCCGCCGGCACGCCGATCGGCTCCGCAGCAACCGGCTTCAGCCCGGTACCGCAGATCATCGAGGATCTGCGCCAGGGCCGGATGGTCATCGTTGTGGATGACGAGGACCGGGAGAACGAGGGCGACCTGCTGATGGCCGCGGCCAAGGTTCGCCCCGAGGATATCAATTTCATGGCCCGCTTCGGGCGCGGCCTGATCTGCCTGACGCTCACGCGGGCCCGCTGCCAGCAGCTGCGCCTGCCCCTGATGGTGGGGGACACGGATCGCCAGCAGAGCACCAATTTCACGGTGTCGATCGAGGCTGCGGAAGGCGTTACCACCGGGATCTCGGCCCAGGACCGGGCACGCACGGTGCGGGTGGCCGTCGGGCCCGACGCGACTCCGGACGACATCCGCCAGCCCGGCCACATCTTCCCGCTGATGGCCCAGTCCGGCGGCGTGCTGACCCGCGCCGGCCACACCGAGGCCGGGTGCGACCTGGCGCGCCTTGCCGGCTTCGAGCCCGCGGCGGTGATCGTGGAAATACTGAACGACGACGGTACGATGGCGCGGCGCCCGCAGCTGGAGGCCTTTGCGCGGGAGCACGGCCTCCGGATCGGCACCATCGCCGACCTGATCCGCTACCGGCTGCAGCACGAGGAGTCCGTCGAGCGGCTCGGTGAGCACATCGTCGACACCGAATTCGGGCCGTTCCGCCTGGTTGCCTACGAGGACCACGTCAGCCGTCACGTGCACCTGGCCCTCGTGAAGGGCGATCTCTCGCGGCCGGAGCCGCCGCTTGTCCGGGTCCACGTTCCGGACACGCTCGGCGACGTGGTCGGCGTGCTCAGCCCCGAACTGGGCTGGCCGCTGCACGCGGCCATGGAGCAGATCGCGGCTGCCGGTCATGGCGTCGTGGTGATCCTGCATTACGGGGAGTCCCCACGGGAGCTGCTGGCGGCATTTCATTCTCTCGGCCGCGTGGCAGGCAGCGACCGGCAGGACCCGCCGGGAGGCCAGGTGCTGCGCAGTTACGGCACCGGTGCCCAGATCCTGCGGGACCTCGGTGTGCAGCGCATGCGCGTGCTGAGCGCGCCGAAGCAGATGCACGGCCTATCGGGCTTCGGTCTCGAGGTAGTAGAGTACGTGGACGCGCCGGATCGGCGCGCCGACGGCTGATCAGGGCACATGCGCATCCTCGAAGGACAATTAATCGCCCGCGACGTCCGTATCGTCATCCTGGCGGCGCGCTTCAACGACCTGATCGTGCGCAGCCTTGTGGACGGTGCCATCGATGCCCTGAAGCGGCACGGGGCGGGCGAGACAGACATCCACGTTGTCCGCGTGCCCGGCGCCTTCGAGCTCCCGCTGGCGGCCAAGCGCCTCGCCAAGCTGCGGCGTTACGACGGCATAGCTGCCCTGGGCGCCGTGATCCGCGGCCAGACCCCCCATTTCGACTTCGTCTGCGGCGAGTGTGCCGCCGGGCTGAACCGCGTGAGTCTCGAGCACGAAATCCCGATCGGCTTCGGCGTGCTCACCTGCGACACCGTGGACCAGGCTATGGACCGTGCTGGCGGCAAGGCGGGCAACAAGGGCGCCGATGCCGTGCTCGCCGCCCTGGAGATGGTCAGTCTCCTGCGTCAGCTGGAGGCCTGAGCCCGCACCATGGCTGCTACCGGTCGGCACGGTTCGCGCCGCCTGCTGGTGCAGGCGCTTTACCAGTACCAGCTCACCGGGCACTCGCCGGCGGAACTCGCCAGGCAGTTCGCAGCGGAGAAGGACTTCGAGAAAGTCGATGTGGAGTACTTCCGCCGGCTGCTCGACGAGGTGCTGGCGGACACTGCTGCGCTCGATGCCCTGATTGCCGGGGACGCGGATCGCCCGGTGGAGCAGCTTGATCCCGTGGAGCACGGCATCCTGTGGCTCGGCATCACCGAGCTGCAGGGCCACCCGGAGGTGCCGCTCAAGGTGGTCATTACCGAGGCCGTACGGCTGGCCCTGGAGTTCGGCGCCACCGACGGGCACCGGTACATCAATGCACTCCTGGACCGCCTAGCCCCGAGAGTGCGCCCGGCGGCCTGACGCCGCGACCGGAGCGGTGATGGACGAACGCACCCTCATCAGCACCTTCTTCGATCGCCGCGCTTCGCGCGCCCTGCCCCGGCGGCGCGACGTCCGGGTGGGGATCGGGGACGACGCGGCGGTGGTCGCCACGGAGCCCGGCTTCGACCTGGTCGTCGCCATGGACAGCATTGCCGAGGGCACGCATTTCCCGGAAGGCATTCCCCCGGCTGCGATCGGGCACCGTTGCCTCGCCGTGAATCTGAGCGACCTGGCCGCCATGGCGGCGGAGCCACTGTGGTTCACCCTGGCGCTGTCACTGCCCCGCGCCGATGCCGGCTGGGTGGGCGAGTTTGCCGCGGGACTGTTCGCGCTGGCCGATCGCTTCAACGTGGAGCTGATCGGTGGCGATACCATCCGGGGCCCGCTTGCCGCGACGGTGGCCGTGCACGGCCGGGTCAGGCCGGGCGGGGCAGTCTTGCGCACGGGCGCCCGCCCGGGCGATGGTGTCTGGGTCACCGGCCACCCGGGCGATGCCGTGGCCGGGCGGCTGCTGCTCCCCGACGCCGCGCCGGGACCGGCTGCGAGGGCGCTGACCCGGTGCTTTCTCTACCCCGAACCGCGGGTCGCGGTGGGTCGGGCGCTTGCCGGTATCGCCAGTGCGATGCTGGATGTGTCCGATGGGCTCGACGACGACCTCGGCAAGTTGCTCGCTGCAAGCGGCGTCGGCGCCGAGCTCGACGCCGGTGCGCTGCCGCTCAGCGACGAGCTGCGGACCTTACGGGGCGGCCAGGCCACGGAATGCGCGCTCACTGGCGGCGACGACTACGAACTCTGCTTCACGGTGCGCCCGGCCGATGAGCCGCGCCTGCTCTCGATCGCGGCGGGCTGGCCCGTGCCGGTCACGCGTTTCGGTACGATCGTCGCCGGGACTGGGCGCGACTGGCGCCTGGCCGGCCGGCCGCTCGCCGTGCCCGGCTCCACCTACCGGCATTTTTGATGGTCAGCCCGCCCGTTCCGGATCTGGCGCGCCGGGTGCTCCGAGACCCGGTGCACTGGCTCGCCTTCGGTCTCGGTACCGGGTTGCTGCCGAAGGCACCGGGAACCTGGGGCTCGCTGCTCGCGGTGGCGCTCTTCTGGCTCCTGCCGCCGCTGCCCCTCAGCGTGCAACTACCCGCACTCGGCGTGGCCTTCGTCCTTGGTTGCGTGATCTGTGGCACCAGCGCCCGGCGCCTGGGGGTCCATGATCACGGCGGCATCGTTCTCGACGAAATTGTCGCCATGCTCCTCGTGCTGTGCGTCACACCGCGGACGCCGGGCTGGACGCTGGCGGCGTTCCTGCTGTTCCGCCTGTTTGACATCGGCAAACCCTGGCCGATCCGCGAGGCTGATCACAGAATACCCGGGGGGCTGGGCATTATGCTCGATGACGTTCTGGCGGCTGTGTACGCGGCATTGGTCGTCAGGGGAGCAATGCTGCTGCCGCTTTTCTAGCTCGATCAGGTCCCCGCCGCATGGTTCAGCAGTCGACACCGAGCGCCGCCGACGCCGCTGATGCCGTGGTGCCGAGGAAGATCGGCAAGTACCTGATCATCAACGAAGTGGGCAAGGGAACGACCGGCACGGTCTACCTGTCCCACGATCCCTATTTCCGCCGTGACGTCGCGATCAAGGTCTACAGTACGACCCCGGACGACGATCCGTCACGCGCGAAGATCGCCCGCAAGATGTTCTTCAACGAGGCGCACATGGTCGGGATGCTCCAGCACCCGAACATCCTGCCGATCCTCGACGCTGGCGAAGAGGACGGCAAGTACTACGTCGTGATGGAGCACGTGCAGCGGGCCCGCACCCTGGAGGCCTATTGCAGGCCCGACAACCTGCTCCACGTCGAGGACGTGGTGAAGATCGTCTACAAGTGCGCCAAGGCGCTGCACTACGCCCACAAACGCGGCGTGATCCACCGGGACATCAAGCCCAGCAACATCATGCTGACGAACGACAATGACGTCCGCATCATCGACTTCGGGATTGCGATCCTCCGGGACTCGGACATCTCGAAGATCGAGGGCATCGCGGGGTCACCGAGCTACATGTCCCCAGAGCAGGTGCAGGGCCATGACCTGACGCCCGCTTCGGACCTGTACTCCCTCGGCGCCGTGATGTACGAGCTGCTGACTGGCTTCCGGCCGTTCCGGGCCAGCTCGCTCTCCAAGCTCCTGAACCAGATCGTCTACTCGACGCCGCCACCGATCCACACGCTCCGGCTCGGTGCGCCGGAAGAGCTGGAGGAGATCGTGGCGATGGCCCTGCAGAAAGACCCCGCCACGCGCTTTACCAGCGGCGCGGATTTCGGCGCCCGGCTGACCCGGCTGTATAACCAGCTCAAGGGCCAGTGGGACGGCATCGACCGCCAGGAACACTTCGACATCCTGCGGCGGCTGTCCTTCTTCCATGACTTCTCCCAGTCCGAGATCCGCGAGCTTCTGCGCGCGAGCGAGTGGCGGGAGTACTCGGCGGCCGACGAGATCGTGCGGGAGGGAACGGCGGACGACCGCTTCTACGTTATCGTCAATGGCCGCGTCGCCGTCGAAAGCAATGGCAAGGCGCTCGGCACCCTTCGTGAAGGCGACTGCTTTGGTGAGACCGGCTACATCTCCGGTGCCCGCAGCCAAGCCGGGTTTCGCGCCCAAGATGCCGTCACGGTACTGTCCGTGAGCTCGACGATGCTCGAGCAGGTGTCCACCGAGTGCCAGCTGCGCTTCAACAAGGTGTTCCTGCGGACCCTGATCCGCCGCCTGCAGGGGAACAGCGCCGCCCCGGAGTGAGGGGCGGCCGGCTGGATCGCGGCGTTCTCCGCCTCCGCTGCAGCCAGTCCCGCAGCGACCGTCAGCGCCTGCCGTTGCCAGTGAAATACCGGCCGGCTTCGTCACGCTTTGCCTCTGCCAGGGCAGTGCAGAGCTCGATACCCTCGAGGGTTTCGGCTAGTGTCCGGTCGGCACCGTCAAGACGGCCGAGCATTGGCGTGAAGAATGCCTGTAGCTCGTCGCGCTCTTTCGGTGTGCAGAACCCGGCGCCGAAGCGCGGCAGCCAGCGATAGCCGAAATGGCCAATGCGCCCGATGAACGCCTCGTGATTGGCCTTGAACCAGTCGAAGGTCGCGCGGCGCTGACTGCCACGGGCAGCCAGGCCAAAGGCGATGGTGGTGGGTTCACGGGCGCGCAGCTGCGGGTCCAGCAGCAGTTTCCGTACCCGCTCCCCCGCTGGCGCGTCGTCGGTGCTGCCGAGCGCGAGAGCTGCCTGGGAGCGAAACTGGATATCGTTGGAAGCGAGCATCCGGCCGATCAGTGCCTCGACGAACGGCAGGCCACCTTCCTGGACGCCTGCCTGCAACGCGATTTCCACGAGTGCCGGTGGTACCGCGCCCGGGTCCGGGGCGGCACCCGGCGTGCCCAGGCCGATATAGCGTCGCGCCTTGCCGGCCAGCGTCGCCAGCAATTCGGGGTCACGAGCCTCCAGGGCGAGAAAGCGCACGAGGTTAGTCCGCAGCAGCGCGCGATCAACCGCGGTGACGCCCGTCACGTCGTTGCTGGTGCCGGCGGCGTCGAGGGCGTCAAGACGCGAGCGGTAGGTGGTCCGCATGAAAGCCCGCACCTGCTCCTGCGCGACCGGGGGCGCCACGTAATCCCGGAGGCGGACGAGGCTCGGGCCCGGTGCCATGACCACGGAAGGGAATTTCGATGCCGCGAGCGTCGCGACGGCGGACAGCCAGGTATCAGTGGAGAGCCGGTTGGCCTGGTACGCTGCCTGGAGGCTGTCTGCGGCGAGTAGGGACTCCAGTTCGTTCAGCTGGCCGAAGTTCGCGAGCAACGCCTGCCAGCCGGCTTCGTCGAGCGTAAAGCGGTAGTAGCCCGCACCGTCCGCGTTCGGCATGATAAAGGCCGGGCAGCCCTCGCTGAGTGGCGCGCGGCTCGAGGCGGCTGTCAGCAGTGTGCATTTCTTGCTGGTACCGGCCGCGGACCCGTAGCGCACGCACAGTGGGAACTGCCATGTGCTCCGCGGATCGCCCCTGGATCCCACGGGCAGGTAGCGGGACTGCGCGATATCGAGTACGGCACCGTCCGCGCCACACTCGAGCCGCGCGGTGACTAGAGGCACGCCGGGCTGGTCGATAAAGCTGCGGAAGGCGGGCACTACCTCCGGCCTGCCGGAGCCGCGGGCGACGGAATCCATGAAGTCGTTGACGTCGGCGACGCCGTTTGCGAAGCGCTGCATGTGCACGCGGATCCCGGCGCGGAAGCGCTCCTCGCCGAGCCAGCTTTCAAACATGCCGAGCACTGCCCCGCCCTTGAGGTAGGTAATGCCATCGAAGGCGCTGCCAATATCCAGGTTGCGCGTGACCGGCTGGCGGATCTGGCGGGCGGCGATGCGGCTGTCGAGTTCCATGGCTGCCGGCATCTGCAGCGCTGGCACGATGTCGAAGCGCAGCGATGGCTCCCAGGCATTGGCGGCCTTGAATCCCATCCAGTTGGCGAACGACTCGTTCAGCCAGATGTCGTCCCACCACTTCGGCGTGACGAGGTCGCCGAACCACTGGTGGGCGAGTTCGTGTGCATGAATACCGCCGAAACCGCGGCGCTGCTCGAAGGACGCGTCGTCGGCGATCAGCAGGCGCGGGTCGCCGTAAATGATCGCCCCGGCATTTTCCATGCCGCCACCGAAATCCGGCGACGCGATGAGGTCGAGCTTGGGGTAGGGGAAGGCAATGCCGAAGTAGTCCTCGAGATAGGTGACGATGGCAGCGGTATTCTCCAGCGCGTAGCGCAGGCGAGGCCCCTTGCCGCGTGTCGCCACGCCCCGCAGGGGCAGTGGCTGCTTGCGAATCGCGTTTGCCGGCAGGGGCGGTGCCTCCACGACATCCAGCGGCCCCACGGCCAGGGCGACCAGGTAGGTTGGCAGTGGCAGCGTGGTTGCGAGGCTCACTCGCTTCCGGCCCTCGCCAGCCGGCGTCTCGTCGAGTACCGGCGTGCTGCCGATGACGGCGTTGGCTGAAGCTGTCGTGACCGTGACGTCAAAGGGGGTCTTGAAACCGGGCTCGTCGAAGCTCGGAAACATCCTGCGGGCGTCGATCGGCTGAAACTGCGTGAAAACGTAGGAATCATCGCCCACGACTGACCGGTACAGTCCCTCGCCGGCGCGACCGAACTTCGCCGTGTACACGAAGCGCAGCGTGCCGCGGCCTGTTGGCAGCGAGTCCGCGAACGTCAGCCGGGCGACGCCGGTGGGATCGACCTGCTCCCAGTTGGCGGATCGCGTAGAGCCGTCTGGCGAGGCGAACGTGGCTGATGCCACCTCGAGGCCGTTGCCATGCAGGTAGACGACGGGCGAGGCCGAGCGGATCTCGACATCGATCTCGGCGATGCCCGAGAAGCCCGCTTTTTCCGGCTGGATGTCGAGATCCAGCCGGTAGTGCAGGGGCTGGACGCTGGCGGGGAGCTTCCCGGCCGGCGGTCCAGGCGAATCGACCGCGAGCGCTACGCTGGCCGGAAGAGCCCCAAGAAGAAGATAAAGCAGGCAGGCGAAGCGCATGACGGGGGCTCCTGGAGTCTCAGGCGTGATTGCCGTTCTCGGGCTCCGATAGTAAGCACGTAGCGTACGGCTTGACTATCGGTATGCGACCCCGCACTGCCGACCCGGCTCGGTCCCGGCGTTACCCAGTGCGCAGGCTCTCCATGTCGATCACGAACCGGTAGCGCACGTCACCGCGGCGGACGCGCTTGTAGGCCTCATTGACGTTCTGGATTGCGGTCAGCTCGATGTCGCAGGTGATGCCGTGCGTCGCGCAGAAATCCAGCATCTCCTGCGTCTCCGGGAGTCCGCCGATCAGCGAGCCGGCAATGATGCGCCGGCGGAATATCAGCGCGGCGGCGCTGAGTGGCGGCAGCACGGGCTCGAGCAGGCCCAGCAGGATGAGCGTGCCATCGGTGGCCAGCGTATTGACGTACGGGTTCAGATCGTGCGGATTCGGCACCGTATCCAGGATGAAGTCGTAGCGGCTGGCAGCCGCCGTCATCTGCTGCTCGTCGGTTGAGAGCACCACGTGGTGCGCGCCCTGCCTCTTGGCCTCATCGGCCTTGCTGGCCGTGCGGGTGAAGACGGTGACGTCCGCACCCATGGCGCGGGCGAACTTCACGGCCATGTGGCCCAGTCCACCCATGCCGACGACGCCCACACGATGGCCGGTCCGGACGCCGAAACGACGCAGTGGCGAGTACGTGGTGATGCCCGCGCATAGCAATGGCGCCGCCGCGGCAGGGTCGAGGCCCGCCGGAATGCGGAGCACGAAGCGCTCGCTGACGACGATGGACTCCGAGTAGCCGCCGTAGGTGATCGACCCGTCCTGGCGATCCTTTCCGCAGTAGGTCATCACGAAGCCGCCTTCGCAGTACTGCTCGAGGCCCCGTTCGCAGGCAGGGCAGGAGCGGCAGGAGTCCACGAGGCAGCCCACCCCGACCCGGTCACCCGCCTTGAACTGCGTAACCTGGGACCCTACCGCCGTGATCGTGCCCACGATCTCGTGTCCGGGTACGACGGGGTAGATCGTCATGCCCCAGTCGTTGTGGACGAAGTGCAGGTCGGAGTGGCAGATGCCGCAGAAATCGATGCGGATGGCAACGTCATCAGGGCGAGTCGCACGCCGCTCGATGGCGCAGGGCGCAAGCCCGGAGGTCGTGGTCTGGGCGGAGTAGGCGCGGGTGCTGGACATCGCTAAGGGATCCCGATAGTGAACGGGCCCATTATGCGCGTGCCCAAGGGTGCTGGTGGCGAGACCCCGGCCATCACGAAGATGCTAGCGTAAGCGGCATGCTTATCGAACCCCGCCAGGCCCGCCCGGGCGCGCTGCGCCGCTGGTCAGTTGAGGCTGTCGGGCTTATTGGCCGCGGTATCAGCGTCTGGCTGGGGCTGATCCTGCTGCTCTGCCTCGCGATCTTCGCGGGGCAGCGCCTGCCGCTGGTCAGTGGCATCCTGGCGCTGATGGCGTTCTTCGGCAGCATCCTGGTGGCGGCCCGGCTGGACCAGTCCGGACCGGTCTCGCTGACGGAGGTGCTGGCGACCTTGCGGCGACACGGGCCGACGCTGGTGGGCTATTCCGTCGTCATCGCCGTCGCCGGCGCCCTGGTCTGGATACTGTTCCTCGCGCGGCCGGGCATACCCTGGTGGAACGTCCTGTACTCCGAGCGGAACATCGTCGCCGTGCTCTCGGACAACTGGTACATCGCGCTCCGGCAGGTGTTCGTCTATTCTGCCTACGCGCTCGGCCTGCTGTTCTTCGGCCTGAACATCCCGGGACTGACGTCCTTCCTGCAGTTTCCCTGCACGACCCTGCTGGGCCTGCCGTTCCGGACGGCCTACCAGGCCGGTGCGGCCGCGCAGATGAAGAACCTGGGGCCGATGCTCGGAGTAGGGCTGCTGTTCATCGCACTGCCCGTGGTGGCGGTGCTGCTGCTGCCGCCGCTCGTGCCCCTGCTGTACTGCTTCCTGGGCGCGCTCGCCTACGTGGCGTTCCGGGAGATTTTCCTCGGCATCCAGGGGAACCGGGCCCGGATGACCGTTCCGGCCCGGGCTAGCCTGGGCCGTCCTCCTCCGGATCTTCTTCCCGGTCTTCGTCCGCTTCAGGATCGTCCGTCGCAAAGTCTTTCAGTTCGCCGCCCATCAGCACCTGGACCCGCTGCTCTGCGGCCTTCAGCGCACCCTGGCATTCCCGGCTCAGGCGCACGCCCCGCTCGAATTCCCTGAGGGACTGGTCGAGCGGCAGCTCGCCCGACTCCAGCTGCTCGACGATGTTTTCCAGTTCGGCCAGGCTCTTTTCCAGGTCGACGGCCTTGGCCGGCGCCTTGCGTCGGGGTGTGTTCATCCGGATTCCGGGTGCCAGCGAGTGCGATGCGGGAGGTTTGCACAGGGCCGCAGGAAGTTCAAACGGGTTGACAGAATGCGGACGCACTTCCTACTATTTAGACCAAGTCTAAACGCAAAGGAGAATTCAAGTGGCTCTCAAGGGAAGCAAGACTGAAGGCAATCTCAAGGCCGCGTTCGCGGGCGAATCCCAGGCGAACCGGCGTTACCTGTATTTCGCGGGCAAGGCCGATGTGGAAGGCTACAACGACGTGGCGGCGGTCTTCCGCTCCACGGCGGAGGGTGAAACGGGCCACGCCCACGGTCACCTGGACTACCTGAAGGACGTGGGCGATCCGGCCACCGGGCTGCCCATGGGTCCGACGGCGGACAACCTGAAAGCCGCCATCGCCGGGGAAACCCACGAGTACACCGATATGTACCCGGGCATGGCGAAGACCGCCCGGGACGAGGGCTTCAAGGAAGTGGCCGACTGGTTCGAGACGCTCGCCAAGGCCGAGCGGTCCCACGCCAACCGCTTCCAGAAGGCCCTGGACACGCTGGGCAAGTAAGCCGGCGCCCATCCTGAGGAACCACCCGGCCGGCGGCCCCCCTGGCTGCCGGCCGGTCCGATTTCTGGCCTGCCAGCAACCCCGGAAGCAAGCGCCCCATGGCCACCCGCGAAGGCAACCTCGAGGCACCCACCCGTCACCCGCTTGACTGGCAGGCCCCCGACTTCTGGAACAAGGAGTCGCTGGAGAAGGAGCTGGAGCGGGTCTTTGACATCTGCCACGGTTGTCGCCGCTGCTTCAACCTCTGCAACGCCTTTCCCACGCTGTTCGACGCGGTGGACGAGTCGTCCACCGGTGAGGTCGACGGCGTGCCTAAGCCCGTGTTCGCCGAGGTCGTGGATCATTGCTACCTGTGCGACATGTGCTACATGTCGAAATGTCCCTACGTGCCGCCGCACCCCTTCAACGTCGACTTTCCCCACCTGATGCTCCGCGCCAAGGCCGTACGCTTCCGGGAGGAGGGCGCGCCACTGCGCAGCCGGATCCTGTCCGCGACAGACGCAGTCGGCAGCATTGCGGGAATCCCGGTGGTCTCGGAAGTGGTCAATGCCGTCAACGGCAACCAGGCCGGGCGGCTACTGCTGGAAAAGACCCTCGGCGTGGCCCGCGATGCCCCGCTTCCCCGCTACGAGAGCGACACGGCGCGCAAGCGCCTCGGGCGGCAGAGCGTGCCGGCCGCGCCCGTGGAGGCGGTGAACGGCACATCTGGCAAGGTCATCCTGTACACGACCTGCTACGGCAACCGGAACCTGCCGGCCATGGTCGAGGACCTGGTGGCCGTGTTCCGCCACAACGGCATCACTGTGCAGCTCGCCGGCTCCGAGCAGTGTTGCGGGATGCCGAAGCTGGAACTGGGGGACCTGGATTCTGTCGCGAAGGCCAAGGAGGCTAACGTCCCCGAGTTGGCGAAATGGGTCGCGGAGGGCTGGGACATCGTGGCGCCGGTGCCGTCCTGCGTGCTGATGTTCAAGCAGGAACTGCCGCTGATGTTCCCCGATGATTCGGAAGTCGCGGCCGTTGCCAAGGCCTTCTTCGATCCCTTCAACTACCTGCACCTGCGCCACAAGGGCGGCAAGCTCCGCATTGATTTTTCAAAGTCCCTCGGCAAGGTGTCCTACCACGTGCCCTGTCACCTGCGCGTGCAGAACATCGGCCTCAAGACCCGGGATGTATTGCAGCTGGTGCCCGGCACCACCGTGGAGCCCATCGAGCGCTGCTCCGGCCACGATGGCACGTATGGCGTCAAGCTTGAGTTCCGGGCGGCGTCGGTGAAAATCGCGACGCCCGTCGCCGAGCAGGTCAAGGAGAGCGGCGCCGATCATTTCTGCAGTGATTGCCCCATGGCCGGGGCCCAGGTGGCCGGCCTCGCCAATCGTGGGGATGCTCCCCACCCGATCCAGCTGCTCCGGCAGGCCTACAACATCTGATACCGCGGCGTCCCAACCCCATGCACAAGCTCACCCTCGACGATCTCTACCCCCTCGAGACCTATGCCCGGCTGCGTCCGGAGTTCCGGGCGCGGGTCATCGAGCACAAGGCCCACCGGCGCCTAGCGCTGGGCCCCCACGCGACGCTGTCCTTCGAGGACCGGCTGACGATGCACTACCAGGTGCAGGAAATGCTGCGGGCCGAGCGGATTTTTGAGCCCGATGACATCCGCGCCGAGCTCGAGGCCTACAACCCCCTGATTCCCGACGGCACCAACTGGAAGGCAACGTTCCTGATCGAGTACCCGGAGGAGGACGAGCGCCACGTGGCCCTCGCGCGCCTCCGGGGCGTCGAGAACCGGGTCTGGGTGTGCGTTGCCGGTCAAGCTCCCCTCCATGCGATTGCGGACGAGGACATGGAGCGCGCCAACGACGTCAAGACCTCGGCGGTGCATTTCCTCCGCTTCGAACTGCCGCCAGCGGCCATTGCGGCGCTGCGCGCCGGCGCCAGCGTCGCAGCCGGGATCGACCACCCGGAACTCACGGTCGAGGTCGCGGCCATTCCCGAGTTCCTGCGCGAGTCGCTGGTGGCCGACCTGGCCTGACGGCGCGTTCCGCTCTTCTTGCTTAATCCGGCCGGTACTCTAAGATTCCGTCCGTTGTTGTGCGCGTCTCGCGATTTCCTGCTGGATTGTTCCCGAAAATCTGATGGCCAAGAGCTACGAAGCTGCTGACATCGAGGTCCTGAGCGGCCTGGATCCCGTGCGCCGCCGGCCGGGGATGTACACCGACACGAGCCGGCCGAACCACCTTGCCCACGAGGTGATCGACAACAGCGTGGACGAGGCCCTGGCCGGCCACTGCAAGCGGATCGACGTGAAGCTGCACGCCGACGGGTCGCTGGAAGTGGCTGACGACGGGCGCGGCATGCCGGTGGACAAGCACCCGATCGAGAAGATCCCGGGAGTCGAACTCATCCTCACCCGGCTCCACGCGGGCGGTAAGTTCTCGAACAACAACTACCAGTATTCCGGGGGGCTGCATGGCGTGGGCGTATCGGTCGTCAACGCCCTGTCGAAGAACCTTGAGGTCTGGGTCCGCCGGGACGGCCACGAGTACAACATGAGTTTCCGCAGCGGCGAGCGCACGAGCAAACTTGAGCAGGTGGGGACGGTCGGCAAGGCCAATACCGGTACCACGCTGCGTTTCTGGCCGGATCCGAAGTTCTTTGATTCCGACAAGTTCGCCGTCAATGACCTGAAGCACATGCTTCGGGCGAAAGCGGTGCTGTGCCCGGGCCTGCGTATCCGCTTCGAGGTGGAGAAGCCCGAGCAGCAGTTCGAATGGCTCTACGAGGGCGGCCTCGAGCAGTACCTGACCGAAAGCCTGCCGGATGCGGAACTGCTGCCAACGCCGCCCTACTCAGCCAGCCTGAAGGGCGAGCGCGAGGAGGTGGAGTGGGCCATTGCCTGGGCCGACACCGATTCGCCCGCAATCAACGAGTCCTACGTCAACCTGATTCCGACGGCCCAGGGCGGCACTCACGTGGGTGGGCTGCGCACCGGGCTGACCGACGCGCTCCGGGACTACTGCGAGTTCCGCAACCTGCTGCCCCGGGGGGTCAAGCTCGCGCCGGACGACGTCTGGGACGGGCTCCACTACGTCCTCTCCGTCAAGATGCAGGAGCCCCAGTTCTCCGGCCAGACGAAGGAGCGCTTAAGTTCGCGGGAGTGCGCCACCTTTGTCGGCGGCGTGGTCAAGGATTCCTTCTCCCTCTGGCTCAATCATCACACCGAGGCCGGCGACCAGATCGCCGAGCGTGCGATCCTGGCGGCACAGCGGCGCAGCAAGGCCGCGAAGGTCGTGATCCGCAAGAAGATCACGAGCGGTCCCGTGCTGCCCGGTAAACTGGCGGACTGCACCAGCACGGATCCCGAGCGCTGCGAGATCTTCCTCGTGGAGGGTGATTCAGCGGGCGGGTCAGCCAAGCAGGCCCGGGACCGGGAGTTCCAGGCGGTGCTGCCCCTGCGCGGCAAGATCCTCAATACCTGGGAAGTGGACCAGGGCGAGCTGCTGGCCTCCCAGGAGATCAGCAACATCAGTCTTGCTCTCGGCGCCGAGCCGGGCAGCGCCGACCTGACCGGGCTGCGCTACCACAAGGTCTGCATCCTTGCCGACGCGGACTCCGACGGCCTGCACATCGCGACGCTCATCTGCGCCCTGTTCGTTCGGCACTTCCCGCAGCTTGTGCGCGCGGGCCACGTGTACGCGGCCATGCCACCCCTGTTCCGCATCGATGTGGGCAAGGACATCTATTACGCGCTGGACGAGTCGGAGCGCCAGGGGGTGCTCGACCGCCTGGCCGCCGAAGGTGTCCGGGCCAAGCCCTCGGTAACGCGCTTCAAGGGCCTCGGCGAGATGAACCCGCTGCAGCTCCGGGAGACCACGATGCTGCCGGAGTCACGGCGCCTCGTGCAGTTGACTGTGGACGCGGGCGACGATACGGAGCAGTTGCTCGACATGCTTCTCGCAAAGAAGCGCGCCGGAGACCGCCGCACCTGGCTCGAAACCAAGGGCAACCTCGCCGAGATCTGAACCGGATGGCCACTCGCAAGACACCGACGTCCAAGTCGTCGCGCAAGGCCGCGGCGACCACCGCACTGCAGAACCGCCTTGAGTTCGACACGATCGAGAAACTGCCCCTGCGCGATTTCACCGAGAAGGCGTACCTGGACTATTCCATGTACGTCATCCTGGATCGCGCCCTGCCGCACATCGGTGACGGGCTGAAGCCCGTCCAGCGGCGAATCATTTACGCCATGAGCGAGCTTGGCCTGCTCGCCGCCACCAAGCACAAGAAGTCAGCCCGGACCGTGGGCGACGTCATCGGCAAGTTTCATCCCCATGGCGACTCCGCGTGTTACGAGGCGATGGTCCACATGGCCCAGCCCTTTGCCTACCGGTATCCCATCGTCGACGGCCAGGGCAACTGGGGTTCCACCGACGACCCCAAGTCCTTCGCGGCCATGCGTTACACGGAGGCGCGCCTCACGCCCTACGCGGCGACGCTTCTCGACGAGCTGGATCAAGGGACCGTGGAATGGGTCCCGAATTTCGACGGCACGCTGCAGGAGCCAGTGCTGTTGCCGGCCCAGTTGCCGAACCTGCTCCTCAACGGCACCAGCGGCATCGCGGTGGGCATGTCTACAGACATTCCGCCGCACAACCTGCGGGAGGTGGTTACCGCACTGATACGCCTGCTGGAGGAGCCGGAGACCACGCTCAAGCAGCTGTGCCAGCACATCAAGGGCCCGGATTTCCCCACGGGCGGCGAGCTGGTCACCCCCCGCAAGGAGCTGCACGACATCTACGCGACCGGCAACGGCACCCTGCGTCTCCGCGGAACCTGGGAGCGGGAGGGGGATGACATCATCATCACCAACCTGCCATTCCAGGTCTCCGGCAGCAAGGTCCTCGAGCAGATCGATGCCCAGCGGCAGGCGAAGAAATTGCCGCTCGTCGATGACCTGCGTGATGAGTCCGACCACGAGAACCCGACGCGTCTCGTCATCACGCCGAAAGCAGGCAAAGTGGACGTCGAGGCGCTGATGAGCCACCTGTTCGTCACCACGGATCTCGAGCGCACGCTCCGCGTGAACTTGAACGTGATCGGTCTCGATGGCCGCCCGTCGGTCCGTGACCTCAAGTCCGTGCTCAGCGAGTGGCTGCAGTTCCGCACGGCCACGGTGCGCCGCCGGCTCGAGTTCCGGCTTGCCAAGGTGGAGGACCGGCTGCATATCCTCGAGGGCCTGCTGATCGCCTACCTCAACATCGATGAGGTGATCCGCATCGTCCGCAAGGAGGACAAGCCAAAAGACGTGCTGATGAAGCGCTTCGGCATCAGCGACACGCAGGCCGAGTCGATCCTGAACCTGCGCTTGCGGCAACTGGCGAAGCTCGAAGAGATAGAGCTCCGCACGGAGCAGTCGGAGTTGGCCAAGGAGCGCGACGAGCTCCAGCAGATCCTGAAGAGCGCGGCCCGCCTCAAGACCCTGATCCGCGACGAGCTGCTCGCGCTGGCGGAGAAGCACGGGGATGCCCGGCGCACCGCCATCGTCGAGCGCGAGGCGGCCCAGGCCCTCGCCGAAACCGACCTCGTGGCGAGCGAGCCCGTGACCGTCGTCCTCTCGACCAGCGGCTGGGTGCGGGCGGCCAAGGGCCACGATATCGACCCGTTGACCCTGAGCTACAAGTCGGGCGACGGTCACCTCAGTTCCGCTCTCGGGAAAAGTACGCAAACCGCTGTATTTATTGATAATAATGGGCGGGCCTATTGCCTGCCGGCGCATTCGCTCCCGTCCGCCCGCGGGCAGGGCGAGCCCCTGACGGGCCGCCTGAATCCGGCCCCCGGCACGAGCTTCCGCGGGGTGCTGCTTGGCGATCCTGAAGAACGCTGCCTGTTGGCCAGCGATGCGGGCTACGGCTTCTTCGCGAAGCTCGGCGACCTGCACTCCCGCAACCGGGCCGGCAAGGCCTGCCTGCGCGTTCCAGAGGGTGCCAACGCCCTGATTCCTTCCCGGGTCACCGGCGGCGCCGGGTTGCCGGGCGAGTCCCTGGTGGCTGCACTCAGTTCCGAAGGCCGCCTGCTGGTGTTTCCCGCTGCGGACCTGCCGGAACTGCCCCGTGGCAAGGGCAACAAGATCTTTGGTATCTCTTCCCGCAAGTTCAAGGCGGGCGAGGAGAAGCTCGTGGCGGTGGCAGTGCTGGAGGTCGGGCAGTCGCTGCTCGTCTTCAGCCAGCAGCGCAGCATGACGCTGAAGCCGGCGGACCTTGCCGGGTATCGCGGTGCGCGCAGCCAGCGTGGAGCGCTGCTGCCCCGGGGCTGGCGCAAGGTCGACCGGGTGGCGGTGCTGTCGGCCGCCTAGCGCGACCGCTTGCGGGCCGAGGCCTCGCGCGCCGGTGTGGCGCTGACTTGGGTGGGCTCGTCGAGATCGTTCCCGAGGGCCTTGCGTACCGCTGACATGTCCAGCACCTGGCTGGCCGTCAGTTCCTCTTCGTAATCACGCTCGAGCAGCGTCAGGGCTTCCAGCAAGGTCTGCGCCTGCTGCTGGTCGGCGGAGGCCGCGGCCGCCAGCGCGTGCAAGTCCACGGTGCCCGTGCGCTCCATCGGATCGTCCTCGGCCGCGTCACGGCTTCCGCCAGGTAGGGAGCGCGTGGCGACAGTCTTCTCGGCATGAAGGCGTTTCTGGATCGTCGTGTCGGTGCTTTCGAACAGCTCTTCCAGTTCGTTCGTGATGTCCTCGCTCACCTCCGGCAGGGGCTGCTGTGCGGCGACAGGCGCCGGCGTGTAGTTCGCTGCCACCGTTTCATCGGCGAACTCGGCAGCAAGGGCGTCCTCCTGGGCCGGCGTGTAGGACACAGAGAAGCTGGGTTCCGTCGGCCGCGTGACGAGCGGTACGGGCGGCGAGGCAACCGCCACGGTAGCCAGCATATCGGGGGCTTGCCTCTCTGGCGCCGGGCGTGCATCGGTGCGTTTGCGCGCCGGAAGCCGGCCGCGGAACCACAGTAGTGTGCTGACGAGGAGGCCGAACAGGATGCCGGCGCCGGCGGCAACTACCGGATTTGGTTCACTGGACGTGGGTACTTCCGCGTCCTCAGTGCCGCCGGCGTTGGCGACCGGGGCCGCCGGCCGGGCGGCCGGGCGTACCGGTGCCGCCGGTGATGCCACTACTGGCGCCGCCGTTTCAGTGACGATGGCGACGACAGGCGCGGCCGCGTCGGCGACCGCGGTCACGGGCGTCTCGGCCGGCGTCTCCAGCACCGGCGCTGGTGCAGGTTCAGGCGCCATCGGCGCCGCGGCTACCGCCGCAGAAGCGGTCACACCGGCGTCGGTAGTCGCGCTGGCAGGAATCACGATCTCGCTGCCGAGCTTGATCAGGTTGGCGTCATTGCGGATGAACGCGTCCGGGTTGGCCGCCTGGATGGCGTCGGCCATAGCCTGCCAGGAGCCGCTGCGGCCGCGTACGCGCAGGGCGATTGCGGACAGCGTATCGCCGGTGGCGACCCGGTAACGGGTCCCGGCCTCTATTGTGGAACCGACCGGGCTGCGGCTGGCGGCGCGAGTGCGCGGAGCGGCCAGCTGACGGCTGGAGCCGGTGGCGGGGCCTGCACTGACGGCAACGGGAGCTGGTGCCAGATTGGCCGGCAGCGCCGTGGGTGCCACGGCCGGCGTCGCAGCGCCGGTGGCGACGGCGCCCGGCAGGTCGAGCATCAGCACGTACTGGCGGACCAGCATTGGTGCGCCGGGGCATTGCACCCGGATCTCGAGTTCGTACATGGGTTCATAGAGCGCGGCAGCGCTGGTCACCCGCAGTTCGTACCCGCCTTCGCGAGTCGCCTGGGGTGTGCTGACCGAGGCACCCGGCACAGGGCGCAGGTCCGAGCTCTGCATCCCGGGCGTCACGCAGGCGGCAGCCAGCGTCTCGCCACTGGCGAGGCGTACCGGCACGGTGGCATTCAGCGGCTGCCCGAGTGTCGAGCGGACGGAGATCTCGCCAAGAGTCAGCGCCTGGGTTGCCGGCGCGAGGACGAGCAGCAGGGAGCCTGTCAGGGCTGGGCCGCAGGCCAGTTGCCGGACAGCCCGACGCAGCAGGGTGTCGGTGAACCGGACCGGAAGGGGAAGTGATGGCATGGGCGGGCCCTGAAATGCAATTTTGGCGACCGCTAAGAGACCATCTGCGGCCAACCGGGTAAATGACCCAGGTCTCGTTCTGTTATGTCGTGAGCAGCACCGTGACGCGGGCCTCACGGGAGTGTGATTGAGCGCACAGGGGCGCTCTCAGCCCGTAGCCAGCTGGCCGGGGACGCTGGCCTCGCCGAGTACGACGTCGTGGGTCTGGGTGAAGTTTCCCTGCACGAAGGCGATGCCCAGTTGCCAGAGGACGGCCATCGTGTTGGCGTTCTCGACCCGCTCGGCAATCGTCTTGATCTTGAGTTCCCGGGCGCGTGCGGCGATGTCGCCCACCTTCTTCTGCAGATCCTTGTCCCGGTGCAGCCCCTGCATGAGGCTGCCGTCGATCTTGACGAACTGCATCGGCAGGTGCCCGAGAATCTGGGTCGAGTCGCGGCCAATACCAAGGTGATCGATGGCGAACAGGAAGCCGCTCTCCCGCAGCTGCTCGGCCAGGGTCTTGGTCTGCCGGAGCTGCTGCAGGGCGAGTTCCTCGCTGACCTGGAAACAGACCTGCGCCGGTTTCAGGCGCGTACTCTGGGCGCGGGCTTTCAGCCATTCCAGCAGCGACCCATCGAGGACCGAGTCCCGGGAAAGGCGCACGAAGACCAGGTTCGGCTGGCGCGCCACGCAGAATGAAAACGAAGCGCCGATCACCCACCGGTCGATGTTCTTCATCAT
Organism: Gammaproteobacteria bacterium; assembly: GCA_038214295.1. Classification (GTDB taxonomy): domain Bacteria; phylum Pseudomonadota; class Gammaproteobacteria; order Steroidobacterales; genus SHZI01. Next base: position 78,595 of record JBBQSA010000005.1, read on the forward strand.
GTGCGAGCGTTCCGCAGCCGGGATAAAGTCGGCCGGCAGCACCGGCTCACCCTGTTCATCGATCAGCCGGACGCGCGTATCCAGGACGCCCTGGACCTCCTCGTGCAGTCCGACCACCGGCTGATGCACGAGCCGGAGGCGGTTCTGCATCAGGGCAGCCCTGATGCGGGCTATCCACATCGTGTCACTCTGACGCAGGCGCTCCGTGCTGCTCGTCGTGTCGCACAGCACGACGCGATTGCCGCCCTGGTCGCGGCCTTTCCGGCAGGCCTTTTCGGCCTCCGCCAGCAGCTCGGATGGGTTCTGGTCTGATGGTCTGACCTCGCACAGGCCGATCGTGCAGGACATGGAAGTGGACTGCGTTTCGACCTCGAACACCTGGCTTTCGACGGCCTTGCGCAGCTGGTCGGCCCAGGCCTGAACGTCTGTCATCGTGCCCCGCTCGACGAGCACAGTGAACATCGTGCCGCCGAATCGTCCGTAGAGGTCGCCGGGCTGCGTTAATTCGCGCAGCAACTCCGCCACCCGCATCAGTAGCGCCTCGGTCCCCAGGAGCCCGACGTCTGCCTGCACCTGCGCAAAGTGATCCGGACGAATATAGGCGAGCGCGCGCACGCCACCTTCCAGCCGGCCTGCCAGACGCCCGGTCAGCCGGTCGAGAAAATGGTGGCGGTGATAGAAGCCGGTAGACGGATCCCGGGCGACGGCCTGCTCCAGCAGTTCCTCGGGAGCCTGTCCGGGCTGGCGGTCCCCCGGAACAGTCACCCGGACGCCGGGGTCGCCATCGACGGTGACCCGCTTGAGTCGCAGTTCAAGCGGTAGTTCCGTCTCGTCATGACGGTAGGCGACGACCGGCAGCACGCCATCGTCCTGCCATTTGTCGCGGAGGCAGGCGACCAGGGCACCCTTCAGGGTGGCCTGGTCCGCCTCGCGGAACAGGTCCATGAACGGCTGGCCGACTAGCTGGTCCTCGCCGTCGAAGCCGAGCAGAGACGCCCACGCCGGATTGAGGGCGACGATGATTCCCTCGTGAATGTCCGCGATGGCCTCGGAGGCGCCGCTCATGAGGCTGCGGAGTTCCAGCTTGTATTGCCGGGCCGAGGTCAGTACGCCTTCCAGGGCAAAGCGCAGGCGATGCGCGTGCAATTCGCGGTCAACAACGGCGCGGAACCGGTTGCGGTGGGTCAGCGAGACCACGTCGCGCGCACCGCTCTCCATCGCGGCGGCGATCCCGGGTTCGTCAACCTGGTTCCGGACGACGAGCAGTGGTGGAGGCGGGGTGCAGCCTGCGACAGCCGCTGCGGCTGACGCAAAGTCGACGTCGCAGTTACCGTCGAGATAGAGCAGCATCTCCGGCGGCGCCGAATTCAGACGCTCGATGAGCGTCGCGAGATCGTTCACCCGCTGGCAGTGCACCGGATGGCCGCTATCCCGAAGTACCGAATTGATTGTCGCTGCGTGATCGTCACTTCGACTGATGACGATCAGCGGTATGCCTACGGAGTTGCCCAACTCCACACCTGCCATGACCCTGCTTCGGACCGGGATTCTGAAGCGCGGTGCCCCGGGATTATGTGATCGCAGTCCGATTATGTGGCGGCTGCGGAATTATGTAGTGCCGAAGGGTCCCAGCAGTGTCTTTGACGGGGCGCCGGTGATCTCCCGCGCGAGGCGCGGCACGAGATATCCCGGCAGGCGTGCCGTGACCTCGCGAAGGAGGGCCATGGCCTCTTCATCCGGCACGGTGAAGTGCGCGGTACCGGACACGCGGTCCAGCTGGTGCAGGTAATAGGGCAGCACGCCGGCGGCAAACAACGCCTGGGAAAGATCCACCAGCGCTTCCGGTGCGTCGTTGATGCCACGGAGGAGTACGGACTGATTCAGCACCGGCGCGGTGACGGCGCCGAGCGACCTGAGTGCCGTCGCAACTGTTGCGTCGATTTCCCGGGCGTGATTGGCATGGACGACGAGCACGATGCGCTTGCGCAGCCGTGCAAGGAAGCCGACCAGCCGCTGGTCAACCCGCTCCGGCAGGACGATGGGTACGCGCGTGTGGATCCGGATCCGTTCGACATGGGGCAGGTCGTCCAGGTACCCGAGCAGGGACTCAAGGCGTTGCTCGCCCAGTACCAGCGGATCACCCCCGCTCAGGATGATTTCCCGCAGGGAAGAGTCGCCGGCTATGGCTTGCAGCGCCAGGTCGAGCTGGCCGGCGGCCGCGCTGGATCCGGCGTAGGGATACTCCCGCCGGAAACAGTAGCGGCAGTGCACGGCGCACGCACCCGTAGTGATAAGCAGGGCGCGGCCGGCGTACTTCTGGAGCAGGCCCGGGCTGCGGGCGCTCGCCAGGTCCCCAACCGGGTCAGCCACGAAACCGGGGGCCGTCCCGGCCTCCCGGCTGACGGGCAGCACCTGCAACAGCAGGGGGTCGCAGGGGTCCCCGGGGCGCATACGGGCGACGAAGCCCCGGGGCACCCGCAGGGCAAAGGCCAGGGTACCCGGGGCTGCCAGTCCGCAGGCTGCGGGTGTCAGTGAGAGTGCGCGCAGCAACTCCGCGGGATCCCGGTAGCCACGGGCCAGTTCGGACTGCCAGTGCGCGGACTGGCTGGCAATGGTGCTGGTCTCGGGTCTGGCAGGGCGCATGGATACCGCTAGAATAGCGGGCTCTCAAATCGAATGGGTTCCTAATGGCCAACTACAGCGCAAGCGATCTCCGGAGCGGCAGCAAGGTCTTGATCGACGGCGATCCCTGCACGGTGGTCGACAACGAATTCGTCAAGCCTGGCAAGGGCCAGGCCTTCAACCGGGTTCGTATCCGCAATCTCCGCACCGGTCGCACCGTGGAAAAGACCTATCGCAACAGTGACTCCATCGAGTCCGCCGATGTGATGGATTGTCCCATGCAGTACCTCTATACGGATGGGGACATGTGGTACTTCATGGACCCCGTGACCTTCGAGCAGATTCCGGCCTCCGCCACGGCGGTGGACGAAGCAAAGCAGTGGCTGCGCGAGCAGGACACCTGCACCGTGACGCTGTGGAACGGCGTACCGCTGACTGTCGTCCCGCCGATCTTTGTCGAACTCAAGATCGTCGAGACGGACCCCGGTGTCCGCGGCGACACAGCGACGGGCGGCATGAAGCCCGCCAAGCTCGAGACAGGCGCCGTGGTCAAGGTCCCGCTGTTCATCAACGAGGGTGAAGTGATCAAGGTGGATACGCGCACGAGCGCCTACGCGTCGCGGGTCAAGTAGGGGCCCTTCGTCCCACCGGGCGTATCGGGAAACTGATCGCCTCCTGCAGAGAACCCAGCCCGAGCAGGCTCATCACGACCCGGTCGAAACCCACGGCGACGCCGGCGCATTCGGGCAGGCCGTGCTCCATGGCCGCCAGCAGCTGCTCATCCGGCAGCACGTCCGGGCGCCCATAGCGCGCGCGGAGTTGCCGGTCCCGGGCGAAGCGCCGCCGCTGCTCGTCGGCATCGGTGAGCTCCCGGTAGCCGTTGGCCACTTCCAGTCCATGGCAGAAGACTTCGAAGCGCTCCGCGACGCGGGGGTCTGCCGGATCGAGCCGCGCCAGAGCGGCCTGGGCCGCGGGATAGCCACTCACGACGGCAATCCCGGTGTCCGCCAGCCTTGCGCTGATCGCGTGGCTCATCAGCAGGTCGAGCCACAGGGCAAGGTCATCGCCGAGGCTCGCCTCGAGCTCCGCGCCGAGCCGGGAGCCCAGCGCGGCGCGGGCGCAGTCCCGCAGCGCGCCGGCGTTCGCCGTCAGTGGGTCCAGCCCCAGAGTCTCGCGGAAGAGGGCGGCATAGGTCCAATAGACCGGCGGGCTGGCGCCGATCGTCGGGACGGCACCCGCCCGGACGGCCACTGCCGCCAGTGTCCCCAGCAAATCGCAGGTCTCCGCCGCCAGCGCCTGCAGGCTGAAGCCGTGCCGATACCACTCGAGCAGGGTGAACTCCGGTTCGTGGTGCCTGCCAGCCTCGCCGTCGCGGAAGACCTTGCCGAGCTGCCAGATGTCCGGCGCGCCGGCCGCGAGCAAGCGCTTCATGTGGAACTCGGGCGAGGTGTGCAGGAAGAGCTGCTGGTGGTCGGCGAGCTGCGCGGCGATGTTCTGCAGGTGCGGATCCGTGACCGCGTGGCTTACCAACGCCGGTGTTTCCACTTCCAGCAGCCCGCGTAAGGTAAAGAACCCCCGGGTCGCCGCCAGCAGCTCCGCCCGCTGGCAGAGAGTTGCCAGGGAAGCGCTGGGGCCCCAGTCCATCAGCCAGGCAAGCCGGGTACGCTGTCGCCCCGGCGCTGTCCCAGCCTGGCCCCCATGTGGATCGATAGCCCCGCGGTCACAGCCACGTCCCAGTCGATCAGCCTGCGCTGCGCGACGATGACGACGGTGGAGCCCAGGTTGAACTGGCCGAGCAGTCCGCCGGCGGGCAGCAGCAGCCGGGGGTCGTTTGCGTCGTAGAGGTGGCGGATCACGCCGTTTGCCGGCGGCACCTCACCACTCCAGGCCAGGGAGATGCTCGCCACGTTCAGGGCGCCGACCAGCACCACGGCGAAGCGGCCCCCCGGATTCTCGCACCACAGGATGACCCGCTCGTTGGCCGCGAACAGCCCCGGCACCGTGCGGACGGTGCGCCGGTTGACGGCCCAGCGCCGGCCAGGCACGTGGACCATGCCCGTGACCCGGCCCGCCAGTGGCATGTGCACCCGGTGGTAGTCCTGGGGGGCCAGGTAGATCGTGGCGGTTGCACCGCCGCTGAAAGGCGCGGCATCCGCTGCGTCCAGTGCCAGGAAGTCGGCGATCCGGTACCGGAAGCGCTTGGCCTGCAGCAGGCTGGCTTCCTGCGCGTGGCCGAGTTCCTCCAGCAGCCCGTCACAGGGGCTCACGACCGTCCGTTCGCCGGGCGCAATGGGCCGGGCACCGGCGCGGAGCGGCCGCGTGAAGAACGCGTTCATGTGCTCCCAGGCCTCAGGCTCCGGGCGCTCGACCTCGGCGAGGTTGACGTCGTAGAGGCGGACGAAGGTGCGAATGAGCAGGCTGCGCAGCCAGGGCGTGCGGCTGCGCGTCAGCCTGTGGACCAGGCGGCCCAGCCACCGTTCCGGCAACAGGCGTTGAAACAGGACGAATAGCTGGTCCATGAGGGCTGGCAGCATGGGAGATGGGTTCCGGTCTCGCGGCGGCAACGTATTCTATACGGCGGCAGCATTTTGGGCGGTGGACAGGCATGGCGACAGTTTCCCGGGGCGCACGCGGACGACCGCGCAAGCCGGACGCGGCAGGCACGGTGGCCGGCGTGATCAGCGCCTGTGCGCAACGCCTGGATGCCGCCGGGGTCTACTTCGGTCACGGCACGGGCTGCGCGCGGGATGAGGCGGCGGCCCTCGTCTTCCACGTCATGGGGCTCGACCACTCGGAGGCCGACAGTGCCTACCGCCTGCCGGTGTCTGCCGCGGACCAGGCGCGCACCGATGCCCTGCTGGACCTCCGGATCAGCAGCCGAAGGCCATTGCCCTATCTCACCGGGGAAGCCTGGTTTGCCGGACTGCCGTTCCATGTGGACGAGCGCGTGCTGATCCCCCGGTCGCCCTTCGCCGAGCTGATCGCCAGCCGGTTCGAGCCCTGGCTGGACCCTGCGCGGGTCCGGCGCATTCTCGAGATCGGTACCGGCAGCGGCTGCATCGCGGTGGCGCTCGCCCTGGCCTTCCCCGCAAGCCGCGTCGTGGCCACCGACGTTTCCGCGGATGCCCTGGCGGTGGCCGCCCGGAACGTCGAGCGCCACCGGGTCGGTGACCGGGTGACGCTCGTCAAGGCTGACCTGTTCGCGGGCCTCGATGGCTCCTTCGACCTGATCGTCACCAACCCGCCCTACGTGCCGGAGGCGGACGTTGCCGGCTTTCCGCCCGAGTACCGGCACGAACCGCGGCTGGCCCTCGTGTCGGGAGCCGACGGGATGGAAACCCCGGCGAGAATCCTGCACCATGCGGCTCGCTTTCTGACGTCCGACGGCTGGCTGGCGCTGGAAGTCGGGGCCGGAGCCGAGGTCCTGGAGGCCCGGTTTCCGACGCTGCCGTTTCTCTGGCCCGAGCTGCTGAACGGCGGGGAGGGCATCGCGCTGGTCAGCGCGGGCGACCTGCGGGCCAGGCTCGCCACCGGCGACCACAATCGAGCAAAGCACTGATGTCCGGCAACACCATCGGCAAGTCCTACAGCGTCACGACCTTTGGCGAGAGCCACGGGCCGGCGATTGGCTGCATCGTCGACGGCTGCCCGCCGGGGATGCCCCTCGCCGAGGCGGACATCCAGAAAGACCTGGAGCGGCGCCGGCCAGGCAAGTCCCGGCACACCACCCAGCGCCGGGAACCCGACACCGTGAAGATCCTGTCCGGCGTTTTCGAGGGGCTCACCACCGGCACGCCCATCGGCCTGCTGATCGAGAACGTGGACCAGAAGTCCGGCGACTACCGGAAGATCAAGGACCGCTTCCGGCCGGGCCACGCGGATTACAGCTACCAGCAGAAGTACGGCATCCGTGACTACCGGGGTGGCGGCCGTTCATCGGCGCGCGAGACTGCAATGCGCGTGGCGGCGGGCGCCATCGCGCGCAAGTATCTGCAGTTGCGCCTTGGCGTCGAGATCCGCGGTTACCTGCGCCAGCTGGGGCCGCTCGTGGTCGATGTGGTGGACCTCGCGACGGTCGATGACAATCCCTTCTTCTGCCCGGACCCCGCCCGGGTGCCGGAACTCGAGGCCTACATGGACGCCCTGCGCAAGGAGGGCAATTCCATTGGCGCGCGCATCAACGTGGTGGCGAGCGGCGTTCCGGCGGGGCTCGGCGAGCCCGTGTTCGACAAGCTGGAGGCCGACATCGCCCACGCGATGATGAGCATCAACGCGGTCCGGGCCGTCGAGCTGGGTGCCGGCTTCGCGGTGGTTGCCCAGAAAGGCACGGAGCACCGTGACGAGATCACGCCCGCCGGTTTCCGGAGCAATGCAGCCGGCGGTATCCTCGGCGGAATATCCACCGGCCAGGACATCCTGATCAGCATGGCGCTCAAACCGACTTCCAGCATCCGCCTGACGGGCGATACCGTGGACGAGGAGGGGGAGGCGGCCGAGGTGGCCACGACCGGGCGCCACGATCCCTGCGTCGGTCTGCGCGCAGCGCCCATCGCCGAGGCCATGCTGGCCATCGTGCTCATGGACCACTACCTGCGCCACCGGGGCCAGAATGCGGATGTGCAGCCCGTGACGCCTGCCGTGGAGGCGGGCCGCCGCCGATCCTGAGTCGCTCCCGGGCCTGCCGGGGCCTGCCGTTCAATTGATCGTGTTAAAGAAGAGTATCGACCCCATGCCCAGCAAGGATGCCTATCGCGTAGCCGTCGTCGGCGCCACCGGCCTCGTCGGCGAAACCATGCTCCAGATTCTCGAGGAGCGGAAGTTTCCGGTCAGCGAGCTGATCCCGCTGGCCAGCGAACGGTCGGTGGGTAAGACCGTGAGTTTTGGCGGCAAGACCCACCGCGTCCGGGACCTTGCCAAGTTCGACTTCCAGGGGGTCGACCTGGGGCTGTTCTCGGCGGGCGGCAGCGTGTCCGGCGAGCACGCACCCCGGGCGGGGGCGGCCGGCTGCATCGTGATCGACAACACGTCCCGGTTTCGCTACGAGGCGGACATCCCGTTGGTCGTCCCGGAAGTGAACCCGGAGGCCATCGCCGCGTACCGCCAGCGCAACATCATTGCCAACCCGAACTGCTCCACGATCCAGCTTGTCGTGGCGCTAAAGCCCATTCACGACGCGGCAGGCATCACGCGCATCAACGTAGCGACTTACCAGTCGGTGTCGGGCGCCGGCCGGCGCTCAGTGGAAACGCTGGCTGCGCAGACTGCGCAGTTGCTCAACGCCCAGACGGTCGAGACCGTGGGCGCGGCCAAGCAGATTGCCTTCAACGTGGTGCCGCATATCGACGATTTCCAGGAGAACGGCTACACGAAGGAAGAGATGAAGATGGTGTGGGAGACCCGCAAGATCCTTGGCGACGAGGCGATTCAGGTAAATCCCACCGCGGTCCGGGTCCCGGTCTTTTTTGGCCACTCCGAGGCCGTGCACATCGAGACCCGCCGCAAGATTTCGGCACGGGAGGTTCGTGCCCTGCTGGAGCGTGCGCCCGGCGTCACTGTCATTGACGAGGCCCGGCTGGGGGGGTATCCCACGGCTGTGACCGATGGCGCCAACCACGACCCCGTTTACGTCGGCCGGATCCGGGAGGATATCTCCTGCGAGCGCGGCATCAACCTGTGGGTGGTGTCCGACAACATCCGCAAGGGGGCTGCCCTGAACAGCGTCCAGATCGCTGAAGTGCTGATTCGCGACTACCTCTAGAAGCGTGCGGCTCTGCCTTACGCGGCGGGATCATATGGGCTATAGTTGGCCCCACTTCTAGGCTGTCGGTTACTTGGGCTCCCCGCCGAGGGGTGGTGCCGGCGGCTCGAACGGGGATTGGTGATGCCACGAGTTCGACTCGCTGCAGTCTCGCTGCTGGCGGGACTTTTACCGTTGACCGCCGGCGCCCTGGGCCTCGGTGAAATAACGCTCCGCTCGGCTCTCAACCAGCCCTTTGTGGCCGAGATTCCCGTGACGGCGGATTCTGCCGAGGAACTCGGCCAGCTCAGCGTGCAGTTGGCTCCGGCCGCCAGTTTCGAGCGCTTCGGTCTCGACCGGCCGCGGTTCCTGGACGGGTTCAGTTTCCAGGTCCAGCGCGACGGTTCCCGGGCCGTGGTCCGGATTACCTCCACGCAGCCGGTCAGCGAGCCCTTCGTCTCCCTGCTACTGGACGTCGGCTGGCCCCAGGGCCGCCTGTTGCGGGAATACACGGTACTGCTCGACCCGCCGGCATTCGCTCGCCCGGACCCGGCACGTCCGGCCGCGCAGCAGCCCGCGGTGGCTCCCCCGGCCGCGCGGCCGGCGCCGCCTGCCATCCGCCGTGCCGAGGCTCCGGCAGGCGCCCCGACTCCCGGTTCCTCTGCCACGGGCACGGGCACGGTCACAACCGGACCCGCGGGCGATGGCACCTACGGGCCGGTCCGCTCTAATGAGACCCTCTGGGCCATATCCGAGCGTCTGCGCCCCGAGGGCGGCGTCTCCCTGAACCAGATGATGGTGGCCCTGTACCGGGCCAATCCGGAAGCCTTCGCCGGCAACATCAACCGCCTGCGCCGGGGCGCCATACTCCGCGTGCCGTCGGCGACCGACCTGGCCAGCGTCAATCGGCGCGAGGCGTCCAGTGAAGTCCAGAAACAGGATGCCGAGTGGCGGAGTGAGGCCCCGGCAGCACCGGCGGCCGCCCGGCTCCAGCTGGTCCCTCCGACCGAGCAGCGCACCCCCGCTACCCCTGGAGCGGTCGGGACATCCGCCGCGGCACCAGCAGCGGATCGCGCCGGGCTGGAGCGTGAGCTTGCCGAAAAGCAGCGGCTGCTCAGTCTGAAGGACAGCCAGCTGAAGGCCTTGCAGGACAGGGTCAGCCAGCTCGAGGGTAAGGCGCCGGCGCCCGTTGCAGCCCCCGCCGAAGCACCGGTCGAAACACCGGTCGAAGCCGCGGCGGAAATACCCCCCACCCCGGCCGCGGGCACCACCGGATCTGAAGTGGAAGCGCCGCCAGCCGTCGCACCGGCCCGGGAATCTGTCAGGCGCCCCGCTCGTGAGCCCAAGGCGGACGGCGGCTTCATCAAGTCGCTGACGGGCCTGGTCTTCAACGTCTGGTTCCTCGTGTCGGCCGCCGCCGTGCTGCTTGCCGGCCTGTTCTTCATATTTGGCCGTCGCCGGATGGTTGCCGCTGATGAGGCGGTTGGCCGCTTCGGTAACGAGCTGCGTGGCGAGAGGCTCGGGGGCGCTGCCAGCACCCAGCCCCTGGTGCGCCGCGATGACTACCGGGTGGAAGAGGCCACGGCCGACAAGACCCAGGTGGCGTTGGCCCGCGGTGCGGGCCGGGATCCCGATGCGGAGACCGCCCTTGAGCGCACGATCAGCACCGAAGGGGCCGTGGAACTTGACCAGGCTGACGTGGTTGCGGAGGCCGACTTCCACATGGCCTACGGCCTCTACGACCAGGCCGCCGAACTGCTCACGCGCGCACTGCGCGACGGACCGGATCGCCGGGACCTGCGGCTGAAGCTCCTCGAGGTCTATTTTATCTGGGAGAACAAGGCGTCGTTCCTGAAGGAAGCCCAGGCGCTGCATCGGCAGATCAATGGCGCTTCCGATCCCGACTGGAACAAGGTCGTGATCATGGGCAAGCAGATTTGCCCGGGCGAGCCGCTCTTTGCCGGTGCTGTCGGCACGACCGGCGATGTGGGCCTCGACCTTGGCCAGGCCGGTGACGCAGGCGGCGTGGATATTTCTTTCGACGAGGGCGATTCCGAGGCTCTGGATCTCGACCTGACGGCCGCCCAGAAGGGTCCCGGCGGCGACATTCTCGATTTCGACCTTGGCGAGCTGGCCGACGGCGATTCGCTCGACGACACCGGCTTGATGCGGACGGAGATCGCCCCCCGCCGCGGCAACGAGGGCGGTGCCCGGACTTCCGAAGTACCGACCGTCGAGGCGCCCCAGGCGGGCGACTATTCCCCGACCGTGGAGTCGCCGACCATTGAGTCGGTCGGACCCGGGACGGTGGAGACACCCACCCTGGAGAGCGCCGTGCCGGGCCTCCGGCCTGATGCGGCCGAGCTGCGGCGGGCCGGTGGTGGCGATCAGACCGAGGAAATAAATCTCGAGGACCTCGGCCTGGACCTCACGGGGCTTGACGAGGCCGCTGGTGATCTGGGTACGGGTATCCATTCATCGATGGACGCCGGTTCTGGCGAGGATGTCTACGATCTGAGTTCCGACGAAGACGCATCTGACCTGCTCGAGGGTCTTGAGGGTGACCCGACGGCAGAGATGCCGGGCATGGCCTTCGACGAGGGTGCGCTGGACCTGCCTGCCTTCGGCAATGCGATGAACAAGAGCGCCGCCGGGCGCGGGCCGCGGGACACGACCAGCGACACGGCCGAGCACCGGGCGGTGGACGACACGGCCGAGCAGCCCCGGGTTTCTGCCACGGAGCTCGGCGAGGCGTCCGCCGAGCTCAGCGAGGTGGACTTCGACATTGGCGAGGACGGTCCCGAGGATCTGGAGCCGACCGCGGTAATGACCGGCCGGCGCCGGGGCCCCGAGGGGCCCACGATGACCGAGGTTGGTACCAAGCTCGACCTGGCCCGTGCCTATGTGGACATGGGTGATCCCGAGGGTGCCCGCAGCATCCTCAACGAAGTGCTGGAGGAGGGCGATTCGGCCCAGCGCCAGGAAGCCCGCCGCTTGCTCGACGATCTGGCGGACTGACCGGTCCGGGTGCTGCACGGTTGAGTGCCCAGCGCTTTGCGGCCGGGCTTGAGTACGACGGCAGCGCATTTTTCGGCTGGCAGACACAGAGCCATGCCCGCAGCGTCCAGTACGCTGTCAATGCGGCTCTCGGTGTTGTCGCCAACGAGGTTGTCACTACCGTAGCCGCCGGCCGCACTGACGCGGGTGTGCATGCGTGCGGTCAGGTCATCCACTTCAACAGCAGCGCGCCCCGCCCGCTCCGTTCCTGGCTGCTGGGAGTTAATAGCAATCTGCCCGACGACGTTGCGCTCCAGTGGGTCCGCGAGGTTCCCCACGGCTTCCATGCCCGCTACTCAGCCCTGGCCCGCACCTACCGCTACGTGATCGTGAATCGCGAGGTTCGTTCCCCGCTGGATCGCCACCGTGCCTGGTGCCTGCGCGGGCACCTCGACGAGCGGCGCATGGCGGCTGCCAGCCTGTATCTGCTGGGCGAGCATGACTTCTCGGCGTTTCGCGGTGCGGGCTGCCAGGCGCGCGGCCCGGTGCGCAGGGTCGAGCGGCTCGCCGTCGTCCGCCTGGCTGATCACGTGCACGTCGAGGTGCGCGCGAATGGTTTTCTGTATCACATGGTGCGCAATATTGTCGGGGCGCTCGCCCGCGTCGGTCTCGGCGACGAGGGGCCGGATTGGGTCGCGACGCTGCTTGGGGGCCGGGATCGCCGTCAGGGGGCGCCGACGGCGCCGCCGGAGGGCCTCTACCTTGCCGAAGTGCACTATCCAGCCGAGTTTTCCTTGCCCTCGCCGCCGCCTCGTGCGATCTGGCGTGATCAGTGATGCGGACTTGATTATGATTCGCCGATGACGTGGTATGAAAAAGTCCTGCCTTCGCGGATCAAGACCGAGCGGCGCACCCGGTCGGTTCCCGAGGGACTCTGGATCAAGTGTCCCCAGTGCAGTGCGCAGCTCTATCGAGCAGAGCTGGAGCGTAACCTGCATGTTTGTCCGAAGTGCAGCCACCACATGCGGCTCGTCGCGCGGGACCGCCTCATGGTGTTTCTCGATCCGGGCACGGGTCGCGAAATCGGTGAGAAGCTCAGCCCCCACGATCCACTGCGCTTCAAGGACACCAAACCCTACCGCACCCGCATTGCCCAGGCGCAGAAGGAGACTGGCGAGCGCGATGCGTTGCTAGCCATGACCGGACTGCTGAAGGGCCAGCCCGTGGTGGCCTGCGCCTTCGAGTTCCGTTTCATGGGTGGTTCAATGGGGTCCGTCGTCGGCGAGAAGTTCACGCGCGCCGCCGCTTGGAGCCGTGACAACCGACACCCCCTGATCAGCTTCTCCGCCAGCGGGGGTGCCCGGATGCAGGAAGCCCTTTACTCGCTGCTGCAGATGGCCAAGACCAGTGCCGCTCTCGCCGAACTGGCGGAAGCCCGGGTGCCCTTTATCTCCGTCCTCACCGACCCCACCACCGGCGGTGTGTCAGCAAGCCTGGCGATGCTGGGCGACGTCAATATTGCCGAACCCAATGCCCTGATCGGCTTCGCGGGCCCCCGGGTCATCCAGCAGACCGTGCGCGAGACGCTCCCGGACGGTTTCCAGCGCAGCGAGTTCCTGCTGGAACACGGCGCGGTCGACATGCTGGTCGACCGCCGCCAGATGCGCGACGAGATTGCACAGCTACTCGCGAAGCTGCTCAAGCTGGCGCCGCCGCCAGAGACGCCGGCCTGACATTACTTGCGTTGACGTCAATTTCTTTCTGGCACTGATCATGATCCCGCCCGTCTCCGTCGCGGACTGGCTGCGGTGGCAGGAATCGCTCCATGCGCGGCCCATCGACCTGGGCCTTGAGCGGGTGCGGGAAGTGGTGGTGCGCCTCGGCCTGAAGCCGCCTGCTGGCCGCGTGATCACCGTTGCAGGAACCAACGGCAAGGGCTCAACGATCACGCTCCTCAATGATTGCCTGCTCGCCGCCGGCGGCAATCCGGGGCTGTATACCTCGCCGCACCTGGTGACCTATAACGAGCGCATTCGGATCCGCGGGGAGCCCGTGGCTGACGCCGCGCTGGTGCGCGCCTTCGAGCGTGTCGAGCGCGCACGGCAGTCCGTACGCCTGACGTACTTCGAGTTCGGAACGCTCGCGGCCTTCGCGTGTCTCGCAGAGGCAGGCTGTGACACCTGGCTGCTGGAAGTCGGGCTCGGAGGTCGTCTCGATGCCGTGAATGTACTTGACCCGGATCTGGCCGTGATTACGACGATAGGACTCGATCACCAGGATTGGCTGGGGACGACCATCGAAGCCATTGCCGCGGAAAAGGCGGGGATCCTGAGGCCGGGGAGGTCGGCTTTGTATGGCGACAGTCCGCTCCCAGCGGCCATCCGGGACCGGGCGGCAGAGCTTGGTGCCAGGCTCCACACTGGCGGCGTCGACTTCCGGTACGACCGGGATGAGGCCGACGGCACCTGGCGGTGGTCATCCCGGCAGCCAGCCGCGGAGATTCACGGGCTGCGTGCCCCGGCACACTGGACAGCTGCCCAGTTCCGCAACGCGACGCTCGCGCTCGCTGCCCTGGCCCTGGCCCGGTTACCGGTGCCGTTAACGGCGGCATTCCTGAACCCGGTGCTTGAGCGCTCAAGCCCTCCCGGCAGGTTCCAGATCGTGCGGCGCGAGCACGAGTGGGTGCTCGATGTCGCTCACAATCCCCAGGCCGCTCGTGTGCTTCGGGAGCAACTGGGCACCCTGCCACCCCCGGTGGGTGGCACCGGGAGGCCGACCGTGGTCGCGGCGCTGCTCGCCGACAAAGCGATCGCCGAGTTTGTGGCGGAACTCGGTCCCGTGGCGGGCCGCTGGATTGTCGCCGGCGTGGATGATCCGCGTGCCACGTCCGAGGCGCAGATGCGGGAAGCCCTGGGCGTCGCCGGAGTGCAGGACTTTGACTGGGCCCCGACGCCGCAGGCCGCCTTCGGCCTGGCCAGCAACCGCACGCCGGCCGGCGGTCGCATCGTGGTGTGTGGATCCTTCCGGATCGTCGCGCCCGCCCTGCAGTGGCTTGGTCTATACTAGGTTCTCCCCGGAAGTTTCTCCTGATGGACCGCCAGCTCGCTGAACGTATGGTCGGGGCCGCGTGTATTCTCGCGGTGCTCGTCTTGGTCGTCCCGGCCATACTGGACGGCAATCCCGACTCCGGTACCATCATTACTCATCCGGATGTCGACAACGACCTGGATCTCCGGACCCACACGATCCTGCTGGACGGCGCCGGCCGCGAGCCACCGGTCCCGACAGCGCGCCAGGTCGAGGCCGCTCCCGAGCCTGGCCAGCCCGGGGCAGAGGTTCCGTCGCCAACCCTTGAACTGCCCACCCCCACCCCAAGCGCCGCTCCGCCGGCGGTCAAGGCCCCCGTTGCCAGCCCCGCCGTGCCGGCACCCGTCGCGGTCAAACCGACCCCACCGGTGAAGAATGCCGCGACCGGCGACTGGTTTGTCCAGCTCGGCAGCTTCTCCCGCAAGGACAACGCTGACCGGCTTGCCGCTGACCTCAAGAGCAAGGGCTTCAGTGCGTCGGTCGAGGGCGGGGGCGGATCGAGCGGCACCCTGTTCCGGGTGCGCGCTGGCCCGGCTGCTGATCGGCCCGCCGCCGAGGCGTTGGCCGTAAGCCTCGCCCGGTCGGGCTTCAAGGATGGCCGTGTTGGCCGCCAGTAGCGCGGCTACCGTCGGCTGATGGCGTCCTTTGATTACCTGCTGGTGGGCATTCTGCTGGTATCCGGGCTGGTCGGTCTGCTGCGCGGCTTGATCCGCGAGGTGCTGTCCCTCGTGATCTGGGCGGGTGCCCTCTGGGTGGCAGCCAGGTACGGCGAGCAGGCTGCAGTCCTGCTGGGGTCGAGCGTCAGCGACCCGGTATGGCGCCAGTGGGCCGGCCGACTGGGCCTGTTCGTTGGCGTCCTGTTTGGTGGCAGCATCCTGGCGTGGCTCATCGGGTATTTCGTACGGCGCAGCGCCATAACCGGTACCGACCGGGTGCTCGGGATGCTTTTCGGGGTGGCCCGGGGCGTACTCGTGGCTGGAATCCTCGCCCTGGCGCTCGAGGTCGGTGGCTTTGTGGCGGAGCCTTGGTGGCAGGAGTCCAAACTGCTACCGTATGCGGCCAAAGTGGGGGACCAGATGCGCAAACTTGCGCAGGAGCAGTTGGCCCAGCAACCAGGAGTCGGGCTCTAACGTGTGTGGCATCGTGGGCATTGTCGGCCAGCGGCCTGTCAATCAGGCCATTTACGATGCGCTGACCGTCCTGCAGCACCGGGGCCAGGATGCCGCCGGCATCATGACTGACGCGAACGGCACGCTCTGCACGCGCAAGAAGAACGGTCTCGTCAGCGACGTTTTCCAGCAGCGCCACATGGACGAACTGCGCGGCAATATCGGCATTGGCCACTGCCGTTACCCGACGGCCGGGACCCTGAACTCCTCGGAGGCTCAGCCGTTTTACGTGAACTCCCCGTACGGCATTGGCCTTGCCCACAACGGCAACCTCACCAATGCGGATGAACTCAAGGCCCTGCTGGTGCAGCAGGACCGCCGCCACCTGAATACCGGCTCGGATACAGAGGTGCTTCTCAACGTATTCGCCCACGAACTGCAGCAGCAAGATCCCGAACGCCTGACGCCGAAGGCAATCTTCGCCGCGGTGGCCGCCGTCCACCGGCGGTGTCGCGGCGGCTACGCGGTGGTTGCCCTCGTTATCGGCTACGGCATCGTTGCCTTTCGCGACCCGCACGGTATCCGGCCCCTGTGCATGGGTCGGCGCGAGACGGCGGGTGGCGTCGAGCACATGGTCGCCTCGGAGAGCGTGGCCATGGATGCGCTCGATTTCGCAGTGGTGCGGGATATCCTGCCCGGAGAGGCGGTGATCATCGAGAGTGACGGCACGCTGCACAGTCAGCAGTGCAGCCCCCGCCTCAGCTATACGCCGTGCATCTTCGAATACGTCTACTTTGCTCGTCCGGACTCCATTATCGACCGCATCTCGGTGTACAAGTCCCGGTTGCGCATGGGCGAAACGCTCGCTGACAAGATCCTGCGCGAGCGTCCCGACCATGATATCGACGTCGTCATTCCCATTCCGGATTCCAGTCGCACGAGTGCGCTGGAGGTGGCCCATCGGCTTGGCGTCAAGTACCGGGAGGGGTTCATCAAGAACCGTTACATCGGCCGGACGTTCATCATGCCGGGCCAGGACCAGCGTCGGCAGTCCGTCCGGCGGAAGCTAAACGCCATAGACCTCGAATTTCGTGACAAGAACGTCCTCCTCGTGGATGACTCCGTCGTGCGCGGGACCACGTCCAAGCAGATTATCGAGATGGCCCGGGAGGCCGGGGCCCGGCGCGTTTACTTTGCATCGGCTTCGCCGCCGGTCCGCTATCCCAACGTTTATGGCATTGACATGCCGGCGGCCAGCGAACTCGTGGCCCACGACCGGACAGACCGCCAGGTCCAGGACTGCATCGGCGCGGACTGGCTGATCTACCAGGATCTCGAGGACCTGATCCGGGCCGTACGCTACGACAACGGTGAAATCACGCACTTCGACACGTCATGCTTTTCCGGTCAGTACGTGACTGGCGATATCACCCCGGAGTACCTCGCTCGCCTGGAGCAGGAGCGATCCGACCGGGCCAAGAGCCAACGCGAGAGCCGCCGCCGCCGTGGCCCCGTCGAATTTCGTGATCCCGAAGGCGGGGGCGTGACGCCCGCCAGCTCCGGCGCCCGTCTCCGCACCGGTTAGGTTCCCTGCTCAAGGTTCTCATCATCGACGATCACGCCGACTATCGTCGGCTGCTATCGCACCACGTCGCAACCCGCTGGCCGGATGCCGTGATCCGGGAATATGACCCGCTGTTGTCGGGCCGTCTTCCAGCCGCTTTCTCCGGTGCAGGCAACGACGTCATCCTGCTGGGTCATCCTTCGGCGCGCGGTGACGCGGTGGACTGGGTGCGACAGTTCAGGGCACTGCCACGCTTTCCCCCCATTGTCGTGATTGGCAGCGGTGATGAACGGCAGATTGTCGCCGCACTCAAGGCGGGCGCCGATGACTACATCGGCAAGCCCGGGCTCACCAACGCGCGGCTCGTGGAGGCCATCGAGGGTGCGCTGCAGTCCAGGTCAGGTGGCGGCGGAAAAGCCAGCCAGCCTGATCTTGCTGTCACCGGCAATATCGAGCCGATTCCGCGGAACTACGAGATCCTGCGCAAGCTGGCCCACGGCGAGCTGGCGACGGTCTATCTCGCGCGGGAGCGCAGTTCGGGCCGTGAGCTCGTGCTGAAGGTTCTGCACCAGCTGGCCGATTCCTCGGCCGGCAAGATCCTCGACCGCTTTTTGCGGGAGTACGAGCTCATTGCCCGCCTGAATCACCCGAACGTCGTGCGCATTCATGATTTTGGCGTCGCGGACGATCACGCCTACATTGCGATGGAGTACTGCGGTGGCGGAAGCCTGAAGCGGCGCATTGGCGCCGGGATGGATGGCTACGAGGCCTACCGGCTGATGCGCGATATTGCCGGCGCGCTCGGCGTTCTGCACGCCGCCGGTATCCTCCACCGGGATCTCAAGCCAACCAATGTGCTATTCCGGGACGACGGATCCCTGGTGCTTATAGATTTTGGCCTTGCCAAGCAGGTGGCGTTAAAGGCCGAGGTGACTGGCGCCGGGGCGATCTTCGGCACTCCGTACTACGTGAGTCCGGAGCAGGGGCATGGGGAACCGGTCGACATTCGGGGTGACATCTACAGTCTCGGCGTTATCTTCTTCGAGATGCTCACCGGCGCGAAACCTTACGACGGTGACACGGCGATGGCTGTAATCGTCAGGCATCGCCAGGCACCCGTGCCCGAGCTGCCCGCCTCCCTCGGGGAATTCCAGCCGCTGATCGGGCGCATGCTGGCCAAGGATCCGGCGGACCGCTTTCAGACCGTGGAAGAACTGCTGGCCTGGCAGCCCGCGGGCTGAGCGCGCCAGGGCCGGCGCTGACCGGCGCCAAGTGACGCCTCAGGGCGCCGGGAAGGCCAGGGTCGTCAGCTCGGGGCCACCCGAGCCCCAGGCCAGGACACTGCCTTGTTCGTGCCAGGCGCCGAGCACAATTCGGCGGCCCGGTTGGCAGTCGATGGTCAGGGCGTGGATTGCCGGCCGGTGCGTATGGCCGTGTATCAGGCAGCGCACACCGTGCCGGCGGAGTGCGGCTTCGACTGCGCCATCATTGACGTCCATGATGGCCGGCAGCTTGCCGGTATTGGCCGCCATGCTGCGCCGGCGGGCGATGGACGCAATGGCTGAGCGGACACGGCGCGGCAGCAACAGATAGAGCGCCTGGACCAGCGGGCGATGTACAAAGCGACGATAGCGCTGGTAGGCGTGGTCATCAGTGCACAGGGTGTCGCCGTGCATGAGCAGGATCCGTTCGCCCTGAATCTCAATCAGGCTTTCGTCCGGCAGCAGGGTCAGGCCGGTGCTGGCCGCAAAGCGCTCCCCGGTCAGAAAGTCCCGGTTCCCGCGCAGGAAGAAGCATGCCCGGCCGCTGCCGGAGTACTGGTGCAGGGCTGAGAGAATACCCTGCTCATGGCCGCCAGCAGCATCGTCGCCGGTCCATGCCTCGAAGAGATCACCGAGAATGTAGAGTCGGTCCGCGCTGCGGGCCGGACCATCAAGAAACTGCAGAAAAGCGGTGGTGGAGGCCGGCCGGGAGGCGTCGAGATGCAGGTCGGAAACGAAGAGCGCCGTCATCTTGCAATCGGCGTTTTCAACACGGTGACATTACGGATCAGGACGGGCTCGAGCGGGACGTCCTGCATGCCGTTCTTGTTGCCCGTTGCCCGATGACCGATCTCATCGACCACATCCATTCCCAGGATCACTTCGCCGAATACCGCATAGCCCCAGCGCGTGGCCTTGGGGTCGAGCGCCAGGTTGTCCGCGAGGTTGATGTAGAACTGGGCATCGGCGGAGTGGGGTTCTCCTGTTCTCGCCATCGCGATGGACCCGCGGCGATTGCTGAGCCCGTTGCCGGATTCATTGACGAGGGGAGGGCGAGGCGGTTTGATAATAAGTTCGGGCGTGAAACCGCCACCCTGGATAACGAACCCGCTCACGACGCGATGAAATACTGTCCCGGCGTAGAAGCCGGAGTTTACGTACTGGAGGAAATTTGCGACTGTGAGCGGGGCGCGTTCGTCGGCCATTTGCAGGACGAAATCCCCGGCAGATGTCTCAAATTTCACCTGTGTCGGCTCCGCGGCACCGACATGACCTGCGAAGCCGGCAACCGTCATTGCCAGAATGAGCCAGAGGGCGCGTGTGCGGGGGGTGCGTGTGCAGGACATCAGTCAACTCCGAATGCAGAAATGGACTAATTGGCTGGGGCGAGTTCCCGTGCCTCGAGCAGGGCAGTACCCGATATCGCCGCCGTGAGCGTGTTTTCCAGCAGCATTGCAATGGTCATCGGTCCCACGCCACCTGGCACAGGCGTGATCCAGCTGGCCCGCTTCCGTGCCTCTTCGAAGCCCACGTCACCAGCGAGCTTGCCATCCGGGAGTCGGCTGATGCCGATGTCCAGGACGACCGCCCCGGGCTTGATCCAGTTGCCGGGAATGAGTGCCGGCTTGCCTACCGCGACGGCCAGGATATCGGCCTCAGCGACATGATGGTGCAGGTCCCGGGTGAAGCGATGGCACACGGTCGTCGTGGCGCCGGCCAGAAGCAGTTCGAGTGCCAGGGGTCGACCCACGTGATTGGATGCACCGATCACGACCGCGTGCTGGCCCTTGACTGGCGCCTCGATGTGCTGGAGGAGGGTCATTACCCCGTAAGGGGTTGCGGGCCGCAACACGGGAATGCGCTGACAGAGCCTGCCAACCGTATAGGGATGAAAGCCGTCCACGTCCTTGACGGGATCGATTCGTTCGATGACCGCGATTTCACTGATGTGGGGCGGCAGGGGCAACTGGACCAGAATTCCGTCGATTTCCGGGTCACTATTGAGCTGGTCGATCAGTTTGAGAATTTCGCCCTCGCCGGTGGACACCGGAAGGTCGTAATCCCGGGACATGATGCCCACCTCGGTGCAGGCTTGGCGCTTGTTGCGCACGTAGATCCGGGATGCGGGGTCGTCTCCGACCAGGATTACCGCCAGACCCGGGGGGCGGGCGCCGGCCCGGACCCGGTCCGCGATCCGCTGGCGCAGCGCGCTGCGGCGCTCACTGGCGATGGATTTGCCGTCAATCAGGCGGGCTGTCATGACGGCCGACACCTTATCACGCCGCCCCAAATTGACGCTGTCCGCTATCGTCCTTATGATCGCGGCCCCTGATTTAAGTAGCCCTGCACGGTCGGCTCCTCGCTATAATGACGCCGCCGGGAACTTGAGTTCGGGGCATGGCGCAGTCTGGTAGCGCATCTGCTTTGGGAGCAGAGGGTCGGCGGTTCGAATCCGTCTGCCCCGACCACCCGGCCCCTGGTCGATCCCGGGATCGACTCCTGGGGCCGACCCCTGGCGAAGCGGAGCGCCTGTAGCTCAACCGGACAGAGCACCGGCCTTCTAAGCCGGGGGCTGCAGGTTCGAGTCCTGCCAGGCGCGCCATAATGAGAATGGTCAGTGGTGGGCGTAGCTCAGTTGGTAGAGCACCGGATTGTGATTCCGGTGGTCGTGGGTTCGAGCCCCATCGTCCACCCCAACTCGACGTGCCGTGTGGGAGCGGCTTCAGCCGCGATACTTGCCTAGTGTAGCCGCGATACTTGCCTAGATAGAGCCGCGGGCCGTTAGCTCAACTGGTAGAGCAGTGGACTCTTAATCCATTGGTTGTAAGTTCAAGTCTTACACGGCCCACCATCTCCTCCCCGTTTCCCGCCAGTTCCAGGCCCCCGGCTTGGGCACCGGCAATTCATTAGACCACCGCCTGACGCACGCCTGGGCCACCCCGCTG
>JBBQSA010000006.1:0-93145 GCA_038214295.1 Gammaproteobacteria bacterium
CCCCGCTGCAGCGACACGTTGACCCCGGTGAGTGCCCGGAGCGGGCGCATCAGCAGCAGCAGGGCCGTGATGAAACCGCCGAAATCGCCGATATCGAGCGCCGTCCGGACTGAATCCTGGTTCGCGACGAAGACGATGCCCGCCATGCCGACAGCGGCCAGCAGGGCAGTCACGCCGTCGCCGGCCGCGCGGGCGGCAAACAGGCGCATGTTCATGCGCCTGTTGCTCTCGTTGGCGGCCTCGAAACGCCGGCGCTCGTAGTCCTGGCCATTGAAGATCTTGATGACCCGGTGACTCTGCAGCGTCTCGCCGGTGATGCGGGTGAGCTCGCCCATCGATTCCTGGATGCGGCTGCTGTAACGCCGGAACATCCGGCTCAGGACCCGGATCAGGATCGCCAGCAGGGGCACCGCGATAAACACGAAGGCCGAGAGCGGCAGGCTGAGATACACCATGTACGCCACGAGCCCGATGGCCGTCAGGCTGTCGCGGATCATGACCGTCACGACGTTCGACGCCGCGTCGGCAACCTGCTCGATATTGAAGGTCAGCTTGGATAGCAAGGTGCCCGTGGACGCGGCATCGTAATAGCGCGTGGGCAGGTACAGGAACTTGTCGAACACCAGCGCCCGCAGGCTCTTGATGACCTGCCGACCGATCCACCCGAGGCCGTAGGTGGTGGCAAACTCGGCACCACCGCGCACGAGAAACAGGCCCATGATGCCGAGTGGCAGCCAGTGGCGAATCAGCTCCCCCTGGGGATCCACGGTGCCGACCGGCGCCTCGATGCTGGCCAGCAGCTGCTTGACCAGCCAGGCAAAGCCGGTATCCGTGGCAGCGTAGAACGCCATGCCGATCGCCGCAATGATGAACACGCCCCAGTGCGGCCTGGCGAACGACAGCACTCGCCGGTAAATGGCCATGGGCGTGATGGCCGGACTGTCGGTGCTCAATCCCTCACTCCGGCGGCCGCGCCCTTACCGTCGTGATGCGGACCTCGACGAAGCCAAGACGGCCGGCGACATCCATCGCAGTCACCACGTCCTGGTGACTGGCCCGGCCATCCGCACTCAGGGTCACGTGCCGCGCCCGGACCTCGGGCATGAGCTGGCGGATGGCGGCTTCAAGCGTTTCCGGGCGGGAATCCACCAGCGCACGGCCGTTGACCCGGTATTCGCCGCGGCCAGTCACCGTGATTTCGAGTTCCTGGCGGTCCACCGGCACGTCGGAACTGACGCCGGCCTCGGGGAGCTGGATGGCGATCTGCGACGGGCGGACGAAGGTCGTCGTCAGCATGAAGAAGATCAGCAGCAGCAGGACGACGTCAATGAGCGAGGTGACGTTGAGCTCCGGCTCGTCCCTCGCGCTGGCAGCGCGCAGCTTCACGTCAGCGGCCGCCTGCCGGGGCAGGTTTACGGCTGGCCACCTCGGCAGCCATCTGCGTCGCGGTCGCACTGCCGGATCGGCCCAGGGTATCCATGACCTGCTTGCGCTGGAGAGCCTCGACGAGGCCGATAGCTTCCTTTTCCATCTGCACGACCAGCGCGTCGACCCGTCCGCGCAGGTAGCGATAGCCAATCAGCGCGGGGATGGCGACCATGAGGCCAGCGGCCGTGGTGATCAGCGCCTCCGAAATGCCGCCAGCGAGCGACGCGGGATCGCCCGCGCCGCCGGAGGTGAGGGCCGAGAAGGTGCGGATCATGCCCGTGACGGTACCGAGCAGGCCCAGCAGCGGCGAGATGGCGGCGATCGTGCCGAGGGTGTTCAGGTAGCGCTCGAGTTCGTGGACCACGTGCCGGCCCGTGTCCTCGACGACCTCCTTCATGGTGGCCCGGTCCTGCTGCCGATTGGCGAGCCCGGCGGCCAGTATCTGGCCGAGCGGCGAGCTGCTGCGCAGCTGCTGCACATGCTGATGATTGAGCTGATTACTGCTGACCCAGTCCCACACCTGGCGGGAGAGGTCGCGCGGCACCACCCGGCCAGGCTGCAGGGTCCACAGCCGTTCGAGGATGATGGCAGCCGCCACGACGGAACACAGGATGATCGGCACCATCACCCAGCCGCCGGCAATCACGATCTCGAGCATGCGCACCCGTTCCGCACCCGTCGGGCGTCACTATACATCGGCGTCCACAGCGGGTCACAGGCGGACGGTGCCCTAAAGGGGTCAGCCACAGCTCGCGGGGCTCGCGGGCCTGGCAAGCCAGACACCGGGAGCAGACCGCCTCTGGCGCCTGCGGAGCTCGAGTCCGGATGCCCCGGCGACTTCGAACTGGAGTGCGCCCTCCTCCGCGGTGTTCAGCAGGCAGGCGCCGGTCTGGCGCCAGCGCTCCGCGACTTCGGCGGAGGGAAAGTGCCAGCGATTCCGGTAGCCCGTGGCGAAGATCACGTAGCGGGGGCGCATCGCCGCCACGAGCCCGGCGGACGACGACGTGCGGCTGCCATGATGGGGCGCGATCACCAGATCGACAGCACCAAGCACGGACCGGTCCAGGAGATCGCGCTCGACAGCCGCAGGAATGTCCCCCGGCAGCAGCACGCTGACGCCCGAACCGGAGACCCTCAGCACGCAGGATGTCGCGTTGTCGTCATCCCGCTCTGCCCGAACACCGGGACTCAGGATTTCAAAGAGGAACCCGTCCCACCGCCAACTGTCGCCAGCCTGGCACGGCTCCGGATGGAGGCCGCCGAATTCCGCTCCGAGGAGCCGGCGGGGCGGGTAGCGCGCCACGACGCTCGGTGCGCCCCCACGATGATCGGCGTCGGCATGGGAGACGACGAGCGTATCCAGCGCCGTGACACCCAGTGCCTGGAGGGCCGGCACCACAACGCGTTCCCCGGCATCACTGGATCGGAAGGCCGGCCCTGCGTCGTAGACCAGGGTGTGGCGCGACGTCTGGACGAGTACCGCGAGGCCCTGCCCCACGTCGAGGACCGTGAGCCGCAGGCCGTCTGCAGGCAGCGAACCGGCCCCGGGGGCGAGCAGCCCCGTGAACATCGCAAGGCCGAGCCAGCGCACTGCCGACGGAGGCGGCCACAGGGCGACGATGGCACCCAGCGCGGCGAGCAGCGCCGCTGCCGGCGCGGCTTCCGGCAGGTACCAGACGGCGAACGGCAGGTCGGCACACTCTGCGAGGAACCACCGCCAGGCATCAAAGCAGTCGGCCGCGAGCCCGAGAATCCACGCACCGGGTCCCGGGGCCAGCATCGTGACCGCCGTGCCGAGCAGGGTCAGCGGCAGCAGCAGCACGCTAAAGGCCGGCACGGCCACGAAGTTCGCCACGGCGCCACTCACTGGCAGCTGGCCGAAGAAGACGGCCAGGAGGGGCGCGAGGGCCACGGTCATGGCCACCTGCACCAGCAGCAGCGAGCGGACGGGACCCGGCTGCGCGTGCCGTGCGCCGAGGGCCACCGCGCCGAGCACCACCACCCCCGCAAAGGAGAGCCAGAAACCGGGGATCACCGGCGCGAGAGGCTCGACCAGCAGCACGGCCAGCACGACGGCGCCCAGCAGCTCGGCCGCGGTAATCGCGCGCCGGGAGGTGACCAGCACCGCGACGAGGCCCACGGCCACGACCGATCGCGCCGTTGGCACGCTGAAGCCGGCGAGCAGCGCGTAGAGGCAGGCGGCCAGGAACCCTGTCCAGGCGCCAACAACCCGGGGGCGGCAGCGGCGCCCGGCCGCGAGCCAGCCGCGACCCAGGATCAGGCCAGACAGCGCCGCGGGTCCCGCGATCAGGGCGATGTGAAAGCCCGAGATGGAGATCAAATGGATGGTTCCGGTCCGCCGCAGCCGGGCCCATTCCGCTTCCGGCAGCGCCTGGTAGGCGCCGATGGAGAGCCCAAGGACGTAGGCCGCCGATTCCCGCCCCTTCAGGGCCGCCCCGACCCGGCCGGCAATCGCGGTGCGCCAGGCCGCGGCGGGACACGCGCTCGTGGTGCCCGCGAGGCGGCCATTAACTGCAGAATCCCGCACCGAGCCCGTCGCGCCGATGTGCTGGGCAAACAGCCAGCGCTCGTAGTCAAAACCGCCGGGATTGCTGAGGCCCCGCGGCGCCCGCAGGCGCAGCAGGAGCCGCCATTGCTCTCCCGGGGCTGGCGGGAGGGCCGGGCGGCCCGGCGCCTCGTACCAGCTGACCAGCACCCGGTCCGGCGCGCCGCGCGCCCGCGAGCCCGCATCGGTCGTCAGGGCAAAGCGCCAGGAACCGGGCTGGTCCCGCGGGAATTCGCACACACTACCGACGATCTCGAGATCGGCATCGTCCGTCGGCGCGGTGGCGCGCTGCGCCAGGAGGTCCGTGGAGGTGTCGACTGCCGCCAGGACCGGCAGACCGGCAAGCACCGCAACAAGCACCCCTTGCCACCCGGCCCGCCAGCCCGCTGTCAGCGTGGCGGCGACAACCAGCAGTAACGCCTGGCCGCCACCCAGCAGCGGGTATGGCGACCAGAGAAACAGGACAATCAGCAAAAGAGCGACGCATGCGACCGCGGGCATGACTATTTCCGGCGCAGACTCTGGATAATGGGCAGCTCTGATGTAGCGCCCGCCCAAGGTACCGGATGCCCCGCAAGTTCTTCAGGCGACTATCTGCCCCGTATCGCAAGAATCATCGCGACACAGCATGGTATCTGCGGCCGTTCCATGCCCTGCTGGCCCACCCGGTGTACTTCTCGATCAACCGCCGCAGCATCATCGGTGGCCTCGCCCTCGGCCTCTTCATCGCGGTCATGCCCTTTCCCGGGCACACGCCGGTCGTGGTCCTCGCCGCCCTGCTGCTGCGCGTGAACCTGCCGGTCGCCGTCCTCAGCATCTGGGTTGCGAACCCCCTCACCTACGGGCCGATCTTCTACGGCGAGTACCGGCTGGGGTCGTTCATCCTGCATCAGGCGCCGGCCGTCGTAACGCTGGACCTGCCCTGGCTGGAACTGGCCGCTGCCCTGGCCAGAACGTGGCGTCCCCTGTGGGTGGGCGCGGTCGTCGCCGGGCTGCTGCTGGCCGGAACGGCCTACGTGATGGGCAACGCGGGGTGGCGGCTCATGACCCTGTGGCGGCTGCGGCGCCGCGGTGAGCGGCGCCTCGGCATTCAGCCTTAGCTGTATTCACTCGTAGCGTCCTCCAGAGCGCCATCGCTCATCCGCAGGACGCGGTTCATCCGCCGGGCGATGTGCGGGTCGTGAGTGACGATCACGAGGCTTGCCCCCACCTCGCGATTGAGCGACAGCATCAGGTCGAGCACCGTGTCGCCCGTCTTGCGGTCCAGGTTGCCGGTGGGCTCGTCGGCCAGGACCACCGCGGGATCCGTCACAAGCGCCCGGGCTACTGCCACCCGTTGCCGCTCCCCACCGGAAAGTTCACCGGGCTTGTGCTCCAGCCGCTCTCCCAGCCCAACGCGCTCCAGGATTCCGCGGGCGCGGGCCCGCACGGACTCGAACGGCTCCCGGCGGACAAGCAGCGGCATGGCCACGTTCTCGAGTGCCGTGAACTCGGGAAGCAGGTGATGGAACTGGTAGACGAAACCGAGGTAGCGGTTGCGAATGCGCCCGCGCTCCGCATTGTCCACGTTGGCAATGTCCTGGCCACGTATCCGCACCGTGCCTGCGGTGGCTGTATCCAGCCCGCCCAGCAGCTGCAGCAAGGTGGTCTTGCCCGCACCGGACGGACCCACGATCGCGATCCGCTCGCCGGCGCCGATGCTGAGGTCGACGCTTCTCAGGACCTTCAGCACATTGGCGCCTTCGGCAAATTCCTTGCTCAGCCCCCTGCATTCCAGTGCCGGTGACTCACTCATAACGCAACACCTCGGCGGGCGCGGTGCCCGCGCCCCGCCATGCGGGATAGATGGTCGACACCAGGCTGAGGACCAGTGCAATGCCAGCCACCTGCCAGACATCGGCCCACAGCAGCAGGCTCGGCAGCTCACTGATGAAGTACACGTCCGGAGCCAGGAACTGGAAGCCGGTTACCCGCTCGACAAGGACGGCGATTGCACTCACGTTCCAGGCACCCAGCACCCCCAACATCACCCCGACTGCAGTACCCACCACGCCGACAATAGCCCCCTGGAGCATGAAGACCGCAAGGATAGCAGCCGGCGCCGCGCCCAGCGTCCGGAGGATCGCAATCTCGCCCCTCTTGTCACGCACGACCATGACCAGCGTGGACACGATGTTGAACGCGGCGACGCCGACCACGAGCAGCAGGATCACGAAGATAATGGAGCGCGTTAGCTGGATCGAGCGAAAGAAGTTGCCATGCTCGCGGGTCCAGTCAGTCACGTACACGCCGCCGCCCCAGGCATTCGCCACGGCACGCACCACCGTTGGCGCCAGCAGCGGGTCGCGGACCGCGAGGCGCACGCCCGAGACGTCCTCACCCAGCCGCAGCAGCCGCTGCGCATCGGCGATATGCACGAACACGAGCGACCGGTCGAACTCGTACATGCCTGCATAGAAGATGCCCGTCACGCGGAAACGCCGCATCCGGGGGACGACGCCGGCGGGGGTCGTGATTCCCTGGGACACCAGCATCACCAGGGCATCGCCGACCTTGACGCCGAGTTCCTCGGCCAGGGTACGCCCGATTACGATCCCATAGCCCCCGGGCTTCAGCGCCTCCAGCGAGCCGTCGACCATGAGCGAGCCAAGGGCGGAGGTTTCGAGTTCGCGGGGCGGGTCCACGCCGCGTAGCTGCACACCGCGGATCCTGGCAGGCCCCACCAGCATCGCCTGGCCATCCACGAAGCGGGCGACCGCCTTCACGTCGGGATCCTGCACGGCAACTGCGGCCAGCGACTCCCAGTCAGTGATGCGCCCGTCCAGCCCCGTGATCGATGCGTGCGCGACGATCTGCAGGATCCGGTGGCGAACCTCCGACTCAAAGCCGTTCATGACCGACAGGACCACGATCAGCACGGCAACGGCAAGTGCGATCCCCGCCATCGAGATGATCGAGATGAACGAGATGAAGCGGTTCTTGTTCCGCGACCGGACATGCCGGAGGGCAATCGCGAGTTCGTAAGGCCGGAGCATCCGTTGTCCCTATTCGTACCGGAGTACTTCGGCAGGTGCGACGGCGGCGGCCCGCAGGGCCGGATAGACAGTGGCGCACGCCGTCAGCGCCAGGGCGATGAAGCTCACCCAGAAGATGTCACTGGATTTCAGGTCGACGGGCAGCGATGTTAGGTAATAGACATCCGCCGGCATGAACTCGAAACCAAACAGCTTTTCGAGCGCCGGCGCCACCGTGGAGATGTTCCGGGCCAGCAGTACGCCACCCGCGACGCCGGTCAGAACACCCGCCCAGCCAATGAGTATCCCTTGCAGGGCAAACATCCCGACCACGGCCTGCCGCGAGAATCCCAGGGTGCGCAGGATGGCGATCCCCGGCCGCTTGTCGGTGACGACCATCACCAGCGTGGCGACGATGTTGAAGGCCGCCACCGCCACGATCAGCGAGAGCAGGAGCGTCATCATGGTCTTCTCGATGCGCACCGCGCGGAAGTAGGTGGCATTGTCCCGCGTCCAGTCGGTGGTCGGAAGCGCGGCATGACCCGCCGCTGTCCAGCGTGCCAGCCACTGCTGGAGGACCAGGGGCGCCGCAAAGATGTCGGTCATCTGCAGCCGGATGCCCGTCACGCCGTCGTTCAGTCCGGCCAGCACGGCAGCGTCAGCCAGACTCACCAGGATCCGGACCGCGTCGTGGTCCCGGACCCCGACTTCGAAAACCCCGGCGACCGTCAACTCCCGCAGCCGTGATGTGACGTGGCCCGCCGCGTCGCGCGCCGGAACGAGCACGCGGACGGTATCGCCAGGCATCACACCGAGTTTCAGGGCGAGGGAGCGACCGAGCAACGCCTGCCAGGATCCGGGCCTGAGGTCTGCCAGGGTGCCCCCCCGGATGGCGCCCTCGAGGCCGGCGATCGGTGCCTTGCGCGCCGGATCCACCCCCTCAATGATGGCACCCGCCAGTTCGCCGCCCACCGCGACCATGGCTTCCAGCTCTATATAAGGTGCCGCCGATACGACGCCGGGAAAGTGCTCCACGTCTGCCAGGACATCTCGCCAGTCAGGCTCGCTGACGCCGGTAATGACGGCTCCATGGCCGGTAATCGCCACGAGCCGCCCCCGCAGTTCGTTCTCGAAGCCGTTCATGACCGAGAGCACGACAATCAGCGCCGCGACGCCGAGCGCAACCCCGATTACCGACGCCAGTGCAACCAGCGAGGCAAACTGGTTGGTTCGCTGCGCGCGCAGGTACCGCAGGGCGATCCAGAGTGTCACGGGGCGCAACATGCTCAGAGGACCACCGGGATCCGGCGCTCGATCCAGATGGCCTCGGGCGTGACCCGGGCGCCGACGGCCATGACGTCCACACCGGCAGCAACCGCAGCCCGCAACTCGCGGCCGTAGTCCGGATCGATGGCGTCCGCGGGCGCCACCTGGTCGACATCGTCCCGCTGGGCACAGAAGAGCACGCCGGCACGGGCGCCTGCCCGGCGGAGCACCGCAAGTTCGCGGGCGTGGCGCGCGGCCCGCTCGCTGACCGCGTCGGGAAACAGCGCGCGCCGGTCGCTGACCGACGCCGTCACGTTCTTGACCTCCAGGTAGTAATCGGGAAGGCCGGGCCCGCGGAGCAGGAAGTCGAAGCGCACCCGGGCTTGCGGAACGCGCACCTCGGCGACCAGGTCTGTGTATTCGAGGAGCTCCGGCAGGAAGCCGCCCCGGATCGCGGCGGCCGCCAGTTGGTTCGTGCGGCCGGTGTGCACGCCCACCAGCGTGGCCGGTTCAACCTCGACCAGTTCCCAGGTAAAGGGACAACGGCGGCCGGGCCGGGCGGCGGAACTGAGCCAGACGCGGGAGCCCGGCACCTGGCAGCCCAGCATGGCCCCCGTGTTCGGGCAGTGAGCGGTCACGGTCCTGCCGTCCGGCAGCCGCACGTCGGCCAGAAAGCGCTGGTAGCGGCGCAGCAGCCGACCTTCCTGCAAGGTTGCGGGAAACCGGATGCCGGCCGGGACCGCCGCCGCAGGGGTCACCCGGCCACCGCCGGGCCGGACCCGGACAGGTAGCGCATTTCTCCAGCCAAGTCCATGGGATACGTGGTTTTTTTAAGGGAAGACCGAGTGCTATATTCGGAGCCGCAAGACCATGGGGAGGTTAGCATGCCTTTCACCACACGAACTCTCGTCATCGCCCTGGCCCTCGCCGGAAGTCTCGGCAGCACCAGCACGCTTGCCCTTGCAGACACGTTGCTTGTCGATGGCGTGGATGCCGCTGAGCAGACATCCGGAGACCGCCCGGCGCGGGGCATCAGCATGGCAAACGTCGAGGCGCGTTTCGGGTCCCCGGCGAGCCGCACCGCCGCGGTCGGCAAGCCGCCCATTACCCGCTGGGATTACCCAGGCTTCATCGTCTACTTCGAGTACGACCACGTCGTGCATTCCGTCCGTCGTTAACGCCCCGTTCCGGCGTCATCGGTGGGATAATGCGGCACCCGCTTGAGAGCGGGTCCCTATGACCGGCACCGCGCTTCGACCTCCAGCCCTGCTTCCCCTGCCGCTGCCCCTGCCCTCCGCTCCGGCGGAGCGCCACGGCTGGTCCGGCCTTGCGGACTGTGGCCATGCACTGGGCCTGGCTACCCTTCGCCAACACACCCGGGACTTCTGGCTGGTCATCGTGCCCAGCGTGGCCCGGGCCGAACTGCTCGAGTCAGAGCTGCGCTATTTTGCCAATGGCGCACCGCGGATTGCCCTGTTCCCAGACACCGAGGTGCTCCCCTACGACACCTTCAGTCCGCACCAGGACCTCATCTCCCGCCGGCTGCTGGTTCTCCGGGACGTGACCGCGGGCAGGATCGACACGCTGATCGTCGCCGCCTCCACGCTCCTGCCCCGGCTGCCCCCAGTACGTTACATCGGCGGCTACAGCGTGACGCTCACCACCGGCCAGAAGCTGCGGCCGGAGCAGCTTAGGCTGCAGCTCGAGACCGCCGGCTACCAGCGGGTCGCCCAGGTCATCGAGCACGGCGATTTCGCGGTGCGCGGCTCCCTGCTCGACTTCTACCCCATGGGATCTCCCCTGCCGGTGCGGGTGGATTTTCTCGATGACGAGATCGACACGCTCAGGCAGTTCGATCCGGACACCCAGTTGTCCGGCACCGTGCTGCCGTCGCTCGAAACCCTGCCCGCCCGGGAACTACCGGTCGATGCGGAAGCCATCAAGCAGTTCCGGCAAGCCTACCGGCGGCGCTTCGAGGGTAATCCGGCCCGTTCGATAATCTACCGGGAAGTGTCCGAGGGCCGCATGCCGGGCGGTGTGGAAAACTACCTTCCCCTGTTCTTCGACAACACAGCCCTGCTCTGGGACTACCTGCCGACTGCCCGCCTTACGGTCTCGCTCGGCGATCCCGCGCAGCTGCTCGGTCCCGGCTGGCAGCAGGTCAACGAACGCTTCCAGGACTCCCGGGAGGACTCCGAGCGGCCCGCGCTGGACCCGCACGAGATCAACGGCACCCCGGTCGAACACCTGGCGCGCATAGCCGAGGCGCCCCTGCTGGTGCTGGAGCCGGGTACGCCCGATCCCACCGTCAGCGAGCAGCGGGCCGCGGCAGCCGGGCTGGCGCCCTTGCCACTGTTGCTCCTGGATCCCCGGGCTGACGAGCCGACGCTTCGGCTTCGGGACTTCATCCGCAGTTATCCCGGCCGGATCCTGTTTGCCGCCGAGTCGGCAGGCCGCCGCGAGATGCTGACCGACCTGCTCCGCCAGGAAGGCGTCCCTGCCGCCGAGGCCACCAGCTGGCAGCAGTTCCTCGACGACGCTCGACCGGCCATGGTCAGCATTGCCCCGCTGGGCCAGGGCCTGCTGCTGCGGGATGCGGGGATCGCCATCATCACCGAGCGGGAGCTCTACGGAGAACGCCCGCGAAGCCGTCGCCGGCAGCGTCGTGTGCGGGACCCCGAACAGATCCTGAGCGACCTCACTGACCTGCACCCGGGTGCTCCGATCGTGCACACGGACCATGGCGTCGGCCGTTATCGGGGTCTCACGACACTGACTATCGACGACATGGCCACCGAGTTCCTGACCCTGGAGTACGCCGGCGGCGACCTGCTGCACGTGCCCGTGGCCTCGCTGCACATGGTGTCCCGCTACACCGGCACGTCCCCGGAGAACGCGCCACTGCACCGCCTGGGCAGCGACCAGTGGGACAAGGCCAGGCGGAAGGCGGCCGTCCGCATCCGGGACGTGGCCGCGGAACTCCTCGAACTCTATGCGAAGCGTGCGGCCCGCCAGACCGAGCGTGCGCCAGCGACCCAGCACGACTACGCGGCCTTTGCTGCCGGCTTTCCGTTCGAGCCGACCGAAGACCAGGCCAAAGCCATCGAGGCCGTCGTGGACGACCTCACCAGCGGCAAGCCGATGGACCGGCTCGTGTGCGGCGACGTGGGCTTCGGTAAGACCGAGGTGGCGCTCCGGGCCGCCTTCATGGCGGTCTCCGCCGGGCGCCAGGTGGCGGTCCTCGTGCCGACCACGCTGCTCGCACAGCAGCACTACCAGACTTTCGCTGATCGCTTCGCGGACTGGCCCGTGTCGGTGGAGGTGCTCTCCCGGTTTCGCACCACACAGGAGACTCGCAAGGTCCAGCAGGGTATCGAGGCCGGCAGCGTGGACATCGTCATCGGCACCCACCGGCTGCTTCAGGGGGACATGCGCTTCAAGAACCTGGGCCTGATCATCGTCGACGAGGAACACCGCTTCGGCGTGCGGCACAAGGAACGCCTGAAGGCGCTGCGAACCGAAGCCGACGTACTGACCCTGACCGCAACGCCGATCCCCCGGACGCTCAACATGGCCCTCGGTCGTCTGCGCGACCTGTCGCTGATTGCCACGCCTCCGGAGACCCGGCTCAGCATCAAGACCTTCGTCACCCGCTTCGAGGACCGGATTGTGAGGGAGGCCTGCCTGCGGGAACTCAAGCGCGGCGGCCAGGTGTACTTCGTACACAACCATATCGAGGACATCGAGAAGATTGCGGCGAAGCTGGCGGAACTGGTTCCCGAGGCACGCATGGAGGTGGCGCACGGGCAGATGCGAGAACGGGATCTCGAGCAAATCATGCTCGACTTCCATCACCGGCGCTTCCACATCCTCGTGTGCACGGCGATCATCGAGAGCGGGCTGGATATCCCATCGGCCAATACCATCATCATCAACCGCGCCGACCGCTTCGGCCTGGCGCAGCTGCACCAGCTACGCGGGCGTGTGGGTCGCTCGCATCACCAGGCCTTTGCCTACCTGCTGGCCCCGCCGCGGGAGGCACTGACCGCAGATGCGCAGAAGCGCCTGGATGCCATCACGGCGCTGGAGGACCTCGGGTCAGGCTTCATGCTGGCGACCCACGACATGGAGATCCGGGGCGCCGGCGAACTCCTCGGTGAGGAGCAGAGCGGCCAGATCCAGGAAATCGGCTTTGAGCTTTACAACGACATGCTCATGCGGACCGTCAAGGCGTTACAGGACGGACTGGAGCCGGACATGGACAACACCCTGCCACCTGCTGCCGAGATCAACCTGCACGTCCCCGCTCTCCTTCCCGACGACTACCTGCCGGACGTGCACCTGCGTCTCGTGAACTACAAGCGGATCGCGAGCGCCCGCAGTAGTGAGGCGCTGCGGGAACTGCAGGTGGAACTGGTGGACCGCTTCGGTCCACTGCCGGAGCCCACGAGGTACCTCTTTCGCATGACGGCGCTGCGGCTCAGGGCGGTGCCCCTCTCGATCCGCCGTCTCGATGCGAGCGCGGTGGGCGGTTTCGTCGAGTTCGGGCCGCGAACGTCGGTCAGCCCCGCCTGGATAGTGACGCAGTTGCGCAATGCCCCGAAGACCTACCGGCTGGACAAACAGCAGAAGTTCCGCTTCTCCGCACCACTGGAGGACGTCGAGTCGCGGTTTGCCTTCGTCGAGCAACTGGTCAGCGAGATGCTGGCACACCAGGAACGGCCAGCGGCAGCGGGCCCGAAGGACGCGACTGCCGTCCGGCGCTAGTTGCCCGTTCGGATCCCGGACTGACCGGTCCGGACGTCAGCCCGCGTCGGCGTTGAGGTCGGCCTGGATCGTGGGCATTTCGCCCGGCTGGCCGCCGGCGATCCGCGCCTCGGCGTCCTCCAGCAGCGCCGGCTCCTCTGCCGATGCCGGCGGCACCTCGGACGCGAGACTCCAGGATGCCGTGACGTAACGGGCCAGTTGGGACCGCGGGTGGTGGATGGCGAGATCGCGCACGCGCTGGGCGATTCGCTCGGCGAAGGCCGCCACCTGCGCCTCCTCCGCCCCCCCGACCAGTACGGCAAACCGGTCGTGGCCAACTCGCGCGCAGTAGTCGGACGCGCGCTGGAGTGAGTTCGCTATGGCGTGGGCCACCTTGCGGAGACAGGCTTCGGTGGCATGCCGTCCGAAGAGCCTGTGGTAGCTCTCCAGCGCCTCGACGCGGAACACGATGACACTCAGCCGCTGTTGCTCGCGCCGCGCTGCGCACCAGTCGCGCATCAGGACTTCGTGCAGGGAGTTGCGGCCGGGGATGCCCGTGACCGCATCGGTTCGTTCATCGCGCCAGCCTCGCGTCCAGACATCCGTTGTCGTAAACGCGCCGGTGGCAGGCACGGCCGGCACGGTGCTGCCGGCAGGCAGGGGATCTGCGGCGACCAGCGACGGCGCCGCGCCCGGCGCCGCCGTCAGCAGCCAGTAGCTGGCCTTGCCCGGCTGCTCATAGAGCGGCGCGGAACGCATTTCGATGTGGCCACCCCGGGCGGCGCGGGGACGCCAGGGCTGCGGGGACCCCGGGTCGAAGCTCCCCTCGGCGAGGCTGCCCGCCGTCCGGCCGATGAGTTCGTTGGGGTGCAGGCCGAGCGCCCGGCCCGCGGCCGCGTTGGCGTACGCAACGGGCTGATCGCGGTGCTGGGCATCAATGATCAATGCCGGGGCGGAGACGGCATCTAGCGCCTGGCGAAGTAGATGTCTATTCAGCTTTTTCAGTAGGTTAGTGGACATATCTCAGCTGCATCAAGACCCTGGACCGCGGACCCCGCCGCGGCTGCGCACCACCCGGATCTGCATCCTAGCCTTAGGTAAACCGGCATTCTGTGAGGCTGGTCACTCCCCCGTTCAGAAGCAGGCTTCCGCCCTGCTCAGCCCGGGCTGCCGGCCTCGCGGAGCAGCCCGCCAATCAGCCGCTGGACGGCGGTCATGCCGTCCGCGAGGGACGCTGCGATCTGGCTGTGGATCGTCGTGCCGGCCGGGACGCGGCCAGCCGCCTGGTTCACGACTACACAGCACATGGCATAGGAGATCTCGAGCTCCCGGGCGAGTCCGGCCTCGGGCATGGCCGTCATGCCCACCACGTGGCAGCCGTCGCGTTCCAGCTGGTCGATTTCCGCCGCGGTTTCGAGACGTGGCCCCTGGGTCACGCCGTAGGTGGCTGTCGGCATGACATCGAGCCCGAGCCGGCGGGCGCTCGCGAGGAGTTGGCTCCGGAGCGGTGGGCTGAATGGGGCCGTGAAGTCCACGTGCCGCAACGGAAACCGCAGGTCGCCAGTGTAGGTGTGCTCGCGGCCCCAGGTGTAGTCGATGAGCTGGTCCGGCACCACCAGCCGGCCGGGAGTGGCCTCCAGCGCAATCCCGCCCACGGCATTTATGGCAAGGACGTGATCCACACCGACCTGTGCCAGTGCCCAGACATTCGCCCGGTAATTCACCCGGTGAGGCGGGATCGCCGGCGCATCCGGAGCGCCATGCCGGGGGAGGAAGAAAATCTCGTGGCCTGCGAACGCGCCACGCCGCAAGGGCGCGGAGCTGTCGCCCCACAGCCCGTCGGCTGGCCCGTCCACCAAAGACAAGGCCGATTCGTCGAACAGGCCGCCCGTAAACAGACCGGCAGAACCTGTGCCGCCAATGATCCCGAGGCGCATGCTCAACTTTCCACGGCCCAGATCTCGCGCAGGTGCCGCCAGCGCCCACGATGGTCCATGCCACAACCAAAGACGAAGTCGTCGCCAACCTCCAGGCCCACGAGGTCCGGCGGTACGCCAGCCAGCTCACGGTCATGGCGCTTGCGCACCAGCACCACTGTGGTTACCTGCCGGGCCCCCGCCCGCCGGCAATTTCGGACGAGATAATCGAGCGTCAAGCCCTCGTCATAGATGTCGTCCACCACTATCACGTGCCGGTCGCGCAGATCGGCAACGGGTTCGGCCAGCACGCGAAGCTCGCCGCCCCGGGTGGCATCGCCATAACGGCCGACCCGGCAGGTGTCGAGGACAAAGTCGCCATTCAGCCCGTTCGCGAGCCGGGCAAGCGGTACCAGCCCGCCCAGCAGCACCCCCAGCAGTACGCATTGATCGCCCGTCACGAGGGGCTGGACTGATGCGAGCAGGCGCCCGAATGCCGCGTCGACCTCGTCCCGGGCCACCACGAGCCGGGCACCGGGCACATCCGGAATAATCAACTGAGCGTCAGACCTGGCCGCGCCTGGGCCCGGTCCAGGGCGGCGACAGCGTGACGCCAGGCCGGCGTCTCCCGGAACTCCCCGTGAGCGGCGGCCAGCTCGACGCCAATCGGCGCCCGCCGGCGCAACATGACCAGGCGCGCCTGGCTGACAGGGTCCTGCCGGCCCCGGAGCGCGTCGAGCGTGGCCTCGACCCCGTCGGGATCATTGCAGATCAGCGCCATGTCGGCGCCCGCCGCCAGCGCCCGGCGGGCCCGCTCCGGCATCTCCCCCTCGCTCGCCAGCGCCTTCATGCTGAGGTCGTCGGAGAAGATCACGCCGCCGAAGCCGAGTTCGGCGCGGAGGGCCGTCCGCAGCCAGTAGGGCGACAGGCTTGCCACGGCACCGTCCACCTGCGGGAAACGCACGTGGGCAATCATGACCCCCTCCACGCCCTGGCGAATCAGCCGGCCGAAGGGCACCAGGTCGTCGTAAAGCTCGGCCCTGGTGCGCGGGTCCACCGGCAGGTCGAGGTGGGAATCTGCAACCACGTAGCCGTGCCCGGGGAAATGCTTCGCTACTGCGATCATCCCGGCCTTGTGCATGCCGAGGACATAGGCGGACGCGAGTTCAGCCACCACCTCCGGGTCCCGGTGGAATGACCGGTCGCCAATGACCTCGCTAGTGCCGTAGTCGAGATCGACCACCGGCGCAAAACTGAAGTCGACGCCGGTGTCCAGCACCTCGGCGGCCATCAGCCAGCCGCAGGTTTGCGCGAGGCGGCGGCCCTCGGCGTTGTCCAGGTCGTACTGATGCCCTATCCAGCGCAGCGGCGGCAGGCGGTAGAAACCATCCCGGAACCGCTGGACCCTGCCACCCTCCTGGTCGACGGCGATCAGCAACTGGGGTGTCCGGAGGCTGCGGATTTCGGCAACCAGCGCCCTGACCTGGGCCCGGTCCTGGAAGTTGCGACTGAAGAGGATGACAGCACCGACCAGCGGGTCCGCAAGCCTCCCCCGCTCCACGGCGGTCAGTGCCAGGCCTGCGACATCGACCATCAGGGGCCCGAGAGTCATCGGCCATCCCTCATGTCAGGGAACCAGGTTAACCAGGGTACCGGGCATCACCCGGTCGAAAAGCCAGCACACGTCCACGTTGCGCATTCTGATGCATCCGTGGGAAAACGGCACGCCCATGGGCTCGTGATCCGGCGTCCCGTGAATGTAGATATAGCGCCGCATCGAGTCCACGTCACCGAGACGGTTGCGTCCGGGCTCAAGGCCCGACAGCCAGAGGATGCGGCTCAGGATCCAGTCCCGGCCGGGCTCGGACCGGCGCAGCGCAGCTGAGTAGACCGCGCCGGTCGGCCGCCGGCCCCGGAGCACCGCTCCGCTGGGCAGCCCGGCGCCGATCCTGGCACGCACCGTGTGCAGGCCGCGGGGCGTACACAGGCTGCCCTGCTGTTCGCCGGGCCCGTAGCGCGATGTCGACACGGGGAATTCGGCCTCCAGGTGCCCGTCCCGGTGCAGCCTGAGGGTCTGCGCGGTGAGGCTGACGACGAGGTTTGAGGACGTCATGCGGGTCAGCGCCTCTCGAATACCGCCATTGATTCCACGTGGCTGGTGTGCGGGAACATGTCCATCACGCCGGCGCTGGCCAGCCGGTAGCCGTGCTCGCGAACGAGCAGGCCGGCGTCCCGGGCCAGCGTCCCCGGATGGCAGGAAACGTACACCAGCCTACGGGCCCCGAGCTTGCCGAGGGCTGGCAGCAACTCCGCCGCTCCGGTCCGGGGTGGGTCGAGAAGCACCAGGTCAAAGCGTTCCCGGGTCCAGGCCCCCTCCGCGCCGGCGCCTGCCAGGTCCGCCTGGGTGAAGTGGGCGTTGCCGAGGCCAGCCAGTGCCGCATTGTGTCGGCCCCGGCGGATTGCCGCCGCCGAGCCCTCAAGGCCGGTCACCTCGGCGGACAACCGGGCTAGCGGCAGGGTGAAATTGCCGATACCGCAATACAGGTCGAGGACCCGGTCGGCGGGCGTGGGCGCGAGCAGGGCCAGGGCCTGGTTCACCATGAGGCGGTTCACCTCGCCATGGACCTGGATGAAGTCCGCGGGCCCGAAGGTCAGCGAGACATCCGCATCGGGCAGGCGGTAGTACAGGTCATCGGGAATCGGCGCCTCGTCCAGCGGCACGATCGACTCGGGGTTCCCGGGCTGCAGGTACAGGCGTACGCCCTGGGCGGCCGCGAAGGCCCGTAACTGGTCCCGGTCTGCCCCGGTGGGCGGATCCAGGACGCGGAGGACCAGGGCCGTGGCGTTGTCAGCGACCGTCGCCTCCACCTGGGGCAGACGGGCACGGATCGACAGGCTGCCGATCAGGCTGGACAACGGCTCCAGGAGACGGCTGATCGCGGGCTCGACCGTTGCGCAGGTCAGCATGTCGACGACCCAGGGCTTGTCGTTCTCGCGGAAACCGACCAGCACCCGGCCCTTGCGCTCCACGTGGCGGACCGCCAGGCGCGCCTTGCGCCGGTAGCCCCAGACGGCGCCGCGCACCGGCGGCAGCAGGCTGGGGGGCTCGAGACCGGCGATCCGGGCCAGGCTGTCCAGGAGCGTCCCCTGCTTCATCGCCAACTGCGCGTCCGGGGCCAGGTGCTGCAGGGAGCACCCGCCACAACGGCCGAAATACTCGCAGGGAGGCACGACGCGATCGGGAGATGGACGACGGACCTGGATCAGCAGGCCCTCGTCATAATTGCGGCGCCGGCGCCGGCGCTGGAACTCCACTTCCTCGCCCGGCAGAGCTCCGGGAACCAGCACGCGCTTGCCCGCCGGAGCCAGCACACCGCTCCCTTCCAGGGTAAGGGCAGTGACTTCCGCAACTTCCAGAGGGGGCGGCGTGCTCACGCGAGGGGTGTCAGCCGGCCCCGCCCGGCGCGGCCGGACCCGGCAACGCGCGGTTCACCCAGGCCTTGTCGAAGGCCCGCCAGTGGGTGGCGTCGCTGGCATCGAGAAAGCGCTCGACGCGGGCGACCTCGTCCGCCAGGCCCTGGGCGTCCAACTGGCCACGCATGTACTGGAAGCGTAGCCAGACTAGGTAGGTGTTCATCACGTCCGTCTCGCAGTAGTCGCGGATCGCACCGATATCGCCCTTGAGCCAGGTCCCCCAGACCTGGTCCCCGGCGAAGCCCAGCTTGCCGGGGAAGCCGAGCAGCGTGGCGATGTCATTGAGGCTGGCGCGGGAACGCCCCTGGAAGGCCGAGAGCACATCCATGAGGTCCAGGTGCCGCCAGTGGAAGCGGCTCAGGTAGTTGTTGTAGCGGAATCCGGTCTCGTTCTCGCCCAGTTCCCAGTAGCGCGGCGCCTGGATGCCATGGAGCAGCGCGCGGTAATGCAGGACCGGCAGGTCGAACCCGCCACCGTTCCAGGAAACCAGGTCCGGCGTGTACTTGTCGATGGCCTCGTAGAACTTTTGAACCAGCTCGCGCTCGGGACTGTCCGGTTCACCCAGGCTCATTACCTTGAGCCCGTCCCGGTATCGCCAGACCACCGAAATCGCGACCACCCGGTGCTGGTGCAGCGGCAGGAAATCAGAGCCGGTCTCCTGGAGGCGGTGGAAGGTCATGGCCTTCACCACCTCCTCGTCCGGCAGCCCCTCCAGGTCAAACAGGCGCTTGCCGAGTTCCACGTCGGGGATCGTCTCGATGTCAAATACCAGTGCGCGCATAGCTCGTTCTGCTCTCAATGGTCGTGAAGTGATGGGGCGTCAGGCGGTCGGAACTGTCGTCAGCACCGCGAAGGCAACGATGAGGCCGGCCTCGTCCGACAGGCTGATGTGCCCGCCGCCCACGCCCAGGGAACGGCACACCTGCTGGCCACGCTCGGAGAAGATGATTTCCGGTTTGCCCCTGGAATCCTGCACGACGCCGGAGTCGCGCAGCCACATGCCGTTGGCGAAGCCGGTCCCGAGGGCCTTGACGATGGCCTCCTTCGCCGCGAAGCGCATCCCGAGGAAACGCACCGGCTGCCGGGCCTTGCGAAAATCCCGCAGCTCCTCCGGCATCAGCAGGTGGCGCACGAAACGCTCACCAAACCGCGCATAGGCCGTTCCGATGCGCTCGACCTTGAGGATATCCGTGCCGATCCCAACGATCATGCGCCGCGCGCATTCCGCATCAGGCGCTTCATGTCGGTGACGGCAGCGGCCAGTCCCGTGAACATGGCCCGGGCAACGATCGCGTGACCGATATTCAACTCGACGATCCCGGGTATAGCCGCTATGGGGCCAACATTGTGGTAGTTGAGCCCGTGGCCGGCGTGGACCTCCAGGCCGGCGGCTGCGGCGATCCGCGCCGCCTCCGCGATCCGGAACAGTTCCGCCGCCCGTTGCTCCCCGGTGGTTGCGTCGGCATAGCCGCCGGTGTGCAGTTCGATGACGGGAGCGCCCGTACGCCCTGCCGCTTCGATCTGCCGCGGGTCCGCGTCGATGAACAGGCCGGCGCGGATACCGTTGGCACGGAACCGGTTGCAGGCCTCAGCTACTGCCTCGAAGTGCCGGATAACGTCGAGTCCGCCCTCGGTGGTCAGCTCGGCACGGCGTTCCGGGACCAGGCAGCAGTCAGCGGGCCGTATCCGGCAAGCGATCTCGATGATTTCCGGACTCACCGCCAACTCCAGGTTCAGCCGGGTCAGCAGCAGGGACTGCATGACGGGCAGGTCTGCGTCCTGGATGTGCCGCCGGTCCTCGCGGAGGTGCACGGTGATACTGTCCGCGCCGGCCTGCTCGGCCAGGAGAGCGGCCTGGGTCGGGTCCGGGTAGCGGGTGCCGCGTGCCTGGCGCAGCGTGGCAATGTGGTCGACGTTGACGCCGAGTAGCAGTTGCAGGGGGTGGGTGCTCATGACTGCTGCCATTCTAGCGGCGCATGGAGGCCAATACCGCCCGGGTTTTCAGGGCTCGGCCGTCCAGGTAATGGGCAAGGACCGAGCGCAGCAGGCGCTTTGCGGCCGGGAGGCACGCAGGTACGGTGAAATCCCCACGGCCAATCGCCAGCAGTTCGGCCCCGGAGAAGGTCAGCGCGGCACCGCCTATCGCCGCCGGCATCGGGCCCTGTTCCAGCCGGTACTCGTAGACCGCGGCGGGATCGAGCGGCCTGTCATTCAGCACGTCGTGGTCGAGGTTGAGCCCGTAGCCGGCCTCGGCCAGCAACTGCAACTCGAAGCGGCGCAGGGCGGGCTCGGAGTCACCACCCGCGCGCAACTCGGCCAGCGCGTGGGAGTAGGCAATGAACAGTCCCGGATGGGGGTCCCCCCGCCGCACGAAGTTGAGGATCAGTTCATTCAGGTAAAACGCGCCCATCACCGCAAGACCGTCCAGCGGCGGCGAAAAGCTGGCCGCTTCCGCGCCGCGCAGGGTCAGCAGCGAACCGCGCCCGACCCACGACAGGCGCAGTGGCAGGAACGGCTGCAGGATGCTGCGCCATCGGGAGGTGGGCCGGCGGGCACCGCGGGCCACGAGGCCGAGGCGCCCGTGCTGAGCGCCCAGCACCTCGAGTATCTGGCTCGTTTCCTGGTAGGGCCTGCTGTGAAGGACGTAGGCGTCCTCGAAATCGGCCGCTACCGTGCCGCCGCTCACGAGTTGGACTCGAACCCGAATTGCTGCAGGGCGCGAGCGTTGTCCGCCCAGTTGGTCTTCACCTTCACGTGGGTCTCCAGGTAGAAGCGGAGACCGAATATCTGCTCGAGTTCCAGCCGGGCCGCAGTACCAACCTCCTTGATCGTCGCGCCACCCTTGCCCACGACGATCCCCTTGTGCGAGTCGCGGTCGGCCCAGATCACCGCGTCGGCGAGGACGACACCGGGCTTCTGTTCGAGCGCCAGGATCTCGACCGCAAGCCCGTAGGGCACTTCCTGGCGCAAGGCAATCAGCAGCTTCTCGCGAATAACCTCGGCTACCCGGAACTCCATGCCGCGGTCCGTCGCGGCATCCAGCGGATACAGGGGCGGACCGACGGGCAACAGGCCCGTGAGCTGCCCCAGCAGCCTGTCGAGATTGTCCGGGCGGGCAGCGGAAATCGGGACGATCGCGTGAAAAGCGGCGCGCGTCTCGCAGGTCAGCAGGTAGGGCAGGAGTGCGGATTTCGGACGGACCAGGTCCACCTTGTTGACGGCCAGGATGACGGGAATGTGCGCCGCCAGGACATGTTCAAGCACAAAGGAGTCGGCTGCCTTCCAGGCTCCCGCTTCGACCACGAACAGCGCCACGTCTGCGCCGACCAGCGCGCCGTCGACGGCGCGGTTCATCGCGCGGTTCAGCAGGTTGCGCTGGGTGGTGTGCAGCCCCGGCGTATCGACGAACAACACCTGGGAGTCGGGCCGGGAAAGCACCCCGACGATTGCGTGACGCGTGGTTTGCGGGCGCGGCGTGACGATGCTGATCTTGCGCCCAACCAGGGCGTTGACCAGCGTGGACTTGCCGACGTTCGGGCGGCCAACGATGGCCACGAATCCAGTGCGAAATTCCTCAGCCATCAGCGCGCAGGGCCCGCAAGGCCTGCTCCGCGGCCTCCTGCTCGGCCGCCCGCCTGCTGGATCCGGCGCCGCGAACTTCGAGGACAGGCGTGGGCAGGCGGCAGATCACGTCGAAGTGCTGGGCGTGAGCGGCGCCACTGACGCGCTCGACCGCGTAGACCGGCAGGGCATGCCCCTGCGCCTGCAGGAATTCCTGCAGGCGGGTCTTCGGATCGCGCAGCTCCTCGTCGGCATCAAGAGCGGCGATCCGCTCGCCCAGCAGCTTGAGAATGACCTGGCGCG
This sequence comes from Gammaproteobacteria bacterium, assembly GCA_038214295.1. Taxonomy (GTDB): domain Bacteria; phylum Pseudomonadota; class Gammaproteobacteria; order Steroidobacterales; genus SHZI01. Next base: position 22,275 of record JBBQSA010000006.1, read on the forward strand.
TGGCGTCCCAGCCGCCGTCGAGAAAGACGGCGCCGAAAACGGCTTCCAGCGAGTTCGCGAGAATCGATCCGCGGCGATGGCCCCCGGCGCGCAGCTCCCCGGGACCCAGGTGCAGCAGGTCCCCGAGAGCGAGCTCGCGGGCAATGGTCTCAAGGGTTTCACGGCGCACCAGGCGGGCTCGCAGGCGGCTCAGGGTGCCCTCGTCCGCGTCCGCGTGGGCCGCGTGCAGGGCCTCGGCGATCACGAGGCCGAGGGCCGCATCTCCCAGGAACTCCAGCCGCTCGTTGCTGGCTCCCCCGGCGCTCCGGTGAGTCAGGGCGAGGTCCAGCAGCTGTTCGTCTTCAAAGCGGTAGCCGAGGGAGCCGCCGGCCCAATCGGCCAGCCGCATCACTGCCGGATCTCGACCGTATTGTCGAAGCGCGCGAGGAGGTAAAGATTGGCGATGTAGGGCACGCTGTCCTCGTAGCTGATCCCGACCGTAAAGCCGTTCTCGGACTTCGCCACCGTGAAGTCTTTGCGCGTCGGGTAGTCGACTCCCTCGATATCGAGGCGCTTGCCAATCTCCGCCTGCAACCCGGACTGGGTCGCCTTGTTGTCCTCGTACTCGGTCTTCAACGCAGACAACATCTGCCGGATCTTGAACTGCGTCATGTAGACCGGCAGCAGCCGGATGGCCCCGTAGCCAATCATGCCGACCAGTGCCGCGATCAGCAGGAAACCGATCGCCGTAATCCCTCTTTGCCGTTGCCGCATGGTGCGCCCCTCCGTTGACCAAACCTCGATCGCTTGCTGTCCCCGGCAGGCCGCCCGTGGCTGGCCCTGCACAGGAAACCGTCAATTGATGGAACTGCCAATCCGCCGCCAGCGCGGCATGCCGGGAAAATCCCAGTTCATCCAGATCCTGACCGCCTTGCCGACGATATTGCCATCCGGAATCATGCCAACGCCGTCATAGCGGCTGTCGCGGCTGTTGTCCCGATTGTCGCCCATCATGAAATAGTGCCCCTCGGGAACGATAAACGTCCCCTGCAGGCTGCCCCGGCCCGGCATGAAAAGCACGGAATGATCATGGGCGCCGAGCTGCTCCCGTCCGAGGATAGAGTCCGGCTGGTCCCCGGCAGCATAGGGCCCCGTGATTTCCACGGGTACCGGCTGCCGGTTAACAAATACCTGGTTGTTGAGGTAGGTAATCGAATCGCCGGGCAGACCCACCAGCCGCTTGATGTAGTTGACGGACGGGTCGGACGGCAGCCGGAACACCACCACGTCGCCGCGCGCCGGCGAGCCGAGATCGAGAATCTCGGTATTGAGGACCGGCAAACGAAGACCGTAGGTGTACTTGTTGACGAAGATGAAGTCACCGACGAGAAGGGTCGGCATCATCGACGCGGACGGTATCCGGAAGGGTTCGAAAAGAAAGGACCGGATCAGCAGCACAGCCAGGAGAATCGGGAAGAAGGACCGGGCGTACTCGACGATGACCGGTTCCCGGCCCGTGTCCGCGGCAGGCGCCGCTCCGCTATTGGCCCCCAGCGCAAGCCGGCGCGGACGAAGCCAGGCGGCGTCCAGGCCCCAGATGAGGCCGGTAACCGCCGTCGCGACCACCAGAATCAGAGCAAAATCCACGGGTAATGCCAGCCAGCCAGAACGGGCGCTAGGGTATCACGCGGGCCACTGGCGGTATCAGGGCGAGCCCGGGAAAAGCGCGAGAACGGCGTCACGGTCCAGGCGTCCGGCACAGACTTCCCGGTCGGCCACGCACAGGACTGGCACCCGGTTGCCATAGGCCTGTTGCCACTCTTGCCGTTCGTCGACGTCACACACCCGGATGGTGGCGCGACCCCGGCAGAGTGGCACCAACTCCTCCAGCAGGAACTCGCAGAGATGGCAGCCGCGGCGGCTGTAGACGACGACGTCCAGCACCGGGCTAGCGACCGGGGCCGATGGCCGGGCTTACTGATTTCGCGATGGTTTCGACCGTGCGCAACGGGACCTCGCCGACAGCCGTCACGAGGTAGTCGCCAGCGACGGTCGTGAAGGCATTGGTCGCCCCCATCCGGGACGCCCCCCCAGCCTGCTCCGCCGGTGCCACGCCGCTCTCGATGAAGACCGAAACCCGGACAACACCATCTGAATAGACCAGTTGCTCCATCGGGACGGCATCGGCCTGTGCAGGTTGTGAGCGGTAGTCCAGCAGGCTGAAGCCCGGCGGCAGGCTGCCCACGCGCCAGGCGGCCCTCGCCGGCATCGCGGGCCCGGACGCCGGCGGCGAGTCTGCAGCCCGGCGCCGCAGCGTAAAGCTGTCGGTGGTCACGGAGGGCTGGACCGCGGATGCCGGAATCCGCTCGGGCAGGTTGATATTGGAAAACAGCAGTTGCTCGACCACCACGCCATCGTCGCCGGCAATCTGCACCTTGAGGGGCATTGCAGTGGCCTGGTCGAGCCACAGCCGGTAGCCGTACCGGAAGCTGTCGGTGGGCTGCACGGTAACCACCCGGGTGTCGCGGCCCACGAGCTTGCCGCCGGTGGCAATTGTCAGGCGGTAGTACCGGTCGTCAAAGTGAAGGTCACCGGGAAACTGCTGGCGCAGGGGGCTGGCAGCCTGGCCGTCCTTCCCCCGATTTTCGACCATGACGGCGTGCTGGTCTGGCAGGATGCACGTGAGGTCGTTGCCCCGGCGAATGATCTCCCGGCCCACCTCGTCCATGGCGGTGATCCGTTCGGTTGGCTCGCCGTTCTCGACCCGGTGGACCACCCTCATCACCGCCACGTCGCTGCCGTTCAACTGAACCAGCGTGCCCTCGTAGTTGAGCAACTCCAGAGCATCGCCCATGCGGACCAGCCAGCCGCGTGGGTCATCGCCGGCCAGGGCCGGCAGGGCCGTGGCAACGCAGGCCAGCAGGATCCCCGAGCACCAACTGGCGACGGAAAGGCGCCGCCCCGTCATGGCGAGGAATTTCCCTCCATCGCGAGACCGGCAACCGCGTAGGCGGGCTGGTTCACGATGTGTGAATCCGCAACCTTGGCGAACAACATTCCCGAGTACTCACCGTGATAAACGAGATAGTTCGTCAATCTCCGCGGAGATATGGCGCTCCGGCCATCAAACCCGTTGCCGCCGACAGCCAGGCGCTGGACCGGGGGCGCCAGCGCCGGCGGCTGGCCGACGATGGTGACGGCAGAAACGGCGCCCGGCACCGAAGGAGGCTTCAGGACGGGAACGAGTGCGACGCCAACCAGTGCCAGCCCGGTCGCCACCGCGTAGCGCAGGACGCGCAAACGCCGCCTGACAGGCTCCGGGCGGGCGACATCCGGCTCACCGATGGCGGCACGCACCCGTTCACTGAGACTGAGCGCCAGCAGCTGGGTGGCCGTCGCACTGGACGGCCCATCCCGGAGGCAGGTCCCGATCAGGCCGTAGCTTGCGGCCCGGGCCCGGAGCTCGGGCGACCTGTCGAGGCGGGCAAGCAGCAAGGTCAGTTCCTCGGCGGGCAATTCGTCGTCCAGCCAGGCTGACAATTGCTCGTCGACGAGTGGAGTCTGGTCCTGTCCCGGGGTCATGTTGGTGTTTCCCTGATGGTCCGGTTGACGCTGGCCTTGCCGCCAGGCGGGTTGATCGCGGTGTCGATCGCCTCACGCGCCCGGAAGATCCGCGAGCGCACGGTGCCGATCGGGCAGTCCATGGCTGCAGCAATATCCTCGTAGCTGAGGCCCTCGATTTCCCGCAGCGTGATCGCGGTGCGCAATTCCTCGGGCAGGCTGGCAATCGCAGCGGCGAGGGTGTCCCGCAACTGCTCCTGCATCGCAATGCCTTCGGGCGTCTCCGTGTCCTGGAGATTGCTGTGGCGCTCGGCGTACGCGGGGTCCTGGGCATCCAGGTCGAATTCAACTGGCCGACGCTGCAGAGTCACGAGGTGGTTCTTGGCGGTATTGATCGCAATCCGGTAGAGCCACGTGTAGAAAGCGCTCTCGCCCCGGAAGCGTGGCAGCGCCCGATAGGCCTTCACGAAAGCGTCCTGGGAGACGTCGAGAGCATCGGTCGGGTCCCGCACATAGCGCATCACGAGCTTCAGGATCTTCTGCTGATACTTAAGGACCAGCAGATCGAAAGCGCGCCGGTCGCCCTGCTGCGCACGCTCTACGAGAAGCTGATCGCCTGTTGTTCCTGCCATACCCGGATCCTGTGTCGGGAGCGCGGGCGCTAAGGAACTCACAGCGGGATAGACCGACCCATCCCCGGAAAGTTCGCCTGGCTCCACCCACGCCACCAAACAAATCGGGCACGGCATCCACTGGCCGGGTACCGGCCAGGTAGTGCACCGCAGCGCCCGCGGTGATTCTACGTGAAAGCATCCGCCTCAACAGGGTTCGGGTGGCGCAGCCGGACGAGGAGCCGGCGCCACTCATCCGGGCCGTGGCGGTCGCGAAAGAGAACCACCTGCCCCGCGCGGCGCCCCGCTGCATCCCTGAACGATATTCCGGCAGCGCCCGGCAGCAACCAGTGCGACTCCGCCCGTGCACAGGCGACCGGCGTCGTCGCGCCGGCTGCGGAAAGCAGGAAGGTGCCCTGCCCTGTCACCTCAATGCAGTTGATATAGCGGCGCGAACGCGGCGAGGCGCGCTGCAACTCCCGGGCCCCATACCCCAGCACAAGCAGTACACCGAACAGCCGGACCAGCTGCTGGTGGCTGCCAAGAAGGATCGCCGTGAGCGCGAGCAGTGTGCAGCCGGTGATCAGTGCCGGAAGCCGCCAGCAATGGCGCCGGTCAATGGCGAGAGTGGGCAAGAAGCCGTTGGATGACGTCATTCAGGGCCTGATCGTCGGCGACGACGCGGCCTGCGAGCAAGTCGAGAATATCGGGATCCTGCGCGGAAAGTAGCGCTTCAAACGCGGTCCGGGCCGGGGGCGGCGCGCCCGGGAACTCCCGCTCCAGGTAGCGAAGCAGCAGTACGTCCAGCTCCCGCATGCCACGCCGGCACCGCCACCGGAGGCGGGCAAATTGGGTGTCGTCCCGCAACTGGCGCGCCCTACAAGCGGCGCTCGGCGAGCATCCGCTTCGTGGCGGCGATGGCCCTGGCGGGATTGAGATCCTTGGGACAGGCGTTCGTGCAGTTCATGATTGTGTGACAGCGGTACAGCCGGAACGGATCCTCTAGGTCGTCCAGCCGGGATCCGGTGGCTTCGTCCCGTGTATCCACCAGCCAGCGATAAGCGGCAAGCAGGGCCGCCGGGCCCAGATAGCGGTCGCTGTTCCACCAGTAACTGGGGCAACTGGTCGAGCAGCATGCGCACAGGATGCAGGCGGAGGGACTGTTGATGAGCTCCTGGTCTTCCTTGGACTGGAGTCTCTCCCGATCCGGCGGCGGCGGGGTGCGGGTCTGCAGCCAGGGCTTGATGGACGCGTACTGGGCGTAGAAGTTCGTCAGGTCCGGCACGAGGTCCTTGACGACCGGCATGTGGGGCAGCGGGTAGATGCGGACCTCGCCGCGGATATCCGCGATCGCCTGCGTGCAGGCCAGGGTGTTCACGCCGTCAATATTCATGGCACAGGAACCGCAGATGCCTTCCCGGCAGGAGCGGCGGAACGTCAGCGTGGAATCGACTTCGTTCTTGATCTTGATCAGGGCGTCGAGAACCATCGGCCCGCACTTGCCCGTGTCGACCGCGTAGGTGTCCATCCGGGGGTTAGCCCCCGTATCCGGATCGTAGCGGTAGATCTGGAACTGCCGGATCTTTTCCGGAGCGGACGGATTGGAAGGCGTCGCGTGGGACTTGCCCTTCGCGATCCTGGAATTGGCAGGCAGACGGAACTCGGCCATGGCTCGACAGTACGCTCCTCTTGGGGCTAGTAGGTCCGCGCTTTCGGCGGGATCGACTCGACATCGCTGGTCAGCGTCTGCAGCTTTACGGGACGGTCATCGAGCCGCACGTTGCCGCCGGCATCGACCCAGGCCAGCGTGTGCTTCAGCCAGGAGTGGTCATCCCGGGCTGGAAAATCCTCCCGGGCGTGCGCGCCCCGGCTCTCTTGACGACGCCAGGCGCCGGTGATGGTCACCAGGGCCTGGCTCAGCAGGTTGTCGAGCTCCAGCGTCTCCATCAGATCGGTATTCCAGATGAGGCTGCGGTCGCTCACGCGCACGTCCGCAAAGGACGCATGGCACTTGCGCAGTGCCTCGATGCCCTGGGCCAGCGTATCGCCGGTCCTGAACACGGCGGCATGCGCCTGCATGATTCGCTGCATCTCCAGGCGGATCTCGGCGGTACTCCGCGCACCCTTCGCATTGCGCAGACGGTCCAGGCGGCTGATCGCAAGCCCGGCGGCATCGGCGGGCAACGCGCGCTGGCGTGCGCCGGCGACGATCATCTCGGCACAGCGTTGTGCAGCCGACCGGCCGAACACGACCAGGTCGAGGAGTGAATTGGAGCCGAGCCGGTTGGCGCCGTGAACCGATACGCAGGCGGCCTCGCCGATCGCCATCAGGCCTGGCACCGGCGTATCCGGATTACCATCCTGCAGGGTCAGCACCTCGCCGTGGACGCTGGTCGGGACTCCGCCCATGTTGTAGTGCACTGTCGGCAACACCGGAATCGGCTCCCGGGTCACGTCCACGCCTGCAAAGATCCGCGCCGTCTCGGCGATGCCGGGCAGACGTTCCTGGATGACATCGGGCCCCAGATGCTCGAGGTGCAGGTGAATGTGGTCCTTGTCCGGCCCCACGCCCCGCCCCTCACGGATCTCGATCGTCATCGCGCGGCTGACGACATCCCGGGAAGCAAGGTCCTTGGCATTCGGCGCATAGCGCTCCATGAACCGGTCGCCAGCCGAATTTGTCAGGTAGCCGCCCTCGCCACGAGCACCCTCGGTGATCAGGCAACCGGACCCGTAGATGCCGGTCGGGTGAAACTGCACGAACTCCATGTCCTGGAGCGGCAGGCCGGCCCGGAGGACCATCGCGCTGCCATCGCCGGTGCAGGTGTGCGCGGACGTGCAGGAGAAATACGCTCGGCCGTAGCCGCCGGTAGCCAGTATGGTGCGCTGGGCGCGGAAGCGATGGAGCTTGCCCGTCGCCATTTCGAGTGCGACGACCCCCCGACACTCGCCACCCTCCATCATGAGGTCGATGGCAAAGAACTCGATAAAGAAGGTTGCCTCGTGCTTCAGCGACTGCTGGTAGAGCGTATGGAGCATCGCGTGGCCGGTACGGTCCGCAGCAGCACAGGTGCGCTGCGCGGTCCCCTTGCCGAAGTTCGTCGTCATGCCGCCGAACGGCCGCTGGTAGATGCGGCCGTCTTCCGTCCGGGAAAAGGGCACGCCGTAGTGCTCGAGTTCGACGACAGCGGCCGGCGCCTCCTTGCACATGTACTCGATGGCGTCCTGGTCACCGAGCCAGTCAGAGCCCTTGACGGTGTCGTACATGTGCCAGCGCCAGTCATCCTCGCCCATGTTGCCGAGCGCTGCACTGATGCCGCCCTGCGCGGCCACGGTATGACTGCGGGTGGGAAATACCTTGGTCAGGCAGGCCGTGGATAACCCGGCTTCCGCGAGACCGACCGTAGCACGGAGGCCTGCCCCGCCTGCGCCAATGACCACCACATCGTAAGTGTGGTCGACGAAGCTGTAGGACGGACTCATACGGGCACTCTCGTGGCAATCAGGAACACGGCGAAGATTCCGGCAGCCGCGAGCGCCAGGTGAAGCAGGCGCAAGAGCACCAGCACAGCAGCGCGAAGCCCCGGGGAGTGCACGTAATCCTCGACGACCACTTGCGTGCCGAGACTGGAGTGGTAGACAAGCGCAGCCACGAGGAGAACCAGCAGGATCGCGTGCAGTGGGACTGCCACCCACGCACTTGTCGAATAGAAGTCCATGGACCGCAGGTTGAGCAGGGACAGCCCGAACCAGAACGTGAGGGGCACCATGGCGATGGCGCTCAGGCGCTGGCCCATCCAGTGCTCGGTCCCGGTGCCGGCGGAGCCGAGCCCGAGCACCCTGCCCAGCGGCGACTTGAGGCTCATGGAACCACCTGCGTGAGAGCCGCGACCCAGAACATGACCGTCAGCAAGGCTGCGGCGCCAACGGCCACGATGCCTGACTTGCGCGCAACAGCCTTGTCAAAACCAAGTCCGGCGTCCCAGGCGAGGTGCCGCAGCCCGTTGCAGAAGTGGTAGAAAAAACAAAAGCTCCAACCAACCAGCAGGACCTGGCCCGGCAGGCTCCCCAGGGCCCAGGTTGCCTGCGCATAGGCGGACTGCCCCGTCGCCAATGCCAGTAGCCAGGCCACCAGCGCCAGGCTGCCCACCGCGAGGGCCATACCGGTCAGACGATGGAGAATTGAAAGGGTGTTACTGATCTGCCAGCGATACACCTGCAGGTGCGGCGACAGGGGCGGCGATCGGGGCCGCGACGCTTGGGACATGGAACGCTCCACCTAGAAATCTATGCAACGGCCACGACGTTCCCAGTCCCCGAAGCGGGTCGGATCCGGACCGGCGGGCCCGCCGATCTCGCGAACCTTAACCAGGGACACCGGTGCCGCGGATGCGGATGCAGCGGACTCGGGACCAGCCACCGCCGAATCCCGCGTGGCGGCCGCAGCGGAATGACTGGTCGTTGGCTTTGCGGATTCAGAATCGGTCACCAAATAATTGTGCCAGAATGACGCGGCCTTCACCACACCGCAAGCTTCGCAACCGGCTGGATTCAAGGGGTTTCCGTGCTCCGCAGCGTAGTTCTCGCTGATCGCCGTCTGCTCGTCATCGGCGGGCCGGATCGCGTTGCCTTTCTCCAGGGCCAGCTGACCCAGGACGTGGCGATCGCAGGGGCAGGTCTCGGCACGATCGCGGGCTGGGCGGATGCAAAGGGCCGCCTGATGTTCGCCGGCCATCTGCTCAGAATCCAGGTCGACGCGGAGGACACGCTGGCACTGCTTGTCCCTGCTGAAATGGCGGAGACACTGCTCAAGCGACTGCGAATGTATGTGCTGCGGGCGAAGGTCACGCTCGCGATTGCCGACCTGCCGATCCTGGGACTTTTCGGGCCGCCGCCCCAGGCTGACGCCGCGTCAGTGCGGCTGCATGGCGCGGACGACCGGTACCTCATCCTGGGTCCCGCGGCGGAATGCCTGCGGACTGAGACAATCGCCGGCGAACCGGCCGACTGGGACCTGGCCGAGATCCGCGCCGGGATACCGGGCATCGTCAGCGCCACTGCGGGTGAATTCGTGCCTCAGATGGTCAATCTGGACCTCCTCGGCGGGATCAGCTTCACCAAGGGGTGCTACACCGGCCAGGAAATTGTCGCGCGGCTGAAGTACCTGGGGCGGTTGAAGCGCCGGATGCTGCGCTTTTCCGCGGCGGACGAGGTGCCGGCGGCCGGCGCAGCGCTGTTCGTGGGCCACAGCCTCATCGGCCAGGTCGTTGTTGCGGCACCAACGCCAACCGGCAGCGAGTTTCTCGCCGTCATTCGCCTCGACGGCCTGCCGGGACCCTTCTACCTGGACGAAGCCCAGACCCGGCCGGTCCGGCGCCTGGAACTGCCCTACGAGGTCCCGGTCTAGAAAACGTCAGTCCGGCCGGGATTTCCGCAAGGCGGGGTTCAGCCGGTCAATGTCTGTCCTGACCTGTTCCGGGGTGCGCTCGTAGACGAGTTCGCGCCCCTTCACAGACCCGGAATAGGCCTTGCCGTTGCGCGTGGGCAGCAGTTCGCAACGGACGTTATGGATGCCGGTACCCAGGACAACCTCGATCCGCTCCGGCCGCTTGCTGAGCACCACGACCTCGATGACCTGGTCACTCTCGGTGATCCGGACCTTGATGGTTTCATTGTGCATCAGTTCCTCCGCTCGCCCCGGTCAGGTAGCACTGTCCCGCAGGTGCGGAAACAGCAGCACGTCCCGTATCGACGGCTGGTTGGCAATGAACATCACCAGGCGATCCACACCAATGCCCAGCCCCGCCGTCGGTGGCATGCCGTACTCCAGGGCCGTGATGTAGTCCGTGTCGTAGAACATGGCTTCCTCATCGCCCGAATCCTTCTGCGCCACCTGGGCACGGAAGCGCTCCGCCTGGTCCTCGGGATCGTTCAGCTCGGAGAAGCCGTTGGCGAGTTCCCGGCCATTGACGAAGAATTCGAAGCGATCCGTGAGAAAGCCATCTGCGTCGCTCTGCCGGGCCAGCGGCGAAACCTCTGCCGGATAGCCGGTGACAAAGGTCGGCCCGATCAGCTGATGCTCCGCGGTCTTCTCGAAGATCTCGATGAGTAGCTTCCCGGCCCCGAACGAATCCTTGACGGGAATACCGAGCGTCCCGCACACCCCGCGGAGATAACTCACGTCGCGAAAGCGGGCCCGGTCCAGCGAGAGATTATGCAATTGAATGGCGTCCTCCACCGACAACTGGCGAAACGGCAAACCCAGGTCGTGAGTGGTGCCCTGGTACTCGACCAGGGTCGTCCCCAGCACGTGCATGGCCAGGCTGCGGAGCATGTTCTCCAGCAGGTCGATCAGGGTCCGGTAGTCGGCGTAGGCAATGTACAGTTCCAGCATCGTGAATTCGGGATTATGCTGGGTCGATACGCCTTCATTCCGGAAATTGCGGTTCAGCTCGTACACCCGCTCGAAGCCACCCACCACCAGCCGCTTCAGGTAGAGCTCCGGCGCCACGCGCAGGTACAGCTGCCGGTCCAGGGCGTTGTGGTGCGTAACGAAGGGCCTGGCGACAGCCCCACCGGGAATCGCCTGCATCATCGGGGTCTCGACCTCGAGGAAGTCGATTGCGTTGAGATAGTTGCGGAGGAACTGGACGACCCGTGTCCTGGTTTCGAAGACCCGGCGCGTCTCCTCGTTTACGATCAGGTCCACGTAGCGTTGCCGGTAGCGTACTTCCTGGTCGGTAAGACCGTGAAACTTCTCGGGGAGTGGCTGTAGCGACTTTGTCAGCAGCGTCAGGTCGGCTACCCTGACGCTGAGTTCGCCAGTCTTGGTGCGGAAGACGGTGCCCCGCACGCCGATGATGTCGCCGAGATCGAGACTCTTGAAGGCGGCGTAGGCGGCATCCCCCAGCGTATCCCGCTGCAGGAACACCTGGATCTGGCCGGAACGGTCCTGCAGCGTGGCGAAGCTGGCCTTGCCCATGATGCGCCGGGTCAGCATCCGACCGCCGACGCTGACCTCGACGGCATCCACCTCGAGCGACTCGTTGCCATGACCGGAGTAGATGGCGTGAAGCTGCCCGGCAAGCGCGCTGCGCCGGAAGCTGTTGGGAAAAGCAAAGCCCGCGGCCCGCAACTCGGCCAGTTTCCGGCGGCGCTCCGCCACGAGCTTGTTGTCTTCGTGGGTCATTATCAGAGGCCCTGCTTCAGGCTGGCTTCAATGAATTTCCTTAAGTCGCCGTCGAGAATCTTGTCCGGACTGCCGGACTCGACACCCGTCCGGAGATCCTTGACCCGGGACTGATCGAGGACGTAGGAGCGGATCTGCTGGCCCCAGCCCACGTCCGTCTTGGTGTCCTCAATCGCCTGCGCCTCGGCGCGCCGCCGCAACTCCTCGAGTTCGTACAGCTTGGCGCGCAGCATCTTCATCGCGGTGGCCCGGTTCTTGTGCTGGGAGCGCTCGTTCTGGCACTGCACGACCGTGTTGGTGGGCACGTGCGTAATGCGCACCGCGGACTCCGTCTTGTTGACGTGCTGGCCGCCGGCACCACTCGCCCGGTACACGTCGGTACGCAGGTCCGACGGATCGATCTCGATCTCGATGTCGTCGTCCAGTTCCGGAGAGACAAAGACGGCGGCGAACGAGGTGTGGCGGCGGTTACCCGAATCGAAGGGCGACTTCCTGACCAGCCGGTGCACGCCGGTTTCCGTCCGCAGCCAGCCGTAGGCATAGGGCCCGCTGACCTGGATGGTGGCGCTCTTGATCCCCGCCACTTCCCCGGCTGACGCCTCGATCATCTCGGCGGCAAAACCGTTCGACTCGGCGTACTTGAGATACATCCGCAGGAGCATAGCCGCCCAGTCCTGCGCCTCGGTGCCGCCGGCGCCTGCCTGGACGTCAAGGAAGGCATTGGCGGCATCGTGCTTGCCGGCGAACATGCGGGCAAACTCGAGTTGCTCCACGTCAGTGGTCACGCCTTTCAGGTCACGAACCACCTCTTCGACGGTCGACTCGTCGTCTGCTTCCTCAGCGAGCTCGAGCAGGCCCACGGAATCCTCAAGGGACCGGTCGATTTTCTCGATGCGGCTCAGCACGAACTCCAGCTCGGACTGCTCCCTGCCCAGGGCCTGGGCACGGCCCGAATCGTTCCAGACGGAGGGATCCTGGAGAGCCTCGCGGACTTCGCTCAGCCGGCGGGCCTTGGCGTCGAAGTCAAAGATACCCCCTGAGCGCGCCGCAGCGCTCACGAAGGTCGCGGATGGAGAGCTTGATCTGGGCAGTTTCCATGGTCAGGGGTCACGCGGGAAAAACGGCATGCTAGACGCAATCCAGGTGCTCAACAACCAGCTGGGCCTTGCGCGTTGCCCGGTAGTGGTTCACGTCGAGGCGATAGATGAGGCGCACCGGGACGTCCCTGGCGCTCGCCAGTGGCCCGTGACGAAAGGCGATCGCATCCAGCACGGGTCCGCCATCCCGGTGCTGGACCCGCAGCCGCAGGTGCTGCTCGCCCACGATCCGCTGCTCCCGCACGTCAAAGAGGTTATCGAACAGCGGCTCGGGGAAGGCCTGCCCCCAGGGCCCGCCGCCGGCGAGGGCTTCAGCGAGCTCCAGGTGGAGGTCAGCCGGCCCGAGCCCCCCGTCAGTCCAGAGCACGGCGCCGGCCCCCAGGACGGAGGCCTGCCGGGACACCTCGGCCGCGAGGGCCCGGCTGAAGTCCGGCAGGTCCGGCTCGGCCAGAGACAGCCCGGCCGCCATCGCGTGCCCGCCGTAGCGCACTTCGACACCGGGGCAGGCGGTGACCGCGGCGGCAATGGCATCGCGGATGTTCAGCCCTTCGACGGACCGGGCCGAACCGCGCAGCATCCCCGCTTCCGTCCCCCGGGCGAAGGCAATGGCTGGCTGGCCCGTGATTTCCCGCATCCGGTTTGCCACCAGCCCGACGATGCCGGGATGCCAGCGCTCATCGAAGAGGCACAGCCCCGCCCCCGCCGCAAAGTCAGGAAGATCGGCAAGCAGTGCCTCAGCTTCCGCCTGCATCCGCTGCTGGAGACCGCGCCGCTCGGTGTTGAGTTCGTCCAGCTGGGACGCGTGCCCGAGCGCCGTGGCCGTGTCCGCCGCCAGCAGACAGTCGATGCCCAGCGTCATGTCGGTGAGCCGACCGGCCGCATTGAGCCGCGGCGCAATGGCAAAGCCAAGGTCTCCCCCGCGGGCGAGAGCCGGATCGCGCCCGGCGGCCTGGAACAGGGCCTCTATCCCCGGCCGTGAACGGCCGGAACGGATGCGCCGCAGGCCCTCGGCCACCAGAATCCGGTTGTTGAAATCGAGGGGCACCAGATCGGCGACGGTGCCCAGAGCGACCAGGTCGAGGCAGTCAGCGACGGCGTCACGGGCAACCTGTGCGGTGATGAGTCCCCGCTCGGCAAGACAACGGCCCGTGGCTGCCATCAGGTAAAAGGCCACGCCAACCCCGCACAGCGCCGGGCTCGCAAATGTCGACCCCGGCAAGTTGGGATTCACGATGAGCGCTGCATCCGGCAGGCGCGGACCTGCCAGGTGATGATCGGTGATCAGCACCTCCATGCCCAGCTCGCGCGCCCGGCGCACCCCGTCAATGCTGGTGATGCCGTTGTCGACGGTCACCAGCAGGTGCGGCTCGCGGGCCGCGGCCAGTTCCGCGATGCCGCGTGAGAGTCCGTAGCCCAGCGTGAAGCGGTCGGGGACCAGAAAGCCCGGACTGGCAAAGCCGAAGGCCCGCAGGCAACTGACCGTGAGGGCCGTGGCCGTCGCGCCATCCGCGTCGAAGTCCCCGATGACCAGGATGCGCTCGCCCTGCTCGCGGGACCGGGCAAGGCGTTCGGCCGCCGCCGTGACGCCAGGCAGGTCGCCAATGGGGACCAGCCGCGCAAGCCCCGGGCGAAGCTCGGCCGGGGCCACCTGCCGGGCGGCAAGCACCCGGCGCAGGACCGGGTGCAGGTCGGCAGGCAGGGCTTCCAGAAGCGGCGTGGGGGCCAGCCGGCAACGGATGTCGCGGGCACCGTCCGGCGGAGCGCTACGCAGGCTCATGCTATCGTCTGGGGCCAACGGGGAAGGGTCATGAAACTGCACGCCGAGAAGGGCTCGGGAAATTATATACAGTCGGTCTCAGCTGATTCTGTCGTGATCAATGGCACGACCTTTTCCGGGCCAGTCATCGTCAGCGCGGACCGCATCATCACGGGCTGGCTGCCCCGCCCCATCGCGGACCTCCAGATCGATGACTTTCTCCCGGTGCTGGACCTGGATCCGGAAGTGATTCTGTTCGGCACCGGGCCGAACCACCACTTTGCCGGCAACCGCCTGATGACCGCCATCATGTCCCGGGGTGTTGGCTTCGAGGTAATGGCGACGGCCGCTGCTTGCCGCACCTACAACGTGCTCGCCGCAGAGGATCGCCGGGTTGTGGCCGCGCTGCTCCTGGAACCCAGGGCTGGCTGACTTCATTCAGCGCCCGGGCAGCTCGCTGAGCGGATCCACGGGAATGCCGTTGCGGCGAATTTCGAAGTGCAGTATCGCGCGCCGACCCTGGAGGCCCGGCGACGGCCCCTCGCCCATCCGGGCAATGAGCTGCCCGGCAGCCACGTCCTCGCCTTCGCGGACCAGCAAGGCCCGGTTGTAGCCATAAGCGCTGAGCCAGTTGGCGCTGTGCTTGATGATGAGCAGTTCCCCGTAACCCACGAGGCCGCTACCGGCGTATACAACCCGGCCGCCGGCCGCCGCGCGCACGGGATCGCCCGGCTCGCCCTTGATCTGGATACCCGACGCCGTGAGCGGTGACTCGCCGTAGCGCACGAGCACCGGACCGGCGACGGGCCACTGCCACCGGGGAGGCCCCTCGACAATGCCGACCGGCGCGCTGTCCGCCGCCCCGCCGGCCGACGCGCCACCCGGCGGCCTCAACCGCAGGACCTGGCCCACCTGGATCAGGGTGCCGTCACCCAAGCCGTTCCAGGCCGCCAGGCTGCCGACATCGAGACCGTACCTGAAGGCGATGCCGTACAGCGTCTCGCCGGCCTGCACCCGGTGCGCGCCGGGCCGCTCGCCCCCGGGCACCCGAACCCCGGTCCGCGGCTTGCCAGCCGGTGACTCCTCCCACCGGACAGCAGCACTGCAGCCGGCGACCAGCAGAACCATCAGGGTGACCAGGAGCCGCTGGAGCAGACAGCTCATCGCTCGCCGTTCAGCCCGTACCCTCGACGAGCGGCACGAAGGACACGCGCGAAAGCTGTTCCCGCTCCAGGCCGTCGGCGGTCCGCGTGTAGCAGACGAGGTCCTGCTGGCCCGCGGGTCCGACGGGAATGACCAGCCGCCCGCCCTCGCTGAGTTGGTCGAGGAGCGCACTGGGCACCTCGGCTGGCGCCGCCGCCACGATGATGCCGTCAAAGGGTGCCTGGCCGGGCCAACCCTGGAAGCCGTCGCCGTGGCGGTAGCGGATGTTCTTGAAACCGAGTTCGTTCAGCCGGATCCGCGCCGCCTGTTGCAGGCTGCCGATGCGCTCAATCGTGAACAGCTGCCGCACGAACGGTGACAGGACCGCGGTCTGGTACCCGCAACCCGTGCCCACCTCCAAAACCTTCTTCAGCGGCTTGTCGAGCCCCGAGACCAGCGCCTGCGTCATCAGGGCAACGATCCACGGCTGTGAAATCGTCTGCCCCTGCCCGATCGGCAGCGGGCTGTCCTCGTAGGCCCGGCTCGCCAGCGCCTCATCGACAAAGAGGTGCCTGGGTACGCTCCGGATACGCTCCAGCACCGCCGTGTTGCTGATGCCGGTCTCCCCGAGCCGCTGGATGAGCCGCTCACGAGTGCGTGCGGACGTCATACCGATACCGCGGATAGCGCGCTGCTCGCCGGTCACTGCGGCAACCAGTCGGCAATCAGCTCCAGGCGCGACCGGTCAGTGAGATCGAGCTTGAGCGGCGTCACGGAGACGAATCCGTGCTCAATGGCGTGGAAGTCCGTGCCCGGACCGGCATCCTGGCCCTTGCCCGCGGCGCCCACCCAGTAGATCCGCCGTCCCTTCGGATCCAGGGACTCCACGACGGGCTCCGCGCGGTGACGGTAGCCAAGGCGCGTCGCCTTAAAACCGCGTATGTCTCCGTAGGGAATATCCGGCACGTTGACGTTCAGGATGGTGTCCGGCGGCAGCGGCTTGCCGGCGAGGGTCTGGAACAGTGTGCGGATCGCCTGGCCCGCCGTGTCGAAGTAGCGGTGCTCGCCAGTCAGGGAAACCGCGATGGCAGGCAATCCCAGGAAACGGCCCTCAACAGCGGCAGCGACCGTACCCGAATAGAGCACGTCATCGCCGAGGTTGGCCCCGTGATTGATACCGGCGATCACCATGTCCGGCTCCTGCTCCAGAAGCCCGGTTATCGCGAGATGGACGCAGTCCGTCGGCGTCCCGTTGACGTAGAAAATGCCCTCGCGAGTCTTGCCGACCCGCAGCGGCACGTCGAGCGTCAGGGAGTGGCTGGCCCCGCTCTGGTTGCGGTCAGGGGCCACGACGGTGATATCAGCCAGGTCCGCCAGGCTCAGGGCAAGCGTGGCGAGGCCATCGGCCTGATAGCCATCGTCATTGGAAAGAAGGAGACGCATTGTTCAGCAGCCGGGACAGTGAAGCCCTAGAATGCTAAAGCATCGTGAGCAGGCGTAGGAGCCCCGGTGACACGCAAGGGTGGAAAAAATCCGGAAACGGACGATCCCACGACTTTCGGGTCCGTGGTTGGGCCCGTCGTGCCGGTCAAGACACGGCTCCGGGTGCCCCTGCGCAAGGCCCCGCCCCCGCCGCGCGCCCGCTTTTCCCGGGCGGATGACGCAGCTGTTCTCGCGGAATCACTGGCCGCGGGACCCGGCGACATCGGTCTCGAAAACGGCGATGAGCTGCATTTCCGGCGGCCCCACGTTCCCCTGAAGGTGCTGAAGGACCTGAAGCGCGGGAAGTATTCGATCCAGGACGAACTGGATCTCCACGGCCTCACGGCCAACGAAGCGCGGCTGATGCTCCGGGCATTCATGACTGACGTGTTGCTGCAGGGCCACCGCTGCGTACGGATCGTCCATGGCAAGGGCCTGCGCTCAGGCCCCGGCGGCCCGGTCCTCAAGGTCAAGCTGAACAAGTGGCTTCCCCAGTGGGAGCAGGTGCTGGCGTACACGACGGCACCCGCCCGGGACGGGGGCACCGGCGCCATGTACGTGCTGCTGGCCCGCTAGCGGCGTCAGTCCTTCTTCAGGCGGTCTGCCAGCTTGCGCATTCCCGCCTGGGTCTCGGCGCTGAACCACCAGCCGGTTGCTGCGGCCACATCCCCGGAACTCGCCAGGGCCTCGATCAGGCGCGACTTGGCCGCCAGCCGCGTCGTGTTCATCGCGACTGGCGGCAGGGCCAGTAATTCGTTGGCACGGGCCAGCGCGGTTGCCAGCAGGTCGTCCGGACCCGTGAGTTCATCCAGCAAGCCGGCGGCCAGCGCCTCGTCCATGGACAGCAGCTGACCGCGAGTCGCCATGCTTCGCGCCAGCCGCGGGCCGACCGCCTCCGCGAGCGCCATAAGGATGGTGCCCGGCACCGGCAGACCCACCTGCACCTCGTTGAGCCCGATCCTGAACCGGCCGGTGACCCCAATCCGGTAATCGCAATGAAGCGCCAGGACGGCGCCGCCCGCCGGCGCGTGACCCGAAACGGCCGCAATCACCGGCACCGGGCTGGCGGCCAGCTGGCGGGTCAGGGTGAAAAAGAGACTCCAGAACGCCTCGACCTGCCGCCGGTCCTGCGCGAGCAGCTCCGGCACGTCCAGCCCGCCGCTGAACATACCGGGCCGGCCGGTCAGTATCAGGGCATGGGCGCCGTCCATCCGCGCCGTTTCCAGGGCTGCCAGCAGCCGCTCCACCAGTTCCCGGTTGAGGGCGTTGGCGGGCGGGCGATCCATCCGGATCTCCGCAACGGCCTCATGGAACTGGATGTGCAGCACGGCTATGTGGAACCAGTGCGGGGACCGATCAGCCGGTTGGCCCGGGAGCTCCGAAAAGGTAGAAGGTCTCGGCAGGCCCGATCAGCCCGAGGTCGGCCCGGGCGCGCTCCTCGACCGCGCTATCGCCCTTGCGCAGCTCGACGACCTCGAACTCGAGGCGCTGGTTGCGCTGGCTGAGACGGCTGTTCTCAGCCATCTGCTCGGTGATCAGGCTGCCCAGGCGCGCCACTTCCCGATAGCCGTCATCCGACACCCACAGCCTGACTTGCAGCAGCAGGAGCAGCACCGACAGCAGCCCGATGCCCGCCCGGACTGCCAGAATTTCGCCCCGCATATCGCCCCCTCCGCAGCGGCCCCTTGGCCCCCGAAAGCGCCGGCCGTCAGCCCGGCAACGCGACGGGAAACGCCGACCTTCCCGCGTACTGTGCCTCGGCGCCCAGCAACTCTTCAATCCGCAGCAGCTGATTGTACTTCGCGATCCGGTCCGAACGGCAGAGGGAGCCCGTCTTTATCTGGGTCGCACGGGTCCCCACGGCGATATCGGCGATGGTCGAGTCCTCGGTCTCGCCGGACCGGTGCGAAATCACGGCGGCGTACCCGGCATCCACCGCCATGTCGATGGCAGCCAGCGTCTCGGTCAGCGTCCCGATCTGGTTGGGCTTGATCAGGATGGCATTGGCGATCCCGTCCGCTATGCCGCGGGAGAGAATCGAGGTATTGGTCACGAACAGGTCATCGCCGACCAGCTGCAGCCGCTTGCCGAGCGCCCGGGTCAGCAGCGCCCACCCGTCCCAGTCGTCCTCCGCCATACCGTCCTCGATCGAGATAATCGGGTACCCGCGGGCCAGGCCGGCAAGATAGTCGGCAAAACGCACCGGCGTGAAGGTCCTTCCCTCGGACTCGAGGTGATAGACACCGTCGCGGAACAACTCGGTGCTCGCAACATCCAGCCCGAGAAATACATCGTGGCCCAGCGAGAAACCCGCCTTGCCGACGGCCTCGGCGATGGTATCGAGGGCCGCCGCATTCGAGGGGAGGTTGGGTGCAAAGCCCCCCTCGTCTCCCACCGCCGTACTGAGGCCCATGCCCCTCAGCACGGACTTCAGCGCATGAAAGATCTCGGTGCCATAGCGCAGCGCCTCACCAAAGGAGCTGGCACCAACGGGCAGGACCATGAACTCCTGGATGTCCACGCTGTTGTCGGCGTGGGCGCCACCGTTAATGATGTTCATCATCGGCACCGGCAGCACCGTGCTCGTCCCCAGCGTCCGGAACAGCGGCTCACCGCGATCCGCCGCCGCGGCGTGGGCGGCGGCAAGGGAAACAGCCAGGATGGCATTGGCGCCCAGGTGCTCCTTGTTGGGCATCCCGTCGAGATTGATCATCTTCCGGTCGAGCGTCTTCTGGTCGCGGCCGTCAAGACCAAGCAATTCACTGCGGATTTCGCCATTGACCATTGTCACGGCGCGACGCACGCCCTTGCCGAGATAGCGGCTGGGATCACCGTCCCGGAGCTCGACGGCCTCGCGGCTCCCGGTGGAAGCGCCGGAGGGTACGGCGGCGCGCCCCAGCACTCCGCTCTCCAGCCGGACTTCGGCTTCAACCGTGGGATTTCCGCGGGAGTCCAGGATCTCCCGGCCATGGACATCGACAATCGCGCTCATCAGTTCCTCTTTTCTCGCAGTTCCAGCTCGACGAGTGGCCGTTTCTTGACGACCGTGTCGAGCTCAGCCAGGGTGATCAGCAGCTGCTCCATGAGGTGCAGCGGCCAGGCATTGGGGCCATCGGAGAGAGCCCGCTCCGGATCCGGATGGGTCTCCATGAACACCCCGGCCACGCCGGCGGCCACGGCGGCCCGCGCCAGCACCGGAACAAACTCCCGCTGACCACCGGATGCATCGCCCTTGCCCCCGGGAAGCTGCACGGAGTGGGTGGCGTCGAACACGACCGGCCGCCCGGTTTCCCTGAGCACCGACAGGGACCGCATGTCCGTCACCAGATTGTTGTAGCCGAACGTGAAGCCCCGCTCGCAGACCATGATGCCGGGGTTGCCGGTGCTCTCGGCCTTGTGCACGACATTGGCCATTTCCCAGGGCGAGAGAAACTGCCCCTTCTTGATATTGACCGGCCTGCCCTGGGCAGCGACCTTAATTATGAAGTTGGTCTGCCGGCAGAGAAATGCAGGGGTCTGCAGCACATCCACCACAGCCGCCACTTCGTTGAGTGGCGAATCCTCGTGTACATCCGTCAGTACCGGGACACCGAGCTGCAGGCGCACACTCTCGAGTACGCGCAAGCCCTCCTCGATGCCCGGGCCACGGTAGCTCTTCAGCGAGGAGCGATTGGCCTTGTCATAGGAGGACTTGAAGATAAACGGGATATTCAGCCGGCGGGTGATTTCCTGCAGTGTCCCCGCCGTCTCCACGGCCAGCGTCTCCGTCTCGACCACGCACGGCCCGGCAATCAGGAACAGTGGCTGGTCGGCGCCGACCTCGAAACCGGAAAGCCTCATGCCCGGACTGCGGCGGGCAGCTCCTCCGCCCGGAAGCTCCGGGCGGCGCGGACAAAGCCGCTGAACAGCGGATGACCGTCCCGGGGGTTCGAGCGGAATTCCGGATGGAACTGGCAGGCGAGGAACCAGGGATGGTCCGGCAGCTCGACTATCTCGACAAGGCCATCAATTGAAAACCCGGACACCACCAAGCCGGCGCTGCTCATCTGGTCGAGGTAGTTGTTGTTGAATTCGAACCGGTGACGGTGCCGCTCGCGGACCGTCTCGGTGCCATACAGGTCGTGGGCGAGCGTGCCGGCCTGCAGGCGGCATTCCTGGGCGCCAAGGCGCATCGTGCCGCCCATGCTGGAACCCGTGTCGCGCTTCTGCAGGGAGCCGTCCCGGTCCTGCCACTCGGAAATGAGCGCGATCACCGGGTGCGGACTCTGCGCATCAAACTCGGTGCTGTGCGCGCCCTTCAGGCCAAGTACATTGCGGGCAAACTCGATGACCGCCACCTGCAGGCCGAGGCAGATGCCAAGGTATGGCACGCCGTTCTCGCGCGCATAGCGCACAGCCGCGATCTTGCCCTCGATGCCGCGCTCGCCAAACCCGCCGGGAACCAGGATGGCGTCCACGCCCGAGAGCGCGCCAGTGCCGTCCTTCTCGATATCCTGGGATTCGATGTAGCGGATATTGACCCGGGTGCGGGTCTTCAGCCCCGCGTGCATCAGGGACTCGCTGAGCGAAATATAGGCATCCCGCAGGTCGACGTATTTGCCGACCATCGCAATCGTAACCTCGGCCTCGGGGTTCCGGCGGGCCGCGACCACAGCCTCCCATTCCGCCAGGTCGGCCTGGGGAACGGAAAGCCCCAGGCGATCGACCACGATCGAATCGAAACCCTGGCCACGAAGCGCCATCGGCAGCTTGTACAGGTCATCGACGTCGACGGCCGAGATGACCGCCTTCTCCTGCACGTTGGTAAACAACGCGATCTTCCGCCGCTGCTCGTCCGGCAGTGCCTTCTCGGACCGGCAGACGAGGATGTCGGGCTGGATGCCGATCGAGCGGAGTTCCTTCACGGAATGCTGGGTGGGTTTCGTCTTGATCTCGGCCGACGAGGCGATGTACGGCACCAGCGTCAGGTGCACATACACGCAGTTCTGCGGGCCCAGGTCCACGCCCATCTGGCGAATCGCTTCGAGGAAAGGCAGGGACTCGATGTCGCCCACCGTGCCGCCGATCTCCACGATGCAGATGTCAGCGTCCCCGGCCCCGAGCCGGATGCACCGCTTGATCTCGTCCGTTACGTGGGGAATGACCTGGACGGTGGCGCCGAGATAGTCCCCCCGGCGTTCCTTCGCAATGACGCTGCCGTAGATACGGCCCGTCGTGAAGTTGCTGTTGCGGCCGGTCGTCGTCCGGACAAAGCGCTCGTAGTGTCCCAGATCGAGGTCAGCCTCCGTGCCGTCCGCAGTGACGTAGACCTCTCCGTGCTGGAAGGGGCTCATGGTGCCCGGATCGACGTTGAGGTAGGGGTCCAGCTTGATCATGGACACCTTCAGGCCGCGGGCCTCGAGAATTGCCCCGAGAGACGCCGCGGTGATGCCCTTGCCCAGCGAGGACACGACACCACCAGTCACAAAAATATAGCGGGGCATGGCACCCATCTCCACCGACCGGGTCGGCTAGTTGATCAGCCAAAACAGCGCGAAACGCCCTACCGGCGGTGAGGCTCGGGTAAGGCGGGTCGATACCTGGGCTGGACGCTCCATCAAGGAGGCAGATGGGGAGCAAAAGTTACCAGATAGCCCCGTGCGGGACAATGTGTGCGACGCCAGGCTGCGTCACTGGATCGGGGCGTGCCCGGACCAGACGACCTCGTGGCCAACTTCCTCCGGAGCCGCCGCAGCCCAGTCGGCGGTCCACAGATCGGCCACGGCGGCCAGTCTGCCGCCGGCGAATATAAGGGGCACATGGCAGCGCATCCAGGGCACGATGGCGCGGGACTGGAACAGGAATTTCAGCGTCCGGTGATGCCGGTCGGCCCCGGCGCGCACCCGCTCGCCGCCACTGCGGAATGCCACCTCCAGGCCGTCTGAAAGGAGCGCCGGCGCCAGCCCGGCGCCGGCGCCAGCCCGCAACGCCAGCCTGCCGCGAACGCCGCCGAGCGGGAGCGGGCCTCCGCTCCACGACACCACCGGATCGGCACCCGCGGCTCCGGCAGGTACGGCCGTGTCCAGCAGGTACAGACAGCCGCGAAAGCGCCGGATCTCGTGCCCGGCCCAACCGAGGACCGGCTGCTTGCCGGTACCAGCGTCGAGCAACTGGCTGAGGCCTGCCCGCAAGCGCCGCTCGGGCGGGATCGCCCAGCCCCGCTCCCGCGCCAGGTAGCGAAGCAGGTTGCGCTGCCGGGCCGGGTCCAGTTGCCGAAGCGGCGCGAGTAGCAGCCGGTCGCCGGAAGCCACCGTGGCCGCATCGGCCCGGGCCAGGTCGGCCAGCAGGCCCGCCGCCTCCGCCGCCAGCGCGGCGCTCCGGGCGGCGGCGCCGGCGGCCGCCGGGAAGCGCCTGCGGATCAGTGGCGTGACGCTGTGACGGAGGAAACCCCGGTCGTAGGCGGGGTGTGCATTCATGGGGTCGGTGAGCCAGGTGATGCCGCCGGGCTCGAGCTCGCTGCGGGCATAGGCGGCCAGGCCCTGCCCGGGAACCGCTAGCAGGGGCCGGCACAGCTGGCCCGCACCGAACGGCGCCACGCGCGGAATCCCCGCCAGGCCGCTGACGCCGGAGCCACGCAACAGGTGCAGCAGGACTGTCTCCAGTTGATCGTCCGCATGATGCGCGGTCAACAGCCACTCTCCAGGCTGCAGTTCGGCCTGCAGGGCCGCATAGCGCGCCTCCCGCGCCGCGGCCTCCAGCCCGCCCCCTCGTTCGCGGACCGTCACACGCAGCAGGCCACAGGGCACGTCGAGGCGTCGCGCCACGTCCGCGCAGTGCTCCTCCCAGTGATCCGCGTCAGGCTGCAGCCCGTGATTGACGTGCAGGGCCCGGAGGCGAAACGCCGCAGGCTGCCGCAGGCTGGCGAGCGCGTGCAGGAGCACCGTGGAATCGCGGCCACCGCTGAAAGCCACGCAGAGGGCACTGTCCCGGGGCAGGGCGCCGAGCAATGCCTGCCT
The DNA here is from genome assembly GCA_038214295.1 of Gammaproteobacteria bacterium. Classification (GTDB taxonomy): domain Bacteria; phylum Pseudomonadota; class Gammaproteobacteria; order Steroidobacterales; genus SHZI01. The sequence continues at coordinate 46,088 of JBBQSA010000006.1, forward strand.
GATGGCTTCGGAATCGGGACGCATGTTCCCGCGCGGGCGCGCTCAGTTCTCCCGGAAACTGCCGTAGGACTTGAGTCGTGCAGCACGGCGCCGCAGGAGTTCGTTCACATCGAGCGCCTCGAGATCACGCAGGTGACTGACCAGCGCTGAACGCACGGAGTTCGCCACGCTCGCCGGGTCCCGGTGGGCGCCGCCAAGCGGCTCACGGATCACCTCATCGATGAGGCCGAGCTCCCGCAGGCGCGGCGCGGTGATACCCATGGCCTCGGCAGCCGTCTCGGCCTTCTCGGCACTCTTCCACAGGATGTTGGCGCAGCCCTCGGGCGAGATCACGCTGTAGACGCTGTACTCGAGCATGATGACCCGGTCGGCAACCCCGATCGCCAGCGCGCCGCCGGAGCCGCCCTCCCCGATCACGATGCTGATAATCGGCGTCTTCAGGCGCGCCATCTCGAAAAGGTTGCGGGCTATTGCTTCGCTCTGGCCCCGCTCCTCCGCGCCGATGCCGGGATAGGCTCCCGGCGTATCGATAAAGGTCAGTACCGGGAGGCGAAACTTCTCGGCCAGCTTCAGCAGACGCAGGGCCTTACGGTAGCCCTCGGGCTTCGGCATGCCGTAGTTGCGCCGGACCCGTTCCTTCGTGTCGCGCCCCTTTTGCTGGCCGATGAACACGACCGGCTTGCCGTCCAACCGTCCGAGGCCACCCACCATCGCGGGGTCGTCGGCAAACATGCGATCGCCATGCAACTCCTGGAACTCCGGACTGATGGCGGCGAGGTAGTCCAGCGTGTACGGCCGCATCGGGTGCCGGGCCAGCTGGGCGATCTGCCAGGAGGTGAGACTGGAGAAGATACTGCGGGTCAGGGCGTCACTCTTCGACTTGAGCCGCGTGATCTCGTCGCTGATGTTGATCTCGGAGTCATCGCCAACGTAACGCAGCTCGTCGATCTTGGCCTCGAGCTCGGCAATTGGCTGTTCAAAATCCAAAAATTTCAGATCCATGGCGAAACCTTACTACTGGCGCGGACCTTCGTAAACGAAGCGGTAGCCATCGAGACCCACCAGCTCGGAAAGCCGCTCCCGCAACTCCCGCGTGGGACGGACGCACCAGTCAGCTCCAAGGGCAACGCGCGCCTGGGTGCCGCCGGTGCTGTAATAAAGTGACACGCTACACTTCCCCGGGCGATGGCGCTCCATCACGCTCTTGAGGAGTTGCGGGTTCAAACTGCGATCCACGTCGGCACGCCAGCGCAGCAGCAGACCCGTGGCGCGGGTCTCGACGATCCGGTCCAGGTCCAGGACGTCCTTGGCATTCAGGCGCCAGCCATCCAGGTACTCCTCGAAACGCAGCGACCCGCTGATGGCAACGAGGGAGTGCAGCGCGAGCAGATGCTTGAAACGCTCGTAGCCCTCCTGGAAGAAGCCAACCTCCAGGGTGCCGGTGCCGTCATCAAGCTCGATCGCGGTCCTCGTGCCACGCTTGCGGATCGCGGCGACAAGCCCGGCAATGACCACCTCGCGCGCCGGCCCGCGATACTCACCGGCGGCCGGAGGCCGCTCGGCGACGAGCGCCTCGATGCTGGAAGTGCTGATAAAGGGCTGGTCCGTCCGGTACTGGTCGAAGGGATGGCCGCTCAGGTAGAGGCCAAGGCTCTCGCGCTCGTGCTGCAGCTTCCTGCCCCAGCCCCAGTCCGGCGCCTCGGGTATGGCATCGCCGCCCGCCGCCGACTGCACGACCGGCGCACCAAACAGGTCGTCCTGGCCCCTGCTGGCGGCTGCAGCCGCCTGTTCGGCGCCGTCCATCGCCGCGGGCAGTGCCGCGAGCAGGCTCGGGCGGTTCGGGCCGAGGGCATCCAGCGCCCCCGCCTTGATCAAGGCCTCCACGGGCCGCCGGCCAAGTTTCTGGCCACCGGCGCGGAGGCAAAAGTCCTGGAGGCTGCGATAGGGTCCAGCCTCCTCGCGCATGGCGACGATCTGCTCGGCAGCGCCGCGGCCCACACCCTTGATCGCCCCCAGCCCGTAACGGATCGCCGTATCCCCCTCGACCCGGAACGCATAGGCCGAGGCGTTCACGTCAGGGGGTAGCACCTGCAGATCCAGGGCCAGGCACTCCCGGCGCTGGATCACGAGCGCATCGGTGTCGCCCATTTCCGTGGTCATCACGGCGGCCATGAAGGCGGCCGGGTGGTTCGCCTTCAGCCATGCAGTCTGATAGGTCAGCACCGCGTACGCGGCGGAATGCGACTTGTTGAAACCGTAGCCCGCGAACTTCTCCATGAGATCGAAGATGTAGGTGGCCTTGGCCCGGTCGGTGCCGCGGGCGGCCGCACGATCCGTAAAGATCGAGCGCTGCTTGGCCATCTCCTCGGCCTTCTTCTTGCCCATGGCCCGGCGCAGCAGGTCGGCCTCGCCCAGCGAGTAGCCGGCAAGGCGCTGGGCGATCTGCATCACCTGCTCCTGGTAGAGGATGACGCCGTACGTGGCGCGCAGGACCGGCTCGAGATCGGGGTGCAGGTAGTCGATGGGCTGGTCACGCCCGCCATGCTTGCGGTTGATGAAATCGTCCACCATCCCCGACTGCAGCGGTCCCGGCCGGTACAGGGCGACCAGCGCCACGAGATCGTCGAAGCTGTCCGGCTGCAGGCGGCGAACGAGGTCGCGCATACCGCGCGATTCCAGCTGGAAGACGGCTGTCGTCTTGCAGGCACGCAGCAGGCGGAACGTCACCGGATCGTCCATCTGCAGTGAGGGGACCTCGATCGGGGCAAGGCCCCTGGCAAGCCTGTCCGCGTTGATGGCGATGGTGGCCCGGTCGATGATCGTCAGGGTGCGAAGGCCGAGGAAGTCGAACTTCACGAGGCCGGCAGCCTCCACGTCGTCCTTGTCGAACTGGGTAACCGTGAACTTCTCGCCCTCCACCTGGTAGAGCGGCGTGAATTCCGTAATGTCGCGGGGAGCAATGACGATGCCGCCGGCATGCCTCCCCGCATTGCGCACCAGGCCCTCCAGGCGCCGCCCGAGGTCGAGAATATTCCGGACGTCCTCGTCCGCCGCGTACAGCGCCTTCAGCTCGGCCTCCTGGGCCAGGGCGATGTCGAGGGTCATTTCCACACCCGGATCGTTCGGCACGAGCTTGGCGATCCGGTCCACCAGTCCATAGGGCTGGCCGAGCACGCGCCCCACATCGCGCACGACGGCGCGCGCCGCCATCGTTCCGTAGGTAATGATCTGCGATACGCGGTCGCGGCCATAGCGCTCGCTGACGTAGTCGATGACCCGGTCACGCCCCTCCATGCAGAAATCGATGTCGAAGTCAGGCATCGATACGCGCTCCGGGTTCAGGAAGCGCTCGAAGAGCAAATCATGGTGGATCGGATCGAGGTCGGTAATGCCGAGCGCCCAGGCCACGAGGGAGCCCGCGCCAGACCCGCGACCCGGGCCAACGGGGATCGCGTGTTCCCGGGCCCAGCGAATGAAGTCGGCGACGATCAGGAAGTACCCGGAAAAGCCCATGCGACAGATGACGCCAAGCTCGAGGTCCAGCCGCTCCGCGTAGGCGGGCCCGGCCGGGGTGGCGGGAAACCGGCCCGCGAGCCCCGCGGCAGCTTCCCGCCGCAGGTACGCGTCGGGCGCCGAGCCGTCGGGGACCCCGAAGTCCGGGAGATGGGTCTCACCGAGGCTCAACTCCAGGTGACAACGGCGGGCTATTTCAACCGAGTTTTCCAGGGCCTCAGGCAGGTCCGCGAACAGTGCCGTCATCTCCGCCGGGGTGCGGAGGTATTGCTCGACGCTGTAGAGTTTCGGCCGGCCCGGATCGGCAAGCACATGCCCGGTCTGGATGCACACCCGCGCCTCGTGGGCCTCAAACTCATCCGGCGTCAGGAAGCGCACGTCATTCGTGGCCACCAGGGGCAGGCGATTGGCGCTCGCGAAGCGCACGGCAGCATGGACGTACTCATCGTCCTGCGGGCGACCGGTCCGCTGCAACTCGACGAAGAAGTCGCCGCGGAACCAGCTGCTGAACTCTGCCGCGACGCGCGCCGCCCGCTCTGGTGCCCCGGCAAGCAGGGCGCGTCCCAGCACCCCGTCTCGGCCACCGGACAGGGCGATGAGCCCGTCTGCCGAGGATTCGTCGAGCCACCCGGGACGGAGCTGGGGCAGCCCGCCCTGCTGGCCCTCCAGCCACGCACGGGTCAGCAGGCGACACAGGTTCCGGTAACCGGTGGTGTTCCGGCAGAGGAGTACGAGCCTCGCCGGCTCCTGTCGCTCCGCCGCACCCTTGTCAGCGGCGCCCGCCAGCCAGACCTCGGCGCCAACGATGGGCTGGACGCCGGCCGCGAGCGCGGCCCGGTAGAACTTCACCAGCCCGAAGAGGTTGCCCTGGTCGGTGATGGCAACAGCCGGCATGCTGGCCGCCACGGTCGCGGCCACGAGGTCGGGAACCCGCACGACGCTATCCACCAGCGAATACTCGGTGTGCACATGGAGGTGGACAAAGGTTGGCGTCATCGAGCGCCCCCGTTGCCCGCCAGCGCGGCACGCACCGGGCCAAAGCTGCGGCGGTGGGCCGGACAGGGCCCCAGCCTCGCGAGGACCGCCCGGTGCTCGGCCGTCGGGTAGCCCTTGTGCCGGTCAAAGCCGTAGGCCGGATAGACGGCATGCAGCCGTTCCATCGCCCCGTCACGCTGCACCTTGGCCAGTATCGACGCCGCCGCGATGGCCGGTCGCAGCCGGTCCCCGCCGACCACCGTCGCCAGCACGCCCCGGTAGCCCGGCAGGCTGGGCGCCCGGTTGCCGTCTACTTCGACGCAGCAAGGCTGCCGTCCGAGGCCCGCGAAGGCCCGTTGCATCGCGAGGAGCGTGGCCTGCAGGATGTTCAGCTCGTCTATCTCCTCCCGGGACGCCTCGCCCAGCGCCCAGGCCAGGGACTCGGCCCGGATGCGCCCGGCAGCAGCGACACGCTGCGCGGCCGTCAGCTGCTTCGAATCCCGGACGCCGGCAATGGTCTGGCCGCTGGAGAGCAGGACAACCGCAGCCACTACCGGGCCCGCGAGCGGGCCACGGCCTGCTTCATCAATTCCGGCGATCGTATCGACGGCGAGGTTCACTGCGGAATGGGACCATGAGGAGCGGAGACTTGCTTCAGGGATTATACGAAGCCCCGAGCATCTCCAGCACGACTTCCGCCGCCCGCTCGCTGGCGTGGCGCCGCAGGCTCTCCCCGAGCAGGTTGAAGCGCTGCCGGAGCCGCTCCCGGGCCTCCGGCTGCTCGAGCCAGCGCAGGACCTCCGCGCCGAGCGCTGCCGGGCTGGCAGCCGCCTGCAACAACTCCGGGACGAGGCGCTCCCCCGCCAGCAGGTTGGGCAGAGCGAAGTGCTCGACCTGCACGAGGCGGAGGAACTTAAGCGCGGCATAGGTAAGCGGCGCCAGACGATAGGCCACGACCATCGGGCGATTGACGAGCATGGCCTCCAGGGTCGCCGTGCCGGAGGCCAGCAGGACCACGTCGGCGGCGGCCATGGCCAGCTGCGCCTGGCCGTCCAGGAGATGAACCGGCACCCCGCCGGTCTCCGCCGGGGCCCACAGCGCCGCGAAGCGCGACCGAAGCCTGGGTGACGCCATCGGCACGACAGCATTGAGGCCCGGCACCCGCCCCGAAAGCCAGGCCAGGCTCCCCGCGAAAACAGGGCCAAGGCGCTCCAGTTCGCCCGCCCGGCTGCCTGGCAGGACGGCGACGACGGTGCCGGTCAGCGGCAGGCCGAGCGCCTCCCGGGCGGCCTGCTGGCCCGGGTCGCCCGGCCACTCATCCGCCAGGGGATGCCCGACAAAGGTGGCCTGCACGCCGTGGCGCTGCAGGAACTCCGCCTCGAAAGGCAGCAGGCACAGCACGTGGTCGCAGGCTTCCCGGAGGATCCGCACCCGGCCCGGGCGCCAGGCCCAGACAGACGGCGACACGTAGTGGACGGTACGCAACCCCGTTGGTCGCAGGCGCCGCTCCACGCGCAGGTTGAAGTCCGGAGCATCGATGCCAACATACAGGTCCGGCGGATCGGCGATCAGCCGCTGCTCGAGATCCAGCAGGATTCGACGGAGCCGTGGCAGATGCCGCACGACCTCCGCAAGCCCCATGACGGCGAGTTCCTCACTGGGCAGCCAGACTTCGCAGCCCGCCGCCTCCATCGCCGGGCCGGCAATGCCCGCAAACTCCACGTCCGGGCGCCGAGCACGGACGGCGCGAATGAGGCCTGCGCCGAGCCGGTCACCCGACACTTCGCCAGCCACGATGGCGATACGCGGCATGGGCGCAGTCAGCGAATCAGGCTGCGTTCGGACTTGTCGATGAAGTCAACGAGGATGCGCAGCTCAGGTTGACTGTCGGCCAGCTCAGCAAGGCGGTCACGGGCCTCGGCGAGCTGGAGCTGCTCCCGGTAGAGGATCCGGTAGGCCTCCTTCAGGTTCCGCAACTGGTCCGCCGTGAAGCCCCTGCGCTTCAGCCCCTCGCTGTTGATGCCGTGGGGCGCCGTGGGCTGGCCGGCCACCATGACGTAAGGCGGCACATCGCGCGTTATGGCGGCAAACCCGCCGAGAAAACTGTGGGCGCCGAGCCGGCAGAACTGGTGCACGGCCGAAAAGCCGCTGCAGATCACATGGTCACCCACCTGCACGTGACCCGCCAGGGTGGTGTTGTTGGAAAAAATGACATCGTTGCCAACCGAGCAATCGTGGGCCACGTGCACGTAGGCCATGATCCAGTTGTCGTTGCCGATGCGCGTGACGCCCTCGTCCTGGGCTGTGCCGCGGTTGATCGTGCAGAACTCGCGGAAGGTATTCCGGTCGCCGATGACGAGTTGCGTCGGCTCCCCCCGGTATTTCTTGTCCTGGGGGTCTTCACCGATCGACGCGAACTGGAATATCCGGTTGTCCCTGCCGATGGTGGCAGGCCCTTTCACGACCGTGTGAGCGCCCACCGTCGTGCCGGCACCAATGCGGACGCCGGCACCGATCACCGCGTAGGGACCGATGGTCACGCCGGTATCGAACTCGGCGCCCGGGGCCACGATCGCGGTCGGGTGTATGTCTGTCACTGGCCGCTTGATCCCATGAGGCGTTTTTCCAGGGCGCGTAGCCGGCGTGCCATCTCGTCCAGCTGACCGAAACGCGCGACATTGCGGCGCCAGCGCTGGATCTGGTCAGCCGGCGTGCCGCCGCCCCCGTAAACTCCAGCCGCACGGATCGAGCCCATTACGCTGGTCCCGCCGCCGATGATGACGTCATCAACCACCACGATGTGGCCGGCAAATCCCGCCTGACCGCCAACCACGCACCGGGCGCCAATCGTCGTGCTGCCGGAAATGCCCACCTGGGAAGCGATGACCGTGTGCTCGCCGATGCGGACATTGTGCCCAACCTGGATCTGGTTATCGAGCTTCACGCCGTCGCCGATGATGGTGTCGTCGATGGCGCCGCGGTCTATGGTGGTATTGGCGCCGATCTCCACGTCATTCCCGAGCACGACGCCGCCAAGCTGCGGAACCTTCACGTAGCCGCCGCCGCGCTCGGGGGCAAATCCGAAGCCATCGGAACCGATGACGACACCCGAGTGCAGGATGCAGCGCGCGCCGATCCGTACCCGCGGATACACCGTGACTCCCGGCATCAGCCGGGTCCCGGCGGCGATGCTGACGCCGTCACCGATGACGGTCCGGGCACCCACGACGACACCCTCGCCGAGTTCCACACCGGAGCCGAGGACGACGCCCGGGCCGATGCAGCAGGAGCCGGGCACCCTTGCGCCCGGACCCACCACCGCGGTGGGGTGCACGCCCGGGTCTGCCGCCGGTTCTGGATGGAGTTCCGCCGCGATCCGCGCGTAGACGACGTAAGGCTCCCGGGTGATAAGCGCATCCACCGGGCAGGCCGCTGCCTCGGCGGGGGCCAGGATAACGGCAGCTGCCCGCGTGGTAGCCAGCTGGCTGCGATAGGCCGGATTGGCCAGGAAAGTGAGCGCCTGCCCGTCGGCGCCGGCGAGCGTCGCGACCCGTTCGACGATCCGTTCAGGATCACCGCGCAGTTCGCAGCCGTGGCGTACGGCCAGCAGGCCCAGACTGACGCCCATCCCGCTCACCTTCCTCGAAGCGCCACGCCACTCACGCCGGGACGGACGTGCTGGCCGCCCTGGATCAGGGCTTCGCCGGCGCCTTGGTTGCAGCGCCCGGCCGCCCCTGCAGGCCCTGGAGGACCTGCGCCGTCACATCGAGCGCCGGGTTGACGTAGAGCCCGTCGCTGACGATGAGGTCGTACCCGCCCTGCTTCGCAAATGCCTCGATTTCGCGCAGGACATTGACGCGCAGCTTGCCGAGTTCCTCGTTCTTGCGGTTGTTGAGATCCTCACGCAGCTCGTCGACTTGCCTGGTCAGGTCGCGCTCGTCACGGCGCAGGTCGTTCTCGGTATTCCGGCGCTCATCGGCGCCCATCACGGCACCGTCCTTCTGGAACTTGTCGGCGCGGTCCTTGAAGGCCTTCTGCTTCGCGACAAGGTCCCGCTGTCGCGGCGCGAACTCGTTCTCGAGAGAGCGGTTGGCTGCGTTCGCCTGCGGCGACTCGATAAGCAGGCGCTGGACATTGACGAAACCCACCTTGAGCGGCTTGGCCACCTGCGCATGGGCCACCATCGGAGCAGCCAGCAGCGCGGCCGCCATTACGGCCGAAACCCCGGCCCACTTGATCACGTTCAACATTTCTATCCCTTGCCTGAAATCCGGAAGCTGACTGGAACCTGGCGCCGACGCCTAGAAGGCGCCGCCGATGGAAAACTGGAAACGCTCCGTGTCGTCCCCGTAGAGCGCCGTGCCACCGCCGCTCTTCGCGTTGAGAGGGTACGCATAGCTGAACCGGAAGAGGCCCAGTGGCGCCAGCCATTGAGCGGCGATTCCGACGGACTGCTTCAATTCCCCGCTGCCGAAATCATACTTGATCGGGTTACTGCCCGTCTTGTCGTAAAACTTGACGTCCCCCAGCGAGAAGACGTTGCCGACGTCATAAAACAGCGAAAACCGGGCCTTGGCCTGCCACTTGTCCGGTATGGGCAACAGGAACTCCGCCTGGCCCGCCATCAGCGTGTCGCCGCCGTAGGGCCGGCCAAAGTCGTCCTTCGGACCCAGGTCATTCTCCCGGAAGCCGCGGACCGTATCGGGACCGCCGGCGAAGTAGTTCTTGTAGGGCGGGAGGGAGGTCGTGTCACCAAGCGCCGTTCCGTAACCCAGATCGACGCTGAAGAGCATCGTTGCCCAGCGGGTCAGCGGCCAGTACTGCTGATAGTTGTAGTTGAGCGTCAGGTACTCGACGTCGCTGCCGGGGATGGTGGTGTTGGCCACCAGCCGGTGCCTGGCACCACGGTCCGCGAACAGGGCGCGATTCCGGCTGTCGTACACCCAGCCTGCCAGCAGCTCGAACGTATTGAAGCTCGTGGTGTAAATCGCTGCTCCTCCGGTGACGAAGCTGGTATCGCTGCTGCCGTTGTTGCGCACCCATTGCTGGGCCTGGCGGCTGCTGAAACTGTCCGACAGCAGCTCGGCGCTCTGCCACGTGCCGCCGAAGATCAGCCTCTGGAACTCGGAGACGGGGTAGCTGTACTCCACGGAGGCTGACAGTGTCTTCGTCGAGAAATCCGAGGCGCCGGAAGTGAACTGGGTGATGTCACGGTAGGCCACGCTGATCGTGCGGCTGACCTCGTTGATCGTGGTGTAGGGGTCCGTGTAGGCAAAGCTGTAGACCGTGCGGAATTGCCCCGTGTTCACGTCAGCCTGAACCCGGTTGCCACTGCCCATGAAGTTGGTGTGGATGAAGCTGCCGTTCAGGATCAGCTTCTGGGATGCGGAGTACCCCACCCCGCCGCCAAACTGCCCCGGCAGGCCCTCGGTGATGTTGAAATCCAGGTCCACCAGGTCAGGAGTGCCGGGCACAGGATTGGTGGTCTCCTCGACCTTCTCGATGTAGGGCAGCCTCTGGATCCGGATCTTCGAGCGCTCGAGCCGGCTGTTGGAGAGATAGCCGCCCTCGAACTGCCGCATCTCGCGCCGGAACACCTCGTCATTGACCGACGAGGTGCCGTTAAAGTTGACCCGCCGCACATACACCCGGTTCTTCGGCTCCACGTACAGGGTCACCGAGGCCGTCTTGGCCTCCCGGTCGAGATCGGGCACCGGCTCGACGGTGGCGAAGGCATAGCCCTCCTCCGACAGCCGGAGGCGGATGAGATCAGCGCTCTGGGTGATCAGCTGCTGGGAGTAGGTCTGGCCCGGCTTCACCTGGATGAACGGATTCAGCTGCGCCTCCGTCAGCACGAGATCACCGCCAAGCCGCACGTCACTCACCTTGTAGCGCTCACCCTCATTGAGGTTGATCGTGATGAACATGTCGCGCTTGTCGGGGGCGATCGCCACCTGCGTCGATTCGACGCCAAAGTCCGCAAATCCCCGGTTCATGTAGAACGAGCGCAGCTTCTCGAGGTCGCCGGAAAGTGCCTCCCGGGAGTACCGGTCATCCTGGCGGATCCAGGACAGCCATGTCGGCGTCTTGAGCTCGAAGTTCTCAAGGAGCTGCTTGTCGGTAAAACTGTGATTGCCCACCAGGTTGATCTGGCGAATGCGGGCCCGGTCCCCCTCCTTGATCGTGATGGCAATGTCGACCTTGTTGTCCGGGAGTTCCTTGACCTCGGCCTTGACCGTGGCCGCGTATTTGCCCCGACTGAAGTACTGGTCTGTAAGTGACTGCTCGACTTCATCCAGGACTGACTGGTTGAACGTCCGGCCCTTCTTGAGGCCAATACGCGCCAGTGGCTCCTGCAGGGCCTCGGTCTTGATGTCCTTGTTGCCAGTAATCGTGAAATCCGCGATCGACGGCCGTTCGGCGACCGCCACCACCAGCGTGCCGTCGTCCCAGCGGATTTCAACGTCGCGGAAGAAGCCGGTGCCGTAAACCGCCCTGATGGCCTCGCGTATCCGGTTGTCGTCGATACGATCCCCGATGTTCACGGGCAGGTAATTGAAGACCGTACCTTCCGCGATCCGCTGGAGCCCCTCCACCCGGATTCCCCTGACCACCAGGCCGTCCTCCTGGGCGAAGGCCGCACCAGGTCCACCTGCCGAGACGGTGAGCAAAAACGCAGCCAACAGGCTGCGGACAGGGGCTCGAAGCGCCGCGCGAAAATTCATGAGGTTCTCAGCCGAGGAGGCGGGAGATATCGTTGTAGAAGGCGAAGCTCATCAGCACGAGAAGAAAGCCGATGCCGATCTGCTGGCCGATGATCTGGGCGCGCTCCGACAGCGGGCCGCCCTTCAGTGTCTCGGCAACCGTGTAGACGATCTGGCCGCCATCGAGCATCGGAATGGGCAGCAGATTGAGCACGCCGAGGCTGATGCTGACAATGGCGAGGAAACTGAGGAACGCCGTGCCGCCGAGCGAGGCGGTCACGCCGGCATACTGGGCAATATTGATGGGCCCGCTGATGTTCCTGGGAGAAACATCACCCACCAGCATCCGCCAGATCATGCGCAGCGTGAGCGCGCTCATTTCCCACGTCTTGGCAGTGGCCCGGCCAAGAGCCTCCACGGGTCCGTAGCGCTCCTCGGCACGCATGCCTTCGAAAAGGTCTTTCGGCAGGCTCACGGCCGCGCCAATCCGGCCAATCCGGCCGTCTGCGGTCTTCTCCGAGGCCACCTCCAGGGTCACCTGGACCTCGGACTCGCCCCGGCGTACGGTAACGTCCAGCAACTCCCCGGGGCGCGCCCTCACGACCTCTACCCAGCCGGTCCAGGTCGTGATCGCCTTGCCATCTGCGAGAAGAATTCGGTCGCCATCACGGAGACCGGCCCGTTCCGCCGGCCCGCCAGAAGTGATCTTGCCGAGTATCGGCTCGGGCTCGGGGAACCACGGCTTAAGGCCCAGCTTTGCAAACAGCTGGCCGGGCTCCGTCAATTCCGATTCCCGGCCGGCGGTCCGCAGGGTGACCGGGCGCTCGCCGCCAGCCTGGTCCGCGACCGCGAGGCGGATCTGCCCGTCTGCCAGCATTTCATCAAGGATGGCCACCGTGGCCGTTTCCCATGTGAATACCCGCCGGTCGCCGACGGCGACGATCCTGTCGCCTTCCCGCAGGCCGGCGGCGGCTGCGAGCGAACCGCTGTCCACCGGGCCGATCACCGGCTTCATGCCAGGAACGCCGCCGATGAACATGATGGTGTAGGCAAGGATGGCGAATATCAGGTTAAACGCCGGGCCTGCAGCCAGGATCGCGATACGCGCGGGTGCGGACTGCCGGTTGAAGGCCCGGCCCCGCTCCGCAAAGGTGACGGCGCAATCCCGTTCGTCCAGCAACTTGACGTACCCACCCAGCGGGATGGCGGAAAGACAGTATTCCGTCTGGTCGGCGCCCGAGCGGCGGGACCAGAGGACGCGGCCGAAGCCGATGGAATAGCGGAGGACCTTGACGCCGAGGACTCGGGCCACGATGTAGTGGCCGTACTCGTGAATGGCGACGAGCAGGCCGATGGCCACGACGAACGCGAGCAGGGACGTCAGGATCTGCGACATGCGGCGAATCTTAAGGCATTACGCCGGCGCTTGCCTTGCCGGACTGGCAGACGGCTTGACGCAACGGCGCAGTACCCATTTCAGCCTGCGGCAAGTCCAAGCCAGGACAAAGCAAGGGCAAACAGCGGCATGGCCGCCGTGACGCTGTCGAGACGATCAAGGATGCCCCCGTGCCCGGGGATCAGCTGGCCGCTGTCCTTGGCCCCCACGCTGCGCTTGAACATGCTCTCCGTCAGATCGCCCACGACCGACAGGGTGGCAACTCCCAGCCCGAGCGGCACCATGACAACCGGCGCGAGTCCGAGCAGGGCACCACCACCGGCCGCTGTCGCCGCGGCCAGCACGACGCCGCCGATCAGCCCCTCCCAGGTCTTCCCGGGGCTGACCTGCGGTGCAAGCTTGACCCGCCCGAACCGGTGACCGGCAAAGTAGGCGCCAATGTCCGCCGCAAAAACGATGCCGAGGGCAAGCAGCGCGAGCGCCGGCCCCTGCACGGGCACGCAGAGGATGGCCACCAGGGCAAGCCAGGCAGGGACAAGTACGAGAATTCCGGCAAGTCCGGCCACGATGGCCGGGACGCGCGTGGGGTAGCGCAGGATCCAGAAGAAGGCCGCGAGCCACCACAGGAGCGCGACCCACAGGACGAACGCCAGGGGGACGACTTCAGGAACCAGCCAGGCGGAAGCACCCAGGACAGCCGCGATTGCCGCGGTGTAGGCCACCCGGCCGGGGAGACTCCGGCCGCCAAGAAAGGCGGACCACTCCCAGCCCCCGAGCACAATGACGAACGCGGTCGCCGTCGTGGCAACCCGGAGCGGCGCGAAGAAGAGGACCAGCAGGAGACCGGCTAGCAGAGGGATCGCGGTGAGCACACGTTGCGCCAGCTGGCTCATGGCTTTGATCGGTCCCGCAGCAACGCCCGGAAATACCGGGCGGAAAAACTAGTCAGCGATAGCCTCGAGCTGATCGCCGGTCCGTCCAAAGCGCCGCTGCCGCTGACCGAAAAAATCCAGTGCTTCGGTGATCTGACCGGCGCCGAAGTCCGGCCACAGGGTATCCGTAAAGCACAGCTCGGTATAGGCGAGATCCCAGAGCAGAAAGTTGCTCACCCGCTGCTCGCCGCCCGTACGGATCAGCAGATCCGGGGACGGCAGCCCCGCGAGGGCCCTGTGCCGGTCGATCAGGGCCTCGTCGATGTCGGCCGGATCCAGATCTCCACTACGGATCTTCTGGGCGATACGGCGCACGGCCTGGACCATGTCCCACTGCCCGCCATAAGCCACCGCCAGGACGAGCGTCATGCGGGAATTGGCGGCCGTCCGGGCTTCCGCGTCCGCCATACGCTTGCGCAGGATGGTTGGCAGACTTTCGCGGGCACCGATGAAGCGCAGCTGGATGCCGTTCTCGTGCAACGTGTCGACCTCGCGCTGCAGGACCTCCACGAACAGCCGCATGAGGGCGTCCACCTCGCTCGGCGGCCGCTTCCAGTTCTCGCTGCTGAAGGCGAACAATGTCAGGACCTTCACGTCCGCTTCCGCGCAGGCCTCGACGACGGCCCGGGCCGACTTGACGCCAGCGCGATGGCCGGCATGCCGCGGCTTGCCGTTGCGGGCTGCCCAGCGGCCATTGCCGTCCATGATGATTGCAACGTGGGCCGGTCGAACCAGCCCGCAGCTGCCGCTGGTGGTCATGAAGCTGCCATCCTTGGTCCTGCGCCAGATAATGACTAGAACTCCATGATTTCTTTTTGTTTTTCTTCGGAAATTCTGTCGACTTCCGCCACGTACTTGTCCGTCAGTTCCTGGATCTGCTGGGCACTCTGCCGCTCCAGGTCCTCGTTGATCAGTTTTTCCTTCAGGGCTTCCTTGATGTCGGTCATGGCATCCCGCCTCACATTACGGATGGCCACCCGGCCCAGCTCGGCTTCCTGCTTCACCAGCTTGGCCAGGTCCCGCCGTCGCTCCTCGGTCAGGACGGGCAGGGGCACCCGGATCACCGTGCCGGCCGTCACCGGGGTGAAGCCGAGGTTGGCGCCCATGATGGCCTTCTCGATGACCCCCACCATGCCCTTCTCCCACGGCGTGACCGTCAGCGTCCGCGCGTCCTCCACCGAGATGTTCGCGGTCTGGGAGAGCGGGACGTTGGTGCCGTAGTACTCGATCATCAGGTGCTCCAGGAGGGCGGGACTTGCCCTCCCGGTACGAAGTTTACGTAATGCATGGCCCATTGCTGTGACGCACTTCGCCATGCGCTGGTCTGCATCCTGCCGGATTTCGTTGATCACGCTCCGCCCCTCTTAACCGCTAGCCTGTAACCAGCGTCCCCACATTCTCGCCCCGGGCCAGCCGGAGAAGTTCCCCCGCCACCTGGAGGTTGAACACCCGGATGGGGACATTGTTCTCCCGACACATGACCACAGCGGTCGTGTCCATCACGTTCAGCTTGTCGTTGATCACGCGATCGAAGGTCAACCGGTCGTAGCGCGTGGCCTTGGGATCCTTGACCGGGTCGGCTGTATACACGCCGTCCACCTTGGTGCCTTTGACGAGTACGTCGGCCCCCACCTCGATGGCGCGAAGCGCGGCAGCCGTATCGGTGGTGAAGAAGGGATTGCCGGTTCCTGCCGCGAAGATGGCCACGCGCCCCTTCTCGAGGTGGCGGATCGCCCGGCGGCGGATGTAGTCCTCGCTGACCTCGTGGATCTGGAGCGCCGACATCACGCGGGCGTGACACCCGACGCGCTCCAGCGCGTCCTGCATGGCGAGCGAATTGATCACCGTAGCCAGCATGCCCATGTGGTCGCCCGTCACGCGGTCCATGCCCGCACGGGCCAAGCCGGCACCCCGAAAGATATTGCCGCCGCCGATGACGATGCCCAGCTCGACCCCCAGAGCCCTGACTTCCTTGACCTCGTTGGCAATACGGGTGAGGACGTCGGGATCGATGCCGTAGTCCCCGCCACCCATCAGTGCCTCACCGCTGAGTTTCAGCAGGATGCGGCGATAGAGCAGACGTGCCTCGTTCATGGACCAGAACCCGCGCGCAACCGGAGGGGTGAGTGACGTAAAGCTGGCCGGATTCTACCGGATTTGGCCACCACGAGACCGGGCCCTGACGAGGAAATGGCGCTGCAGGTATCCGGGAGCTGCCTCACCCCTGGGAATGCATGGCCGCCACGGCTTCAGCGATATTCTCGGTCTTTTTCTCGATCCCCTCGCCAACTTCAAGCCGCACAAAGCGGTGCACCCGGGCGCCGCGGTCCTTGAGGAGCTTGGCGATCGATGTGTCCGGGTCCTTGACGAATGGCTGGCCTACAAGCGCGATTTCGTTGAGGTACTTGCGCAAGCGGCCCTCGACCATCTTGGCAACGATTTCCGGAGGCTTGCCTTCGCCGGCGGCCTGCTCGGTCAGGATCCGGCGCTCATTGGCGCGCAGGTCCTCGGGCACGTCGTCCGGCGACAGGTAGCGCGGATTGCTGGCGGCGATATGCATCGCGAGGTCCCTGCCCAGCTCTTCGTCACCGCCCTCGAAATCGACCAGAACGCCGATTCGCGTACCGTGAAAATAGCCACCCAGCTTGCCCTTTGGCCGGACGAATTCGAACCGGCGGACGCCGATGTTCTCGCCGATCTTCGCAACCAGATCGCGGCGCGCTTCCTCGAGCGTCTGACCGCCCGCGACCGGCAGTGCCATCAGCGCCTCAACCGTCGCAGGCTGTTCCCTCGCGGCCAATTCGGTCGCCGCGCTAGCGAAACGCATGAAATGATCGTCCTTGGCAACGAAATCCGTTTCGCAGTTCACTTCAAGAATGACCGTAACGTCGCCCTTGACGCTCGTGGCCGTCAGGATCTGGCCCTCGGCGGCAATTCGCCCCGCCTTCTTCTCGGCTTTTGCCTGGCCGCGGGTGCGGAGCAGCTCGATGGCCGCCTCGATGTTGCCGTCGGAATCGACCAGTGCCTTCTTGCACTCCATCATTCCGGCGCCGGTACGCTCACGGAGGTCCTTGACGAGGTTTGCAGCTATGGACATTCAGGGTGTCTCCCGTTCAGGCGTCGCCGGAGGCTTCCGGTGCGTCGGTGGTTTCGGCATCAGCGACCGGTGCCGAATCAACGACCGGAGCGTCATCAACGACCGGTGTGTCAGCGCCGGCCATGACCGGCTTCGCCGTGCGACTACGGGCAGCGGGCGCGCCGGCGGCTTTGCGTGGTGCGCGTTTGGCCGGAGCCGGGCGGCGTCCTTCCGGAGACGACTTGGGCCGACCCTCGGCATCCAGCTCGACGAAGTCGTCTTCGCCGACGGGGAGGGCCGGAATCGACGCCTTGCCCTCGAGCACCGCATCGGCAACGGCGAGCGTATACAGCTCTGCCGCCCGCATGGCATCGTCATTGCCGGGAACCATGTACTGGACGCCGTCGGGCGTCGAATTCGTGTCCACGATGCCGATGACGGGAATCCCGAGCTTGTTGGCCTCGTGCACCGCGATCTTCTCGTGCCCGACATCAATCACGAAGATCGCATCAGGCAGGGAGCCCATGGACTTGACGCCGCCCAGGCTGCGCTCGAGTTTTTCGCGCTCACGGCGGCGCTCGAGAACTTCCTTCTTGGTTAGCTTGCCAAAGCGTCCGTCGAGCTCCATCGCGTCGAGATCCTCGAGGCGCTTGATGGACTGCTTCACCGTCTTGAAGTTGGTCAGGGTGCCACCGAGCCAGCGATGGGTGACATGAGGCATACCGCAGCGGTCAGCCTGGGTCTTCACGGACTCCCGGGCGGCGCGCTTCGTGCCAACAAAAAGGATGCGCCCGCCGTCAGCAGAGAGCGAGCGGATGAAGGCGGTGGCTTTCCGGAGCAGCGGAACGGTGTGCTCCAGGTTAATGATGTGGATGTTGTTGCGGGCGCCGAAGATGTACGGGCCCATCTTGGGGTTCCAGTAGCGGGTCTGGTGGCCAAAATGCACACCAGCCTCAAGCATCTGGCGCATGCTCACTTCAGTCATGGGATCTCCTTTAAAGGTCGGCGGCGAGACTTGCGTCTCGGCACACAGGCCTGTTTCTGCTTCGGGTTGGGGCCGCCGCGTTCCCCATCCGGCAACCGGCTCCCGAAACGGGAACAGGCACCCAGCCAGACGTGACGGAACGCGTGTGGATTTCATTGCCTCTAGGGCGCGCGCTTTATACCATAGCGGATTAGCAGTCACAACGCGGTTCCGGCCCCCGGCGAAGCACCCGGACCAAGCCCGGCCGGATCAAACCGACGGATGAGCATCACGATAAAGACGCCTGCTGAGCAGGCCGCCATGCGGGTAGCCGGCAAATTGACCGCGGACGTCCTCGATATGATTGGCCCCTATATCCAGCCCGGGGTCACCACGGACGAGCTGGACCGGATCTGCCATGACTACATCGTCGATGTGCAGCATGCCATCCCTGCCCCGCTGAATTACCGGGGTTTTCCCAAGTCCATCTGCACCTCCGTAAACCACGTCGTCTGCCATGGCATTCCCGGGGACAGGACGCTGCGACCGGGTGACGTCGTCAATGTCGACATCACCGTCATCAAGGACGGCTTCCATGGCGACAGCAGCCGCATGTTCTTCGTGGGCAAAGGCACGATCCAGGGCGAACGCGTGGTCCGTGCCAGCCGGGAGGCACTCTGGCTGGGCATCGAACAGGCCCGGCCCGGCAAGCGGCTTGGCGACATCGGGCATGCAATCCAGGCTTACGTTGAATCCCTTGGATTCAGCGTGGTTCGGGAGTATTGCGGCCATGGCATCGGCCGCATCTTTCACGAGGACCCCCAGGTGCTGCATTACGGCGAGCCGGGCACGGGGCTCGAATTGCGGGAGGGCCTGACCTTCACGATCGAACCGATGGTCAACCTGGGCAAGCGCCACGTCCGGCTGTTGCCGGACGGCTGGACTGTGGTCACCCGTGATCACTCGCTCTCGGCCCAGTGGGAGCACACGATCCTGATCACAAGGGACGGCTGCGAGGTCCTCACGCTCGGTGCGGACGAACGCCGATGAATACCGCGACAGGTCCCGTTTTGAGCCTGTCAGCAGACGAGCAACACCTGGCCGCCACCGCACTGCAGCCTGACGGCCTGGCCTTCGACTGGCCAGCCGTGCGCCGCCTGCTGCAGGCCGATGGCGACTCCCTGCCAGTCCTGAGAAAGGTCCTGGCTGCAGGCAGCGCGGCGCTGAAACAGCGCTTCCTGGCCGGCGAGCTGGCCGCCAGGCTGGTGGCAGACCGTGCCGCACTGGTCGACCTCGTGGTCTGCGAAGCGTGGCGGCGGGCCGGCGATGCCATCCATGCCGACTGCGCGCTCGTGGCCGTCGGCGGCTATGGCCGCGGCGAGTTACACCCGTGCTCGGATGTGGACCTGCTGGTGCTCACCCCGGCCCGGCCAACGCCACCATCCCCCGACAGTCTCTCGGACTTCCTGACCCTCCTCTGGGATGCCGGCATCGAGATCCGCCACAGCGTGCGGAGCACCGTGGAATGCGGCCAGGATGCCGGGCAGGACCTGACCGTCATTACCACGCTGATGGAAGCCAGGCTGCTGGTCGGACCCGAGGAGCTGCTGTGGGAGATGCAGTCCGCGATCGCCCCGGGAAAGGTCTGGCCAACCCGGCAGTTCTTCGAGGGCAAGATTCGTGAGCAGCAGACCCGTCACCACCGCTACGACGACTCGGCCTACAACCTCGAACCGGACGTCAAGGGCAGCCCCGGCGGACTCCGGGATATCCAGACCATCAGCTGGGTCGCCCTGCGCGAGTACGGCCGCGGCGACCTCGAGTACCTGGTCAGCCGGAGCTTCCTGAGCCCGCCCGAACTCCGGCTGCTGCTGCAGGGACGCGAATTCCTGTGGCGAATCCGCTTTGCCCTCCACCTGCTGACCGGGCGGCACGAGGACCGGCTGCTGTTTGACTACCAGAGCCGCATCGCCCAGCTGTTCGGCTACCAGGATGCCTCGTACATGCTGGCGGTTGAGCAGTTCATGCAGCGCTACTACCGCACGGTCATGGACCTGAGCCGGCTGAACGAAATGCTGCTCCAGCAATTCCAGGAGGCAATCCTCAACGACCCGAACGCGGATACTGTCCCGCTCAATGACCGCTTCAGCGTTCACAACGGCTTCCTCCAGGTGGCGGATGACAGCGCGTTCGACCGGACGCCATCCGCCCTGCTTGAGCTGTTCCTGATTCTCCAGCAGCGCCCGGAACTCAAGGGGGTCAGCGCCGGAACGATCTCACTCATCCGGCGCAGCCTGAGCCTGATCGACGATGAATTCCGGCAGGACCCGCGGAACCACCGCCTGTTCCTGCAGATTCTCCGGGCCAAGGAAGGTGTCACGCACGAACTGCGCCGGATGAACCGCTACGGAGTCCTGGGCCGCTACGTGCCGGCCTTTGGGCGCATCGTGGGGCGCATGCAATACGATCTGTTTCACGCCTACACGGTTGATGAGCACACACTGTTTGTCGTGAGCAACCTGCGCCGCTTCGCCCTCGAGCGGTACAACCATGAGTTTCCGCGCTGCTCGGAGCTGATGCAGGCGTTGCCGGCGCCCGAGCTCGCTTACCTGGCCGGCCTGTTTCACGACATCGCCAAGGGCCGTGGTGGCGACCACTCCGAGCTGGGCGCCCTCGACGCCGAGTCTTTCGTGCTCGAACACGGCATGAGCCGCTACGATGCTCGGCTCGTCGCGTGGCTGGTGCGCAAGCACCTGTTGCTCTCGCTGACTGCCCAGAAGCGGGACATCAGCGACCCGGCCATCATCCGCGACTTTGCAAGCCAGGTTGGCGACGAGGTTCACCTGGATTACCTCTATCTTCTTACTGTCGCGGACGTCCGGGGCACGAACCCGAAGCTCTGGAACTCCTGGAAGGCCCAGCTTTTCGAGGAACTGTACGCACAGGCGAAACGCGCGTTGCGCCGCGGCCTGGAGAATCCGGTGGATCGGGACGAACTCATCGAGGAACGGAAGGCGGCCGCGCGGGACTTGCCCGGCCTTGCCGGTATACCGGCGAGCCGCATCGACACCCTCTGGGCCGAACTCGGCGACGACTACTTCCTGCGCTGCCGGCCTGAGGAGATCGCGTGGCACAGCCGTTTGCTGGCCGACCGCGAGGACGAAGGGCGGCGGGTGCTGGTCGGCGTCCAGAGCGAAGCGTCAGGGGCAGGAACCACCGTGTTGGTCTATGCGCCCCAGGACCGGTCAACGTTCGCGACGGTGACGGCGGTGCTGGACGAACTTGGACTGAACATTGCAGACGCCCGCATCATCCGGCTCGGCAACGGCTTCAGCCTGTCCACTTATGTCGTCCTGGAAAACGCCGGAGTGCAGGCCCGGGACGACGAGCGTCGCGACCAGATTCTCCGCCGGCTGGAACAGGCAATAACGGCCGGCGAGGAAAAGGCCTTGCGGGTCACGCGCCGGCCACCTCGCCAGGTCCGGATGTTCTCGACACCGACTCACGTCAGCTTTGCGGCGGACGAGACCAACGACCGTACGGTCATGGAAATCGTCGCTGGCGACCGGCCTGGTCTCCTGTGCCAGGTCGGCCAGGTTCTGCGCAGTCACCGCGTGGGCATCCAGGCGGCAAAGATCCTGACGGTGGGCGAGCGGGCCGAGGATGTGTTCTATGTAACAGACGCCGGGGGCGCGCCACTGTCGCCGGACCTTTGCGACAGCCTCAAGGAAGCTGTTACCCAGGCCCTCGACAGCGCGGCCTGACCCACCGGACCACCCGCAGCAACTACCCGGAAACCACCGTGAACCAAACCAGCATCCAGACCACCATCGAAACGGCCTTCGACGAGCGGGCCTCCCTTGACCTGCCGAATGCACCAGCCGAACTCAAGTCGGCCGTCTCGGGAGCCATCCGGCTGCTGGACAGCGGTGCTGCCCGCGTCGCCGAAAAGGCCGCGGAAGGCTGGGTCGTCAACCAGTGGCTCAAGAAGGCCGTGCTCCTGCACTTCGGCATTGAACGCAGCGTGCGCATGCCAGCCGGCGTCACCGACTATTACGACAAGGTACCCCTGAAATACCAGGGCTGGAGCGCTGAGCAGTTTGCCGCCGCTGGCACCCGCGTGGTGCCGGGCGCCATCGTCCGTCACGGGGCGCATGTGGCCGCCAACGTCGTGCTGATGCCCTCCTTCGTGAACATCGGCGCCTACATCGACAGCGGCACCATGGTCGATACCTGGGCCACGGTGGGCAGTTGTGCACAGATCGGGCGCAACGTGCACCTGTCGGGCGGCGTTGGCATCGGCGGCGTGCTGGAACCGGTGCAGGCCGGGCCGACCATCATCGAGGACAATTGCTTTATCGGGGCGCGCTCGGAGATTGTCGAGGGAGTCATCGTCGAGGAAGGCGCCGTCATCTCAATGGGCGTCTTCATCGGCCAGAGCACGCGCATCTACGACCGTGCCAGGGACGAAGTCCTTTACGGCAGGGTGCCGGCCGGGGCCGTCGTGGTCCCGGGGAACCTGCCCTCGGAGGGTGGCCGCTGCAGCCTCTACTGCGCTGTGATCGTGAAGCGCGTCGATGCGCGGACGCGGGCCAAGGTGTCCCTCAACGAACTGCTGCGCAGCGAATGAACCACCCGATACGCCCATGAATAACACCCTGGATTTCACCTGCGAACTCATCCGTCGGCCATCGGTCACCCCCGACGACGCGGGTTGCCAGGCACTGCTCGGCGCCCGGCTGGCGGCAGCCGGCTTCACGTTGGAAACGTTGCAATTCGGCGACGTCACCAACCTCTGGGCCCGGCGCGGCGCCGGCGCGCCGACCCTGTGCTTCGCGGGCCACACCGACGTCGTTCCCGCAGGCCCACTGGATGAGTGGGCGACGGACCCGTTTGTTCCGGAGGTCCGGGACGGGATTCTTTACGGCCGTGGGGCGGCTGATATGAAGGCCGGGCTGGCGGCAATGATCGGCGCCACCGAGGCGTTTGTCGCGGCGCATCCCAAGCACCGCGGATCCATCGCTTTCCTGATTACCAGTGACGAGGAAGGCAAGGCCCAGGATGGCACGAAGCGTGTCATGCAGTTCCTCAAGGAGCGTGGCGAGCACCTGGACTGGTGCGTGATCGGAGAACCCTCCTGCGAGAAGGCCCTGGGCGACACCATCCGCGTCGGACGCCGGGGCTCACTGAGCGGCATCCTGACGGTGCACGGGCTGGCTGGCCACGTGGCCTATCCTCACCTGGCACGTAATCCCATCCAGGCCTTCGCACCGGTTCTCGCCGAACTCTATGCAACGCCGCTCGACCAGGGCAACGAGTTTTTTCCGTCCTCCAGCTTCCAGGTTGTCAGGCTGGAGAGCGTCGGGGACGCCGTCAACGTGACACCGGGATCACTGTCGACGCGCTTCAATATCCGTTACTCCACAGTCTGGACACACGAGAAGCTGCGCACTCACATCGAAGGCCGCCTCAAGGCTCACGGACTGGATTACGAACTGCAGTGGCACCTGTCCGGTGAACCATTCCTGACCCCCGGGGGACTACTGACGGACACGGTGGCAGCCGCCGTGCGCAAGCTCACGGGGAGTACGCCCGCCCTGTCAACCGGCGGGGGAACATCCGATGGCCGCTTCATCGCCCCGAGCGGCACGCACGTAGTGGAGTTCGGCGCCGTTAATGCGTCGATTCACAAGCCCAATGAGCAGATCCCCGTGGCGGACATCACGGTCATCAGGGACGTGTACCGGGAGATCCTCGAGCAGCTCCTCGGCTGACACCCGGGCTGACACCGGCGCGCCAGTTGCTGACCAGGCCGAATAAACCAAGTGCCAGCAGCGCCAGCAGCACCCAGGCAGGCATGCTGAGCCCCAGCAGCCGCCATTCCACGTTCGCGCATTCGCCAGAGCCAGACAGCACCATGGCCAGCGCCTCCCGCAGGGGAAACGACTCCAGCATGAAGTCGAGCCCGGGCCCGCAAGCCGGCACCCGCTCGGGTGGCAGCATTGTCAGCCAGATGTGCCGGCCGGCGACGCCAATACCGGCGGCGGCAACCAGCGCCAGCAGGACCCCGTAGATTCGCCGGCCGGTGCCGCCAGCGGGGTGCAGCGCCGCGACGAGGAACAGGCACCCGAGAACGATTACGGCCACCCGCTGAAAGATGCACAGCGGACAGGGTTCGAGCCCGAGCACATGCTGTGCATACAAGGCGTAGCCCATCAGGCCCGCACAGGCCAGGGCACCAAGGGCGTTGGCAACGCGGGCATTCATTGGACGCTTCTCCCGGTAAGCATGGATGCAGGTACCGACGCGACCCGGTCCCGCAGGTAATTGGGCAGCGCATCCAGTGGCGAGACGATCTTGCCAGCCAGATAGCGCGGTCGTGCGAGGTAGGCCAAATCGGCGGCCGATGGCAACTGCTCGGGCAGGACGTCCACCAGGCGTGCCTCCAGGTGTGTCAGCAGTTCCGGATAGGCCGTCCAGCCATTGCCGACAGCGAGTATCGATCCGGGCCCCGGCAGGCGGACAGCTTCTGGCGCCAGCAGGGCGTCGGCGACGAGCGCAACGACGCCCGCCGTAGCATCCCGCCGATAGATTCCCAGGTACACCTCGCCCATCCGGGCATCCAGACAGCAGGCCACTGTGTCGGCTGTCGAATTCCTGAAGGCGCCTGCCGCCAGGGTTGCCAGGCTGGATACCGGGCACAGGGGCAAGCCGCGCGCAAAGCCTAGTCCCTGGGCGAGCGCCACTGCGACTCGAACCCCGGTAAAGCTGCCGGGCCCGGCACCGAACGCTACGCAGTCAAGCTGCCCGAGGGACGTTTCCGTCTCCAGGAGCAATTCACGGACCCATTCAAACACAGCGCGGGATGGTGCCCGAAGGCCGCGCGCTTCCCGCAGGGCCAGCCTGTCGCCGCGCAGAAGTGCCAGCCCGGGGAGATCGGTGGCCGTCTCGATCGCGAGGCAACTGAAAGGCCGGGAGACGATGGTCTGGTCCTCGGGTGGCAGTGCGGGCTTTAAGGGCCAGCATATGTTGACACGAACCGGGAGCCACGCGCCCCGGACACCGCTGACCACTGGGGGCTGATCTGTATAATGGGGCCCGGACGCGCCCGGCAACCCACTCCCCGCGATTCAACCACAATAACGTGTGTCGGTCGCCGCGCTCCACAAATAGATCTGACGACTGAAATCTGGCGAGGACATCCGATGACGACGAGCAATACAGCGCTGCGCCGCTGGGTAGAGGACGTAGCCGCTCTCACCAAACCGGCATCCATTCACTGGTGTGACGGGTCCGACGCCGAGTACCAGCAACTGCTCGATCAGATGGTGGCCTCCGGAGCCCTGCTGCCGCTGAACCCGAAGACCTATCCGGATTGCTATCTCCATCGCTCTGATCCCTCGGACGTCGCCAGGGTCGAGCACCTGACCTTCGTTTGCACGCCGACACGGGACGCGGCGGGCCCCAACAACAACTGGATGTCGCCGCAGGACGCCCACTCCAAGATGGACGGCCTGTTCGCCGGAGCCATGCAGGGGCGGACCATGTACGTGGTGCCCTATTGCATGGGCCCCATCGAGTCGCCCTATGCCAGGTGTGGCGTGGAAATCACCGACAGCGCCTACGTGGCCGCGAACATGCAGCTGATGACGCGGATGGGCAGCGCCGCCCTCCGGCGCATCGAAGGGGACAACAAGTTCGTGCGCGGCCTGCACTCCACCGGAGATCTCGATCCCAATCGGCGCTTCATCGTGCACTTTCCCGACGAACTGCTCATCCAGAGCATCGGCTCGGGCTATGGCGGCAACGCATTGCTGGGCAAGAAGTGCCATGCGCTCCGCATCGCCAGCTGGCAGGCCCAGCAGGAAGGCTGGCTCGCCGAGCACATGCTGCTGGTCGAAATCGAGAGCCCGACGGGTGAAAAGCACAATCTGGCCGCCGCCTTCCCGTCTGCCTGCGGCAAGACCAACCTTGCCATGCTGATACCCCCGGCCGCCTTCTCCGGCTGGAAGGTCCGCACACTGGGCGACGACATCGCCTGGCTGCATCTGGACGACCAGGGGCAAATGCGGGCCATCAACCCGGAGTCCGGGTATTTCGGCGTGGTGCCCGGGACGGGGCCAAAAACCAACCGCAATGCCTTCGACATGATTCAGCGCGACACGATCTTCACGAACGTGGCGCTCACCGGCGACAATGAGCCCTGGTGGGAAGGCAAGGGCAGCGGCACCCCCGTGATCGACTGGCAGGGCCGGCCCTACGACGCCAAGAATGGCCCGGCCGCCCATCCGAACGCGCGGTTCACCGTAGCCGCCCCGAATAACCCGAGCTATTCGCCGCTGGCGGACGACCCCCAGGGCGTACCCATCAGCGCCATCATCTTCGGCGGGCGCCGGCGCGAACTGGCCCCGCTCGTCTACCAGGCGAAAGACTGGCAGCACGGCGTACTGATCGGCGCCGGCGTTGCCTCGGAAACGACCGCCGCTGCGACGGGCGCGGTCGGCGTGACGCGCCGCGACCCCATGGCCATGAAGCCGTTCTGCGGCTACAACTTCGGCGACTACTGGCAGCACTGGCTCAGCTTCGGCCAGCGCTCGGCCACCCTGCCAGCTATTTTCCACGTGAACTGGTTCCGCCAGGACGACCAGGGCCGCTTCCTCTGGCCCGGCTTCGGCGACAACCTCCGCGTCCTGCAGTGGATCATCGATCGCTGCGCCGGCCGCGTCGGAGCCCGGGAAACGCCGATCGGCTACCTGCCGAACGCAGAGGATATTGATGTCAAAGGCGTGGACCTGATTCCGGGGGCTATCGGGGCGCTGCTCGCGGTCGAGACGAACAGCTGGCGGGACGAGATGGCGTCGGTGGAAAGCTACTTGAAGGAATACGGGTCCCACCTGCCCCGTGCGCTACTCGAGGAGCACCGGAAGGTCGTGAAGGCCCTCGGCTGACCGGCGGCTACCGATCCTCGACCCGGTACTCGATGGCGAGCGGCGTGCCGCGAGCGGCGACACGTCCCATGCTGATCACGCCGGTTCCGGTAAGCACAGTGCTGTCGCGACGCACGTAGATTTCCTCACCGGCATCCTGCTGGATGAAGGTGCCGTTGGTGCTTTCGTCAACCAGCACGAAGCGGCTGCGGGCGAGGTCGATCCGGGCGTGCACACGGGATATCAGGTTTCCCTTGATCACGACATCGTTCTCGTCGGCCCGACCCATGGTGATGGTGACCTTCCCGTTCTGACCGACCACCAGTTCCTCACCCCTGAACCGCAGGTGCAGGCTCACCGCCGGCGACGACGGCCGCACCGCCGGGTCGATGGACGGCAGCATGTTCGTGGCCTCGTCCGGCTGCCAGAGCACTTCGAAGACCGCCACCTCATCGGACTGGCCCTTGGGCGTGGCCACATCGATCTGCCGTACCAGGCCCTTCCACTGGGGTGTCAGCTGCTCCACGAGTGCGCTGGTGGTGAGGATCTGCCCCGCCTTGGCCTGGGATGTCATACGGTTTGCCGTATGGACTGCCGCCCCGAAGATGTCCCGGTCCTCGGCGACCACGGCGCCAAAGTGGCAGCCGATCCGGATCGAGACGTGGGAGTTATCGGTGGCTATGCGGATCGTGTTGGTGATCCGCTGCTGCATCTGGTTGGCAGCGTTCAGCGCATCGTCGGCGGAAGGGAACGTGGCCATGATCTCGTCCCCCATCGTCTTGATGACAGCTCCGCCAAAGTGCTCAGTGGCCTGCTTCATGACCCCCAGGCACTGCTGCACTGTTTCGCGCGCGCGATCATCGCCGAGCACCTCGTACAGATGGGTACTCCCGACCACGTCGGCGAACAGAATGGCGAGTTTCTTCTCGGAGCCCGGGGTCACACGTCACCGGTTGCGCAATATGTTAAACGGCTGCCGGTAGTATGCCACGATGAGCCGCCGCAAGGCCCGCCCATCCTCAGCGCTCGGCGATCAGGTAGGCAACCCAGCCCGCATCTGCCTCTCCCCGGTTCTCCGGCGTGAACAGGCCGTTGCCGCGGCCGTCCCTCCCCGTGCCCTCCCACCAGACCGTTACCCGGCTGAAGCCGGCTTCGTCCAGCAGCTCGCGCAATTCCGGGAGTGACCACAGCCGCCAGTCGTAGGTGAAGGCCTTCTCGATCCGCGAACCGTCGGGAAAGCGAAAATCGATGTGGCAGAGGATATCTCCCGTCACGGGATAGTACTTTTCCTGGTGCCAGACGTAGGTAAAGCCCTTGCACCGGGTCGACTCACGGAGTTCCTGGTACGCGTCGTAGCCGCCATAGGCGTCGAGAAAGAAAACGCCATCACTCTCCAGCGAGTCCCGCACCCGGCGAAAGTAGCGGAGCATCGCGGGACGGGTCTTGAAGACCCAGTAACTGAAATTGAAGGCGCCCACCACATCCACGCGGTCCGTCCGGACCCTGGCAACGTCGCCCTCGACGAGTTGGACACGCGCCTGCTGCGCAGGCTTCAGATTCGCAAGGTGGCGCTGACGGCCCCAGTCGAGTACATCCGGATCAAGATCGACACCGATAGCCCGGCGCCGGGGACCGCCCCGTACCCATTCGCAAGCCATGGCCGCGGTCCCGCAGAAGTCCTCGCGCAGCCTTTGCGCGGCCCGCCCCCGAATTTTGTGAAAGGTTTCTGCGATGAACTCGCACTCCACGTCCGGTGTCTGGACCGCCGCTTCGTAGGTTTCGTGCAGATCCGCTTGTTGCGCCAGCGTCAGTTTGCGCGGCGTGCCGCCATCAGCCATGAACCTGAAACTCCTGTAAATCTGATCCGGAAAGCATCTTCAACTGCCCGTCGCCTGGAGCACTTCAGCACTGCCGCAGCCGCCGTCGACGGCCTCAAGCGCGGTCAACAGCAGGTCCGGGCTGGCCGCCGGCACCGCAGCGCCCAGCGTCAGTGCCCTGCGCCAGGCGCGCGCGCCAGGCTGGCCATGGTACAGCCCGAGCAGGTGCCGGGTAATGTGGTGCAATCGTGTGCCTTCCCGGCACTCACGCCGCGCGTACGCGGTCATCGACCGGACCACCCCTTCCCGGGACGGCGGCTCAACCGGCATCCCCGCGCCCGCACCCAGAAATTCCGTATCGAGTTGCGTGAGCCACCAGGGATCCGCGTAGGCCGTCCTGCCTGTCATCACGCCATCCATGCCCGCCGCGAAATGCTGGCGCACCCCGCTGACGGTGTCGATACCGCCATTGATGATCAGCCTCAGGCCCGGAAAATCCTGGCGCAGGCGATACACCACATCATAACGGAGGGGTGGAACAGTCCGGTTTTCCTTCGGCGACAGTCCCGAGAGATAGGCCTTGCGCGCGTGCAGGATGAACGTGCCACAGCCCGCTGCGGCGACGATCCCGACGAAATCCCGCACGAAGCCATAGTCATCCCGGTCGTCCACACCGATGCGGGTTTTTACCGTAACCGGCCGGGACGTCACGTCGGCCATGGCGGCAATGCATTCGGCGACGAGCCCCGGTGACTTCATGAGGCAGGCCCCGAATGCACCGTCCGACACCCTTTCACTGGGACATCCGGCGTTCAGATTGATCTCGTCGTAGCCATAGTCAGTGGCGCGGCGCGTGGCGGCCGCCAGGAGTGCCGGGTCACTTCCCCCGAGCTGGATCGCCAGGGGATGCTCGGACGGATCGAAGCGCAGCCAACGGTCCGCCGCGCCGCGCACGATTGCCGCCGCGTTGAGCATCTCGGTGTAGAGACGAACCCGGGGCGACAGCAGCCGCAGGAAGTAGCGGCAATGGCGGTCGGTGCAGTCCATCATCGGAGCAACCGACACTCGCCAGGTCTTGGCGTCGTCCGGGCTGTGCCGGAAATCGATCTGGTTCATCAGTGGCCGTCAGGAGTCAAACAGGTCCCGGTGGCTACAGCAGTGCCAAACCGGGCTTGCAGTATGGGGCGCAACGCCGTGGCGAGCAACGCAGTCCAGCGGCGTATGCCGGCGGGCGTGGCCAGGAGATCCTGACGGACCTCGATTGACACGTGCGGGAGTCCGCGGCTCTCGGCGTGGGCATCCATCGTATAGCCTGCCGGATGACGCCCCGAATAGGGCTCGTTGTCGCCAACGCACAGGTCTTCCTCAACACGCAGGGCTGCTATCAACGGTTCCGCAAGGCCGGCATCCTGGTCCCACAGGATCCCGACGTGCCAGGGCCGCACGACACCGGCAAACTCAGGCGTGAAACTGTGGATGGCCACGACACCAGGCAGCGGACCCAGCTTCGCCAGCGCCTCACGAACAGCTGCGTGGTAGGGCCGGTAGATGGCCGCGACGCGCCGGTCGCGCTCTGCCTGCGGCAGATCCTGGTTGCCGGGAATCACCGTGTCGTCGCTGGCCTTCGGAAAAGCTGACGGGTCATCCAGGTGCCGATTGCAGTCCACGACCAGTCGGGAGTAACGGGAGAGCACAGCGGGCAGGCCCAGCAGGGCCGCAACCCCCCGGGTCAGCGCCGCAGCGCCGATGTCCACCGCAATGTGGCGGCCGAGGTCAAGGGGGGCCAGGCCCAGATTGAACAAGGCCGCCGGTATGCGGGCACTGGCGTGGTCACAGACCAGCAGCACCGGGTATTCGGGGACCGGCGGCCGGACTTCCTCGACGGGCGCCGGGTCGTCAGCGCCCAGCAGCGAATCAATGACCCGGTCGGTCACACTGAGAACCCATCCGTGGCGAAGAAAGCTGATTGTGGCCTAATGTGATCTTCGTGCACACAAGGGTACCGGGCGCATGGCGGCTAGCGTAGCGAAAAACAGCAAGGTTCTCGTCACGGGCGGAGCCGGGTACATCGGCAGCCATGTTGTTCGCCAACTGGCCGAAGCCGGTGAAGATGTCGTCGTGCTGGACAACCTCAGCACCGGATTCCGCTCGGCCGTGACTGGCGGCACGTTGGTGATCGGCGATACCGCTGACAGGGAACTGCTTAGCCGGCTGCTCACGGAGCATCAGGTGGGCACGATCCTGCATTTCGCCGCGCACACGATCGTTCCCGAATCCGTCAGCAATCCACTCAAGTACTACGCCAACAACACCTGCGCCACGCGCAACCTCATCGAGTGCGCAGTGACGGCCGGCATCCGTGATTTCATTTTCTCGTCGACGGCGGCTGTCTACGGCACACCAGCGGGAGGATTCGCTGCGGAAGACACGCCGACGGCGCCGATCAATCCCTACGGCACCTCCAAGCTCATGAGCGAGATGATGCTTCGGGATGCCAGTGCAGCGCACGGCCTCAAGTATGTGGCCCTGCGCTACTTCAACGTGGCCGGGGCTGACCCCGGCGGCCGCATCGGCCAGTCCACGCGCCAGGCGACCCTGCTGACCAAGGTGGCCTGCGAGGCCGCCGTGGGCAAGCGGCCTTACGTCTCGATCTATGGCACGGACTATGAGACGGCAGACGGCACGGGCATCAGGGACTACATCCACGTGGAGGACCTGGCAACCGCGCATCTCGATGCCCTCGCCTATCTTCGCCAGGGCGGCGCCCCGACCATACTCAATTGCGGTTACGGCCACGGTTATA
Source organism: Gammaproteobacteria bacterium (assembly GCA_038214295.1). GTDB lineage: Bacteria > Pseudomonadota > Gammaproteobacteria > Steroidobacterales > SHZI01. The sequence goes on from JBBQSA010000006.1 coordinate 77,195, forward strand.
GCGTCCGCGAGGTGCTCGCTGCCGTTGACCGCGCGAACGGCACGCCGCTGGTGCGCCGGGAGGAGCCACGGCGGGCCGGCGATCCACCCGTCCTTGTGGCAGTCGCCAACCGCATCCGCAGCGTCCTCGGCTGGAAGCCGCGCTATGACGACCTGGACTTGATCGTCCGGACTGCCCTGCAGTGGGAGCGTCGGCTGCAACAGCAGCCCATGGACTAGGCGCCGCGCTCCTTGTCGTACTGGATCCCGTACTTTTCCAGCAAGTCATAGAGGGTTGGGCGGGTGACGCCAAGCAGCTGCGCCGTCTTCGAAATATTGCCGTCCGCGTAGGCCAGCGCGTTGCGTATGGCGCGCGTTTCCGCGTCCTTGCGAACTTCCCGCAGGTTGACGTTGGGCTGCTGCTCGCCGTCACTGGCAAGGCCCAGGTCGATAGCAGTCACGTAGCGGCCCTCGGCCATGATGACCGCGCCCTTCAGCTTGTTTTCCATTTCCCGGACATTGCCTGGCCAGCCGTAGTTCTCGATCGCATTCTGGGCATCGGGAGTGAATCCCCGGAACTGGCGCCTGTGCTGTGCCGCAAAGCGCTCGAGGAGCGTACGGGCGAGCAGGATCCGGCACCCGCCGTCGCGCTCGCGCAATGGCGGAATCCGGATGGTGATCTCGCTGATCCGGTAGTAGAGATCCTCCCGGAAGCGTCCCTCACGGATCGCCACGTCCAGGTTCTGGTTGGTCGCGCAGACCACACGCACGTCCACGGGAATTTCCTCTCTGCCTCCAACCCGCTCCACTACGCGCTCCTGGAGAAAGCGCAGCAGCTTGGCCTGGAGCGCCAACGGCATGTCGCCTATCTCGTCCAGAAACAGGGTGCCGCCGTCCGCGTGTTCGATCTTGCCCGGCGTCTGCTTCACCGCGCCGGTAAAGGCTCCGCGCTCATAACCGAACAATTCACTTTCCAGCAGATTTTCCGGGATGGCGGCGCAATTGATTGCGACAAATCCCTTGCTGATCCGGGGACTCAGCGAGTGCAGGGCGCGGGCGAGAACCTCCTTGCCGGTGCCACTCTCGCCGAGGAGCAGTGTGGTCGCGTTGGTCGGAGCGACTTTCTCGATCATCCTGCAGACTTGCAGCATCTGCTCGCTGGCTGCCACGACGCCATCCAGCGGCGATGAACTCTGCTGCTGCAGCAGGCGCTGGTTCTGACGCTCCAGCTCGTAGATGTGATACGCGCGATCGACGAGCAGGTGCAGCGTGTCCGTGTCGACCGGCTTCTGATAGAAGTCGTAAGCACCAAGACCAACAGCGCGGACCGCATTTTCCTGGTCGCCATGCCCCGTCACCACGATGACCTTGGTGTCCGGCAATAGCGCGAGAGCTTCCTCGAGAGCGAGAAAGCCCTCCGTCACGCCCTCGGCGTCCGGCGGGAGCCCGAGGTCCTGGAGCACGACCGGCGGCTCGTGACGCCGCAATTGAGCCAACGCACTCTCCCGGTCTTCCGCCACCAGCACCTCGTAGTCGGTGAAACACCAGCGCAACTGGCTCTGCAGGCCGGGGTCGTCCTCGACGACAAGTAGCTTCCTGCGTTGATCGGTCAATGGCGTCTCCCCTCCATGGCATTGTGATGATAGCTCACGACGGGCAGGCATCAGGGGACAGGGAGCGCATTTCCGGCCTCGTGCACCGGCAACCGGATCGCAAAACGGGTGCCCTTCCCCGGCTCGGATTCGACCTGCAGTGACCCACCCGCTTCCACCAGGAAAGTACGGGCCTGGTAGGCTCCAATGCCCATGCCCTTGCTGCCCTTCGTCGTATCAAAAGGCCGGAAGAGCCTCGACCTGATGAACTCGGGCTCCATGCCACAGCCGTCATCCACGATCTCAATGAGCACGCCGTTACCGGTATCCGCAACACGCACCGTCACATGGCCAGCGCGCTCGCAGGCCTCCTGCGCATTGCGGATAAGGTGGGCCAGCACAGCGCTCAGGCGGTCCCGGTCAATCCAGACCTGGAGACCTTCCGACTCGTCCAGCAGCTCCGGAACGGGCTCGCGGGACCGGCACCGCTCGATGGCATCGCCAACGGCCGCGACGATTCGCACGCGTTGACGCGGGCCCGCGGTCTCCCCGCTCTGCAATTGCTGAAGCAGCTTGCTCATGCGCGCAACAGAGTTATTGATGGTTGCAATGGCGTCTTCAAAAAATGCCGGATTGCCCTTGTGCTTCGCGGCGTTCTGCACCATCAGCGACTGCTGCGCTATAAGGTTCTTGAGGTCGTGCATCACAAAGGCCGTCAGGCGATTGAAGGCCTCGAACTGCCGGCCCTCGGCGAGCTTCTGGTCAGCCTCGTACTGGGCCAGGAAGGCGGCGACCTGTCGCCCGGAGGTCCGCAGGAGATCGATCTCTTCGAATGTCAGCCGAAAGGCGGAACTGGACTGGAACAGGACGATGACGCCTATGAGCATGTCGTTGCTGATCAGCGGAACGATCAGCAACCCCTCGGGAAACGACTCCAGCCAGCCAGGACGGCGCAGACCACCGTACAGCTCGGGCCGGCGCGCCAGCTCCGCCGTGTCGATCGTCCATTGCCTCTCGAGCATGAACGCCAGAGCGGGATCGTCGGGAAGAATGGAAGTTTCCGGGAGTATCCGCGTATTCCAGGCGGCTGTTGCCGTGAACTGACCGCCGTCGCCACTGCGCATCCAGAGCACACCGGCCGGGCTACCGACGATCTGGGCAACGCCCCGAATTACGCGCTCTGGCAGAGGCGACTCGGAGTCTGGCGACACCAGGGTGTCGATCAGGCGCAACCACTCCTCCCGGTAGTCGTACCTGAAGGGCAGAAAGTGCTTGCTGACGAAGACGCGGAGCCTGGCATTCAGCCGCTCCGAGAACAGCAGCAGACCCACGGGCAGCCCGGTAAGCGCCACGAACAACACGGCCGCCTGCTGTGCAGCTCCCGCGTCCATCGACCGGAACACCGGAAGGAGCAGCAGTGCCAGCAACAGGATCGAGCCAGTGGCGAGGAATCGCGGCGCGTAGCTGCGGGCCTCGGGCGAGACAAAGATGGCGAGCGACCACTGGGGACGCAGCCGGAGACCGAAGAGCAGCAGGAGGCCGGACGCCGCCAGCACCGCACCCGTCGCACCGAGGAGCGCGGCTGGCACCCCGGGCCCCGATGCCGCCACGATCGCGAGGGCCGCCTGGGCCCCGGTGGCCAGACCCGCGGCGGCCACCACCGACCTCAGGGCCGTCCGGCCCTCGATGGGCGCGTCACGCACCAGCTGGGCCGCGAGGGCGAGACACAGGAGGGCCATGCTCGCTGCCGACACGCTGAACAGCGTGCCCTGCCACGGGGTGTCTTCGTGGGCGGCAAGCCAGGCCACGAGCCCGGAGGCCCCGAGCAGGACCGCCCAGAACAGCCGGAGCAGTTGCTTGACCACCTCGGGCATGGATTGCTCGTAGGGGCCCCGCAGCAGGCGGTGGAGCAGCGCGTACCAGCTGAACAGCAGCACGAGCTGAAGGAGGTAGAACCAGGCCGGGTAGCCGTCTGACAGGTCGAACAGGCCGGGCTGCGCGACGAGCACGCCCCACGCAATGGAGGCGAGCAGCACGCCAAGGAGTTGATTGCGGACCAGCGTGCCACCGCGGCCCAGGAGCAGGTAGGCGCCCACGACAGCGTAGACGAGCGCCATGATGCCGGCCCAGAGCACGGGATTGAGAAATGTGGCAGTCACGGCCGCATCTTAAGCCAATCCAGTCAGATAGTTAGCGCAGACTTCACGAATCGCTGGAAGCAAGCTGACCGGCCGGAATGGGCCAGGGTGGCAGCAAAATGGCGTCCCCACGGGGATTCGAACCCCGGTTACCGCCGTGAAAGGGCGATGTCCTAGGCCTCTAGACGATGGGGACCCGGGCAAGATCTTGCGTTAACGCACGGTGGCCGGGAGAAAGTCTGGTGGAGCTAGTCGGGATCGAACCGACGACCTCTTGCATGCCATGCAAGCGCTCTCCCAGCTGAGCTATAGCCCCACACGGTTGGCGCGGCAATCTACGCGACCGCGGAGGAACCTGTCAAGGAAACCGCCCTGGCCAGGCGCTGGAGCGCCCTCTCACGGCCGAGCAACTCCAGCGTGACGTCGATGGGCGGCGACACGGTACCACCGGTCACCGCAACCCGCACCGGTTGCCCCAGTTTGCCAAAACCGATGCCGCACTCCGCCGCTACCGCGGCGAGAGCGCCGTGGATCTCGGCCCGCGACCAGGCCGCCAGGTTGCCGAGACGGGCTGCAAGCAGCGCCAGCGGCACGCCGATAGCCGCCGTCAGGTGCTTGCGCACCGCCACGTCATCGACTTCGGGAGGATCGCCATACAGATAGGCCACGCTCCCGGCGAGATCCGTCAACGTCGTCGCCCGCTCACGATAAGCCTCAATGACCGCCGCAGCTGCCGGACCGTGAGCTGGCTCCAGTCCGATCAGGCGCAGCTGCCGCTCAAACTCAGCCACCAGGCCTTCCGGAGCGGCGCTCTTCAGGTACTGCTGGTTCAGCCACTTCAGCTTCTCACCATCGAAACGCGAGGCGGAGGCGTTTACCGCACCGATATCAAAAAGCCGGATCATCTCCTCGCGGGAGAAGACCTCCTGATCGCCATGCGACCAGCCGAGCCGCACCAGGTAGTTGAGAAGTGCGTCCGGCAGGTAGCCGGCATCCCGGTATTCCAGGACATTGATAGCACCGTGGCGCTTCGACAGCTTCGCGCCATCGCCCCCGAGAATCATTGGCAGGTGCCCATAGGCCGGGACCACGTACCCGAGCGCCTCGATCATGTGCATCTGGCGGGGCGTGTTGTTGAGGTGATCATCGCCACGAATGACATGGGTGATGCCCATGTCGCCGTCATCCACTACCACGCCGAAGTGGAAGGTTGGCGTGCTATCCGACCGGACCAGGATCAGGTCATCCAGTTCGGAATTCTGGAATTCGACGCGGCCACGCACCATGTCCTCCACCACCGTGATGCCCTGGTCAGGCGTGCGGAAGCGCAGGACGTAAGCCATATCGGCACGGGGGGCGGTACGATCCCGGCAGCGGCCGTCGTAGCGCGGATTTTCGCCGCGGGCGATCTGGGCAGCACGCCGTTCTTCCAGCTCCTCGCGCGTGCAATAGCAGCGGTAGGCCTTGCCCTCGCGCAACAGCCGGTCGCCCAGCTCCGCATAGCGATCGAAGCGCCGGGACTGGTAATGGGGCCCCTCGTCATGGTCAAGGCGCAGCCAGTCCAGGCCCTCCAGGATGACATCCACCGCCTGCTGGGTGGACCGCTCCCGGTCCGTATCCTCGATGCGCAACACGAACTGGCCACCGTGATGGCGAGCGTAGAGCCACGAGAACAGCGCGGTGCGGACGCCACCGATATGCAGAAACCCTGTGGGGCTTGGGGCAAAGCGCGTCTTGACCTTCATGGTCGGTCTGTTCCGTGGCTGAAGGCATCGGATTTTAGCCCCTTTGTTGGCACACTGCCGCCATGCGATCCGACGCCCTCGAGGAATTGCGAGCCGCCCTCCGCCAGATGCTCCCGGCAGCAGCCGGCAGCGGCGCCGCACGCCTCAATGGAACGGCCGCAACGCTGCACGAGGCCGAACTGGCCGCAACCACGCGCATGAGCCCCCGCCGCCTCCTGGAATTCAGGGCCGGCCGGGCCGTCGCCCGCATCGCCCTCGGGGAACTGGGAGCAGGTTCGCCTCCCCTGCCTGTCGGCCCCTCACGGGCACCCGTGTGGCCAGAGGGATTTGTGGGCAGCATTTCCCACGCCGGCGAAGTGGCCGTGGCAGTGGCGACACGGACTGCCGACATCAGGGCGATCGGCATTGACCTGGAACCGGCCCTGCCACTGGACGCCGAACTGCTTCGCCGGGTTTGCCTTCCGGCCGAGTTGGCACGCCTCCGGCGCTCAGCCGACATGGCGCTGCGGGCCAAACTCACGTTCAGCGCGAAGGAAAGCGTCTACAAGTGCCTTGCGCCCGTTACCGGCATCTTTCTCGAGTTTGACGACGTCGAGATCCTGTTCGACAGCGGCCCGGCGGAATTCAGCGTCCGCGGCCACGGTCCCGGCGAGGCGGCCATCGGCGCGGAAAAGATTGCCGGCCGCTTTGCGCTTGCCGGCGGCTACTGGCTGACGACCGCCTGGCTGTCACCGCCGCATCGAGCGGCGTTACCCGGTAGTCAGGGCGCCGGGGGATGAGGAGCGGGCGTCGGACTGCTGCCACCGGCCGGCCGCTTGTCCGCGGGCCGGGATGCCGGCGGGGAGGCAGCGGCGGCAGCCGCAATGGCCCGCCGGTCCCGGCCTGAACGGCGCTCCGGCCCCGCGTAGTCGGCCCTCGGCCCCTGCCGGCGATCGGGGCTGCCGCGGCGGCGGCAGATCGAGCTGCTGAGGAAGCGCATCACCCGCCAGGCATGGGTAATCGTCCAGAAGTAGCCGACGCCGGCCAGCAGGAACCCGATTGCGACCACGAGCTGCGGAATCTGGAAGTAGATGCTGGCGAGGCCGACGAAGACGCCACAGCTCGCGAGCCCCGTCATGACCGCCACGGTTTCGTTCACGGTATAGCCGGCTAGCAGGAAGATGTGGTGGAGATGCTCACGGTCTGCGGAAAACGGTGACCGGCCCTTCAGGATCCGGCGCAGCATCATCGAAACCGCATCAAAAATCGGGATCATCAGGAACCAGAGGGCTGCTGCCGGCGGCAGCGCACGGACCTCGCCCTGGGACAACGCAATCGCGTACCAGGTCAGCGAGAAGCCGAGAAACATGCTGCCAGCGTCGCCCATGAAGATGGAAGCCCGGCTTCGCCCCATGAGCCGCAGGTTGAACATCAGGAAGCCGACTATCGCGGTACCCAGAATAGGCAGCAAAGCCGTGTCTGCGGGGACGCCCCAGGTGTAGGCCGCCAGGATCAGGCCCGACAACGACGTCAGGGTAAGGCTGCCACTGAGTCCATCCAGCCCGTCGCACATGTTCAGTGCATTGATGATGCCAAGCGTGGCAAACACCGTGAATGGAACCGCCAGAATACCGAGGGGAAGGATGTCGCCGGAGGGCGTCAGGGCGCCGAGGTCGTTCAGTACCACGCCGGCACCGAAGATCATCAGCAATGACGCCAGCACCTGGGCTATGAACCGCACGGCCGGCGACAAGTCGAAGAAATCATCCACCACGCCGGTGCCCACCAGCAGCAGGCCGGCGCCAAAGAAGCTGTAGACATTGCGGTGACTCAGCGGAATGGGGCCGTCCTTGCACAGGAAAAATCCGAGGACTAGCGCGGAAAACACGGCCAACCCCCCGATCAGGGGCGTCGGGCTGACGTGGCTCTTGCGCTCGTTGGGGATATCCACCAGCCCGACTCGGACGGCCACGGGACGCAGCAGGACGATCAGGAGGATCGTCGCCACGAGTGAAACCATGGGCGCGTACTCTGGGGCCATGCTCTGCGCAAACACTACGTCAATTCAAACACTAGGTCGGCTTCCACCCACTGTCTGAGACTCCCCTCACAGGGCTCTCCGAAAACCGTCATCCCGGCCGCGTAAACTGCGACCCTCGGGCATCGCAGCGGGGCCAAAAGGCCAGTACAATTCCGGGCCGAGTGTATACCGCTGCTGTGGCGCCGATTCCCAAGCTGTCCGTTCGGTAATGTCGCTCCTGCCTGCTTTAATCAGGAACGTTTACCTAACGCGGCAAGCGGCCCTTGCTGCGCTGTGCCCGAGTCTTCGCCCCGCCTGGGGTGCTTGTTCAGGAGTGACGAAATGCGGAACGAATTGCGTGCGGCGATCTGGGCCGCAACGGTTGCGGGACTGATCCTGACGGCGGCGACCGGGGCTGCTACTGACAATGGCCCGGGGACGGGGACGGCAGCGCCACCCGCTGTAGCAGATTCGGGGAGCTATACCGTGAATCCCGGGGATATCCTGGATATCTCGGTCTGGAAGGAAGTGGATCTGCAGAAGCAGGTCGTGGTCCGGCCGGATGGGTACTTTTCATTCCCGCTGACCGGCGACATCCGGGCGGAAGGTCACACCATCGATCAAATCCGCCGCGAGGTCTCAAGCCAGATTGCCCGGTACGTGCCCGAGCCCGTCGTCAGCATCGCCATCCTGGAGCCGCGGGGTAGCCGCGTTTATGTCATTGGCCAGGTTGCGAAACCCGGTGATTTCCCGATAAATCGCTATGTTGACGTCGTTCAGGCCCTGAGCATGGCCGGCGGTACCACGCCGTTCGCCCAGGTCGACAGCATCAAGATTCTGCGACGGGAGGGCGCCACGTTGACGTCGATGCCCTTCTCCTACAGCGACATCGCAGCAGGCAAGCGCCTGCAGCAGAACATCGTCCTGAAGCCCGGCGATACCGTGCTGGTGCCGTGATCTCCACCCGGTTTCCGCCTTTGCGACAACGGGCAGCAGCCATGCCGGGAGCAGTGCTGCTGGCCGTGGTGCTCCTGGCAGTGGCGCCCCTGGCACCCGCCCTCGCCTACTGGCAGTTGACCCCCCAGGTGGACAGCGGAGTCACCTACGAAACCAACCCCCGCTACATTAGCGACGAGGCCAAGGCAGCGCAGGAGTCCCTTGACCCCGGGGCCACGGCCAATGTCATGGGCAACTACCTGGATGCCCGCATCGAGGCGGTTTACCAGACACCCACGGACCAGTGGTCACTGACCCCGAGGATCCGCAAGACCGATTACCTGAAAAGCAACCGCGACCTCAACGACGACGACCTGTATCTGGATTTCTCGGCCCTGCATGGCGGGACGCGCGGCAATATCAGCCTGGCGGCTGCCTACCAGGAAACCGGTGTCCGGACCAGCGAGTTCGACAGCGCGACCCCCGACAATCCCGATGATCCTCTGCCAACGGGCACCGGTGGGGGCCGCTTCAGCGACACCACCCAGAAGACGCTGAATTTGCGACCGACACTGAACTATCAGGTATCGCCACGGAATATCGCCGGCCTGAGCGGGGAGTTCTCGGACACGAGCTACAGCCGGCAACGGAGCGACACCAGCGTTGGTGGCTACCTGGACTACAAGTACTCATCCGTGGACCTGTCCGTCCGCCATTACCTGAACGCCAAGAACTCGTTCGGCATGGCCCTCAACGGCGGCAACTTCATTGCAACCCAGGCGGGAACACCCTTCGAGAATTCCACTGATTCCTTCGGCATCAATGCGTCCTACGACCACACCTTTTCGGAGACCCTGTCCGGCAACGCAACGGCCGGCGTGTCGCGGAGTTCGGTGAACGTCTCGGGGATACGCGCGGGGTTCGATCCGCTCACGGGTTTTCAGTGCTCTCCGGCGATTCCCTGCACAGTGAGCAACGAGGAGCGCAATTTCACTGGCAACGTCAGCTTGCGCCGCCGCTCGGAACTGACCACGATGAACCTGTCACTTGCGCGGCAGATTGCGCCTCGCTCTGACGGGACCGAGGTCGTCCAGGATCAGCTGCGCTTCTTCATCGAACGGCCACTGACCCGGAAACTCCGCGGCTCGCTGGGTGCCGTCGCGAGCCAGGAATCAGCAGTCGGCAGGATCTTTCAGCAGGGCTCTGCAACCGGCACACTGGCACGCCAGGACCGAACTTACGTTACCGTCGACAGCAGGATCGCCTGGCAGCTGACTGAGGCACTGTCCGCGTACGGGACCTACACCTACGTCTCGGACAAGAACAGCCGGAGCACCGGCAACGACTCCCAGGTGCAGAACAATCGCCTGTATTTCGGGATCCTGTACCGGGCCATCGTCTTCCGGCGCTGACCGGAGCCGCCCCGCACCAGGGGGCAGATCAGGCAGCCAGTGGCCCGCCAGCGTCAGGAAAGATGGTGGGCGATGCTGGGATTGAACCAGCGACCTCTGCTGTGTGAAAGCAGAAACGGCCCCTAATCCAGACCCCGCGCCAATCCTCGAAAAGCCACCGAAAACGGCTGAAACCCGCGCCCCGTAAGGGTTTCACACCCCTCTTTTACCCTAGCGATACTCCGCTATACTCTGGCTTACCAAGTTACCCCGGTGTTACCCCGGGAACGGAGGACCAGTGAATAGCAAACAGGCAGGCCCCACCCGGCGCCCGGTCAAGTTCACCAACGCCGCCCTGGACGCCCTCAAGCCCGCCGCGGATCGGTACGAAGTCCTCGACAGCGAGCAGCGCGGCCTGCGCATCCGGGTAACGCCCAACGGCATCAAGACCTTCGCCCTGCTCTACCGGCGCCCCGACGGCCACCTGGTCCGGTACACCCTGGGCAAGTACGGCACTGACCTGACCGTGAAGGAGGCCCGCGACGAAGCCCTCCGCATCAAGGGCCAGGCCCGGCAGAAGGATGCCGCCGACCCGGCCACGGAGAAGAAGGCCAAGCGGGCAGCCGCCAAGCGCCAACAGCGCATCATCCTGCGCACCTTCCTGGTGGGCGACTTCGCCGACAGCATCAAGGCGGAACAGCGGTCAGGAGCCGCCACCGTTCAGCGCATCACGGCCGCGTTCTCGGAGTTCCTCGACAAGCCCCTGCCCGACCTGACCCCGTGGGCCCTGCAGAAGTGGGCCAGGGAGCGTAAGGCGGCCGGCAAGTCCGCCTACACCATCGACCGGGACCAGACGGCACTGGGCACACTGTTCCGCTACGCGATGAGCGCCGGCCTGGTGTCGGCCAGTCCGCTGCGGAAGCCCATCGACGGCAGCCGCAACCAGCTGCGCCAGAAACTCGACCCCAACCAACTGCCCCGCTACCTGTCACCGGCCGAGGAATCCCGGCTGCGCACCGCGCTCGCCGACCGTGACGACCGCATCCGTACTGAACGCGAGAGCGCGAATCGCTGGCGCTCACGGCGCAGCTATGAACTGTTGCCGGCCGTGGGCCCGTATGCGGACCATCTGACCCCAATGGTGCTCCTGGTCCTGCAGACCGGGCTCCGGCCAGGGCGGGAACTGTTCGAGCTCGCGTGGGGCGCCATCAATACGCACGCCAGCACCCTGACCGTGACGGGGCTGACCGCGAAAACCGGCAAGAGCCGCACTATTCCGCTCAACGCCGAAGCCCTGGCCGTACTGCGCACCTGGCGCAAATGCGCCGCGGCCACCGACGGGCTCGTATTTCCCAGCGTCAACGGCAAGCCCTTCGACAACATCAAGAAGGCGTGGGGCACGGTGGCCGCTACCGCCAAGCTGCGGGACTGCCCGCCCTACGCGCTCCGGCACACCTTCGCCACCCGCCTGGTCATGGCGAACAAGCCGCTGCCGGTGGTGCAGAAGCTCATGGGCCATTCGAGCATCACCATGACGATGCGGTACACCCACGTCGAGGCGGCCGATATGCGAGACGCCGTGGATGCCCTGGCGGTGACGGCATGAGCGCCAGGATCCCGACCCGCAAAACACGGCGCAGTGTTATCAAGTCAATCCCGGCAACCGGCCAGGACAACATCGACGCGCTGCTGGCACGACTTCAACGCCAGGCCGCCGACGCTTTCGCCCGAGCAGGACTGCCAGTTACTCTCGACTTTCGCACCCTGCCCTCGCGGTCAAGCGAGTGGTACGCCGCCAAGCTGCTGTCGAATGTGGCGCTGCTGCGAGCGGCGATGGCAACCGGCGACCCGGGCAGCATCGCCTACAGCGCCGTCTGCATGATGGAGACCGTGGAGCACGCCAACCTGGACGGCTTCGGCTCCGCATTGACGATTGGTGCTCAGTCCCTCACCACGGCGGCGCGCGGGCGGCAAGTCAATTCGTCGAAGCGCGAGCAACGGGCCAAGGTGTGCCGCCGCGTCTGGCGAGAGGTGCAAGCGAAGAATCGCCACCTTCAGCGCACCGCTGTCAGTGAACGCGTGGCTGCACTAGTTCGCAAGGAACATCCCGACCTGTTCCCCCCATCCTGGACCGGCAAGAGCACGCGCAACCTGGTGCCCGCCAAAACATAGTCGGAAATTCGCCTTAGATTTTCCCGGCATAGATGCCGGATGCTCCCTCCACGTTGGAGGTGAGCGAATGAAGCCTAAGGACAATGACCTCGAGGGGCTCCGGTCTCTCGCCACACCAGAAGCCGCCGAACTCCTGGGCGTGCGGCCATCAGTGATGGAAAGCTGGCGCCACACCGGCGCCGGGCCGCCCTTCGTGCGGCTCAACCACAAAACCGTTCGCTACCGCATCCGCGACCTGGCCGCCTGGCAGGAATCTCGCGTGCGGAAGAACACTGCCGCCTGAAACAGAAAAGGCCGCACACCGGGCTTCTCTTGGCAGGGAACCGGCGTGCGGCCTCCAACCCGGAGCACCGAACGTGAGAAATATTCTACCCCCGAATTCTTCCCGCTGTCTCTGCCGCCCCTGCGGCGAGGTTTTCTCCAATGTCGGCAATTTCGACCGGCACCGCCGAAACGGTGAATGCAGGCCTCCGGCCATCGCGGGGCTGGTAATGGTCGCCGGGGTCTGGAAACGACCCGATACGCGACCCACGCAGGCAATGGCGCGATTCCACGCCTATGCCCTGGAGGCGCGGCCATGAGCACCGTCATCCCGTTTCGGCGTCCGCGCCGCGAGTGCCGCTGCGGCTACTGGTTCATCCCGCGCCAGGCATCGCATTGGCTGTGCGCCAACTGCTACCGCTGGGCGCGGATCGGCGCCTTCGTCACGGGTACGCGGCGGCAGTTTGAAAAGCTGCGGGAGGCCGGGCGATGAGTATCCCGCCAGACCGATGCGCCGCCTGCGGGCACGCTGCTGACGCTCAATCCGTCATCGCCGTCTATGTCACCACGGACGGCCGGAGTTACCCGCATCATCTCTGTGGTGATTGTGCCGCTCGTGCATCAGCCAGCCGGAGCGGCCACGCGACCGTCGCGGAGCAGGTCGAGCTCCGGCTGCTACCCGCCGGAGGTTCTGCATGAGCAGCTACGAGATCGCTGTCGAACTGGTGGGCGAGTACGACGTGCCCGTGTTCCCGTGTAGCGCCGACAAGAAGCCGCTCACCGCCCACGGCTTCAAGGATGCGTCCCGGGACCTGGAGGTCATCGACCGCTGGTTTCTCGACTCCGACAACCTGGTGGGCGTGCCCACGGGGCGGGCCTCCAGGCTGTTCGTCCTCGACATCGACCCCGCCGGGGCGGCTTGGTACTCGGAGCACGCCGCGGCGCTCGCGTGCAGCCGGATCCACAAGACCAGGCGCGGCTGGCACCTGGTCTACCGGATGCCCGACACCCAGCTCGGCATCGGCACGGGCCTGGTCCCTGGCGTGGACTGGCGAGGCGATGGCGGTTACGTCATCTGGTGGCCTGCCGCTGGCCTGCCGGCTACCGGCGACCTGCTCGACCTGGCGGCGCCCCCAGCCTGGCTGCTCGAGCTGCTGAAGCCTACGGTGAAGCTCAACGGACACGACACCCAGCGCGGGAAGGCCGTGGTCGAGGGTGGCCGGAACGATCACCTGGTCCGCCGGGCCGGCAAGCTCAGAAGCAAGTCACTCTCACCCGGGGAACTGCTCGCCGCCTTGCAGGCCGCGAATCAGGAACGCTGCAACCCGCCGCTGCCGGAGGTGGAGGTGGCGACAATTGCCAAGAGCGTCGGCAGGTATCCAGCGCCGGAGGATCCGGATGAACGCCCGCCGGTGGCCTTTGGCGAGATCGTCATTCCCAGCATGGCGGATCTGGTGCAGACCAACGTCGCGCCTCGAACGTGGTTCTTCGATCAGATAATTCCGGCTGGTGCGTTTCTCTACGTCGGTCGCCCGAAGATCGGCAAGAGCTGGTTCCTCATGCAATTGGCCCTGGCTTACTCGAAGGGAGAAGCGTTCCTCGGCTACAACTGTCTGGAGCCTGGAGGTGTTCTGTACATCGCGGCAGAGGATGACGCCGCCCGGATGAAGGAACGCTTCAGCATCACCGGACAAATGATTCCACCGAACAACCTGCACGTCATGGTGGGGGAACAGTTCAGAGCCCTTGCCGATCAGTACGGGCACCTCCGGCTGGTGGAATTTCTGGACGGTTATCTCCGTGCTCACCCCGAGGTGAAGATGGTTCTCGGGGATACCGAGGCCACCATGCGGGCCATCTGGGACGGTGCCGGCAAGGGCCAGGACATCAAGGCCAAAGACTACGGGGAGACTCGTGAGTTCGACCGGCTCGCCCTGGAGCATGGGGCCTTCGTGCTGCTGGTCAATCACACCGCCAAGCGCCGCAGCGGTGGGTATCTGGATCTCCACGAGCTCATCAACCGGACCAACGTCGCCCTGGCCGGATGTTCAGGGAGCATTGTCATGGCCGATCCGCCCAACCGCGAAGTGGGGTCCGACGAGGACAAGGTGCGGATTCTCGGCATCCGGGGGCGGGATCTCCGCGACGACATCCTCCTCGCGGTGGAGCAGGAAGCGACCGGGATGTTTAAGAGCCTGGGCACCTGGTCAGCAGTAGCCGCTACCGCAGCCGAGAAAGAAATCCTCGATGCCGTACTGGAGCTGCACCAGGAGGCCCCCCACGGCTGGATCAAGAGCAAGACCATCGCGGAGGCCATCGGCAAGCAGGCCGGGACGGTGCAGAAAACGATCACCCGTATGCTCAAGGCCAACCACGATGTTTGGCAGGGCTACCGGATCGAAACCCGGGCAAGTAAGGGCCTTCGACTGGTCTCCATGTACGGAGAGAAACCTTGAGTTACAGACACGAAACACCCCCTGGTGGGTGTGCATACCATGTCTGTATGTCTGTAATGGGGGTGCCTTCCCCCCCTCTCTCTCTCATTACAGACATTAAAGACAGACTAGGTAAGAGAGCAGATTCAGCCCCGGCGCTGGGTGGGCATTGCCGCGAAGCCAGAAGCGTCCTGGGAAAGCGACCGATGACAACCATGACAACCTCATCCATTTCGTACGTACGCGCACGTCACGCGCATACGGTAGATAAGCGGGAGCTTGTCATGCTTGTCATCAGCCCTCGTGTCAGGGGTGGCCCATGACCCGAAACACCATCGGCGGCACCCTCAACCTGGCGGCACTGGTCGCGCTGGCTAACCCTGCCACGGCGCATCGACCGGATGACGCGGACACCCTGGCCCGGGAGGCGCACCGCCTGGTCGGCGATGGCCTATCTATTCACGACGTGGCCCATGCCCTGAAGCTGACACCGGCGGCTGTTGCCCAACTATTAACACCCGAAGGAGATGAACCATGACCCTGATCAGGAAAAGCGACGACCTAGCGGCAAGCATTGAAGCGGCCCTGCAAGAGTCGGAGCGACGAAAGCGCGACCCGGTATGCCGTGAGGCTTGGCGTCGCGAGTATTGGCTGCTGAACAAGTTGCGGCGCGCTGCCCGTCGGTGGGCAGAGACGGCAAGCCACGAGCAGCGCCATCGTCTAGCCGACCTCGACAACGCGAGGGAGCAGGGGACGCCGGTCACTGCGAGGGACTGCGCTGCTGCCCTGATTGGGCCGCACGAGCAGGCCATAGAAACCTTCTGGTTGCTATTGCTCGGGACCGCTATCCCGTCCGATGAGGATGTCGAGTATTTCGTCGTGAACGCCGTGGCCGATTGCTGGGCCATGCAGGAAGGGCTGGCCATCGAGGAGGGTGATGAATGCGATGTAACCCTATGAATTCACGGGTCCTCCCCAGCGATACGCAGTGCAGGACAAAGGGTCGCGGGTTTCGAGACTTTTTCAGCACCCGGCTTTAGGTATGAAGTGAACTTTAAGGTTCTCCGAGAGTGCTGAAACGTCCAAGCGCATGAAAGCAAAAAGTCTCGAAACCCGCGACCCTTTGACCTGCACGGTCTATGCCTCAGGAGGACCCGTAACCTCCCGCGGCCTGACCCTGACGTGCTTCCGCTTCGGCGGCGGTTCCGGGATGCCGAGCGCCTGCCGGCGTTCGCTGTCAGTCAGTCCGGCCAGGGCTTCCACCGCGCAGTTCGATGGCTTCGCGGCGAGGCGCTCGGCCACGT